>CAZEDX010000012.1:30350-83618 GCA_964511015.1 uncultured bacterium | reverse complement strand
CGATGATTTCACAGCCTTGTTCGCGCAACAGCGCCGCTGCGACGGTCGAATCGACCCCGCCTCTCATGGCCACGACCACCCGCGGATTCACGGCCGTCATTTGTTCCTCTCTGCAGCCAGGCCTTCGTTCATCGCCCCGGTGCGGTAACCCTGCAGATCGAGCGTGACGTAACGATAGCCGGCCTCGCGGCAGATCTGCACCATCGCCTCGCGCGTTGATGTGTCGAGTGCCCGCGACAATTCGTCGGGGGCGATTTCGATACGCGCCACCGTGCCATGGTCGCGCACGCGCACCTGCCCGAAGCCCAGTCCGCGTAACCCGTCTTCGCTCCGGCCGACGCGCGCCAGGCGTTCCGGTGTGATCTCCTCACCGTACGGAATTCGCGAGGCGAGACACGCCGACGCGGGGCGCTCCCACGTCGGTAGGCCGCGTTCGCGCGCCAAGCGGCGGATATCCGCCTTGCCCAGTCCCAACTCGATGAACGGCGAACGCACGCCGAGTTCCTTGGTGGCCTTCATGCCCGGCCGGTAGTCCGACAAGTCGTCGGCATTCGCGCCGTCGAGCACTACCGGCAGATTCTCCCGGCGGGCGATCTCGCCCAATTTGGCGAACAGGATCTTCTTGCAGTGGTAGCAGCGATCGGGGTTGTTGGCGCGGTAGCACGGGTCGGACAATTCGTCGGTTGGCATCGTCTCCCAGCGTGCGCCGAGCAGGGCCGGGATCTCGTTGGCGGAGATCCAATCGGGCGTCGGCAGAGAGGGCGACACCGCGGTGACCGCCAGCACCCGTTCGCCCAACGCGTCATGTGCGGCGGCAAGGAGCAGCGCACTGTCGACGCCGCCGGAAAAGGCGACGACCGCGCCGGATAGGGCGCGAAGGTGGTCGACCAGAGCGGTGTAGGGAACTGGGGCCTCGACCTTGGGGTTGGAGGAATGTTGACGCTTGTCGGTCACGATAGATTCTTCCTCACTCTGGCCACGTCACCGCGATCCAGCGACACGCCGCGGCCGATGGAAGTCAGTAGTGCGCGCACGCGGTCCAGCGCGTCGTTTTCGTCGGCAACCAGCGAGGCTTTGTTCGGATAGATTTCGTAGCTGCCGCGGAACCGGACCGGCGTGACATTCGGCATGATCACGTTGGCGCCGGCACGCAACATGCGCTCGCGGCCGCTCAGATCCACCGTGCCCGCCGCAGTGGTCGCCGGCAGATGCGCATCGGGGAAAACCAGCCGCAGCACCGCCACCAGGCGTAGGGCCTGCTCCAGCGTGCCGCCGCCGGCGTCGCCCAGGGGAGTGCCCGGGTGCGGAATGAACGGGCCGATGCCTATCATTTCCGCGCCGAGTTCGCGCAGCCAGACGACATCGCGCGCGAGCATCGTCGCCGTCTGGCCTGGCAGGCCGACCATCACACCGGAGCCAAGCTGATAGCCGAGTTCCTTGAGTGCATACAGCGCGGCCTTGCGTTGTTCCAGGTCGTCATCTGGATGCAACGCGGCGAAGAGCGCCGGATCGGTCGTCTCGATGCGCAATAAAAATCGGTCGGCGCCGGCTTCGCGCCACCGGCGGTAGTCCGCGCGGTCGCGTTCGCCGACGCTGAGCGTGATCGCCATATCCGTCGTCGCCCGGATCTCGCGGATGATCTGCGCCAGCCGTTCGCCGGTAAACCAGAGGTCTTCACCCGATTGCATCACGACAGTGCGGTAACCCATTTCAGCCGCATGTCGGGCGGTGGCAACGATTTCCTCTGGTGTCATGCGGTAGCGCCGGACCGGCTTATTCTCGGCGCGCAAACCGCAATAGCAGCAGTTGCGGCGGCAATGGTTGGAAAACTCGATCAATGCGCGCAGATGAACGTCATCGCCGACGTGTTCGGCGCGCACACAGTCGGCGGCGGCGAACAGGCGCGGGGCATCGGCCGCAGAACATTCAAGTAGCGGCACGAGCCACGACTCGGTCGGGCGATCAAAGGCGAGCGCGCGTTGCAGCGCATCTTCGAATCGGACAATCACCCTACCTCCGCCCAGGTCATGTCCCTACTTAAGACCGCGCCGGGGGAAAAGCAATCACTGGCACGCCCCGCAAAGCCGGCAATTCGGCGTCGTGAAACAGGCCGGAGAACCTTTGCCGGACAGTGCGGCCCGGTATTCATGTTCGAGATAGCGGCGGGATATCCGTTGATCCACGCGATCCCACGGCAACACTTCGTCCAACGACCGGTAGCGAGTGGTGTAAAACGCCACGTCACCGCGCCAGGCGCGCAGGGCGGGGCGGATCGAGCCTTTCTCGTCCACCAGGCGGATGAGCTCAGCCACCCGGCGGTCGCCGATCGAGAGGATCGCCTGCAGCGTCGCCGCCGGCAAAGACTCCGCCTGCAACTCGACGTTCGGCAGCCGGCGCAGTGCGTTCTTCACGCGGGCGATTTGGTCGCGCAGGTAATCCGCCGCGCCGAACGGATGCCACTGGAACGGCGTCTGCGGTTTGGGGACAAACGGATTGAGACTGACCGTCAGCGTGCCCGCGCGACCGCGCTCTTTCCAGGCGCGCATCGCCGCCTGGCGGCAACGGTGCGTCAGTTCCACGACCGCGTCGACATCGTCGGCGGTTTCCGTCGGCAGGCCGACCAGAAAATAGAGTTTCAGGCTGCGTACCCCCGCCTCGACCGCGCGTTCGACCTCGCCGATGAAAACCTCGTCCGCCAGCGGCTTGTTGCAGACCCGGCGCAAGCGCTCGGTGCCGGTTTCCGGCGCGATGGCCGCCGAAAGCAGGCCGCTTTGCGCCAGGCGCTTCCATTGCGCGGCTGACAGCGTCGCGGCACGGATCGACGACAACGTCGCGCGCCGGTCGCCAGCCCAGGCGAGCCAGTCGTCGAGTTGTGGGTGGCCCGAAATGTTCGAGCCGACCAGGCCGACGGCGTCATGCGCGAGGTCGGGCGCTTCGGCCGGCGGCGGCGCGGAACGGTAGGGAAGATAGAGATGCCCCGCCGCGCAGAAGCGACAACGTTGAGTGCAGCCGCGCGCGGTTTCGATCAGCAACGCGTCACCGAACGCGGCTTGCGGCGCGCGCAGATGCGTGCGGTTGAGCGCGGGGTCGATCTGTTTCTCTTTCGGCGCAACCACGCGTGCGGGGAAACCGGCGAGCGGCCGGATGCAGTCCAATCGGCCGTCCGGCAGATACGCCGGTTCGTAGTACCGGCCGACATAGGCATGCGGCAGCGCGGCGAGCCCGCGCAAAAAGTCCTCCCGCGCGGCGAGATCGTGCGTGTCCAGATAGGCCAGGAACGGATCGAGCGCGGCCGCGCCTTCGCCGAGCAGGCAGACATCGGCCAGCGCGGAGGCTGGCTCTGGGTTGAGGTTCGGCACCACACCGCCGACGACGATGAGCGGATCGCCGTCACGCCGCTCGGCCGCGAAAAGGGACAGACCCGCCAAGCGCAGCAGGCCGGCCAGATGCGGCAAGTCGTTCTCGAACGAAACCGAGACGAACCAGATATCGGCGCCTCTTGCCGGGCGGTCGTCGTCAATGGCGCGCAGCGTATCGGTCATGGCCTCGGCCAGCAGCTCGCCTTCGGGCCAGACAACGCGGGCTACGGCAAAGTCGGCAGCGACGAGCGCATGCATAAGCCATTGGTATCCGAGATTGGCCATCGCCACGTAGTATGGACCGGGGTAGACCGCGCACACCCGCCGCCGCCCGCGCGTGGGCAGGGATGTGCCCACTTCCGCCGCGCGCCACGCCGCGTGCTGTTTCTCGGTTTTTCGTGCCATGGG
The DNA here is from genome assembly GCA_964511015.1 of uncultured bacterium. Taxonomy (GTDB): domain Bacteria; phylum Lernaellota; class Lernaellaia; order Lernaellales; family Lernaellaceae; genus FEN-1099. The sequence continues at coordinate 79,851 of CAZEDX010000012.1, read as the reverse complement.
GGCAACTTAGCCCGCGAGTGGCAGGGACGCAAACCACCCGCCGCCCCCCTCTTGGCCGGCGAATAGGGGCAGTGCTATGTTGCATTTGTCACCCACCACGATCATCTGTTCGCGGGAGGCTACCATGCCCAAATGCACCGGCTGCCAGGCGGAGATCGAAGCCACTGCCACCACGTGCCCGTATTGCGGAACCGCCGTTGGGGCGGTGCCGCCCGCGGCGCCGGAAGCACCCGCGGCCCCGCCCACCGCCACTTCCAGCTCGACCGGCGAGCTGCAGGCCAAAGGCGCGGCGGGGTCGGGCTACGGCCGCGAGGTGAACACCTTCTCGTGCAAGTCGTGCGGCGCGAAGGTCAGCTACGACCCAAGCGTGAAAGCGCTGGCCTGCGCGTACTGCGGCTCGGCGTATGTCATAGAGAAATCCGAGACGCCGGAAAGCGAGCGCCCCAGCCGCGTGGTGCCGTTCGCCTTTGGCCGCGAAGACGCCGAGAAGAAGTTCTGGACCTGGTTGGGCAAAGGTTTTTTCCGCCCGCGCGATTTGACCAAGGGCAGTTCGATTAACGAGATCCGCGGTGTGTACATGCCGTTCTGGGCCTTTGACGTCGACGCCGATTCGTCGTGGTCGGCCGACGCCGGCTACTACTACTACGTCAAGGAGCCGTACACCGAGAAGGATGCGCAAGGCCACACGCAGACCAAATACCGCGACGTGCGCCACACGCGGTGGGAGCCGGCCCGCGGCAGTCACCGCGGACGGTACGACGATTGGTTGATCTCGGCTTCGAAGGGTCTCGATCAGGAATGGGTGGCGAAGATCGTACCGTTCGATATGGCCCAGGCCAAGCCATATAGCGGCGATTACCTGGCCGGCTACGGCGCGGAGAACCCGTCGATTAAACCGTCCGAGGCGCAGAACATCGCGCAGAAGGAGCTGCAGGAGAAAGAGGTCGAGGCGTGCGGCAAGATGGTACCGGGCGACACGCAGCGCAACCTCAACGTGTCTACGCGGTTCAGCAATTGGGCGTACGACCTGGCCATTCTGCCGCTGTGGATCGCGGCGTACCGGTACAAGGGGAAGGTCTACCGCTTCCTGGTCAACGGCCAGACCGGCGAAGTGCAGGGCACGGCGCCGTTCTCGTGGCTTAAACTGATTCTGGTGATTTTGACCGCGGCCGGCGTCATCGGCGGTGGCGTGGCAATCTACACCTTGCTGCAAAAGTAGAAAGCTATTCGACCGGCGAGTAGCGGCGCAGGTTGTCGGCAATCTCGCGTAGGCCGACGTAGTCGGCGACCTGATGGTTGTAGGTCGCGGCCTTGGTCTTTTCGCCGATGACGCGTTCGGTGCGCACCAGTCCGAGATCGCTGAAATGCCTAAGAGCGTTTTCCAGCAGCACCTTGTGCACCGCTTCGGGGTGTGCCATCTCGCCGACACTGACCGCGCGTTGCCCCTTGGCCATCGCGGCCTTTACAAAATCCTTGTCGCTGAAACGCTCGGCTTTGCGCTGTAACAGCGCGCGCGCCGCCAGCCAGTAGCTCTCGGCGTAACCCGACACCATGGCGGCGAGGGTCTCGGCGGCGAAGCGGCCGGTGGCGGACAGGTCATAGCTCTGATCGTGGCGGTCCACCCATTCCCGTTCAACGAAAAGGCGCCATGTCGGGGCGAAATCGCGTTCATCGTCTTCGCGCGTGCGTTCCGGTTCCTTGCCGAGCACCAGTTCGCGCGTCATCAGCGCCATCAGCGAACGGAAGTCGACCAGCAGATCATGTTCGGTTTTCGGCTCTTTCGCGCCCAGCAAGGCGAGGGCGAGAAGGCTGGCGTATTGGTGGTGCGGCACCACGGTGTTGGCGTAAATGGACAGCGCCATGCGGCGGGCTTCGTCAAGGAAATAGAACGGCTCGTCTTCCTCGCCACCTTCCTGGCGCCCCAGTACTTTCGCGGCGACCATCGCGTTGAGAATCGCCAATACGATGGCGGTCGGGTCGGTGCGCGGAATCGTAATCCTTGCGGACGAGGCGCGCAGCAGATTCTCGATCAGCGCATAGCGGTCGATGATCACTTGCGCCGGCACTCCGCGCCGCGTGCCCGCCAGCAGCGCCTCGGCGACGATGGCATACGGTGTGACCGGTTGCAGTTCGTTGATGGCGAACACCGTGCGTTGGGCGATGCGCGTGGCCAGATCGCGAATCGCGCCTTCACTGCGCGGCACCGTCACCAGCCGCCGCTGGTCGAGCAGTTCCTGTAGGGTGATCGGTTCGCCGAAGTCGAGCCAAGCGCGCCCTTGCTGCGAGCGGATCATCCGCCGATTGCGCAGCACGGTGCGCAGATTCTCGCCCTCGTTGGGCCGTCCGGTGGCTTCCTTCGTGTAGAACGACTCCTCGAAGATCTTCTCGTAGCCGATCGACACCGGCACGAAAGCGAGGTCGCGGCGGTTGGCCGAGGCCATCGCTTCGAGCAGGTATTGCAGGAAGCCGGTCTTGGGGACCAGCAGCTTGCCGACCCGACTGCGGCCGCCCTCGACGAAGAAAGTCAGGTTAAGGCCTTCGCGCAGCACCGCGGACAGATATCGGGTCAGGCACAGCGAGTAGATGCGCTTGCCGCGGAACGCGCGCCGGATGAAGAACGCGCCGGCGCCGCGAAACAGCCAGCCCACCGGCCAGAAATTCAGATTGATGCCGCTCACGGTCAGCGGCAGCGAGTACTGGTTCTTGTAGATCATGTAGTCGAGCAGGATGTAGTCGAGGTGGCTTTTGTGGCAGGGCATGAAGACCACCGGCATGCGCCGCGCCACCTTGCGCACGCGTTCGAGGCCGGCTTCATCGACCTCGATGCGCGTGTATACTTTCTTCAGCAAGCGATCGAAAAGCCAATACAGGAACTGGATCGTTCCGGGGCGGAAATCGCCGGCCATTTCCTCGAGGTAGCGCCGGGCGCGTTCGCGCGTTTCATAGAACGGCGCGTTGTTGGCCTGACAGTATTCCAGCAGCGCCGCGACGAAACTCTTTTCGTGCAGCACCATTTCCACCACTTCGGCGCGGCTCTTGCGCGCCGGGCCGAGCACCACGCGGCGTTCGGCTTCGATGCGTTCGAGCAGCGTCTGGCGGATATGGTACGCCGTCTCCGGCAGTCGTTCGGCCATCATCGGCACGCGCACTGCGGCGACCGCTTCGAGTTCGAGCAGTTCCTGCGGTTCGGCGACGTTGATCGACAGATGGCTCAGGTTGCCGAAGAAGCGCAACAAGCGGCGCAGACGGCCGGGGTTGTCCGGCGGACCGGCAATCAGATCGAGCAGCGACTTGCGGTCTTTGTCCGGACGCCGGCCGTATATGATGACGACCGGCACCATCATGATCGTTTGACCGCAGGCGCGGCGCAGCATAATCAGTTCTTCCAGTGGGTCCCGATGCCGCCGCGAAAAACGCCACGGCAGGCCGCGGAAGTGGTGCAACGGCAACAGGGTAGGGACGCGGTCGAGAATCAACTGCCGCACGAAACCGTCTTCGTAAGGGTTCGGGTAGCCATGCCCTTCGAACCAACTGACCACGACGCCGACCAGACGCCGGAACGTCTGTCCCCACGGTTGCCACAACCAGACCGACAGGTAGTGGCAGAACTGCGGAAATGGCAGGCCTTCCTGCCGCAGCTTGAACGATAGCAGCAAGTATTCCAGCCGGCTGCGGCTGCGCGTGACGTAGCAAATCGTCCCTTTTTCCGCGAGGTTCTGAAGTTGGCTGCGGTCGTTAGGGGCGATCTTTACCCGGCGTAGCAACAGGCGGAATATCAGGTTCAGCAAGAAACCAAAGCGTCCGGTCAGAATCGAGCTGTAGTGGTGGAACGTGCCGCGCAAAAAAGTGCGGAAATGCCGCGGAGTTGGCGCATCCGCCACCGAAGTCGGAACAGTTTGGGCCTTGCCCTTGCTCATGTTTTTCACTATAGCTCAGGGTTGTTACGCAGGCAATTTGTGGACCCGACAAACCAGATAGGGTTCAAGCCGGGCCACCGGATTGCCGATTCAAAGTATGATACGTCCCGCAAAGGGAGGAGTGTGCTATGGCCATCACCCCAGTCAATTCGTCCAGTCCACTGGGCAAGCTGAAGGCCCGGAGCCTGACTGCTAGCAGCAAGAAATCGACCACGCAAACCCAAGCCACCGACAAGGTCACCAACAGCTCGCGCGAACCCGGCTACGGGTTGCGGGTCTATTCGCAGACCACGCTCGATCAGCTCAAGTCCATCGTCAACGAAGCGGCACAGTATCTGAACGTCGATCTGAACACGGTCGACGTCACGCCCGAAGGAACGGCCAACACCATCGCCAATTTCGCGATCAGCATGTACGGGCTGTACAAGCAGCAGAACCCGGACCTGTCCGAGGAAGAAGCGCTGAGCAAGTACGACGAGATGATCCGCGGCGCAATCGACACCGGCTTCAACGAGGCGCTCAAGATCCTCGGCGGGCTGGGCATCAACGACGAACAGACGATGAGCGGCATCCAGCAGACCTACGACCTGATTCAGCAGAAGCTCGACAACTTCTTCGAAACCAAACGCGCCGAACTGGCGCAGTCCGAAACCAAGGAAGCCGTGACCAACCCGGTCATCTGATCGCCGAACCGAATTCGCTACATAAGGGCAGGCCCGCGAGCCTGCTCTTCGATTTTCACCCCTTGGGAAAATGGAAATCGCTTGCGGCCGCGAAAGCGCCGCTTCGACATCTTGTATTCCGTAACCTAATGGCCTGTTCAGCGGCGGACGCCTCCCATTGTCACCCCGCTCTTTCCAACCACATTGGCGGCTTGACTATTCACGCTTGGATTTTCCTCCCCAGGACGGGGGATACAGTCGCCGACTGGCAGCATCTTTCTTTGTCCTATGTTTCGCCGCTGAAGCGACTTCCAATTTCCGGCGGTCGGCGCCAGATGCGCGACCGCCAATTCACCCGGCACCGACAATGCACAAGGTGGAATTGGCCAAGGAGACTTTAAAAAAAATATCCACTCGTTCGCTGGAACGCCCGTTCGAAACAAAAATATACGGAGGCGGCACTTCACGTTAGTGTTATCGGCAGAGAGAACCGGTCGCGATCCGGGCGGTCTACGGCTTGAGAAACGCCTCCGGCAGCAACTCGGCGAGCGGGCGTTGATGCGGTTCGCCGTCGTCGCCGGGCGTGATGACGATCAAGTCCGGCGCGAATTCGATCAGTAATTGCCGGCATACGCCGCACGGGGGTAGGCCCGATTTTTTGCCGGCCACCACCGCCAGGTGGGTGAAGGCGCGGTGGCCGTCGGAAAGCGCTTTGAACAAGGTCACGCGTTCGGCGCAGATCTCTTGCAGCAGCGTCGGGCTTTCGATGTTGCAGCCGGTGACGATGGTGCCGTCTTCACAGCGCAATGCCGCCCCCACGGCGAACCCCGACCACAGGCACAGAGAATGGACCAGCGCCTGGCGGGCGCTCGCCAGCAAGTCGCGGGCTTCAGCAATGGGCAACGGTTGGTTCATCTCGTCCAAAATGAAAGACGCAGGACTCGACTTCCTTGGAATGGGGAGGACATGAATCGAAGTCGAGCCCTGCGCTTGAATTCGGTGCGCGAAATTCGGCACACCTTAGCATAAATGTGCCGGATTTGGCAAACCCTACTCGACCTCGGTCATCACCCAGCGGTCGTGCGAGCCGGGCTCCAGTTCCGCAAACAACGGCACCGCCTGCACGCCTGGGAAGCGCTTCTCGATCAGGCGCTTGGCTTCCTTCAGGTCGGCGTGGTGCTGCGCCAGTTCGGCCGGCCGGGTCGGGAACCGAAACGAGGCGTAGGCGCCGCAGTCCTCGTGGCCGACCACGTAGATCGTCTTCACCTGGTGCAGGCTCACCGACACGTTCAGATCGCGATACAGCGCGTCGTCGAAGCCCGGCTTAGGGCGCACGAGATCCTGAATGCAGCCGCCCCGGGTGATCAGATCAAAATCGACATACAACCGGTGAAAATGTTCGGCGATGAAATTGCCGCCGTGCTTGCGCGCGTGCAGGCGGAAGTCCTCGCAGGTGACGACGGCAGCTTCGCAGAGATGGGCCATCGGGAACCTCCTTTTTGCCGGCCGCGATTGTAAAGGCTTTCGCCGCGAGCCTCAACGGCCAAAGAAAAGGGGGGGGCCCCATACGGGGACCCCCTCGGATGCAAACCAGGAAGTGTCTTACGCCTTTTTCGGCGGTTTGACGATCAGTAAGATCAGCATCGCCACGAGGCACAGCACGCCGGAGATCACGAATGCCTTCACGTAGTTGCCGGCGTCGTAGGTTTTGGTGGTGATGGCCTTGGTGGCCTTGTCCATCACTTCGTACGGAATCTTGTTGACGACGGACATCAATTTCGGGGCCAACCACGGGCCGAACAGGCCGCCCGCGCCGAAGGCCGTGAACATCAAGCCGTAGTTCGCGCCGACGTTCTTGGTGCCGAAGTAGTCGGCGGTGACCGCCGGGTACAGCGCCAGGAAGCCGCCGAAGCAGAAGCCGACGCAGGCCACGCCCAGCAGGTACAGCGCGTAGGTGTTGAGCATGTTCAACGCCAGCATCACGATGCCGGCGAAGATGAACATGATGATGATCGTGGTCTTGCGTCCGAGGTTGTCGGAGATTTTGCCCCAGGCGATACGGCCCAGCGCATTGAGGATGGCGACGATCATGACCGCCGAAGCGCCCTTCGCCGCCACGCCGTCAAACGTGGCTTTGGCGATCGGGTTGGTGCCGTCGAACAGCGCCGGCAGCGCGAACGACTGCCACACGTTGGTGACGTTCATGATGACCATCAGGCCTGCGGTGCAACCGGCAAAATAGGTGAGCCACAGCAGCCAGAACTGCGCCGTGCCCAGCATCTGCTGCCAGGTGTAGTCGGCCTGCGCCGCCGCCGCGCCCGCCGCCGGAACGGGGGGATTCCAGCCTTCCGGCTTGTAGCCGGCCGGCGGGTTGATCATGAGTTGCGCGCCCAACACTACCGCGACCAGGAAGATGATGCCCAAGTACATGAATGTGTTCATGATACCCTGCGAGGCGATTAATGACTTGGCCACCGGAGTGAAGAGCAACGCGCCCGCACCGAAGCCGGCCACCGCCAGACCGGTGATCAAGCCGCGTTTGTCCGGGAACCATTTCACGCAGGTCGCGATCGGGCACACATACGCGGTGCCGATGCCGATGCCGCCGATGACGCTGAAGCCGATGATGAACAGCGGCAGACTCGTCGCGCGGCTGGCAACAAAAAGACCCAAACCCAGCAAGATACCGCCGACGGTCGCGATCTTGCGCGGCCCCAATTTGTCTTGGATGCGGCCGGCGAAAATCGTGCTTACCGCGAAGAACGCAAGCACCAACTGCGAGGGCAGCGCTAGATTGGTGGCGCTCCAATCCGGAAACTGCTCTTTGAGCGCCGGCTTGAACACGCTGTAGATGTAGATCGCGCCAAGACTGACCTGAATCAGCAGCGCTCCGGCTACCACGAGCCACCGGTTCATCACTTTTTCATTGCTCATCAGCTTATACTCCTACCCTTCGTTACTGGAGAGGAAAAGGAAATAACTCCACGAATCTGGTCGGAAAACTCGCCCGGAATGTTAGCGGTGACGCCGGGGGAGTGTCAAGAAGAAACTGAATGGTCATTCATTCAAAACGCATTTTTCACAGCGCTAGCGCTGGGCGGTGTTGCGGCACGGCCGGAGGGTGGTCATACTCTGGCCCATGAACGAGCCGAACAAATTCACTCCCGATCCCCGGTTGAATCGAATCCGTAGTTGGAGCATGGGCTTGCATGTCGCCGGGCCGTTGACTGGACTGGCTGCCAATGGCCGGATCGATCTCGTCCTCGGCTTGCTCATCCCCTACCTGGGCTACCTGCTGTTCGCGATGGTATTGCACAAAGAGTTCTTCCCCGAAGATGTTCGCATAGCGCATCGGCTGGTTTTAGGGCCGGCCGCCGGCGCGGTGTTATTGTGGCTGGTGATCAGACTCGGCCTGCCGGTGCTGTTCTCGTTGTACGGACTACTTTTGTTTGCGTCGTTGTACGTGGCGGTCATGTTTGTTCTGGCGGCGGGCACGCATCTCGCAGTCGCCGACGACCAGAAGGCGCCGGGCGAGGGCGGGCTGACCTGGCGCGCGGAAGGCCACTCGTTCTGGTCTGACCCCGCCTACTCGCCGATGATGCGCTGGTCGGTCACCCTGGTCTTTTTCGTGAGCGGCGCAGCCGGCATTGTTGCCTGGCACGCGGTTCTGGTCGAAGTCGTATTGATGTTCGGGCTATGGTCGCTCGCCTGGTGGCTGATTGCGCTGGCGGCATGCGCCTACGGTTACGTGTACCAGTTCGCCGGGCTCACCGCCGGCGGACGCTTCTTCGGCCCCGGTCGCCGCAGCTTCGAATAGTCACCTTGAACGCGCCCGCGGCGGGTGTTAGCGTTCAGGCGATGTTCAGTTTTCTCGAGCAGAACCTGCAGGCCCTGCAGAAAAGACAGCCGCATCTGGTGCGGCTGTTGGTCGAAACCGCGCCCGATCCCACCTACTCGTTGACCACTGCCGCCGACGGCACCGTCGTCGTCGTGCGCCGGCAGGGCGGCAAACTCGTCGCGCTGAGCCACCCCCAACAAGCCGTCGAGAAGGCGCGGAATTTTGCCGAGCAGAAGCGCGAGGTTTTCGCCGGCGGCGAACCGTTGTTCTTCGCCGGCCTCCGCGCGGGTTACGAGATTCGCGAATGTCTCTCGCGGCTGGTGCGACGGCCGTGGGAATCTTTGCGCGCGGTGTATGTCTACGAGGAAGACCTCAACCTGCTCCGCCTCAATCTGACCGCGGCCGACTGGCGCGAATGGGTGCAGAGCGGACAGGTGCATTTCTTCGTCGGTCCGACTGCCGCCGAACAGCTCCTCGCCTTCTTCCGCGGCGACGGCGCCAAGCTGACGCCGACCCAGGTGTTGGTGCTGGGCGGGAACGACATGGCCAGGCGCGCCCTGGCCGCCGCGCAGCAGGCCACGCAGGAGAACAACCGGCGCACGGCCGAGTTGCAAGCGACGATGAACGAGCACTACGCGAAGCTGCCGCCGGCGGAGCTGGTGCGTGCGTGCCTCGATCCGCAACGGTTGCGCGTGCTGATGATCGTCAGCCGGTGGTCGTATTTCCTGCGCTACTCCACGCGCGACATTCGCCAGGCGCTCGAGGCGATGGGCGCGCGGGTGGAGGTGCTGGAAGAGCGGGAAGCGGTCGATCGTTTCACGCGTCGCACGGTGCTCGAGGCGCTCGATCAACTGCGGCCGCACGTGCTGCTGATCATCGACCATCTGCGGCACGAATACGCCGATCTCTACCCCGCCGGTCTGCCCTTTGTCGCGTGGATCCAGGACTTCATGCCCGAGATCTTCAAACCCGAAGTCGGCGCCACTCTTGGCGCGCGCGATCTGGTGGTCGGTTACACCCAGGGTTTGGAGCAGGTCGGCTATGCGCCGCAGCGGCTGTTCCCGCTGCCGCCGCTGACCAACCCTGCGCTTTTCGGCGCGCCGGCGGGCGAAACGCGGCCGGAACGTCGCGCGACGTTCTCCTACGTCAGCAACATCTCGTCGCCGCACCCGCTGGTCTACGCCAATTTGCGCGAGCGCTACAAATCGTCCGGCCCGGCGATCGCGCGCCTGCTCGAACGCGTGTACGCCGACTTCCAAGCGCAATTCGCCGCCGGCCGGCTGTTCCCGTCGTGGGACGCCTACCGCGATTACCTGTTGGCCACCGGTCGCGAGCTGGGGGTGACCGTGCCGGCGGGGCCGCAGTTCATGTTCACGATCTACACGAATCTGTACGACTCGATGCTGCGCCACCAGGTGCTGGAATGGATCGTCGCCGACGGCCACGATCTCGCGCTCTGGGGCCGCGGTTGGGACAAGCACCCCACGCTCGGCAAGCACGCGCTCGGGGTCATTGAAAACGGCCCCGACCTGGTTGAAGTCTATCGCGGCACGACGATCAACCTGCACATCAACCACTCGCAGCTCGAACACGCGCGCATTCTCGACGGCCTGATGGCCGGCGGCTTCTTCCTCGCCCTGCGCCGCCCGACGCTCGGCCTGCTCGAGATGGAAGAATGCCTGTTCGACAGCCGCGACGAACTGCGCCGCCGCATCGAGCGTTTCCTGCCCGACGAGGCCGCGCGGCAAGATGTCGTTCGCCGTAACCAGAACCATATCCGGCGGCTGGCAACTTATGAGGTCGGCATCCGGCATTTCCTCGCGCACCTGGGGCGGGAGATCGCAAGCGACCAGACGGCCGAGACTCCGGTCGCGGAGATGGCGGATTCGTTGAGTGCTTTGGAGTCGATCCTCGCCACGTTGCTGGATCGTCACCGATCCGAACCCTCCGCGTTCGTGCAGGCCTTGTTGCAGCAGATTGCCGTGCGCGGCTGCGGTGTGGAAGCGACAGACCTGCCGAGGCTCACGGCCAGTGAGGAATACCGCGCCCAATGGGGGTCGGCTTTGCCGCCTGCTTCGCCGGCGCCATGGCCGTTGCTCGACCGCCTGGCGCAGGTCGCGGCCGAGCTCGCCGCCCAGCGCGGCGCAATATGGAACGCGGCAACGTCGTTATTGGAATCGGCGCGGGAGGGGGAAGGACCGGAAGCCCAGGCATTTCGCCGCTTGCAGCGCGACGTGGTCGAGTCGAGCGAGCAGGCCGAGCAGACCAGGCGGCAAGCGCTGGCGTACGGCGGACTCTGGCCCGATTTCCGCGCCCAGCGAACACCAGCGCAATTGGCGGAACGTTTCGGCGCAAAGATGACCGTCACCCCCGCGTCGGTCTACCGCGAGCATCAGAAGCGGTTGGAGAAACTTGGCATCTTCCGGGGGGCCTACGAGGCTTCGTTGCGGCTGGTGGCGGTCGACCCCGACAACCTCTGGTCGGCATTGGTGCTGGCGGGAACGGCGGCGGCCGCGGGCAAGATCGACCAGGCGCGCGGCATTTATGACCGCATCGACCGTGAATCGACGGATCCGGTGCTGACACAAATTGCCCGGCTGTTGCGGGCGTACGGCGAACTGACCTGCGGCCGGCCGGACCGTACGCGGGAGATTCTGGCCGACCTGTCGGCGGCGGCACGGGCGCACCCGGTCTATCGCTTGGTGCACGGCCGGTTGTGTGTGGTCGACCAGGATGCGGAAGGCGTGCAGCGCGAATTCGCCGATCGCGACTCGCTTGCCCAGGAGGCTTGGCGCCGTTTGGCCGCGCATTTCCTGGAGCCGGTCGCGGCGGCCGCAGCCGCGCGTTCCGTACCGCTGCCCACTGACGGCGCCGACGTGTATCGCTTCGACCGCGCTCGGCTTCTCGGCGACCGCTATCTGTTGTTGCGTTGCCCGGCGGCCGCGGCGGGTGTTCTGCTCTACAATCTGGTCGAGCAGACCTGGCAGCCGTTGGCGGCTCGATTGTCGCCGGTGGTCGCCTGGGGTCCGTACCCTGCCTTCGACACCATCGACGATCGCTTGTTCCTGATGGAAATCGGCCGGCAAACCTTGCACGAGTTCGATGCGGCGTTTGTCCATCGCGGACAGCGCGCCTTACCTAGGGCGTGCAATTGGTACGTTGAGGATCTGGCGGTATCGCGCCGCGGCGCGGTGGCGATGATCGACTCCTATCGCGGCCAGCTATGGTTGGGCGACGCCGACGAGAACTGGCAAGCCTTGCCCTTACCGGCGGAAACCGGACCATTTCCGTACCGGGTGGTGCGTGGCAACAATGGTTTCTTTGTCGCACACGGTCGCGATATAATCAAACTGGACCCGCAAGGCCGGGAAACTCGCCGTCTCGAATCGCCGATCTGGCCAGTTGATCTGGCCCCGGTGGACGGCGGTGTTTGCGTCTTTTCGCATCAACCGCCGGTATTGTCGGTCCGAAACACCGGGGGGCGCGAAACCGTGCGCGTCGCTGGCGCGAATGGGGGCGCCTGGCTCAACGTGGCGGCGGCCACGGCCGGAGTCGGAAACCTGTTCGTCGTCGACGATCACCGGCAACAGCTCGATGTGCTGACATTCGAATCCGGAGGCGACTGAGGGTTTGGCGAGAAAATCCGAGTCATACGAGGTTGTGTTCGTCCTCGAACAATTGGCTCACCACCGCAATCGTTCCTGTCCCGACGTGCTCGTGGAGTATTTCCGTTCGCCTCAGGTCCGGCGTGTCGTCGCGGTGGACGGCACGGGTTGCCGCTGTTCCGATCAGGAATTGAACGATATCGCCGGCGGTGCGCCGTCGCCGTGGTACCACGACACGCATGTGCGTACGGAGCTCGAAGCGCTGGGCACGGTGATGTTCCGTCGCGGCGGCGTGCTGCATTACCTCGACGCGCACAACAGCTACCACCTTGGCCGGTACGTGCGCGGGCACACCGACTTCCGGTTCAGTGCGACGGTTCATCAGCCGGCATCGGTGATCGAGGCCATGTACGGGTGGCATGATCCATTCGCGCAGTTGGACGGTGCGGTCGTGGTCTCTCGCGCGCAGCTCAAATTCGTCCGCGCGCGGGTTCATGGCCCGGTGGAGTTCATTCCAATCGGCATCGACGCGAACCATTTCCGGCCGGCGGCAACTGTTGACGGCCATGACCGCCCGTTTGTGGTGTTGTTTGTCGGCCACTGGCTTCGCGACCTCTTCTTTGCCAATCGGCTGATCGAGCGGCTCGTGCGCGATCCGGAAATCATCGTGGCGGTGGTGGTGGCGCCGTGGTGGCGCAACGCGTTCGCCGGCCACCCGCGGTTGCGGTTGTATTCCGAAATCGACGAGCGCTATTTGCGGCGTCTGTACCATCGCGCCGGGTGTGCGGTCATGCCGTTGCTCGACGCCACGGCCAACACCACGTTGCTGGAAACCGGTTGCTCGGGTACGCCGCTAGTGATCTCCGACGTAGGCGGTGTGCGCGACTATGTCGACGAGTCGTGCGCCGTGCTGCTCGACCGCAACGACGTCGATTTGTTTTGCGATGCGATCTACGCGCTCAAGGCGGATCCGGATCGCCGCCGCCGCCTGGGCCTGGCTGCGCATCAACACCTGGCCGCGTTGGCCGACTGGCCCGTGGTCGCCGCGGCCTACGACCGGTTTTTCCAGCGGCTGTTGGAGGGAGCGGCGTGACGACCGACAACCCGCTACTGCAAGCCATTCGGACTCTACCCGTGGGGGTGGACTACGCGCTGTACGGCGCCGGCCAGTTCACCGCCCGCTGTTTGAACGCGACCGCCGAAAGCGACCTCTTTGCCGATGGCCGATTCCTGGTCGGCATCGTCGACGACCAACCCGGCTCCCTTTCAGTTGGCGGTTATCCCCGCGCCTCCCTGGCGGAGGCGGTCAGCACTTGGTCGCTAGATTGGTTGATCCTGTCGACCGACTGTCACCAGCGGGCGATGATCGACCGCATCACCCAAGCGTGGCGCCAGGGGTTGGTGGAGGAGCGGCTGCGACTGGCGTTGATCGAACAACGCGGTTTTCAGGCCTGGCGGGCGACGGCAAATACCGAGGAACTGGTCGAACTGGCGGCGGCGGCGATCGAAGTCGTGGCCGAGCCGCTGGGCGGACTGAATGGGCGGACAGTACTGGACTACGCCGCCGGCGAATCGTTCACGGCCGCGATGGCGTTCGCGGCCGGCGGCGCGCAAAGCTATGCGATTGACCGGCAGCTGCTCGAAGGAAACTGGCGCTGGTTCGACGAACGTCAGCGCTACCTGGTCTCGTGCCTGGAAAAACGGGTCGGGCGGCCGGTTGCGTGGGAACGGCTCCGCACCGCGGCGTACGGGGGGCCGGCGATGCCATTCACCGACGGCATGTTTGACGCCGTGGTCTGGTCGTGGCCGACCGCAGCGACCGTGCGCCAGCCGGGTTTTCTGGCGGACCTGGCGCGTGTCGTGCGGCCGGGCGGCTGCCTGTTCGTCCGTCGGCACGATCCCGAGGCCGTGGCGGCAGTGGAGGCGGCGGGCTTCTCGCTGATCACGGACCACATTCGCGGCGGCATGTTGCTGCGACGACAATAAGTGAGGACCATGGACGATCATCAACTGATCGCTGATGTGCAAGCGTTGTTCGCGGACCTCGACCGGCGGCAAGACCCGCACGGGCCGGCGGCAGGCACGCGTTTGTTAATCTGCCCGGTGCGCGGCCAGGCCCGCTACGCCAACCTGGTGGAGGGGTTTGTCGCCAATGCCATCCGTCTGCGCGGCGGGGTGGCGGCGGAAATCGCCTGCGACGGGGTGTTGCCCGCCTGCGACAACCTCAACCAGAAGTCGGCGGAACACAAGGCCGACTTCTGTCGCTACTGTTGGGATTGCCACCAACGCTGGTTTGCGGCGTTCGGCATTCCCACGTTGCGCTTGTCGGAAATCGTGACTCCTAAAGAAATCGCCGCGTTCACGGCCACCGCGGCCGCGCTCGATCTGCCGGCGATCTTCGCTTACACACAGGACGGACTGGCGCTCGGCGCGATGGTCAAGACCTCGCTGCACCGGTTTTTCGTGCGCGGCACGCTTGGCGTCGCGCACGTCGCCATGGCGCGCAAGTACCTGGTAGCGGCGCTCATCAACCGCCTCGCCAGCCGGCGCATCGTCGCCTCGTTCCAGCCGACATGCCTGTGGAGTTCGCACGGGATCTACGTCACCTGGGGCGTCTACACCGGATACGCGCAGCAGATCGGCCTGCCGCACTTTGTGTATGGTCAGGTATATTTGCGCGACCGCACGCTGATCACCAAGGACGCCAGCTACCATCACTTCTTCCAGCAGGAAGACCCGGCGGTCTGGAACCGGTTGCGCCTGTCGCCGGCCGAGAACGAAGTGCTCGATCGTTACCTGCAGTCGAAGACCAAAGGCGTGTTCGATCTGGTTGAGCACCGCTACCAGCCGACCGAGCCGGCCAGCCTCACGGCGATTCGCCAACGGTTGGCGTTGCGGCCGGGACGCACGGTATTGGGCTTGTTTACCAACGTGGTGTGGGACGCGGCGATCCACAGCACGTCCGCGGCCTTCGACGACATGCAATCGTGGGTGCTCTGGACCATTGACTGGGCGCGGCAGCGGGGCGACATCGAGCTGATCGTGCGGGTGCATCCGGCCGAGGCCAAGCATTATTTCATGCGCACGGAAGAGCGGCTGATCGACGAAATCAACCGGCGCTTCGGCGCATTGCCCGATCACATTCACCTCATTCCGCCGGATGACGATATTGTTTCGTACGACTTGGCGGAATTGCTCGACGTGGGTGTTGTGTACACCACCTCGCTCGGGTACGAACTGGCGGCGCGCGGCCTGCCCCTGATTGTCGCCGGCGACGCGCGCTACGCGCGCAAAGGGTTTAGCTACGACGCGGGCACCAAGGACGAATACCGCCGGTGGCTCGAACAAGCCGATCGGCTCAAGGTGCGCGACGCACAACGCACGGCGCTGGCGCGGTTGTTCACCTATCATTTGACCTTCCGGCGCGGCGTGCCGTTCCGGGTGTTCGAGACGCCGGGACCGGATGTTCCGGAGCAGTTGCTGATTCATTCGTTGGACGACTTGGCGCCAGGCGGGTTGCCCGAGATCGACGCGATCTGCAACGGCATCGCGCACAACCGCGACATCCTGTGGGATGGACCGCAGACGCTGCCGCCGGTGTTGCCATCGCCGTTGCCGCCAGGGCCGCCGCCGCTCGCATGTGCGCCGGTAGAAGTGGAACCCATCATGCCAACCGGGAACTTGTTGCTCGCCGCCGTGCGCCAGGTGCCGCCGGGCGCGCGGTACGCGCTGTTCGGCGCGGGTCAGTTCCTGCGCCGGTGGCTGCCGCGGACTTCCGCCGCCGAACTGAATGAAGACGGCCGCGTGTTCGCCGGGGTGATCGACGACCGCCCCGCGACGCTGCCCGACGGCTCATCGACCGTGCCGCCCGAGCAGGCGCTGGCCGAGTGGCGCCTCGATGCCGTCGTGCTGTCCACCGACACCTACCAGGGCCAGTTGCGCGCGCGGCTGGCGCACGCGGGCGCCGAGCAGCGCGGCATTCGTGTTTTTGCCCCGGTGGAACAGGCGGGCGCCGTCACCGAAGCGGTCGAAAAGCCGCGCGAGCGCTGTCTGCCTTCGGGTGTGGAATACGACCGTGAGATTCTCAATTCGCGCGGCGAGGGGATGGGCATGACCATCCGCCGCTACAACCGCGACCGCCTGCCGCGCGCGCGCGCGGTGTTCGACACGCTCTGTCACGCGCCGTTTGTCAGCCTCGATCTCGGCCCGCAGGGGCAGATCAACGTCTGCAATCACTTCCATCGCCGCATTGCCAACATTCAAGACCGGTCGATGCTCGAGGTGTTTCGCGGGCCGGAGTTCACCAAGTTGCGGCACGACATGCTCGAGTATCGCATCGATGAGATGGACTGCCGCCATTGCGCGCGGCAGATTCGCGCCGGGCGGCCGGAGGGCGTGTTCGCCTGCGACCAGTACGACTACAAGCCGGCGCGGCGGCATGACCCGCCGTTCCCGACGCTGCTGACGTTCCGTCTGGCGAACACCTGCAATCTGAAGTGCATCATGTGCACCGGCACGCTGTCCAGCCGCATCCGGCAGGAGCGCGAGCAGCAGCCGCCCTACGAGTCGCCCTACGACGAGAAGTTTTTCCAGGAAATGGAACAGGTGCTGCCGACGCTCGACCACCTTGAGTTCTTCGGCGGCGAACCGTTCTTGATTCAAGCCCACCTGCGGATTTTCGAATTGCTGAAGCAGACCGGCGCGCGGTGCACGATTTACGTCAACACCAACGCGACGACGCTGACCGACCGCGTGAAGGGCTATCTCGAGACGCTGAATTTCCGCACCATCGCCGTCAGCATGGATGCGCTCTCGCCCCGCGTGCTGACCTTCGTGCGCCGCGGCCTCGACTACGACAGGTTCATGGCCAACTTGAATTGGCTGCTCGAACTGCGCTGCCGCCGGCCGGTGAAGATCGTGCTCAACGTCACCGAGACCCGGCACAACTGGTTTGAGCTGCCGCGCATGTTCGCCTTCGCCCACCAGCGCGACTGCCTGCTGCACATCAACACGTGCCTGCATCCGCTCGACTGCACGCTGTACGATCTGCCGCTGGCGGAACTCGCATACGTGACCGATTACCTCGAAGAGCAGGAGCGCGTCCTGTGCGACGTGCTGGCGCGGCCGGATCTGGCGAACTCGTACGCGTATCTGCTCGGCCTGTTGCGCGATCACCGCGACGCGCGCCGGGCGGGCATCGAACGGCCGAAGCCCGAGGCGCGGCCCTACGAGGCCACCGACGGCTCGATGGCGGTGCCGAATTTCTTCGACGAACCGTTCGAGACCCCAGCCAAGGTGCTCCGCGAACTGGAACGCATGCGGCAATTCGGCGTGCGCGATTTCGGCCGGCGTTTCGCGGCGGCGTTGGCCGTCGCGCTGGCCGCGGCGGGAGAGGACGGATGGACCGCGCTGCGCGAACCGCTGGCGCGTTTTCAACAATGGTGTAACGGTGGGGATGAAGCATGAAGATCCGTTTTGTGCTGACCGGCTACCTGCCGGAGCTGTTCGGCGGAGCGGAGGTCTACACGCAGAATCTGGCCAAGGCGCTGCAGGCGCGAGGCCACGACGTCGGCGTGATCACGCTCGACCTCAAACACAAACGCGGTTACGCCACCGACGAGCCCTTTGAGGGGGTGCCGGTGCATCGGATGGCGTTTCTCTTCGAGCAACGACCGCCGGTGCTGTACGCGTTGCAGTACTACCCGGAGATGTACGACGAGGCGCTGGCGTACCTGCGCCAGGAACGGCCAGACGTGGTGCATGTCGCCAATAGCTGGTTCGTGCCGGCCGTGGCGTTTGCCGCGCTGGAGCTCGGCATTCCCGTCGTCGGTACGCATGTCGACTTCCTCTGGACCTGCCGCGACAGCCACCTGCTCAAACCCGACTTCGACGCCTGCGGCATCCGGTACGACGTCGACTGCCGCGACTGCAACAAGGACCTGACCGACGCGGAGTTCCCGCTCTATACCACGCTGCGCCGCGAGCAGTTCATGCTGCTGGCGGAAGGCTACTCGTTCCACCATTGCCCGTGTCCGCTGCTGGGTGATCACATTCGCAGCTTGGGCGCCGACCCGGCGGCGGTGGAGGTCTGGCCGTACGGCATCCCCCGCCCGGCGAAGCGCCTGCCCAAGACACCGAGCAAGGTGCTGCGGCTGGGATTCATCGGCCGCTGGAACCGCATGAAGGGCATTCACGTGCTGCTGGAGGCGATGGAACTGGTTGGCGACAAGCTGCCGGTCGAGCTCAAGCTGTTCGGCGAACAGGAGGTCTGGAACACCGACACCTATGGCGCCGAACAGGCGGAGCACGCCAAGCGGCTGGCGAACGTGACGATCAAGGGCCGCTTCAACATGGAACGCGTGACGGAAGTGCACAGCGAAATCGATGTGCTGGTGACGCCGTCGATCTGGCCGGAGAACTCGCCGGTGTCGATGCTTGAGGCGTTGGCGCTGGGCACGCCGTGCCTCTGCGCCGACGGCGCCGGCATGACCAACCTGATCGAGCCGGGCCAGAACGGCCTGTGGTTCCGCAGCCGCGATTCACATGATCTGGCGGAGAAGATCAGGCAACTGGCGGCCTCGCCCGAACTCGTGCGCCAACTGCAAGCCGGCGCCCAGTGCCTGCGCACGATCGAGGAAGACGCCGAGCGTTTCGATCAGGTGTATGCCAACGTTCGCCCGCGGCGCGACGCGGCCTGGCACCGCAAAGCCGCGACCTTTGCCGCCGCCGTGCGTCTGGCCGGAGGCATGCACACACTGCCGCCGCAGCCGCTGCACATTCGGAAATGGCGCGACCGAACCACCGCCTTATTCGAGGCCGGTCACCGGCGGATCGCCCTGTTCGGCGCCGGCCGGCACACCTTGCGGTTGCTTGATGGTCTGGTCCTGCCGGACGGCATGGAGTTGGTGGCGATCTTCGACGAAAACCCGGCCGCGTGCGGCGGCAAGATCCTGGGCGTGCCCGTGCGGCCGCTTGGCGAAGCGCCGGCGGTCAAGCCGGATGCGGTCATCGTCAGTTCCGATGCTTGGGAAGTGCAGATGCTCGAAAAGGCCGCGCATCTGCGCGAACACGGGATAGTAGTCACCGGCCTATACAGCGAGTGAAGCATGAAGATCGGTTTGGTTTCGCGCGAATATCCTCCGTTCTTCGGCGGCGGCGTCGGCACCTATGTCCACCAGGTCAGCCGCGCCCTGGCGACGCTGGGGCATGAGGTGCACGTCTTCACGGTGGCGACCGGTCCGACCGACCGCAGTTACGATCCGCCGGGAGTGAGCGTGCACCGCACGTTCTGGACGCCGCCGGACGAGCAACACACGGTCTTCACCGGCAGTTGGTTTATGTTCAACCGATGGTTGTACGCGACCGATCTGTTTCGCGAGGCACTGCTGGAATTCCTCGAAGAACAGCGGCTCGACATCGTGGAATTTCCGGAATGGGAAGCGCCCGGTTGGCCGCTGCTGCTCGACTGGCGCTGGAAGACTCCGTCGGTGGTGAACTGCCACACGCCCACCTGGCTGTTGCAGGAACTGAACTGCCAGCCGCCGCTGGCCGGGCAGTATTTCGAAAAACTCGAATTGGCGCTGGCCGACGCCGTTTGCGCGCCGTGCACGCCGATGGCGCTGCGCATCGCGGCCGGCGTCGAGCTGGAGCGGCCGCCGCGGGTCGTGCACCATCCGTACTTCGCCGCCGACGTGCTGGCCGACTACGTGCCGCCGCACGGCAAGACGATCGTGTACGTCGGGCGGCTGGAGCATCGCAAGGGCGTGATCGACCTGCTCGCCGCCGCGCCGCTGGTGCTGGCCAAGCATCCGGACGCGCGCTTCGTGCTGGTCGGCGGCGACACCACCACCGCCCCCGGCGGCGGTTCGATGCGCGAATACCTGATCGCCCACAGCACAAAGGAAACGCTGGCGCGCGTGGAATTCGTCGACAACTGTCCGCTCAACCAGCTCGCCGGCTACTACCGGCAAGCGGCGTTCTGCGCGTTTCCGTCCATCTTTGAAAACTTCCCCAACGTCTGCTTGGAAGCGATGGCCGCCGGCCGCACGGCCGTGGTGAGCGCGGATTCGGGCATGGTGGAAATGATCGGCGAAGCCGGCATCACGGTGACGCCGCAACAGCCGGCCGAGTTGGCGGCCAAGATCATCGCGTTGCTTGATGATCCGGAGCGCGCGGCCGCTCTGGGCAAACAGGCCTACCACCGCGTGCGCGAGGTGTTCGCGCCGGCGCGGCAGGCGCAGTCGCGCGTGGAGTTCTACGAGTCGGTGCTGGCGCGCACCGGCCCGGCCGTTTCGTCCGAGCAGCGGCTGGCGCGCGTCGGGGCGCGGGTGTGGCGCGATATCGCGCCCGAGCTCGTCCACGCCATGCGCATGCTCTTCACCGGCCGGGTCGAATACGCCGATCCGTCCCGATCGGCCTTCGAGCGCCTGGTCCATCAAATCGGGTCGTGGTTGGACGAGCACAAGACGTTGCGCATCGCTCTTTACGGCGCGGGCCAGCACACCCACAAGATTTTGCCGTTTCGCGCCGAGCTGGAGAAAAAGGGCGTCAGGATCGAGCGGATTCTCGATGACAATCCGTCCCGTCAGGGGCAGCAGCTTGACGGCATACCGATCACCGCGCCAGCCGACGTGCTCACCTCGCCGATCGACCTGGTGGTCCTGTCCTCCGACGCGATGGAGCCGCTGTTGTGGAAGAACAGCAAGCCGTTGCGCGAGGCCGGTGTCATCGTCGTGCGGTTGTACGCGCGTTATCAGGATTTAGGATTCAGCGGGGTGGGCGCGGCCCCCGGTCGCTGACGCAGCGCAGGCCGACGTGCGCGAAGCCGTCGGAGATGAACGGGTGGCGGGCTGAGGCGCGCAGTTCAAGATGATTGTTGTGCCAACTGCCGCCGCGCACGATGTGCTGGTCGGCATGGCCGGCCACTTCGCCCTCGCACCATTCCCACACATTGCCGGACAGATCGCACAGACCGTAGGCGTTGCGCCCGTAATGACAGACCGGTGAGGTGCCGACGTAGCCGTCGTCGTAGTCGGGCCAGGGCGGCAACTGCAAAGGCGGGTGCTTCATCACGCTGCGGTCGGCGAAGTTGCCGACCGGTGTGGTCGGCAGGTCGTTGCCCCATGGGTAGATCTGCGAAGCCTGTCCGCCACGCAAGGCGTATTCGTACTCGGCTTCGGTCGGCAGCCGTTTGCCAACCCAGGCGCAGTAGGTTCGCGCGCTGAAGAAGTTGACGCCGTTGGCCGGATGGTCGCGGCGTTGCACGTTGCGCGAATTGAAGGCGAAGGAGCTAAGGTCTCCCGACGCAGTGCCCGCAACTTGCGTCGCCTTGCACACGCCGGCATCGATGCAGGCGTCGTACTGCGCCGCGGTCACCTCATGTTCGTCCATCCAGAAAGGCTTGACGCGCACTGGATGCGCGGGGCTCTCGTTCGGTTCGCAGTTCGGGTCGGCCGGCACGCAGCCCATCAGGAAGGTGCCGCCCGGCAAACGAATCATCTTGGTTTCCGTCCAGGCTGGCGGCGTGGGGACGGGCTTGGGCGGCAACGTGTCGTGGCCGGCCGGGGACGGCGGCGCGGCCGGCTGCGAACAGGCCGCCAGCGCCAGCAGTAGCGCGCACACGAGAGCGGCGCGCCAAAAGGAAAGGGGCACGGTAGGCCGTGCCCCTTTTGGCGAACTCTGTTTCATCCGGTTAGCAGCCGCACCCACTGTCATCATCGTCGTCGTCATCGGCCGACGCGTCGTCATCGTCGTCGTCGGTCGTGTCATCGTCGACGGTGTCGTCATCGGCGGAGGCTGTCACGGTGATGGTCACCTGGTCGGTGCCCGTTTCGGGGTAGGTGTCGGTTACGGACAGCGCGAAAACATACTCGCCGGCTTCGGCCGCGGTGAACGTCGGCATCTGCCCGTCCGCGCCGGTCAGTTCGACCGACGGGCCGGAGACCTGCGTCCAGGCGAAGGTGATGGTGTCACCGTCCGGGTCGTACGAAGCGGAGCCATCCAGCGTGACCACCGTGGCGGTCGCCACCGTCTGCGCGTCGCCGGCCTCGGCGATCGGCGGGCAGTTTTCCTGCGTGTACTTGTAGATGCTCAGATCGAAGCCGGCCTGCCAGGCCAATTTGTCGCCCGACCAGCCGAACGCGATGATCGGGTGGCCCCAATCCATCAGCGAGTCGTCCCAGGTCCAGGTTTCGCCGCCGTCGGTGGTGTAGAACAGCAGCGACTTGTAGATGATGCTCGACACGCCCGCCGCGCCGGCGAGGAAACCGGTCTGGCCGGTCGAATTGAAGGTGATGGCGGTGATGCCGTAGCCGTAGTTGCCGATGTCGTCGATTGGAATGCGATCGGAATAGTCGGTCCAGGTCGCGCCGCCGTCGGTGGTCTTGAGCAGCAGCACATTGCCGGTCACGGTGTCGCCGAGGATCCAGCCGACCTGCTCGTTGACCATATGCAGTTGGTAGAAGATCTGGTTGGCGTTCGAGTAGAGCTCTTCCCAGGTCGCGCCGCCGTCCGTCGTGCGGTACACGGTGCCCGGGTCGTTGGCTTTGGGCGACAGCGGGTGCGTCGCGCGATAGTCCAGGCGATAGATCGGGTCGTGAATCATGCGCCACCGGTGCATCATGCTGTCGTACAGCTCCAGCGCCTCTTCCCAGGTGCCCGGTTCGGCCTTGCTCTCGACCTTTTCATCTTCGACGTAGCCGGAAATCAACAGGCCGTTGTTCTCGCTGAAGAACTCGAGGTCGTTCGGCGAATACTGTGCGTTCGGCAGGTTCGCGTTTTCCCAGCTCATGCCGCCGTCGGTGGTCTTCATCAACAGCGCGGTGCCGCCGGCGATGTAGCCGACGAGCTGGTTGTCATTGGCGAAGTCCATCGCGGTCGGCGCCTTCATCATGTTGCCGGTCGGGAGGGTCGCTTCGCCAATCGTGGCGCCGCCGTCATCGGTGTACTGCACCAGCGGACCCATGGAGAACATGCAGATGAACATGCAGGCCGGGAACTCGAACTGCTCGAGACAAGCCGGGCTCGGCCCCATGCCGGAAAACACGGCCGCGTTGGGGCTGATGGCGCTAACCGAAATCATAAACTTGAACAGCTCCATCATGCTGCAGTCTTCGCCGCCGGAACCGGCGAGAATCGTCTCCCAGGTGTAACCGCCGTCCTGACTGGCCCAACCGGAAGCCATGTCGTAAGCGCCCGTCTGCGCCATGCCGACCGTGAACAGGTTGGTCGAACTGCCGACGCCAAGGCCCATGAACGAGGTGTTGGTCAAACCCGCCGGGCCGGCTGCGCCGCTATAGATGTCTTCCCACGTGCCGTATTCCGCCATGGCGGCCGTTGCGGTCAGCAACACGACCGTCAGCGCAAGGCAAAACATACTGCGTCTCATGCTCACTCCTCCGTTTCGATGTCGAAACCATGCCGGCGCGGAACTGCCCGCGCTGGCCCTGCTATGTGCTATTGGCGGTGCGGTCTGTCGTACCGGTGCCGCCGGATTGACGCCACATTATAAAGTAAATCGCGGCCAGTGCCAGAGGAGCGTGAAAAGGGGGCGAAAGTAAAGAAAAGGGCGAACCCGAAGGTCCGCCCCGGAGTTGTTCTTCGGGGCTAGGCCTTGGCCCGTCGCCCCGGGTTGTCGTCAGCAGCCGCAGCCGCTGTCGTCGTCGTCATCGTCGTCCGCCGCCACGTCGTCGTCATCGTCGTCGTCACCGGCCGTGTCGTCATCGATCACGTCGTCGTCGACGTCGTCATCGCCCGCTTCGGCCACGGTGATGGTCACCTGGTCGCTGGTCGATTCCGGATACGTGTCGGTCACGGTGAGCTGGAAGACGTAGTCTCCGAGGTCCACGCCGGTGAAGGTCGGCTGTGCCCCATCGGCCCCGGTGAGGGCGGCGGTCGGACCGCTGACCTGTTCCCAGGCGTAGGTGATGGTATCGCCGTCGGGGTCGTACGAGCCGGTGCCGTCGAGGGTGACCACGGTGTTCGGCGGCACGGTCTGGTCGTCGCCGGCATCGGCCACCGGCAGCGTGTTGGCCGAAGTGTATTTGAAGATGCTCAGGTCGAAGCCCGCCTGCCACGCGAGGTGTTCGCCGGACCAGCCGAAGCTGAGCACCGGGTGGCCCCAATCCATCACCGAGTTGTCCCACTGCCAGGTTTCGCCGCCGTCGATGGTGTAGAACATCAACGCTTTGTACATCAGCTTCTGCGCGCCGCCGCCGAGGAAGCCGGTCTGGCCGCTCGGGCTAAAGGTCATGGCGCTGATCGCCCAACCGTAGCCCTGCGTATCAAGCGGGTCGTACGGCACGCGATCGGTGTAGTTGGTCCAGGTCTGCCCGCCGTCGGTTGTCTTGTACAGCCCAAAGGGCGGCCAGGACGTAGAGACCGGCGAGGACAGAATCCAGCCGACGTTCTGGTCGACCATGTGCACCTGAATGAACGATTCGTTCGGGTTGTTCATGACCTCTTGCCAGGTCGTGCCGCCGTCGGTGGTGCGGTAGACGTAGCCGTTGAGGCCCTTCTTGCCGAAGTTCGGGTGAGTGGCCAGGTAGTTCATGCGGTAGTCGGGGTCGTTGATGAAGCGCCAGCGGTGCAGTATGTGGTTGTACTGCTCCATGGCATCGGCCCACGAGCCCGGCTCCGGTTCGCCCGACGACTTGTCTTCGTCAAACCAGGAGTCGTCGTCGTACCAAGTGTCGTCGTCGCCTTCGACATCGCCGGAAACCATGATCCCGAAGTCTTCGGTCGGGAAATCGACGTCGTTGGCGTAGAAATCCTGGGTCGGCATGCCGCCCAGGTTGTACCAGTTCAAGCCGCCGTCTTCGGTCTTCAGCAGCATCGCCGGACCGCCGGGGATGAAACCGATCAGCGGGTTGTCGTGCACCATGGCGATCGTCGAGCCGTAGGTCAGCGCGCCGGCCGGAATGGTGGCCCGGTTGACCGTCGTACCGCCGTCGTCGGTGTAGTAGACCTGGGTCGAGAAGGTGAACATGCAGATGAACAGGCATAGGGGGTCGGTGAACTGTTCGAGGCATTCGGGGTTCGGCCCGAGGCCCAGGAACAGCGCGGTGTCGGGACCGATGGCCGCGGTGGCCAACATGAACTGCATCAGCAGCAGCATGTCGCACGGGTCGGCGCCGCCGTGCCCTTCAATGACCGCGTCCCACGTGTAGCCGCCGTCTTTGCTGGCCCAGGCCGATTCCATATCCAACGCGCCGGTCTGCGCCATGCCGACGGTATACAGATTGTTCTCGCTGCCCACGCCCAGGCCCATGAACGCGGTATTGCTCAAGCCCGGCGGGTAGCCCGGCATGCCGTCGTAGATGTCCTCCCAGCCGCCGTATTCGGCCAGCGCGACGGACGCTCCGGCGAGCGCCAGCACCACGAGAGTGATCCAGAACGCTTTGCGTTTCATCTTTGCCCCTCCTTTGTTGCTCGAAAGCGTGGAACCGCTTGGTGCGGTCCGAATTTTTACGCCACCGCACGTGACCTCAGGTCGCCCGCAGAGGTCTTTTTCGAGGCCCCGCTTTCCGGCCGAAGCGGCCTCGCGATCCGGGTTTCACAGATCCAACAGGCAATGCGCGCCGGTGAGCAAAACGCGCGACGTCCAGGTCGCGAACCGCGTCCATTATAAATCAACCGGCGCCCGCCGCTACCCCCAAAGGTCCGGCCGACACGGCCGACTCGCCTCAGAAACTGTAGAGCAGCGACAGCGTGTAGGCGCCGCCGTACGCCGCGTTGCGGCCGTAAGCGGTGTACTGCGCCAGGAACATCATGCCGAAGTTCTCGGTGAACATGACGCCCAGGTCGAGGGTCGCCAAGCCCAACGCGTAGTCGGGGCCGGTGGTGAAATCGCGCCACTCGGCATCGTCTTCCTGGTTCTTGGCCGACGCGTAGCCGTCGAGGCCCGCCGCGCCGGAGACGATGCTGTAGTTGAAGCCGATGCTCCCGCCGTAGCGCCAGACATCGGACGGGTCTTCGAAGCGGTAGCGGTAACCGCCGTTGATGCTGAAGGTGAAGAACGACGCGCGCACCGCCGCCAGCAGGCGCGATTCGAGATCGACCTGGCCGTCGCCGGGGGGCAGATCCTCTTCCGGGTCATAGAACATCGGCAGCTTGGCCAGCAGCGTCACCGCCATTGCGCCGCGGTTGCCGCCGACAAATTTGAAGGTGCCTTCGGCCGAGAAATCGCCGAGCGCGTAAGTCGTCGTCTCGTCGAAGTCGTCGGACACGTACTGGTAGCGAAACGGTAAAAAGGCGTTCAGCTCGAAGTTGTCGGTCACCCCCACATCAAGACCAAGGAAGGGCGTGATGTCGCGGTACAGTAGATTGCTCTCGCCGCGCGTGACCGTGCCTTCGTTGTCGAAGTAGTGGTAGGAGTTGAAATAGCGCACGCCGAGCGCGCCGAGGAACTGGCCGTCCGGCAGTGTGAACGCTCCGGCCCAGGCGGCCGGCGCTGCCGCGGCGAACACCGCGGCGACGAGCAGCAACTGTACGATCCGACGCAACATGGATTCACCCATCTCCGTTGTCCGTGGTTGCCAAACCTATACCGCGTCGCCGGACGCCAACGCAACCCCGCGGCGGGGTCAGGGCAGGAACAGAT
Source organism: uncultured bacterium (assembly GCA_964511015.1). Taxonomy (GTDB): domain Bacteria; phylum Lernaellota; class Lernaellaia; order Lernaellales; family Lernaellaceae; genus FEN-1099. The sequence goes on along the minus strand of CAZEDX010000012.1, from coordinate 53,230 downwards.
CCGCCAGCTTGAGGATGGCGAGCAATGTGGTCTTCAACCCGTCGTGGCCCGGATTCGCATACATCGCCCCAACGTCGATGATCAGAAACGACCAATCCGGAATCAGCGCCGGCAGGCCGATCGCCTGCAGCAGCGGATTCAAATACGAGAGGTGGAACGGGTCGACCGTGTTGGGGTCGGGGTCGAACTCGGTGTAGTCCCACAGGCTGTCGCGCAGTTCGAGCGCCGCGAAGCGCAGCGCCGCCGCGATAGCCATCTCTTTTTCGTCGAGCGTGCCGAAGCCGGGGATGCGGAACGGCTCGCCTTCGTCATACTGGCCGTTGCCGTTGGTGTCATCGTAGCCCAGCACGTCACCGGCCTGGTCGTCGGGGTCTTCGATCATCGCCGTGATCGCCAACTCCATCTCGTTCAGGCCCTCGGCCAGATGCAGCCCCGCTTGCTGGAACTTCTCTTCCTCGTACTCGGGCAGGGTGAGGAAGTCGGGATACTGCGGGTCGTCGATCAACGCGATCAAAATGTCGACCAACTGGCCGATCGCTTCGAGCAGATCTTCATCGAAGTCGATCTCGCTGATCGACCACGCCAGCGAGATGTCGAGGTCGAGCGAGAGCGAAGTGAGATGCTCGAGCAGCCCCTGAAACAGCGCGGTCGGCGCGAGGAAGCCGTGCAGCTCGGCATCGTCGAAATGGCCGAACACTTCCTCGAGCAACTCGAAGTGGATGATTAGCGGAATGGAGAGCTCTTCGGTCTGCTCGAATTCACACTCGTCTGCGAGGCACTGCGCGACCATTTCGCGCTGCTCGTTGGCCACGTTGCCGAGCAGGCCGGCCAGCGCCTGTTCCAGAAACGCGTCGAGCACGTCGTCGGGGTCTTCGTCTTTTACCGGGCCGCCGTATTCGAGGAAGACCATGATGTAGTCGTAGACGACGCTCATCAGGTCCCACGTGCGCAGCTCGTCGCCGACCACCACGCCGTACCGCGCCTCGTCGTTGCCGGGCAGGATGTCGAGCGCTTCGCGGAAGTACAGATTCGCGCGGTCGCCCTCGCCGTAGTGCAGCCAGAGGTGGCCCTGCTCGAGTTCGTCGGCGGCGCTGGTGTCGTCGTCGGCGGTGTCGTCGTCAGCGGTGTCGTCGTCGGCCGTATCGTCGTCGGCGGTGTCGTCATCATCGGCCGTGTCGTCATCGGCGGTGTCGTCGTCGACGTGGACGAGGTCGTCATCGTCGTCGTCGTCGCCGCAGGCGCACCCCGCGGTAAGGGTTGCCAACAAAGACAGAATAATCATAAGCCAGCATCCGCCTCGAGCGTGCAGCATCCGACACCCCAACTAGAGATAGCGGCAATTCTACCAGAGCGCGCCGGCAATCGCAAAGTAAGAAAGACGATGACGTGGATTCAAGCACGGCACGATTTTTGTGCGCAAGTAGCAAGTAGATTGTGGCCGGCAAACGACCTTGCTGTCGACGTGTTCGCCACCGGCAAGTGGTTGATTTCGTTAGGCCGAAAACGTCGGACAACGCCGTGTTTCGTTCGCGGACGCGGTTGGCAACTAGTTGATTTCAAAAAGGCGGAAATGCGCGCAAGTGTGTTTTTGCGTTGCGCAAGTGCTTGATTTTGCTAGACCCGATTTTCCGGAAAAGGGCCGTTTTTCGCCCGTGATACAAAGTGCCGCGCGCGCCGGCCGCCCCGCCGGGCATTCGAACGCGCATCCGAGTCGTCGTTACCGATTTCACATTGTGAGAAAAGAAACGGATGTGTGCCGATCTGCCGTCAGGATTGCGGCCGGTCCCGATCGACATCCTCTCGCCGACCCTCATGCCGCAGTTTGCGGCCGCGGTAGAACAGTGCGCCGCTGAGCCAGGCCAGAAGGATCGCCAGCGGCACCGACAACAACCGGGGGAAGAAGGCGAAAAACAGGGTCAGGAGCAGGAGCAGCGCGCCGGCGGTGGTCATGAGTTGTGACTCGACCGGGTCCAACTCGCGTCGGTTGCCGAATGCGGCGCCGACGGCGTTGCCGATACGCACCGCTCCGGCCGCCGCGCGACCGGCGCTGCCGCCGCCGCTGGTCATCACCGGGTGGCGGTGGCGAGGCTGTCCGGGGGCGCGCACCTTGCGCCGGGCATCGAGGACGACCTCAGTCGCATTGGCCAGATCCTCTTCGTACATGTTTTCCATCTGCTGGGCGAACGGCTCGTCTTCCACCACCGCGTCCAACTCGCAATTGCCGAGCCAACTGAACAGGTTGAGGTTGGTCGAGCCGATGCGCGACCAGCGACCGTCGGCGACTGCGGTCTTCGCGTGCAACATGGTGCCGTTCCATTCGAAGACGCGAACCCCGGCTTCGAGCAGCAAGCGGTAGCCCGCGCGCGACAACGGTTTGAGCACGGGAATGTCGGTGGCGTTCGGCACCAGCAGGCGCACGTCGACGCCGTCCTTCGCCGCCGAGCGCAGCGCCTGCACGTAAGGCGTGGTGCCGGCGTAGTAGGCATCGGTCAGCCACAGCCGCTGGCGGGCCAGCGCGGCGACCAGTTGGTCGAGCCGAAAGGTGCTGGCGGTGGAGGGCAGATTGGCCACGATGCGCAGTTCGGTGTTGCCGGCGGGCGCCATCGCGGCAGACGGCGTCAGTTCCGTCTCCGGCAGCGGTTCGCCGATCATCGCCCAGACCTGGGTGAAAGCGTGTTCGATGTCGGCCACCGACGGCCCGCGCACCTCGATGCCGGTGTCGCGCCAGGGTTGCAGATTCTTCTCCGGAATGCCTTCCCACATCCGGCCCACGCATAGCCCTGAAACGAAACCGACGCGGCCGTCCACCGCGAGCATCTTGCGGTGATCGCGGCTGATCCAACCCAGCGGGGAATCGAAGCGCGGCGGATTGTACGTGCGCACCTCGATGCCGTTGTCGCGCAGGCAGTTCCAGAAATGGGGCGAGGCCTTGGCGAAACTGCCCAGCCAGTCGTAGATCAGCCGCACGCGCACGCCCTGCCGCGCCTTGGCGATCAGCGCGTCGGCGAACTTCCGGCCGGTGTCGTCGCCGTGAACGATGTAGTTCTCGAACAGCACGTAGCGTTCGGCGGCGTCGATGGCCGCCAGCCAGGCCGGGTAGTTCTCGCTCGCGTTCCGAAGCAGGCGCACCGCGTTGCCGCCGACCAGTGGCGCGCCCGCGGCGCGCGAGAAGGCCTGGTCGGCCAGGGTGCGGACCTCGCCCAGGGGCACGCACTGGTGGCTCTGGCGCTTGCTGGGGTAAGGCATCGACGCGTTCTCCGGCCAATGAATCAGGAAGTCATGATCAATATCATCGTTGGAAGCGACGGGGTTTTCAATCGGAGGAATGGAGCGCGTGGGCGGCTCCTTTTCAACTCCTGCACCCCCTGCGGGGGTTGATGTCCAATTCCATCGCTCTAACCCACGGACAAATCCGTGGACCAAAAACCGCCGCCCCTCTGGGGCGGAAACAAAGAGCATGCAGTCTCAAACAACCCACGGACTAGTCCGCGGGCTCCCCTCCGGGGCGGGGTGTTACGTTCCATATGACCGGTCGGAGCCGTTCCCCCCGGCTTCCGCTCACCCCGCCACGTCCCGGTACACCTTCATCGTGCCTTCGACCATGGCATCGGCGGAGCGCTCGGCGCGGACCATGGCCAGCGCGTTGCTCTTCATTTTCTCGATCGTCTCGCCGCCTTGCAGCGCGGCGATCAGCCTGGCGGCGATGGCGGCGACGTCGCGGGCCGGGGCGAGCAGGCCGGTCTCGCCGTCGCGCACCAGTTCCGGAATGCCGCCGGCGGCGGTCGCCACCACGGGCACGCCGGCCATCATCGCGTCGATGATCGACGAGCCGAGGCCCTCGCTGGTGCTGGTCAGGGTGAAGACCTGCAGCGCGTTCAGCCACGCCGGCACATCGTTGCGGCGGCCGACGAAATGGACGCGGTCGGCGATGCCCAGCGCGCGCGCCTGTTCGGCCAGCGCCGCGCGCAGTTCGCCGTCGCCGATCAGCACCAGGCGCGCTTGGGGCACCTGTTGCCGCACGATCACCCACGCGTCGAGCAGGTGCCGGTGTCCTTTGTGCTCAACCAGATCGGCCACGCTGCCCACCCACGGCGCGTCGGCGGCCAGGCGCAGCTCGGCGGCGAGGCGGACTTTGGCGAGCGGATCCGGCACGTGCGCGGGCACACCGCTCGACACCAGCGCGATGCGGTCCGCCGGCACGCCGCCGTCGATCAGCACCGCGCGCACCTTCTCGCTGATGGCGATGTACTTGTCGGGCGCCTGGTACTTGCCCTTGCCCAGCAGCCGGCGGCGGATCGGCACGTCGACCCGGCGATGCACCACCAGCTTGACCTCGCCGACCGCGCGCTTGGCCAACATGGCCAGCCCGTGCTCGTGGCTGGCGTGCGCGGCGACGATGCGGGCGCGGGTTTCGCGCAAGATGTTTGCCAGCCGCCGAGCGGCGAGCAAGTCGAGTTCGCCGAGCGCGCGCAGGGTGCGCACTTCGACGCCGGTGCCGACCAGCTTCTGCGCCAGCGGCGTGCCGGGGCCGGTGACCACCACCGTGCGCCAGCCGCGCGCGGCCAGGCCGGTGGTCAGCAGATACACCTGCCGCTGTCCGCCGCGCCACTGGGCGGCCAGATCGACATGGCAAGTGACGAGAGTCTCCATAGCTCGCCGAGCCTCAGGTGCCCGGCGGTGGGGCGCCGGCCGGCCGGGTCTGCAGCTCCCACAATTTGAGGTACTTGCAGAAGACGTAGTAGGCCGTCAGCGCGCAAACGATCAGGCCGTGGAAGCCGTCGAGGAAGCCGAGCTTGAGCAGGTACTTTTTCAAGAAGGCCAGCGGCGGGCGCAAGACGATATCCAGCCGCCGCGCGCGCTTGCCGCGTTCGTGGTATTCGCGCGCCATGATGGTTGTGTACTCGTCGATGCGTTTCAGATGGTGCGCGAGGTTGCGGTAGCTGTAGTGCAGCAGGTCGCCGCGCAACTCGCCGACGCGGCCGCGGCAAACCACTAGGTCGTGCGGATTGTAGCCTTCCCAACGCGCTTGCCGGCGGTCGAACAGCCGGATGCGGGTGTCGGGATACCAACCGCTGTGGTTGATCCACCTACCGAGGTAGAACGTGCGCCGGCAGACCGTGTAGGCGTCGTACGGCGGTTCGGCGGTTTTCCACTGCTCGATCAGCCGCCGCAGACCGACATCGACCACCTCGTCGGCATCGAGGCTCAGGATCCAGTCGTGCGTGGCGAGGTCGACCGCGTATTGCTTCTGTGCCACATGCCCCGGCCAGTCGTGATGCACCACGCGTTCGGTGAAGCGTCGGGCGATATCCACCGTGCCGTCGGTACTGCCGCTGTCGACCACCACGATTTCGTCGGCGAACGGCACACTTTCCAGACACCGCGCGATGTTGTCGGCTTCGTTGAACGTGATGACCGTGACGGTCAGTTTGGGCACCCGCGTTGCCTCCTGCCGTGCGCCGTCCGAAGGGCGGCGGCGTAGGCCCTCTCCCGATTGGGGTGTGGCCAGCATAGTCGATATGGCACTACGGGTCAATTTTTGTGGTTTTATTCGGCATTTCCGGAAGGTGAGCGCCGCGCTCGTCGCCGAACCTCACTCAACCCTCTCCGTGTCGCGGAAAGGGAGATCAAGACCTCGCGGTTGTCCTGTTTTCCAGACACTATCTGTGAAAAAGGACACCACAACGCGATCGCTCAACACGGGGATATTCATAACCCCCTGATTTTGCTGGATTCGATTCTTAGCCAAATTGGCACACCTCTTGATGAAGACATAGCTCACGTTGGGTCGACCCGCCGTGCGCGACGCGAAAGACAGCGGGCGAGGCGAGTGAGGGGGCGCAGCCGAACTGGGGCCTTTCGATTTGAAAAGCGACCGGGGAGGTCAGAACGGCTCGCGCAACACGGCAAGCAGAAGACAGATAAGGCATCCATCTGGAACGGAAGGAGAAAAAAATGGTCGCCGAAAGCAGCGTGAGTGGCAGCGTTTTCAAAGCCAACGTCGAAACCGTCGTCGGAATCGGTCAGTCCCTCGCCGGTAAGTACATGACTTTCAAATTGGCGGATGAGGAATACGGTCTCGAGATCCTCAAGGTCCGCGAGATCATCGGCTTGATGGAAATCACCCGCGTCCCGCGAACCCCCGACTTCGTGCGCGGGGTGATCAATCTCCGCGGCCGGGTCATTCCGGTGGTCGATCTACGGGTGAAGTTCGGCATGGCCGGCGCCGAGGCGACCGAGCAGACGGTCATCATCGTCGTGCAGTGCGTGCTCGGCACGCAAGAAATCACCATCGGCATTCTGGTCGACCAGGTTCTCGAGGTGTTGAACATCGGCGCCAAGCAGATCGAACCGCCGCCCAACTTCGGCTCGGGCGCCATCGATACCGATTTCATTCTCGGCGTCGGCAAGGCTGACCGGCGCGTGATTTTCCTGCTCGACATTTCCCGCGTACTCACGGACGAGGAAATGCAGCATCTGGCTTCCACCGACGGCGATGTGCCGTCAGCTTGACCAGGGCAATCAAACACACGGAGGAACACGGGTATGTTCGCGAAAGTCAAAATGGGACAGAAGGTGGTCGTCGCCATCGCAGCCGTGTTGCTGCTGATGGTCATCATGGCCGGGCTCTCGTTACGCGATCTGGCCGTATTCGAGGCGACGCAGCACGAGCAATCGACTACGCGCTTCCCCAGCCAGGTGGCCAGCGCGGAAATGGTCGCGCGCCTGACCGAGATTCTGCTCGCCCAGCGCGGCTTGTCGATGTCGGCCTTTTTCGACGATGCCGCCAAGCGCACCGGGCTGTTCGAGGCGGTCGCGGTTGCCGACGCGGGGTTCGCCAAGTCGCGCCAAGCCTACGAAGCGCTGCCAAAATCGCCGGAAGAAGCCGCTGAATGGCAGAACTTCCTGGCCAAGTACGAAGCCTATCGCAAGATCTCCGACCAGTTCATGGGATTGGCCCGCGAGAAAGAGCGGTTGGTCGGCGCCGGCGCCGCCGCCGATCAGGCGAAGATCGACGCGGCGGACGGGCAGATGGACCAGTTGATGCTTCAAGCTTACGAAGCCTGGATGGCCGCCAAAGCCAGCTCGGACAAGATCGGCGAGATCAGTGTGGCCGGCTACCGCGCCGCCGACAAAACCTTTGCCGGCGCCATTCGGCGCTCCAAGCAGACGTTGTACGCCGTGTCCGCCTTCGCCGTATTGTTTGGCCTGGTGGGCGGCGTCGTGCTCGCGCGCCGGATCGCGCGGACCCTGCGCCACGTCATGACCGAGTTCGACAAGGTGCGCGACGCCGTGGCGCAAGGCCATCTGAACATGCGCGGCGACGCCAGCCAGATTGACCAGGAATTCCAGCCGATTGTCGAAGGCGCGAACGAGATCCTCGATGGCATCATCACGCCGTTGAACGTTGCGGCCGGCTACGTGGCGCGCATCAGCCAGGGCGATATTCCGCCGAAGATCACCGACACCTACCAGGGCGATTTCAACGAAATCAAGAACAACCTCAACGGTTGCATCGACACGTTGAACGGGCTGACCGCGCAGGCGGGCCAGTTGTCGCGCGCGATCAAGAACGGCGATCTGAACCGCCGCGCCGATCCGAACGGCGTGCCCGGCGCGTACCGGAAGATCCTGCAGGGCATGAACGAAGCGGTCGGGCAGGTGGTGGCGTTCATCGATTCGATGCCCACGCCGGCCATGATCATCGACCGTGACATGAAGGTTCTCTATATGAACGAAGTCGGCGCCCAGGCCGGCGGCCGCACGCAGCAGCAGGTGGTGGGCATGAAGTGCGCCGACCACTTCCGCACCAGCGACTGCGGCACGGCCAGATGTGCCTGTACCCGCGCGATGCAAGACGGCCGCACCAGCACCGGAGAAACCGACGCGCACCCGGCGGCGGGGGTGGACCTCGACATCGTCTATTCCGGCGTGCCGATCAAGGACAGCAACGGCCAGATCGTCGGCGCGTTCGAAGTCGTCAGCGACCAGACGGCCGTCAAACAGGCCGCGCGCTTGGCCAAGAAAGTGGCCGACTACCAGAACGCCGAAACCGAGAAAGTGGTCGAGAACCTGACCAAGATCTCCCACGGCGACACCAGCGCGGTGTTGACCGTGGCGGCGGCGGATGCCGACACCGCCTCGACCAAAGCCACGTTCGACGAAATCGCCGGCGCCTTCAACGCGTGCGTCACCGCCGTCAAGGAACTGGTGACCGATGCCAATATGCTCGCGGTCGCCGCCGTGGAAGGACGGTTGGACACGCGGGCCGACGCCGCTCGGCATCAGGGCGACTTCCGTAAGATCGTGCAGGGCGTCAACGACACGCTCGACGCCGTGCTCAATCCGATCAAGGAAGCGGCGGGCGTACTCGAACAACTGGCTGCATACGACCTGCGGGCGCGGGTGGTCGGCGAGTACCAGGGTGACCACGCCAAGATCAAGCGGTCGCTGAACGCCACGGCCGAAGCGTTGCACGACGCCCTGCAGGCGGTCGCCATCACCGTGGAACAGGTGTCGAGCGCGGGTGAGCAGATCGCCAACAGCAGCCAGATTGTCGCGCAGGGCGCCTCCGAACAGGCCAGCTCGCTGGAAGAAACCTCGAGCAGCCTAGAAGAAATGGCGAGCATGACCAAACAGAACGCGGACAACGCGCAGCAGGCCAACAGCCTGGCGCTTGGTTCGAACGACGCCGCCGCCAAGGGCGCCGAAGCCATGAAGGGCATGCTCGAGGCGATGAACAAAATCCGCCGGGCCTCGGAGGGCACCGCCGAAATCATCAAGGACATCAACGAAATCGCCTTCCAGACCAACCTGCTGGCGCTCAACGCCGCGGTGGAGGCGGCGCGCGCCGGTGACGCCGGGCGCGGTTTCGCGGTTGTCGCCGAGGAAGTCCGCAACCTGGCGCAACGCGCGAAAGAAGCGGCCAAGAAGACCGAAGAGCTCATCAAGGAATCCTCGAAGCTGGCCAGCGACGGTGAACTGATCAGTAAAACTGTCGCGCAGAACCTGGGCGGCATTGTGGAATCGGTGGACAAGGTCACCAGCATCATCAAGGAGATCGCCGCGGCGAGCCAGGAGCAGTCACGCGGCATCGAACAGGTGAACAAAGCGGTAGCCGAGATGGACAAGGTGACGCAACAGAACGCCGCCAATTCCGAGGAATCGTCCAGCGCGGCGCAGGAGCTGTCCAGCCAAGCGCAAGAACTGGCCACGCTAATCGGACGCTTCCAACTCAACGGCCAATCCAAAAACAGATCGATGAGCAAGCACGCACGAACGACCACCAACCCGGTCGCGTTGAGGTCGGCGGCGGCCAAAACCCAACCGGTGCGGCTCGCGGTTGGCGGCGACCCGGCTTCGGGCAAACCCGCCCACCTCATTCCGCTTAAGGACGACGAGGAGCTGAAGACCTTCTAGCGGTTGACCGGCGGCGGTGAGATGCATGCCACCTTGTCCCTCTGCGTCTCACCGCCGGCCGGATTACGGCCCCCACGCGAACAATTCCCACCCCATTATCCAAACGGTCAATTCGCTCCGCGACGAGCGGATCGGATCTTCGTTTGGACATGGCGATGATGTGTCCGGAACCGGTTTGCCGGCACGTAGACAAACCTACACACCGCCGTCGTGCGCCGTCATTCCGGAAGGGGGTTGTGGGGCCTAAAGAATGATCCCGCCTTGGGAGGGCGGGATGGGGATGACCAAGAGAAGTTTGTTACGAAACTTGGTTAAGGCAGTACCTTTTCGCAGCGTCATACCACGTGGCCAGCGGCCGTACTCCGGGCATCCCCATCCGCTTAAGTCATTGTGAATCTCCTCGGGAGTAAAAGCAAGCAGAAAATGTGGTTTTGCAAGCGATTTGGACCACCCATTGTAGAGATCACTTGAAGCCCGCGCACGGAGGGGGCAGGTGCGGGCGGCAATGGTGGGACGATTGATCGTCCATGCGCATAACTATAAGTAATGAATGGTATTTTGTCGTCAGGCGACCAACAACTTGCGATAGGCCATGATGGCGCGATCGATATCGGCGGCGGTGACGTCAAGGTGCGTTACCGCTCGGATCGTGGCCTCGCCAAACGGCACCATCAGCACGTCCTTTTCGGCCAGCAGCGCGAGCAGTTCCCCAGCCGAGTAACGGCAGCTTTCCTTGACCCGGATGATGACGATGTTCGTCTCGGTTTCCTGCGGACGGACATCAAGCCCGGGCAGATCGAACAACCCCTCCGCCAGCCGCCGGGCGTTGGCGTGGTCGTCGGCCAGGCGGACCACGTTGTTTTCGAGGGCGTACAGCCCCGCCGCGGCCAGCACGCCGACCTGCCGCATGCCGCCGCCCATGCGCTTGCGGATCCACCGCGCGCGGTCGATCAACTCCGCCGGGCCGGCGAGCATGGAGCCGATCGGCGCGCCGAGGCCCTTCGACAGGCAGATGTTCACGGTATCGACCAGCGAGGTCCAGGCGGTTACCGGCACCCCCCGCGCGACGGCGGCGTTGAACAGGCGCGCGCCGTCCAAATGCAGCCGCAATTCGTGCTCGCGCGCGACGGCCGAAACGCTGCGCATCAGCTCGACCGGGAAGATGCGCCCGCCGGCGCGGTTGTGCGTGTTTTCCAGGCACACCAGGCGGGTGCGCGGCTGGTGCATGTTGATCGGCCGAATGCGGCGCCGGACCATCTCCGCGGTGAGCGCGCCGTGGTGCCCTTCGATGTTGGTCACGATGACGTGCGCGTGCACCGCCGGACCGGACGATTCGAAGTTGTACAGGTGGCAGCCCGACTCGCACAGAATCTCGTCGCCCGGCTGCGTGTGAGCGACGATGGCCACCTGGTTCGACATCGTGCCGCTCGGCAGAAAGAGCGAGGCCTCCATGCCGACCATTTGGGCCAGGCGGCGTTCGAGCTTTTGCACAGTGGGGTCATCGCCGAATACGTCATCGCCGACCTCGGCGTCGGCAATTGCCTTGCGCATGGCCGCACTGGGCCGGGTGACGGTGTCGGAGCGCAAATCGATCTTCTTGTTCATTGGTTAGCCTCTAAATCCGCACGCCTTCACGCAGACGCCGCAGATGTCTTGGCCGATGCCATGTTTGTTTTTCATCGCGCGGATGGTTTGCATGCACCCCGCGCGGTCGAACGTTTCCGGATCGTCATGGATATGTCCGCCCGGGCAGACGCCGACGCAGGCGAAGCAGTCGCCGCAATCGCCGGCGAACGGCTCGCTGACCGGCAGCGGCGCGTCGGTGAGCACCGTTACCAGTCGGATGCGCGAACCGAAGCGGGGGTGGACCAACAGGTTGTTGCGCCCGCGGTGCCCGAGGCCGGCCCGTGCGGCCACTTCGCGGTGGCTGATCATGCCGCGCATGCCCGGCCAGTCGAGCACCTGGCTGGACGGCACGGGCAGCGCGCGGTGGTTCTCTTCCATCAGCAGCGCGGCCACGTGGTGCGCCGCCTGGTCGAGCAGAATATTCACGCGCCGGTAGTGGTAGAAGTAGAGCTGCGTCGGATGGTCGACCAGGTCATCGAGCACGGGGTCGGACAGGCGCGTCACCATCGCGATGCCGCGGTTCAGCCCGGCCACCGCCGCCGGCTGCACGCCGTACATCTCCGGCAGCAGCGGCGACACATCGGCCACGCCGAGGTCGTGCATACCCACGCGGCGCGCCGTGGCGCGCACCCGTTCGAGAAGATTCATTCACTCGTCCAAGCCGTGCTTTCTGATCTTCTCGTACAGCGTGGACGGGGCAATGTCCAGACCCTCGGCCATGGCGCGGCGCGAGGGGTAGAAGGCCATGGCTTTGCGCAGCAGATCGCGCTCCGCCTGCGCCAGTGTCGGCAGCTTGGTGACCCGGGCTTGCTCCGGCGGCACCTCACGCAGCAACACATGTTCCAGGCCGAGCGTATCCTGCTCGCCGGCCAGCACCACCGCGCGCTTCAATACGTTGGCCAACTCGCGCACGTTGCCGGGCCAGGAGTGGGTCATCAAGGCCAACATCGCCGACGGCGTCGGCGTGGGTGGCCGCGGGCGGCCGTGGCGGGTCGCCTCGAGCTGCAGGAAATGCGTCACCAACAGCGGAATGTCTTCCGTGCGTTCGACCAGCGGCGGCAACTCGATCGGCAACAGGTTCAAGCGGTAATACAGGTCTTCGCGGAACCGGCCCGCGGCGACTTCGGCCGATAGGTCGCGCAACGTGGCGGCGACCACACGCACGTCCACCGCGACCGGGCGGCTTTCGCCGACGCGGCGGATCTCGCCCTGTTCCAGCACGCGCAGCAGGTGCGGCTGCAATTCCAGCGGCAGTTCGCCGATTTCGTCGAGGAACACGGTGCCGCCGTTGGCCACCTCAAACAGGCCGTTTCGCCGTTCGCTGGCACCGGTGAACGCGCCGCGGGAATGGCCGAACAGCTCGCTGGCCGCGAGCGCCGGCACAACCGAGCCGCAGTTGAAGGGCAGAAAGACCTGGTCGCGCCGTCGGCTGTGCGCGTGCAGGGCGCGGGCCACCAGTTCCTTGCCGGTGCCGGTGGGGCCGGTGATAAGCACCGTGGCGTCGGTGTCGGCCACGCGGCGAATCAACGCGAACACGCGGCGCATCGCCTCGCTTTGCCCGACCATGCCGGCGAAATTTGTGCACTGGTCGGGCGCAATCGGCTCGAATTGCTCCGGCGCGATCAGGCGCAGCACGGTGTGTCCGAGTTGAACGGTTTCGCCCGGCCGCCACCAGGCCTCGGTGACCGGTTTGCCGTCGACCAGCACGCCGTTGCGGCTGCCCAGATCGACGATCATCCATTCGCCGCCGCGCGGAATGAGCCGGGCATGCCGCCCCGAGACGAATGGGTCGGTCAGCACCAGATCGCAACCGGAAAGTTGACCGATAATGTGTTCGCGCGACTCGAGTTCGATTTCACGCGGCGCGTCGGGCCCTTCCACCACGCGCACGGTCTGGGCGATCGTTCGCAGCGCGCCGTCGGCCGGCCGGTAAATAAGTGTCTTGGTGCGCTGTGAAACGGCGGCGGCGGCGCGTTCGACCAGCAACGTGTAAAAACCGAGCCGGAGTGACTCGCCGTCATTCAACTGCCGCGGCTCCTGTCCGGCCACCTCCAGACACACCTGATGGCGGGCTGGGGTCAGTCGTAACGTTTCGGCCAGGCCCGGTAACATCAATGCCCCGCGCCCCTTGCCGTCGACCGTCAGACTGCCCGACGGGATCTCCATGCGCAGTATGAGACGGTCGCGATCCATCACGCTCAGATGCCACATTCGGTCAGCTCCTTTTGCGCAACGATTCCAGAATGTCTTGCCCGCCGGACGAGTCTTCCGTCCGGGCGCGCAATACACCTGTCTTTTTGACCGTTTTTTTATCGGAGAATCTGTCCCGCCAAACGTTCCCTACCAACCCCGCCACAACACGCGCTGGCCGCCGCGGCGGGGCGGAAGCCAGGCGAAGTTGCGATAGCGCTCGCTTGAGAAGTCGTACGGCGTCAGGCCGCTGGCCGGCCGCCATGGTTCGGGAGGCGTAAATGCGCAATCGACAACCAAGTGCAATATCTGTCCAAGGTAATCGCCGTTGTCGACAATATCAACCGGAATCAAAGTGCGTCCAGGTGCCAGATCGGGTGGCGGGATGAGGCGCAGATCGAGCGTCCAGGTGGTCACGTCGTCGCGTCGTACCCGCACCGTGTTAAGGGTGTCTTCGTAGGCATTCGGGTCATCGCGGCTGCGGGTTTGCAGTTTCCACCCTTCGGGCAACAGGAAACGGTACTGCACGGCCAACGGACCGCGTTTCTCGTTGTGCGCGATGATGCGGAAATTTTTGTTGGCCGGCTTGTCCATCACCAGGTGGAACGGGGCGACCGCGTGCCGTGCGAACGGATCGAGACCCTCGCGGTAATTGCGCGTGGCCAGCAGCGCCGTGAACGCCGGTTCGAGCGCGCGCGCCCAGGCGGCGAAACCTTCGATACGTTCCGCGTTCAGTTCGATCAGGCCGTGATGGTTGGTTGCGGCCATGGTCGGGCGAAGTTTTTGCAGCCACGCCGCGGCGTCGGCATAACCGTAGCCCGGCCGCTCGATGCGGCACAGCGAGTTGAGATCGCCGGTCAGCGGTTCGGTCGGCGCGATGGTGTCGCCGGTGAACAGCACCTGTTCGCCGTCGAGTTCGACGAGCATCGCGAGCTGATGGTATGAGTGTCCGCCTAGCGGAACGAAGCGCACCCGGTGTCCGCCCAGCAGATCTTCGGCGTTTGCCCCGTCACCAGTCGACACGACGCTGGGTTGAATGCGCGCGTCGAACTGGCCGGCACGCAGCAGCGAGAACGGATCGGGCAGATCGGTGCGCAACGCCTGCGCGACCTCCGAACTGGTGTAGATCGGGCAGCCGAACGTGGACGCCAGGCCAGGCGCGCCGGCGACGTGGTCGTCTTGATAGCCGAGCAGCACCACGCCGTCGAGCGCGTTGAACACGCCTTTCCGGCGCAGCTTGCCCAGCCATTCCGGTCCGCCCCAACCGCGAAGATCGAGGCCGGGGTAGCCGACCAATAGCGCGTGACCGTCGTCACCGACCATCAGATAGCTGCCCCGCTGCCAGTACAGATGGGGCAGGGGGTGGTCGTTGTTGCGGATACCGCGGCCCAGCGGCTTGGCGTCGAGCAGTTTTTCCAGCGCCGCTATCCGCTTTTCCAGGCGCTCGACGGTCCCGGCCGGATCCGCGATCACCGAGCCGCGCGCGGGCAGCAGCAGGGCCGGTTGGCGTTTCATGACTTCCCTGAGGCTGGCGCGGGTCGCGCGCAATCCGGGCAGGCCGCTGTCGCCGTAGCGGTACTGCATATTCCAGTAGTTGGGCAATTGCCCGTCGCCGACGATCAGTTCGCCGGTGAAGGCCACGGTCAGTTCGTCGATCTTGGCGACCAAGCTGATCGCGCCGGCGGTCGGGCCGGGCGTTTCGATCACTTCAAAATTCAGATCCTGCCAGGTGAAGGTCTTGCCGCCGACCAGCGTCTTGGTCACCGGCAGATTGTGCACCGGTGTGGCAAGGTCGGGTTTGAACACGTACACGTCGCGCAAGGCGGTTTCACGCCAGAACGTCTCGGCCTCGGCCAAGAGGCGCGCTTCGCTGGCCGGCGCGGCGATCCAGGCGCCACGATGCACGGCCCGCCCGAGCCCCTGTGTGACCGGACGCAGATGGTGCGTGACCAGCACGCCTTCGACCGCGGTCACCTCGGCCGGGGCCAGATCGCGCAACGCGCGCCCGGCGCCGGTGTTGATCATCAACGCTTTGCCGCCGCGGCGCACGAGATAGGCCACCGTGCCGTCTTCGATACGCCACAGGCTGTCGCTCAGGCGCAACCACTCGACCGGCGGCATCGCGCGCCAGGTGGCTTCGCTTTCTTCTTGTTGCTCCTGCGCCAACGCCCAGGCGCCGCACAGCGACACGAACACCGCCGCAGCCAGACACAACGGCAACCAAGGGTAACGTGTGGTTCGTTGGTTCTTCGCCATGGATCAACAGTCCCGTTTTTCTGCGCAGCTACAGAAAGTCGGTGTGGTTCGTTGGTTCTTCGCCATGGATCAACAGTATAGAACAGGTAGGCGAGGGAATGAAGGGTCGCAGGGTGGGGAGAGGATCTGGGATCTTGGGGCTTGGAGATGGGGTTGGGTCAACGAGTGTAGCCAACCGGGAAGGTGATCCTGTATGAGAGGTCGTAATACCGTCTTGGCGTCTCAACTTCCGGACGAAGTGTTTTACAACAACCCGGGCAACTCCCGCAGATCGTCGAGCAGCACGTCCGCGCCGGCGAGGTCGGCGTCGCCGAGGTAGCTGCGGATCGCGATGACGTGACAGCCGGCGGTCTTCGCGCTTTGGATGCCGAACGGCGCGTTTTCCACCGCGAGACAGGCAGCCGGTTTGGTGCCCAGCTTCATCGCCGCGGTGAGGAACGGCTCGGGGTTGGGTTTGCCGCGCAGCACCTCGTCGCCGGTCACACTGGCGGCAAAGAAACCGGCCAATTCCGGCGGCAGAATGCGGGTCAGCTCGCCGCGGCTGGTGCCGGTGACTAGCGCCAACTGCAGGCCGTGGTCGCGGCAGGCGGTCAACGCGGGGACGGCGCCCGGAAACAGGCGCGGTGCGCGTGCCCGGTGGGCGAACAACGCCTCTTTCTTTTCGAGCAGCGCGCGGATGCGGGCTTTGGTGAGCATCAGGCCGGCGGCTTTGATGAAATCGCGCGCCGACACCTCCCCCTTCTCGCCCTCTCGCAGATAGACCTCATGCGGGTCGATCTCGATACCGAGTTCGGCCCCGGCCTGCACCCAGGCGTCGACGTGCGCACCCATCGTGTCGAGCAACACGCCGTCCATGTCGAACAAAGCGGCGCGGTATTGTTCGGTCAGTCCCATGCTTGGCTCATCCGTCTGGTGATGGACGTCGGTGCGACAGAATATCGCACCTGGTGCGGTCGGCAAACAAGAGGGGAGGAAGCTCCAAAGACAAGAAGGGGCGGACCGGACCGCCCCCAAACCCAAACGGAGAGGGAAAAACTATTCTTCGGTATCGTCGTCGTTCGTGGTCGTTAGCGGTTCCACGGTCGCTTCGATCTCGCAATCCTGCACCGAGCTGTCACAGCCGCCGAGATAGAACGTGTCGTCGTAGAGCTGGCCGGTGACATCGGCCGTCGACGGATCGCCGACGGTCAGACGGTAGTTGCGCAGTTTGACCTGCATGCAGCTCGAATCGCCGATCTTGGTTTCTTCGGTCTCGAGCAGCACCACCGTGTTGCCGTAGACCTTGCCTTTGAAGAATTCTTCCTGTTCCGCCCCGGCGCCGGTCTGTTGGCGATAAACCGTGGCGGTCCCCAGGTCTTCGCCCTGCTCGATTTCTAGAATCCAGTCGTCGTATTCGCCGACGGCTTCCTCATCGCACGAATCGGCCACCGTGGTGATGCGCACACTGTAGACGCCTTCGATGTCCGAACCGTAACTGACGGCGTCGTCTTCGTCGTCGTCATCGTCGTCGCCGCTGCAAGATATGGTGGTCAGCGCCAGGCCCAACGCAATGGCTGCCAACACGACCACCCACGACCAGTTGCGTGGATCCTTCATCTTCCTCTCCTTCACGGCCCCGCTGTTTTTCGCGCGCCAACCGAAACGCACGCCAACACAGACGGATCGATGGCAAATAGTAGAACTTGGTTGAAGTTTACAGTTCCAAGTATAGGTATGTCAAGCTTAATTCGACATGTACCAATGTTGAATTTTTCGCACCAATAGCACATATCTGGTCAAGTCAGCGCTCCGGGCCGCCGATCAACACTTTTGCTGGTGACGGTCCTGCGCTATGTTAGCGTGTTTCTGAAGATCCAAAGGGGTTGGATTTGGCGGCTGTCGGTGTTGCACAGGTGGTTCACAATCTGGCCGTGGGCGGCATGGAACGGGTGGCGATGCATCTTTGCCGGCGCTTGTCGTCGGCGTGGCGACCGTTGGTGATTTGTCTGACCGACAAGGGCCAGTTCGCGCCCGAACTCGAGGCGGATGGTTTCGAGGTCATCGCGCTCAACAAGCGTGAGGGCAAGGATCTGGTTCTACCGTTCCGATTGGCCGGGCTGTTGCGTGAGCGCGATATCCGCATCATGCACGGTCACAACAGCGGGCCGATGTTCACCGGCACGATCGCCGGGCGGATTGTCGGCGCGGGCGTGATCATCACCGACCATAGTCGGGCATACCCAGAGCGCTTTTCGGTGGTGGCTAGCGAATACGTGATGGCTCATCTGGCCGATGAGCTGGTCAGCGTCAGCGATCAGAACAAGCAGGATCTGGTCAAACACCTGCACTGGCCGGAAAAGAAGATTTGCGTCATCCACAACGGGGTGGAAGAGGTGCCGCACTTGAGCGACGACGAACTCGCCGCGTTGCGCGCCGAATTCCAGTTGTCGGCCGACCGGCCGGTGGTGTTCACCGCCGCCCGGCTGGAGCCGCAGAAAAATATCGGCTTGTTGATCGAAGCCGCGGCCCGGCTGCGCGCACAGGGTATCGACGCCGATTACCTGGTGGCGGGCGACGGCAGCGAACGCTCGAAGCTCGAAGCGCTGGTCGATCAGACCCGGATGCGCGACCGCTTCCGGCTGGCCGGTTGGCGGATGGATTCGCTGCGCCTGCATCGCCTGGCAGACGTGTTTGTCTTGTCGTCCGACTGGGAAGGCTTGCCGATGAGCCAGCTCGAGGCCATGAGCGCGGGGCGGCCGGTCGTCGCCACGAACACGGGCGATGTCTACCGGGCGTTGGTGCACGAGGAGACCGGCCTGCTCGTGCCGCCGCGTTCGCTCGAGCAGTTCGCCGACGCGCTTGGGCGCGTGCTGGCCGACCGAGCCTTGCGTGAGCGGTATGGCGAGGCCGGAAGGAAGTTGTGGCGCGCCCAGTTCTCGGTCGAGAAGATGGTCGCGCGTTACGAGGAACTATACGCGAGGTACGTGTGAGCGGCGGACGCCTGACCGCCAATAGCCTCGTGCTGGTCGTGGCCGAGGCAGTGCGGCGTGTGTTGTCCTTTGCCGTGGCGATCCTCATCGCGCGGCCGCTCAGCGTCGATGACTTCGGCCGCTTCGGCCTGGCGATGGCGCTGGCCGGCATTTTCGGCGTGCTCGCCAACTTCGGACTGAACCCGCTGCTCACCCGCAAAGTCGCCGCCGACCCTGCGCACGGCGGGCGCGAATTCGGCACCGTGCTCGGTCTCAAGTTCCTGTTCGGGCTGGTCGCCGGCGGCGCGATGGTGGCGCTGGCGGTGGTGATGGGCTACGACCAGCGGGCGTTTCTCGCCGTCGCGCTGGCGGCGTTGACCGTGCCGGCCGAGGCGGTCGAAACCGCGGGCATCGCCCTGTTCGACGGCTACCAACGCATGGTGCTCTCGTCGTTGGTGACGCTGGTCAAGTCGCTGCTGCTGCTGACGATGGTCGGCGGCGCCATGCTGCTGAAATTCGGTTTGACCGGCGTCATGCTCGCCTACGTTGCCGGCGGCTGGTTGACCGCGGCCTTCGCCGTAGTGCTGGTCGGCCGCGTGGCCCGCGAGGTGACGCTGCGCCCGGTGGCGTCGCAGTGGCTGCCGCTGGCGCGCGAAGCGGCGCCGTTTATGCTGATCGGCCTGGTCTGGATGCTGGCCTTCCGCGTCGACATGGTGCTGCTCGAACGCCTGGCCGGCGAGGAGCCGACCGGCCTGTACCGCGCGGGCTACGCCTTCTTCGAAATTCTGCTTGCGCTGCCGATTCTGGCGACCCGCGCGCTGTACCCGGCCCTGGCGCAAGGCATGGGGCAGGGCGGCGACGCGTGGCGCGACACGCTGGGCAACGCGTTCCGCATCTACCTGCTGGCGGCGCTGCCGGCGGCGGTGGGCTGCGCGCTGGTCGGCGGCGATTTCGTGGTGCTTTTTTACGGCGCCAAGTACGCCGCCGGCGGGCGAGTGGTGGCGCTGCTCGGCGGCTTCTTGTGGTTGTGGTTCGGCACCATGACCTTCGGTTGGTCGCTGACCGCCGCAAACCGCCTGAAGACCGTGCTGCTCGGCAATGTGCTGGCCATGTTCGCGAACGTGGTCGCCAACCTGATCCTCATTCCGCGCTATCAGATCATGGGTGCGGCTGCGTCCACCGTAATCAGTGAGTCGACCCTGCTGGTCTACTTTCTGATGGTGACCCGCCACTGGTTGCGCGGCTTGCTGCGCCGGGCGATTCCGTGGCGCGCCTTGCCGGCGGCCGCGTTGCTCGGCCTGGCCGCGTGGTGGCTGCGCGAGATCAACCTCGGCCTGGCCGTCGCTGGCGGCGCCGCCGCGTACATCGCCGGGGCCTGGCTGTGCGGCGCGCTGAACGCCCATGAGCGGCGGTTGATCGCGCGGCTGGTGTTGAGGAAGAGCGGATGAACGAGCCGAACCTGGTTCTGTTCGTCTGGCGCCGGTTGGGTTCGGCCGCGCCGTTCGTGTTCCTTTTCGGCGCGATGGTCGTGTTGGGCGGCCTGCTGCTGTTGGTCGATCCGCTCTTCGTGCTGGTCGGCTTCATCGGTATTGCGATGATGGCGGCAATTCTGTCCAAACCGTTCTACGGCGTGGTGCTGTACCTCGCGCTGTTGTACGTGCGGCCCGGTGACCTGGTGCCGGCGCTCGAGCCACTGCGCCTGACCCTGCTTGGTGTGGCTTTGCTTACCGGGGCTTTCGCGTTGCAGGTCATCGTCTATCGCCAGGTGAAACCGATTCTAACCCCGTCGATGATCTTCATGGTGCTGTTCCTCGGCGCGATCATATTGTCGATTCCGGGCAGCTACTACCGTAGCGCGTCGATGGACAAGATGACCGAAGTGGCGCGCACAGTGTTCATGTCGTACCTCATCGTGCACCTAATCGACACTCTTCCGCGGCTGCGCAGTTTCATGTACTCGCTGGTGCTGATCATGGGCGGGCTGTCGACGGCGTTGGTCATCCGCTTTTTCACGCAGCCCTGGACGCGGGTCGACAACGGCGGCTCGGGCGGCATGATCGGCGGCTTCCTAGGCGACGGCAACGACTTTGCGCTGGCACAGAACGTGATTTTGCCGTGGGCGATTACGCTGTACGCGCACGCCAGGCGCCGCTTCTCGAAGATGCTGCTGCTCTACGCAATCATGGTCGGCATGTTGGCCGTCGGTTGCACCTACTCACGCGGTGGCGCGCTCGGCCTGATCGCGCTGCTGCTGACGCTGTACTTGATCTGGACCGTCCGGACGAAAAAATACATGCTCGGCGTGTTCCTGGCGCTGGTCGGTCTGACCGTTGCTTCGATTCTGTTCCTGGCCCTGGCGCCGGCTGATTTCGTCGAGCGCATGACCAGCATCAAGGACTACGAGCAGGACGAGAGCGCGCGCGGACGCCTCGACGCCTGGCGCGCCGGCGTGCATATGTTTGCCGACCACCCGTTCTTCGGCGTCGGCGCGGGCGTGTTTTCCGAAGCCTACGGCCGCGAGTACAAGCCCGCCGACGCCATCGCCGCGAACTGGCGCGAGGCGCATAGCGTCTACGTGCAGACACTTGGGGAACTCGGTCTGGCGGGGGTGGTCACCTTGCTCGGTCTGGTGGTTTCCCTGGCTTACATGGTTTGGCGCCAGCGGCTGGTCATGCTGGCCGATCCGATAGCCGACAAGTTCTACCACGGCGTGCGCGCCGCAGTTGTGGCCAGCCTGATCGCCTGGATGGTGTCGGGTGCGTTCTTGTCGGTAAGCTACTACCCGCACCTATTCCTTCTGGTTATGCTCACCTCGTGCCTGGAACGCTTCGCGTTGTTCCACGCGGTGGAACTGCCGATGATCGACGAGGTGGAGGAAGACTGATGCGCGTCCGCGAATTCACCACCAATGATACCGCCGCCTGGGAAGAATTCGTTCGCCGTTGCCCGGCCGCGACGGTGTTTCACCGCCTACCGTGGCGCGACGTGATCGCCGGCGTATTCGGCCACACCCCGGCCTATTTGCTGGCCGAGGACGACGCCGGCGTGCAGGGTGTGCTGCCGCTGTTCGTGTTGCGCACTCGCTTCTTCGGCACCATGGCGGTCAGCCTGCCGTTTCTCAACTACGGCGGCGTTGCCGCGGCGAACGACGAGGCCGCCGCCGCATTGCTGGCCGAGGCGGAACGGATCGGCCGTGAAAGCGATTGCGCGTATGTGGAGTTCCGGCACCGGCAAGGCGTGCCGGCGGCGCAGGCACTGCCGACCAACGACTTCAAGGTCACCAGCATTCTGTTACTGCCGCCCGACGAAGAAACACTCTGGACCAAGAAGCTGCACCAGAACGTGCGCAACAAGGTGCGCAAGGCCGAGAAGAACGGCGTGAGAATCGAAACCGGTGTGCAACTCCTCGACGAGTTCTATTACGTCTTTTCGATGAATCAGCGCGACCACGGCACGCCGGTGCTGCCGCGCCGCTGGTTCGCCGCCGTGCGCGAGGCGTTCGGCGACGACGCGCGTTTCTACGTCAGCCGCCACGGCGGCCGGCCGATCGGCGCAAAGCTGGTGATCGACTTCCGCGACACCTGTCATTTCATCTGGTCGGCCAGCACCCGCAAGGGCAACCAGTATGCGCCCGTCCCGGCGATGAACTGGGCGGCATTGCGCGACGCCCTGGCGCGCGGCATGAAGCGCGTCGACTTCGGCCGGTCGACCAAGGACACCGGCAGCCAGCAGTTCAAGAAGTACTGGGGCGTCGAGATCGAGCCTTTGTACTGGCAGTATCATCTGCTCACCCGAACCGAGATGCCCGGCCTGAATCCCAACAACCCGAAGTTCGCGCTGGCCATCCGCGTGTGGCGGCGGTTGCCGTTGTTCCTGACGCACTGGATCGGTCCGCGGCTCGCCCGCGATCTGCCGTGAGGTGACCATGCGCAAGCTTCCGCCGGTCGGCACGACGCTGCAAAGTCGCGAACTGCTCGCGGCGTTGCGTGCCGGCCCGGCCGCCGAAAGCGAACTGGCCGCCGCGCTGCAGAACCGGGTGCCCAGTGCCGACGTGTTCCTGTTCGGCTCAGGCCGCGCGGCGTTGGCGGCGCTGCTGACGGCGATGCAGCGGTTGCGCGAGCGGCGGCGGGTGGTGGTGCCGGGTTACACCTGCTGGTCGGTGCCGGCGGCGGTGGTGCGCGCCGGGCTGCGCGTGCTGCCGGGCGAAATGGTGCCGGGCACGATCGATTACGATCTCGAACGGTTGGCGCGCCTGGATTGGTCGGACGTGCTGGCCGTCGTCTCGCCCAATCTGTTTGGCCTGCCGGGGGATCTGCCGCGTCTGCAAGGGCTGGCCGAAGCGCACGATGCCTTTCTCATCGACGACGCCGCCCAGGCGCTTGGCGCGTCATTGCGCGGCGACGCGGTCGGCGGCTTTGGACAGGCCGGCATCTGCAGCTT
>CAZEDX010000012.1:0-30340 GCA_964511015.1 uncultured bacterium | reverse complement strand
CGGCAAGAACATCACCGCGCTCGGCGGCGGGGCCGCGCTGGTGCGCGACAGCGAGTTGGCTAGCGCGCTGGCGACGGTGGCCGATCAGTTCCGCAGCGAGCCCGCGCCCGAGGCCTGGCGCGTGGCGGGCAAAGGCGCGGCGATGAGTACGCTAATGTCGCCGACCTTCTTCGGCCTGGCGGAAAACCTGCCGGGCGTGCACGTCGGCCGCACGGTCTACGAACCGCAGTTCCCCACTCCGGCGATGGGGCCGGCGCGCGCGGCGCTGGCGACGCGGGTACTGGAGCGGCTGGACCGACTCAACCAGCGGCGCGGGCAACTGGCCGAAATGATCGACCGCGTGCTCGGCGAACACCATGCGCTGGCTCTACCGCGCGCCCGCAGCGGCGCGGTGCCGGCGTGGTTGCGCCGGCCGGTGTTGGTGCCGGAACCCGAGCGGCGTGACGAACTGACGGCGGCGTTGCAGGCGGCCGGCATCGGCGCGACCGCGATGTACCCTGCGCCGGTCCATCAGATTCCAGGCATCGAAGCCGACCTCGATCTGCGCGGGGCGCCGTTCACCGGCGCGGAGCGCCTGGCCGCAAGCCTGATCGCGTTGCCGCTGGTCGACAGCCTGACCCGGGCGGACATCGACACCATCGACCGGGTGGTGCGCGCGGCGCTGGGCCGCAGAAAGGCGGACCGGTGGGTATGAAACGCATCATGCGGCGCGCCGCGGCGGGGGCGATCGGCGGCCTGCGAATCGCGCCGCTGGTGAACCGGGTGTTCGGCGGGCGGGCGGCGATTCTCGCCTATCACCGCGTGATCGACCCGGCCCTCTATGATATCGACACACTTGAGCCGGGCATGGCCGTTTCCCGCGAGGCGTTCGCCGCACATCTCGAACTGCTCGGTCGCCGGTACCACGTCGTGCCGCTCGACACATTGGTCCGGCAACGGCTGACCGGCGAGGAGACTCCACGCGGCACGGTGGTGCTGACTTTCGACGACGGCTGGCTCGACACCTACCAGACGGCCTATCCGCTGCTCAAACGCGCTGGACTGCCGGCCACGGTTTTTGTGCCGACGGCGCTGGTCGGTTCGCGCGAGCGCTTCTGGTTCTCGCGGGCCGCCGAAGCCGCCGCGGAGATCTGGCATACGGCCGATTGCGTGCTGGCGGTGAAGCCGATGGGCGAGACCTTCTTTGTCGCCAGTCTGTTGGCGCAGCGCCTGTCGCGGCCGGCGTTCATCGCGGCGGTGTTGGCGGCCTGCAAAGAGCAGCCGCCGGAGCGGCGCGAAGTCACCATCGACAAGCTGGTGGAACTGGCCGCGTTCAAGCCGCGCACCGACCGCGAGTTGGTCGATTGGGATGAGTTGCGCCGCATGGCCGGCGACGTGTTTGAGGTCGGAAGTCACACCGCCACGCACGTGATGCTGACCGAGATAGACTTGGCGATGGGCAAGGTTGAACTCGAAGAGAGCCGCCGCACGATCGCCGAGCAAATCGGCAAGCCCGCGACGAGCCTTTGCTACCCCAACGGCAACCACGACGAAGGCGTGCGGCGGCTGGCCAAGGCTTGCGGCTTCACCTGCGCGTTGACCACCACCTCCGGTTTTGCCGACCCGCCGATCGACCTGCACGCGTTGCCGCGTATCGGCGTGCACCAGGATGTCGCCGCGCGCGCCAGCGGCTTGGAACTACTGCTCACCGGCCTGGCGACCTGAAGTCGAAAAGGAAAGGGCGAGCCCATCGGCCCGCCCCGGATGTTCGACGGAGAATGTCGCGCTATTTTTGCGCCAGCAGATGCATGTAGGCAATGCTGGCCTTGATGCCTTTGCGGAAGTTGTCCAGATCGAAATTCTCGTTCGGCGCGTGCGCGTTTTCGTTCGGCAGACCGAAGCCCATCAACACGACCGGCACCTTCAGCAACGCGGAGAAGTCGGCGACGATGGGAATCGAGCCGCCTTCGCGACCGAAGAGGCACTCCTTGCCGAAGACGATTTCCAGCGCCTTGGCCGCCTTCTGCAATGCCGGTTCGGTAAGCGGGCAGATGAACGGCAGGCCGCCCTGGAACTCGCTGACCTTCACCCGCACCGCCTTGGGCGCCACCTTTTCCACGTGCGCGCGAAAGGCGTCGGCGATCTTTTTCGGATCCTGGTTCGGCACCAGGCGCATGCTGACCTTCATGCCGGCCCGCGCGGGCAGCACGGTCTTGGCGCCCTGGCCCATGAAGCCGCCCCAGAAGCCGTTGGCGTCGAGCGTCGGCCGGGCGCTCTTGCGCTCAAGCGTGCTGTAGCCTTTTTCGCCGAACAGCTTCGGCGCGCCGGTCTCTTTGAGGAACGCGCGGTCGCTGTGCGGCAGCTTGGCGAAGTTCTCCTTTTCCTCCGGCGTGATCGGCAGCACATCGTCGTAGAATCCCTTGATCTTGACCCGGTTCTGTTTGTCTTTCATCGACGAGAGAATGTCGGCCAGCACGTTGATCGGGTTGGCGATCGCGCCGCCGAAGCTGCCCGAGTGCAGATCGGTCTTGGCCGCCTCGACCTCGACCTGCATGTAGACCAAGCCGCGCAGACCGTAGTCGATCGACGGCTGGCCTTTGGCGATCATGCCGCCGTCGGAGATGAGCAGCACATCGCTCCGGAGCAATTCCACGTGGCTCGGCAGCCACTTGCCCAATGCGTCGCTGCCGATTTCTTCTTCGCCTTCCAGCAGCAATTTAACCGACACCGGCAGCGCCCCGGTTTCCCGCAGCATGACATCGATTGCTTTGATGTGCGCGAAGAGCTGGCCTTTGTCGTCGGCCGCGCCGCGGGCGTAGATCTTGCCGTCGCGGATGTCGGCCTGGAACGGCGGGGTGGTCCACTCGTTGAGCGGATCGACCGGTTGCACGTCGTAATGGCCGTAGATCAACAGGGTCGGCGCGCCGGCCGGGCCGGGGTAGTGCGCGAACAGAATCGGGTGCCCTTCGGTCGGGAAGATTTCGACCTTGGGGAAGCCGATCGATTTCAGGTGATCGGCCAGCCACTGCGCCGTATCGGCGGTCGCCTGTTTCTTTTCCGGATCGGCGCTGATGCTCGGCATCGCCAGGAGGGTTTTGAGCTGCTCGATGAAACCATCGAGCCGTTGGTCCACAATTTGAAACAGATTTTCCATCGGAGTGCCTCCTTCGCCGCTCAACCGAGCGACAACCTGTATTTTCGCGCGATGGAGTCATACGCCTTGCCGGCGAGCGTGAAGATGGCGTAGGCCATCGAACCGCCCATGACGAAGCCGACGAGGATTGCGACCGCCAACGTGCTGAAAGGGTTGATGGGATTCGCGGTCATCAACAGGTACCCGCCGAAGCCATAGGTCAGGCCGGAATAGACCGCAAAGTAAGTGCCGACGCGCAACGGCCGCGCCAGGTGGTCGATCAGTCCGAGCAGGAACGCCGCGATCAAGCCGAGCAGGAAGACCGGCGTCG
Organism: uncultured bacterium; assembly: GCA_964511015.1. GTDB lineage: Bacteria > Lernaellota > Lernaellaia > Lernaellales > Lernaellaceae > FEN-1099. Next base: position 26,897 of record CAZEDX010000012.1, on the reverse strand, counting down.
CGAACTGCCGTTTCTGGTAGATCGCGTATTCGATTTTCTGTTCGAGTTTCTGATCCAGGGTCAGCACCGAAATCTGGTAGGCGCCGGGCCGCGGCAACAACAAGTCGTTCAGTTCGGTCGTTTTCAGCACGTGCACGTAGTCACGACCGCGCTTCGACACGCGACGGTACGTCTGCCGGTCTTCAAAGGTGCCAGTGTAGTCTTTTACCACTTCGTTGGTCTGTGCCGCCGAAATCCGCACGGAGTAATTGCCGGTGAGCTTGAAGGTGGCCGGCTTGCGGCTGGGTGTTGGGGTTGGCTTTCCGGGCAGGGCGGGTTCGGGAGTCGCTTCCGGTTGGGGAGGCGGGAAGAAGCCGCGCACAAACAGGCGGTAGTAGGAGCCCGGGACGGTAAATTCGATCTTTTCACCCGGCCGCACCTCGCCGCGAGCCAGGGGACGGCCGAAGTTGGCGCCCGCCCACACCGCGTACACGCCGACCAAGAGCGTCAACACGGCCAGGCCGAACACCAACCCTTTGGCAAAGGGCTTGGTGAGCAGGCGTCGGTTGCGATAGACGGGCACCACGACCGCAAACACGACCGTTGCCAGTCCCGCGATCAACATCAGCACTCCGTCGAACTCCCGTCCAAACAGCTTGTGGTCGACGGCGGCCAGGGTGTAGCAAACGACAAACAGGGCGCCCCAAATCATCAACGGAACGATGATGCTCGGTGTTTCGACGGTCCCGGCGATGACGCGTTTGCGTTCCTTTTTTTCGACGGGCTTTTCGGTGTTCGTCGCGCCACCTTTGGTCGGCGCGACGTTGGACTTGTCCTCAGGATTGGTCTTCTTTGCCATGCGAATTCGTGCCTCGGATTGAAACAGACAAAACCCCGGTATCCACCGGCGGCCAAATACTAGCAGGGACCGGGGGGCAGGGTCCAGGGCCGTCGGCAGGCGTGTTGACTTTGCCTTGGCGGCACCCGAATCTGGCGGCGTACCATGGCCAAGGAGCCGATTTCATGCGGATCATGGTCGTCTATACCAACCGTAATAGAATGCTTTGTCCGGCGCCCATCGGCGCACTATTGGTGGCCCACCGGTTGCGACAGGCCGGCCACCAGGTCACTTTCGTCGATTTAATGCACGAGAAGGAGCCGGCGAAGCGGCTGGCCGCGGCGCTGGCTGAAACCTCTCCGGAACTGGTGTGTTTTTCGATTCGCAACGTCGACAACCAGATGATGGCGGAGCTGGACCGCCCGCTCGACGAGATCGTGCCGTTGGCGACGCTGGTCAAACAGCACACCAAGGCCCCGTTGTTGCTCGGGGGAACGGCGGTCACGACATTCCCGGTGCAGATTCGCGCCCTGCTCGGCGCCGACTACGCGTACGCTGGCGACGATGTGGAGCCGATCGTGCAGTTCGTCAATTCGTTGCGTCACGGCGCGCCCGACCTGACCGTGCCGGGGCTGGTGTATGAAAACGCCGGCGGCGTGCACCGAAACCCATACACGATCCGCGGCTACCACGGCATGAAATGGGGCGGCCATGAGTGGATCTCGTTGAAGGCCTACCGCAAGGGCTACTACGACTGCGGGGTGGTTACGCACAGCGGCTGCCCGCACGGCTGCTCGTTCTGCGATGCGCACCGCTCTTTTGGCCGCGACTACGTGCTGCGGGAGGTGCGTCAGGTGGTTGCCGAAATCGCCGAGCTGAAATCGCGGCACAAAGCGCGGTCGCTGTGGTTGGTCAATTCGGGCATCAACCGTCCGCTCGACTACGGCAAGGAACTGATGGCCCGGCTAATCGAGGCCAAGCTCGGTCTATTCTTCGGTTGCATCATCGAACCGGGCGAGTTTGACGCGGAAATGGCGCGCCTGATGTGCCGCGCTGGTTGTAGCGCGCCGATGCTGTTCGGTTCGACGCTGGCCGACAGCGTGCTCGAACGCAACCAGCCGCATTACCGCTCGGCCGACGTCGTGAGCGCGGCGCGCCTGCTCCACGAAGCCAAGATGGGTTGCATGCTCGGGCTGATGTTCGGCGCGCCGGGTGAAACACTCGACACGGTCCAGCATACGTTGGAACTCGCGCGCGAGATCAAGCCGATCATGACCATCACCGGCGTCGGTTTCCGCGTGCAGCCAGAGACGCCGCTACGCCAGATTGCCGTCGACCAGGGCGTGATCGCGGCCGACGACGATTGTTTCCAAGCCAAGTTCTACGTCTCGCCCGATTCGCCGGTCGAAGGCATCCGCGAACGCATCGCCGCCCACCGCCGTGCCGACCGCGGCGCGCAATGGCGCATGGCGAAATTCGTGCTCGGCTCGGTGCGCGAGTCGATCTTCGGGCGGAGGGCTTGAGCTAAAACGCAGACGACGGGATGCGGGAGAAGAGGGCGGTCAGGTCGTCGTCGCGGAAGTAGAGGCCGGCGCCGACGAAGAGCGGCACATCCATGTCTCCATGGAGCACGTCCTGATGAATGATGTCATCCGCGCCGAAGGTGACGAAGAAGTGGTCGAGGAAAAGGAAATCCATGTTTGCCTTCAACCGCGGGTTGTTTGCATCGCCGAAATCGAACGCCTCGACCGATAGCCGCATGTGATCGTCAAAAAACATAGCGTCGAGACCCGCGCCGCCGGTCGATTCGATGATGCCGCCGCGGAACACCATCCAGTGCCAGCGTTTGGCCACTTGCAGCGAAAGCTTGAGCGAGTCGTTGCGCACCTGCTCGCGTTCGATCACCTCTTCGGTGTGTTCGTTGTCGGTGCCGACGTCGTAGGTGGTCCAGGTGTGTTTGGTGGTCGTGGTCAGACGACCGATCGGGTCGTCGATGACGGTCAGGGCGTACCACACGTCTTCGCGCGGTTGCAGGCGCAAGGTCAGATAGCTGCGCAAGTCTTCCGCGTTAATGTCGTATTCGCCGCGGTACTCCACGTGTGTCTGCAGGCGGCGGATACGGCCGACCAGGTCGTTGAGCGACGAGATGGTTTCGGTCAGGTCTTCCATCGGCTGCGGGTTGTTGACCAACTGGCCGACCGTGCCCTGGCCCTCGTCGATCTTGCGCGTGATCGAGGCGACGTGCTGCATCGCCTCGCGCATCTGCTCGGTCGATTGCGCCAGGCCCTCGATGGCGCGGCCGAGCTGTTCGGAGTTGTTCGACGTGAAGTTGGCTAGGTTGGTGGTAATGCGCTGCAGGTTTTCGACGATGGCCGGCATCGCGGCAATAGACTGACGGATGGAGTCGCGGTTCTCGGCGCTCATCGCCGCCACCTGTTCGGACATCTTCTCCATGTTGGCGGCGATGGCGTTCATGCGCGCCTGGTTTTCCGACAGCGCTTGGGCCAGCCGCTCGGTGATGATTTGCAAGTTGTCGAACACCTGGCGCAGCCCGGCTTCGCCTTCTTCCTCGCCGAAGACGCGACGTAAGTTGGCGGTAATCGCCTTCACGTCGGCGGCGATGTCGCCTGCCTGGCCGGAGAGGTCGGACAACTCGCTGGCCAGCGCGATGTTGGAAAACTGGTCGCCGGCCTTCAGGTACTTCTTGTTCTTGCCTGGCGATATCTCGAGATACTTCGCGCCGAGAAAGCCCATGGTCTGAATGGCGATCGAGCTGTCATCGGGGATCTTAGCACCCTGGCGGATCTTGAAGAACACGCGCGCCTGGCCGCCTTCGAGCTTCATCTCGGTCACCTGGCCGATGCGCAAGCCCGCCATCAGGACCGGGGTTTCGTTGTTGACGCCGGCGACCGATTTGAATACGGCGCTGAGCTGATAGCCCGCCGATTCGCCGAGTTCGTAGTTGCCCAGTCGCAGGCTGATAAAGGCAATAAGCACAAAGCAGGTCACAAAAAAGAGGCCCACTTTGATTTCGAGATTCAGGCGATTTGCCACCATCTGCCTCGACTGGAGGATACTGCCAGGGATTCCGTTGGTCTGTTTGTACCGAGTGGCGGGAGTTTTGGCAAGGGACGCGGCGCGTCAGCCGAAGCCGGCGCGCCGCGCGTTGGTTCCGTAATCGCTCAGTCGGCGCCGAGTTGGACCGCGGTGGTGCAGCCCATCGCCGCCTCGATGAAAGTGACGTCGCTCTGGTCGGCCGCGCCGCTGTGGTCGAGGTCGGCCCCTTCGCACCAGGAGTTGCCGTCATTGCAGGCCTGACCGCTGTAAGTGGCGTAGGCCGCGTCGAAGGCGTCGCGGTCGGTCTGGTCCACCGTTCCGGAGCCGTTGAGGTCGGGCCGCTCGCAGCCGAGCGCGGCCCAATCGCACGAGGCCGCCCACGGCGCGTTGGTGCACAGCGCCATTTCCCACAGCAGTTCGCCGGCACTGTAACCCTGGTGATGTGGATTCTCGGCCGGGTGCCACTGGTCGTCCGGACCGATCGCCTCGTAGGCGTCGCCGGCACGGCGCACCGGCGGTGTGGTGCCGAAACGGTCGCGGTAGCGCTGGACGAGCCATTCGTCTTCGTTGGCCAGCGCGTTTTCCACTGCGGCCAGAATTTCCTCGTCGGTCTTCAACGTCCAGGGAGACGTGTCGCCGAGGGCGAGAATCGATTCCTGATAGGCGGCCCGGTTCAGGCCTTTCTCGAAATTGGCGAAGTCAGCCACTTCGGTCTTGATGTCGTACATCGAGGCCATGAAAGCCGCCCAGTAGAACTCGTCAGTCGCATTCTTCAGCAATTCGTCGTACATGGCCTGGTCACCAGTCCGGTAGGGACTATTGGCGACGCTATAGACCAGCGTGGCAAGAATGCGGTGCAGGTCGACCAGGTTTTTCAGCGTCTTGCGCGACACGCGGAGCAAATCATCTTTGCCGGTGATTTCGGCGTAGTAGCACAGCGCCATGGCGCCCATTTCCATCTCTTTGAAGTCGTCCGCGGTTGAGCCGAGCAACGAGGGGAACAGATCGGGAAAAAGTTCGCCGATCATGAACGCCACTTCGTACCACGGCTGGCCGAAGATTTCCGCTTCCATCAAGTCGGTCCAGGTCATGCCGAGCATAGAGTCGTCGATCGAATGGCAGATCTTGTCCGGCACCGGCGGCGGGGTGATGCCGATCAGCCGGAAGAGCTCACGGATCGCGCTTTCCTCGATCGAGCCCGGCATCGGCGTGTCACCGACCGGCAGATCAAGGCCGGCGGAGCTCAGTGCCTGCGCCAGATAGCATTCGAGGCAGACGGCAAGGCTGCCCAGATCCTGCCATTCGGTGGTGCCGTCGGGCCGGATCTGGCCGCCCGGAATAATGTTTTCGTAGTCGGGGCCTTCGACCACGGTCATCTGCACGTTCGAATCCGCCACAATGCGGTCGCCGACGGCGTGGCCGGCTTCTACCGCATGTTGCGCTGCTTCGCGCACGTCAGCGGGAAGGCTCATGTCGTCCGCCGCATCCATTGCCGCCAGGAAGCCCATCGACATGTCGGGGAAATTGTCGCGGCTATTGTGGTTGCCCCAGTAGGCGCCGATCCATGGGCCTTTCTTGGTCACCATCCATGACGAGCAGCAGTCGGAATTGCGGAAGAAGTAAGGCGGTTCGGAAAAGACGTAGGTAATTGCGAAGTCGGTCAATTCGTTGGCCGGCTTGAAGTTCCAGTAGTACTCGCCCGGATCCTCGCGGTAGGTGACGACTACGCCATCATAGAAGGTGTCGAGAATCTCGCCTTCCAGTTCGGAGGAGTAGACGACCGGCGGGGTGAAAACAACATTGTCGCGGTAGCGCGTGACGGTGCCGTTCACGCCGTCCATCACGCGGGTCCAGCCGGGCAGTTGCTCGCGCGAGGTCAGGCCGGAATGGCCGGTGACGGCCTCGTAAAAAACCAGGCCTTCGAACATGCGGATCAACGACAGTTCGGTATCGCGCCCGCCGAGGTTCTGCCAGGCATGGTAGGTGCTGAACACCGAGAAGCCGATGGTGTTGTTGTCGGTTTCGCCGGCGATCACTTCGTACTCATTGCCTTCTTTGGCGATGTAGTGCTTGTGGATGTTCGTGCCGAAGGCCGCGTCGCCCGCCAGGCCGAATAGGTTCCACGACAGCAACAAACGGCTGACGCGTTCTTTGTAGAACATCTTGAAGCCGTTGGCGCGCGCCGTGTCGTCGACTTCCGGCGGCGTCCATGTGTCGTCATCCAACGTGTCGTCATCCGTTGTGTCGTCATCGGCGGTATCGTCGTCGATGGTGTCATCGTCAATGGTGTCATCGTCGATCGTGTCGTCGTCGATAACGTCATCATCGGCCGTGTCATCGTCGTTATCGTCATCGCCGTCGTCATCGGCATCGTCGTCGATCTGGTCGTCGTCGGACACCGCATCGTCGTCGGACGCGGTGGTATTGTTGTCGTCGTTGTTTTCACAAGCGGCGAAGGTCAGAAGCGCAAGTAAAGCCAGCAGCAGCGACAAAGCACGAATCGGGCTCATGGCGGACCTCCTGCAAAAGCGGCGGTATTGTACCAGACTGGATCGGCGCTTCCAAACGGAGGCGAAAAACGAGGAGTGGCTAATTATTGCTCGCCGCCATTGGCGTCTTGTTCTTCACGATGCAGCCGTGGGTCGGTGCCACGGTGAGGCGACCGTCAGAGCCATATGAGAGCTCAAAGGTCTTTTTGCCTCCCGCGACGTTTTCCAGCGCGCCGACTACCGCTGCCCGGTGCTGCATCGCTTCCATGCACTTTCTAGCAAGGTTACCCCAGTTTGGCACGGCGATCATTGCGGTCGGGCTGCACATGATTTCCTTCCGGATTGCTGTGTCGTCGAACGGCGCTCCCGACGGTCCGTTCATCCAGGCTTCCGATGCGCTCACCACGCGGGAGCCGATGCTGGCCATCATGTATTTCTCTCGCCGGAAGTAGCCCGTGTTCCGTGCGAGCCAGACCAATGCACCGCCGAGTGTTTTGTTGGAGGAGAGGTTTTTGGCAACCAAATCCACGAGGTCCGATTTTGGCGAGTTGGTGACCACATAGGCCATGCTCAGCAACTCGGCCGACTTTTTGGCCGGTCTCTGGCGCAACTGTTCAATCACCGCCATCTGCATCGCGAATTCGGACTTGACCGCCGCTAGGTATGATGGCCGATAGTCGGGCAGACTGGCCAGCCATTCCTTGATCTGCGCGCACTCCGTCCGCGTCAGTTGTGGCAGCAGATAAACCACGGCCTGATGGACCGATTCCTCCAGGGCCACGCCAATCATGGCATAGAGAATGGCCGGCGTTTGAATCATGCCGCCGACCAAGTTGATCACCGCATGGATGCGGCGTAGGCCGTCTTCGCGGCGGTCTTCTTGAATGTCTATCACCGCCGCGGCGAGTTCCCAGTGGGCCAGATTGCGAACTCCACTGAAGTTGGGAAGGTCGGATTCGATCCCGAAATCCTGCTGAATGACGGGTCCGTGATCCGCCAGAGCGTGCAGACGCTCGTCAAATGCCAGAAAGACCATCATTTGTGGGGTCAGTTCTTTCAACCGCTTGAGATCGTATGCCGGACAGGCATCGGTCGTCGGCTTTTCTTTTACCTTACGGCCGACGTCGTAAAGATCATTTGCCAGCGCGTCCAACAATTGCCGGTCCGCCGGGGGACGGGCTTGCATTTCGTCCGCCACTTTTTGGAACTCGGCCATCCTGGCGTCGAGTTCGGCCGTGCTTTCCGGCGGCATGGCGTAATACGGATGCAGGGCGATCGCCGCAACGACCACCGCGACGACAAACAACATGACTACCACCAGACATCCCCATTTGACCGACGTTCGCATGAGGACGCCGTTCGGCTTGCCACGCCTTCAACCACCAGACATCCCCATTTGACCGACGTTCGCATGGTATTCTTCCTCAGACAGCGATTTGGCAAAGTGCATAAAGTAAATTATACATCGATCCACTACTGTCCAAGATAATTTAAAAACGGCTTTTAGACAAGCTAAGTGTTTGATTTTACAGGGGTTGACTTCAGATTGAAAAACGAGGTTGTCGGCACGGCGAAAATGCTGTCCAAAACAAGTCGGACCGCGACAACGGCCGTGGCTATTCAAAAAATCGCGTTGAATAGGCTACAAACAGGCCTCAAATTGGGTATGCGTTCATGAAGAGATTGGCTCGGTCGGTAGTGAATGGAGCGAATGCTGAAACGGTGTCCAAAACACATTCCTATTTTGGACATCGATCTCAAGGCTCAAGGCGAACGGTAGTTGTAGAGACAACAAATGGCCAAGACTCATGCCGTTTCTACCCCTTGCCCCCGCCCGCCCTCTTTGTTATGTTAGCTGGCCCGCCGGAGGTCCCGGCGGGGGTTTGTGTCGTGCCGGGCGTGCCGGCGCAGCCAGAACGAGCTAGGGAGAGCCTTGGACAAGCCGCGTCACATCGCCGTGGAAGGCCCGATCGGGGTCGGCAAAACCAGCCTGGTCCGAATGCTCGCGGACCGGTTGAATGCGCGTTCCATTTTCGAGCGCGCGGCTGAAAACCCGTTTCTGGGGGGCTTCTACAAAGATCGCAAGCGCTACGCTTTCCAGACTCAGCTCTTCTTTCTTGTTTCGCGCTACCGTCAGCAACGCGAGTTGATTCAGCAAGACCTGTTCTCGCGCAGCACGGTCTGTGACTACGTGTTTGCCAAGGACAAAATCTTTGCCTACCTCAATCTGGACGACGACGAGCTAAGGCTCTATGATCAGATATACGATCTGCTGGCCGCGGAGCTGGTCAAGCCGGATCTGGTCATCTACCTGGTGGCCGATCCGGAGGTGCTCATGGACCGCATCAAGAAGCGCGCCCATGACTACGAAAAGCACCTCGACCGCGACTATCTCCGGCAGCTGACGGCCGCGTACAGCAAATTCTTTTTTGCGTACGACGATAGTCCGCTGCTGGTGGTGAACACGAGCGATATCGATTTCGTCCATAACCTCGACGATTTCGAAGCGCTGGTGCAGCAGGTGACCACGCACAAGCGTGGAACGAAGCAGTTTATTCCGCTTGGATCCGGCTGAGCCGGACCGGGACGGGCCCATCGGCGATTCGTCGCCGCGCGTGACGCGCGATACGTGAGTGGCATGCCCTCCCGGATCCTAGCCGAATCAGGAGGGCTTTGTTTTTGGGTGAAGCGCGCCGTGAGCTGAAGGTGATCACGAAAGTGGCGGAGATGCAGTCCGCCGCCGATGCGTGGCGCCGTGCAGGCCTGATAATCGGTTTCGTGCCGACGATGGGCTATTTCCACGAAGGCCATCTGGCCCTGATGAAACAGGCGCGCCAGCGGGCCGACGTGGTGGTGGTCAGCCTGTTCGTAAACCCCACCCGCTACCCCCGCGATTTCGAACGCGACCGCGTCATGGCGGAGAGCGTGGGCGTCGACGTCATCTTCTTCCCCGATGCCAGCGAGATGTACCCGCCTGGATACCAGACCAAGGTCGCCGTGCCCGAGTTGGCGGCGCCACTGTGCGGCCAGTCGCGACCGGTGCATTTCGGCGGCGTGGCGACCGTGTGCTGCAAGCTGTTTGCCATCGTCAAACCGCATTTCGCCGTGTTCGGTGAAAAGGACTACCAGCAGTTGCTGGTGGTGACGCGGATGGTGGCCGATCTCAATCTTGATCTCGAAATCGTTCCGGGCCCGACCTTCCGCGAGCCAGATGGGCTGGCCATGAGCAGCCGCAACGTGTACCTGTCGCCGGCGGAACGCGATCAGGCGGTTTGTCTGTCGCGGTCCTTACGCCAGGCGGCGGAAGCGGTGAGCCGGGGTGAAACGCGGCGCGAGGGTGTGCTCGCGCTGGTGCGCAATACTATCGGCCGGCAACCGCTGGCGAACATCGATTATGTGGAAATGCGGCGTCTGCCTGACTTGGCGCCGGCGGAGGAAATCCCCCACGGCAAGCATCTGCTGGCCTTGGCCGTCCGTTTCGGCAAGACCAGGCTGATCGACAACACGGTTTTGACGTTTCCTGAGTAAGAGGGGAAGGACAGATGAAACGGACCATGCTCAAATCCAAGATCCACCGGGCCACCGTGACGCAGGCTGACCTGCACTACGAAGGCTCGGTGACGATCGACCAAAACCTGCTCGAAGCGGCCGACATCCTGCCGTACGAGATGGTGTCCATCTGGAACATCACCAACGGCAACCGCTTCGACACCTATGCGCTGTCCGGCGAACCCAGCAGCGGGGTGGTTTGTGTCAACGGCGCGGCGGCCCGGTTGGTCTCACCCGGCGACCTGATCATCATCGCCACGTTCGTGGGAATGGACGACGCCGAAGCCAAGACCATCGAGCCCAAGCTGGTGTTCGTCGACGAACGCAACCGCATCAAGGCCGGCTCCAAGGTCGCCCGGATCAGCGCGTAATGGACAAGAAAGAGCGTCTCCTCCGTTTGTTGCACGAGAAGTCTTTCCGCACCGGCAGTTTCGTGCTGGCCAGCGGCAAGACGAGCAACTTTTACATCGACGTGCGCAACACCTCGACCGACCCGGCCGGAGCGGCGCTCATCGGCGACCTGTTGCTCGAACTGATCGACCGCCTGGGCGGGGCCGACGCGGTGGCGGGCATGGTGCTGGGCGCGGTGCCGGTGGTCATGTCGGCGGTCGCGCGCAGCATGGATTACGGCAAACCGGTCAGCGCTCTGCTGGTGCGCAAAGAAGCCAAGGGTCACGGCGCGGGCAAACGCGTGGAAGGGCTGGTCCGTCCCGGCATGCGCGTGCTCGTGGTTGATGACGTGGCCACTACCGGCAGTTCCACCCTTGGCGCACTCGATGCCGTGCTGGCCGAGGTGCCCGAGGTGCAAGTCATCGGCGTCGTCGCCGTGGTCGACCGCAACGAAGGCGGCCGTGAGGCGGTTGCCGCCCGCGGTTTCGAACTGCAGCGCCTGGTCACGGTGGACGAACTGTTCGCCCTGGGAGAACGGCCGGCGTAAGCGCCGAAAAAGTGAGTGACCGCGGGGCCGGGAGTGATCCCGCCCCCTCTTTTTCGTGGAGGACGCCCCGCTGGCGCACAGCGGGAAAAGTGCTATTCTCGTACCCACTCCGGCAAGGGAGTGAAAGGGTGGGCTTGTGCTGAAACGGTTCCAGGTATTGCCCTTGTTGATCGCCTTTGCGGTGGTGGTGACCTGCGTTCTGTCGTGGGCCACCAACGAGGCCGAGCAGGTTTCGCCCGCCCCGGCTCGCACGGGGGGAGCGGCCGATTCGTCGCCCGCCGCCGCGACGCCGGCGCTGCCCACTGTGTTCCGAGCGGATTTCGTCGAGTATGTTTCGTTCGGCTACTGGACCGGCGAGCCGTTCGATTCCGATTGGGTGGAAACCCGCCAGGTGCCCTTCCATGCCGGACGGTATTTCGGTTGGCGGTTGCGTCTGAAGCAGCCGCATGCGTCCTTCGTGAAAATCATCGAACGCGTCACCTTGCCGGAAGCTCCGGCCACCTGGGGCGGCCTGGAAGAACGCCACCTGGTCACCAACGACCGCCGCACTGCGACCAAGCCGACCGACCTGAAAGTGCGCGAGCACTGGATCCACCGCGCCAATTGGCAGATGAGCCCCGGCGACGGGCTGGGCCGCCACACGATCGAGATCGAGGTGGAAGGCAGACTGGCCGCGCGGATCACCTTCGATATCGTGGTCGAACGCGTCGCGCCGCGGCGCACGCCGGGCACGGAAGAGATTGAAGACGAAGTGCCGGAAGACCTGGACGGACCGGACGGGTCGGACGATCTGGACCCGGAAGACCGCACGCCCGAGCGCAGTGAGCCGCCGGCCCGTACCCCGGTGGAGACGTTGCGTTGACGGAGCGGAGCGATGTTGGATGTTGACCACTTTCGCCGTACGCTCGCCACACGGGAACGCATAGAACTGGCGCTGCCCGACTTCAAGCCGTCGGCAGTGCTGGTGCCGATCCTGTGCGTGAACGGCGATGACCACTTGCTGTTCACCCGCCGCTCCCTCACCGTCGAACATCACAAGGGGCAGATCAGCTTTCCAGGCGGTCGGCTGGACAACGGGGAAACGCTCGGCGAGTGCGCTTTGCGTGAGACGCACGAGGAAATCGGCATTCCGCCGGACCGGGTGCAAATTCTCGGTGCGCTCGATGACATCTGGACGCCGACCAAGTACGTCGTCACGCCGTTTGTCGGCCTGGCGCCGTACCCCTGGGATTTTCGGCTCAGCGCGGATGAAATCGACGATCTGCTCATCGTGCCGGTACGCGATCTGCTCGACCCGGCTATTTTTGAAGAAACCCAAATCCATTACGAGGGCCGCACCGCGGCGGTGCCTTACTACCATTGGGGAGACCAGATCATCTGGGGCGCGACTGGCCGGATTGTGCGGCAGTTCCTCGCCCTGGCCTACCCCGGAAAGGATCCATCATGCGGCGCGCGGTAATCGTCGTTTTGGTGTTGGCCGTGGCGCTGGCCGCCTGCGGTAAAAACAAGGAAACCGGCGAAGAAACCATGACCCCGCAGCCCAACATTCCTCGTGGCGACCTGGCTGACGGCACCAATGTGCCCGAGGTCATGCCGGGTGACCGGGTTTATCTCGAACTGACTGTATACCATCCGCGGTATGTCTACCTGAGTGGCAAGGTGCCGGTATCCGTGTTGCCCCCCGGGATTCCGGGACTGGTGTTCGAAAAAAAACAATACGACATGACCTCGCCGTCGTTCCCCATGATTATTCCCTTCGAGGTGACGCGCGAAGTCGCGCGGGCGCCGGTCACGCTACGCATCGGCCTGCGCGTTTCCTACGCCAACAAAGCCGACAATTCCGAACAGGTGCGCCATGAGATGTTGAATGTGCCGTTGGTCGTCACCAAACGCACCACCCGCAAGCCCAAAATCGTGCATTTGCCGCTCGAGCACTATCTGCAAGTCGACCAGGAGGCCAAGCGATGAGCATTCGCCAACTCGACGTGCGCGGATTGCCGTGCCCGGAACCCATCGTTCGCGCCAAGAAGGCGCTGCTCGATGAGCATGAGCCGGCGGTGGAACTGCTGACCGATTCCCCGGCGACCCGCGAAAACCTCGAACGATTCGCGGCCTCCCACCAGTTGCAGTACGCCGAGTCGCACGCCGAAGGCCAGTGGCGCATCACGTTGCGCGCGCGCCCGGGCGACGCCTGCGCCGCGGCGATCGGCGAATCAGCGGCTCGGCCGCCGGTGGTGCTGTGCCGCAGCACGACCTTTGGCGCGCCGAGCGGCGAGCTCGGCACCTTGCTGATCCGCGCGTTTTTCAAAACCCTGGGCGATGTCCGGCCGCGCCCGTCGCACCTGATTTTCATCAACGAAGGCGTCAAGCTGGCCTGCTATGACGAAGCGGTAATCGAGTACTCCAACCGGTTGGCCGCAGCCGGGGTCGAGGTGCTCAGTTGCGGCACCTGTCTGGACTATTTCGGCCTCAAGGAGCAGCTCAAGGCCGGCCGCATCGGCAATATGTTCGATATCGCCTCCGCCCTCCTGGCGGCGGGCAACGTCGTGGAGCCGTAGTTGATGGACGAGAACGCTCAGCTCTACTTCGACAACGCCGCGACCAGCTACCCCAAACCTCCGTCCGTTTATGAATCGCTCGACCGCTTTGCGCGCAGCCAGGCCGGCAGCGCGGGCCGCAGCGTGCACCGGCATGCGATAGCCGGCGCGCGGCTGATGTTCGAGTTGCGCAATGAGCTGGCGGCGCTGTTGGGCGGAATCGCCGAAACGCTCGCCTTCACCAAGAACGCAACCGAGGCGCTCAACGTGGCCTTGTTCGGCCTGGTGCGCCCCGGCGCGGTCGTGGCGCACGGGCCGCTCGAGCACAATGCGGTTGCGCGGCCGCTGGCTTGGCTGGCGGAACAGCGCGGGGTGAAACTGGTGGAGGTTCCCGGCGACGAACAAGGCCGGGTGACGCCCGCGGCGCTGGCCGCCACGCTGTCGGCCGGTCGCGTCGATCTGTTCGTCACCTTGCACGCATCGAACGTGCACGGCCTGGCGCAGGATCTCGCCGGGCTGGGCGAAGTCTGCCGGTCGCGCGCGGTGCCCTTCGTGGTGGACGCGGCGCAATCCGCCGGCGCGCTGGTCCTCGACGCACGCGGCATGAACATCGATGTCTTGTGCGTGACCGGGCACAAGGCGCTGCTCGGTCCGACGGGCACCGGCGCGCTCCTGCTCTCGGCCGACGCCGCCGAACGCGTACCGCCGTTGTTGCACGGCGGCACCGGCTCGTTGTCGAGCCAGGAAACCATGCCTGGTTTCTTGCCCGACCGCCTGGAAGCGGGCACCCCCAACACGCTGGGCCTGGCCGGATTGTTGGCGGGCGTGCGCTATCTGGCCGAACGCGGCGTGGCTGACGTGGCGGCCCATGAGCGGCGGCTGCGCGAACGCCTGCGCGAACGGCTGCGCGCGATTCCCGGTTTGCGGCTGCTCGGTGACGATCCCGGTCCGGCAACCGCCACGCTGTCGTTCGTCGGTCCGTTGGCGCCCAGCGAATTCGCGGCGCGGCTGGACGAACGCGGCGTCGCCGTGCGAGCCGGGCTGCATTGTGCGCCGCGCGCGCACCGCACCCTCGGCACGTTTCCGCAAGGCACCGTTCGTCTGTCGCCGGGCGCCTTCACCACGCTCGACGAGGTCGACCGGGTTTGTGCGGCGGTGACCGAGATCGCGGGCGGTCGGTCATGACCGGCGAGTTGTGCGCGTTGACCTTCTTCAGCGTGCATGATGTGCTGCGGGCAGAGAAACTGCTCAACGAGGCGGGAGTGACGCTGCGCCTGATCCCCGTGCCCAAGCAGGTCAGTCCGGATTGTGGGATGGCGATTCAACTCGCCTGCGCCGCGTTGCCGGAAGCGCGCCGGGTATTGGCTCCGCTGGCGGGCCGCCTGACCGGCTCCTACCGCATCGACGGGACGGAGTTCCGTCCGGGAGATCCGGCATGACGCGCCGTCTGGTCATGGGCACCGCCGGTCACATCGACCACGGCAAGACCAGTTTAATCAAACTGCTTACCGGCTACGACTGCGACCGCTTGCCCGAGGAAAAGGCGCGCGGGATCACCATCGAACTGGGGTTCACCCACCTAACGCTACCATCCGGTGTGACCGTGGGCGTGGTCGATGTGCCCGGCCATGAGCGGTTCGTGCGCACCATGGTCGCCGGCGCGGCTGGCATCGATTTCGTGTTGCTGGTCATTGCGGCCGACGAAGCGGTCATGCCGCAGACCCGTGAACACCTGGCCATCTGCCGTCTGCTCGGCATTCCGCGCGGGTTGGTGGCGCTGACCAAGAGCGATCTGGTCGACGACGACATGCTCGCGCTCGCCCGGGAAGACGTCACCGCGCTGGTGGCCGACACGTTCCTCGCCGGAGCGCAGATCGTGCCGGTCAGCAATACGACCGGCGCCGGCCAAGCCGAGCTGCTGGCGGCGATCGACGAGGTGGCGCGCGCGGCCAGCGACCGGCCCGACAGCGGCATTTTTCGCCTGCCGGTCGACCGGGTGTTCACCATGCGCGGTTTCGGCACCATCGTGACCGGCACGGCCGTCGGCGGCCGCGTGGCGGTCGGCGACGAACTGGAAATGCTGCCCCAGGGACGCATCACCCGCGCGCGCACCCTGCAGGTACACGGCGCGTCGGTCACCGAGGCCGCGGCCGGTCAGCGTACGGCGATCAACCTGCACGGCCTGGCGGTGGAAGACGTGCCGCGCGGAGCGCTGTTGGCCGCGCCGGGGGTGTTGGCGCCGACTCATTTGCTTGACGTCGAACTGGCGCTCGAGTCGGATGCGCCCCGGCCGATTACCAATCGCTCGCGCGTGCGGCTGCATCTGTTCACACGCGAGGTGCCGGCGCGCGTGGTGCCGCTCGACACGGCGCAGATCGAACCGGGCGGACGCGGCCTGGCGCAGTTGCGGCTGGCCGCGCCGGTCGTCGCCCTGCCGGGCGACCGCTTCGTGCTGCGTTCGTATTCGCCACCGGCGACCGTCGGCGGCGGCGTGGTTTTGCATGCCCAACCGGCAAAACACCGCCGTCCGTTCACCGTGGCGGTCGACGATCTGCGCGCGCTCCAGACCGGTGATCTGCTCCGGCAGATCGAAATCCACTTCCGGCAGGCTGGCCGACGGGGGCTGGACCCGGCACGATTGGCGGCGTTGCTCGGCGTGGGCGCCAAGCCGCTACGCGAGGCGCTGGCGCTGCTGTTGTCGCGCCGGCGGATCGTGCGGGTGGACAAGGAAACCGACCTTGCGGTCGACGCCGAGGCGTTGTCCGCCCTGCAGGACGAACTGGTGCGGCTGCTCGGTGATTTCCACCGCCAACGTCCGACCGAGGCGGGGCTCAGCCGCGCCGAATTGCAGGATCGCGCGGCCAAAGGGGCCGAACCGAAAGTGCTGCAGCGGGCGTTGCAGGAACTGCTGAACGCGGGCCAGATCGCATTCGATGGCGCGACCGCCCGGCTGGCCACGCACCGCGCCGCGGCGGGCGACGAACTGCAGAAGACGGTGGATAGCGTGGCCGCGTTGGTGCGCGAAGCGGGCCTGTCCGCGCCCACCCAGCGCGAACTGGCTGAGGCGGTCGGTGACCCCAAGGCCACCGAACAGGCATTGGCGTTGCTGGCGCGGGAAGGGCGCGTGGTGCGGGTCGGCGAAACGCTGTACTTCGACCGCGAAGCGCTCGCGCGCGCGGAGCGGGCGCTGATCGACTACCTGAACCAACACCGCGAGATCGATGCCCAGGGCATGAAGACGCTGTTCGGCATCAGCCGCAAATGGTCCATTCCATTGGCTGAGCATTTCGACGCCGCGCGCCTGACCCTGCGGGTTGGCGACAAGCGCGTGCTGCGGCGGCGGGACTAACCATGCGTCGCCTGGCCGCGCTGGCGTTGCTCGGCCTGCTCGTGGCTGCTTGTACCTATCGCGATCCGCAAACCTACAAAGGCCCGTGGCCGCCGATTCCGTCGCGCCTGACGGCTGACCGGAGCATACGGCAGGCATCTTTCACCTGGGTGGCGCCGCAAGGGCAGTGGAACGTTGACGCGCGCGACGGCCACGAAGACCTCGAGTTGGTGTTGACCAACCAGGGCTGGGCGACCGCCGAGGTGACCCGCCTGGGGCTCGCGACGGGGTTTGACCTCTCTTCGCTGGAGCGCTTCCTGGCCGCGGCGTTTCCCGCAGAGACGACGCCGGCGCGCAAAACTCAGCTCCTGACCGAATTCGTGTGTCGTTGGATGAAGGCTGGCACGCGCCAGCCGTTTCCGCCGGAGCTATACGACGACCCTCTGCGCGCGCTGACCGTGGCCGGGCAGGGCTTCTCTGACGACCTTGCCCGCGTGTTAGGCGCGCTGTTGGAAGCGGCGGGGGTGAGCGCTCGGCTGTTCCCCTTGACCGACTACGCTGGGGTGGTGGCGCAATGGGACGGGGCATGGCACTTGGCCGATCCGTCCTTTGGCATCGTTTTCGCCGGGGCCGACGGTCGGCCCGCGACGATGCGGCAACTGGCCATCATGCCCGGTTTGGTGGAGCAAAGTCTGCGGCGTTCGTTACGTCAGAAGGACGTGGCCGATGCCGCCACCGCTTATCGCGCGGCGATCGTGTTCGATGACGAGAGCTCTTTCAAACCGGTGCACACTCGTCCGCCATCGCCGCGGCCATGGCGCTTACCGGCTGGCTCATCGATGCGCCTGGTTCTCGGGGGGATGGGGCCGCGCGAGGGACAGTGGTTCTGGGAACGGGCGGACCGTCACCTCGATTCACAAGACCTCGGCGGCTGGCGTATGGAAGGGCAGCAACTTGTGTGCACCGGCGCCAGCCAGCCGGCGATTCTGCGGATACCGATCGATCTGCCGTTCCCGATCACCGGCGTGCGGGTCTACCTGGGTTGTGTCGCTTCTTCCAGAACACCGGCACGCATGGAGATCTTCGTCTGCCAGCCGCAGGAAGGCTCGTCCGGCCAGACTCGTGTTTTCGGCGGACCGGCGCAAGATCGGCTGGTGGCTGGACGGACATTTGCCGCGCCGGTGGATGGTCCGGTGATGGTGGAGATTCATGGCTTCCCCACCGGCTTGGCGTTGTCAGGCTTGTGGCTGGAGGCGACCTTTCTGCACGCGCCGGCAGCCGCGCCACCCGTGGCCGGCGAACGCCGCGCGTTCGTTGCCGAGGCGCAACCTGCCGGAGCGCAGTTCGTCGTGCGGCACTCCTGGCGCTGAGCAGCTTCTAACGGAAAAGGCTTTTTAGGAATTCGGTGAACTTGCCTCGCACGCCCTCCTCATGGCGATAGAGCAAGCGGGCGGCCGGCAGTTCGATCACGTCGCCGTCGGTCAAGTGATATTCGCTAATCTGCCGGCCATTCACGGCGAGGCCGTGTTCGCTGCCGAGGTCGACCAGCAGATTCCCGTCCGGCCGCACGCGGATTTCCGCGTGGTAGGGGCTCACGCGCGAATCGGGCAGCCGTAGGTGGCAGTCTTCCGCGCGGCCGATGCGAAAGCGCGGCATGGCCAGCAGGTAGCAGCAATCGCCCAACACGTCGCTCTGCAACAGCAGCCGCGGAAAGCGGGCGACCTGGCGTTGCTTGGCCATTGCCCCGGCCAGCAACTCTTGTTTGTCGCGGACCAGCGTGCGGTCGAACGAACCCGCCGGCGCGGTCGGCTGGTCATAGTCGGCGGCCAAATTGCCGGGGGCGGCGTATTCGTGAGGGAACTCGTCGTTGCTGACGACGAACAGATTGGAGCCGATGATCACCAGGTGTTTCGGTTTGAGTTCGTGCGGATCGTGAATGCGTACGTTGTTGACGAACACGCCGTTGGTCGACTGCATGTCGCGGATAAACAACCGGTGGTTGTCCCGCGAGATAAGCGCGTGCCAGCGCGAGACATCGTTGTCGGCCAGCACGATGTCGTTGGACGGGTCGCGTCCGATCGTAATCCGCGGTTTGGCCAATGGGAACACGAGCGTCTGGCCTTCGACGTCCGTGCTCTTGAACTGAAACATCTCGCCTCGACTCCGTTTGGGGACCTACTTTTCAGCCCACTGCAAAACTGTAGATCGAGTTTGGCCGCCGCGTCCAATGACGTCGCATTTGACAGTCCAAAAGCAAGGTGATTAACATAGTCGCAGCAGCGGACCAGAAATAAAAAGCCCCGGCTCAACTGCCGGGGCTTTTATTTGGTTGAGGGGAGCGCCGGCTATTCCTTGCTCTTTTTGGCCGGTTTGGCCGGTGGAGTAGACGGCGCCGCGGAGCGGGTGGAATAGAGCTTCTGGTTTTGCGCCCGCCGCTCGGCAATCTTTTTGGCGTGTCCCGCCTCGTACGCGAAGCGCTTGGCTTGGAAATCGCGCTGCAGCTCGGCCAGGTTGGCCTTGCCTTCGGGAATATCGTTGATGGCGAAGTCGAGTCCGAGGAACTTCAGCGTGCGCTTGGACGGCACGCCACGTTCGTCCCAACCGCGCGCCCGGTAGAAGTTGGGCAGCATTTTCGCGAGCGGCACCTTGGTGTCGGACCGGCCGCGGATCTGCTCCTCGTCGGTCAGGCGCTTCGGCAGGGCGTCGATCAGCAAATGTTCGCGCGCGTTGAACATACGCTCCATGTTGAATACGCGGTTGCCCAGCGCGAGGAACGAGCCGGCCTTGAATTTCATGCCGGTGATCAGCTCGACCGCCTTCGAGTGCGGAATCATCGGCAGGTGCAGCGGCGCGGCCCCGGCCGGCAGTTTGTAGAGAGCCGGCATGATCGGGCCGGAAGCGCGCAAGGTCTTGTCGAGCACTTTGGCCATTGTGCCGTAGGGCGACATCTTTTCGGCCACGCCGGGAATGACGGCGTAGGAGGTGAAGATGCATGTGCCGACGGCGCTGATCGCCTCCATCGTGTTCTGCTGAAAGACGGCCAAGCCGACCTTGCCGCTAGTGAGTTGCGGATTGATGTTGATCGGACCGAGCGCCTCGAAATAGACCAGGAAGCCGGAGTTGAGGTGGCAGGCGCCGCGGTTGGCCGTGGCGTAACCCAGGCCCATGCCGACGGCCCGGCGTGGTTCGTACGCGGCGAATTCCAGGCCCTTGCCGTGCAACGCGTAGTTCATGCCGCCGAATTTCTCGGCCATGCGCATGACGCCCTCGGCCAATTCGTTGCCCAAACCCTCGCGATAGGCGATTTGCTTGAGCAACTTGTCGATACCTTCGGTCTTGCCCCATTTCAGGTCGGTCTGGAGCACGCCCCGTTCGGTCAGCTCCGTGGCGAACCCGATGACCACGCCGGCGCTGATCGTGTCGATGCCCAGCTTGTCCATCAGGTAGTTCCATTCGCAGATCGACCACAGGTCACGGTTGCCGAGGTTCGAACCGAACAGGGCCATCGTTTCGTATTCGGGACCTTTGACCTCTTTGCCCTTGATGTTCACCACACGCGCGCAACGAATCGGGCAGGCTTGGCAGCCGTCATTGCGCACCAGGTGTTTTTCCGCCAGCGCTTCGCCCGAAATTTCATCGGCGTGTTCGAAGGATCCTTCCGAGTAATTGCGGGTCGGCAGCACGCCGGTGGCGCTGCATTTGTTCAGATGGCTGGCGGTGCCGTACTTCGGCAGCGCCTCGCCGGTCACCGGGTGTTTGCGCAGGAATTCGATCCAACCCTTGATGAACTCCTTGAAGGGCTCGGGATTGGGAATCGGCACCTTCTGCTTGCCGGTGGCGACGATGGCTTTGAGCATCTTGCTGCCCATCACCGCGCCCACGCCGCCGCGCCCCAGCGCGCGCTCGCCGCTCATCACGCAGGCATAGCGCACCAGGTTTTCGCCGGCCGGTCCGATCACCGCCCGGCCGCAGTATTTGCCGTGCCGGCGGATCAGCTCTTCTTGTGTCTCTTCGGTGTCCAGACCCCACAGGTCGGCGGCGTCGTGGACCACTGTCTTTTCTTCGGTGATCTCGATGTACACCGGTCCACTGGCGGCGCCGGCGACGATCAACGCATCGTACCCGGCTTTCTTGAGCATGATGCCGAACGAACCGCCGCAGTTGGAGGAGGTGATGCCGCCGGTCAGCGGGCTCTTGCACGAGGCGTTGAAACGCGCCGAGCAGGGCGCGCCGGTGCCGGTCAACGGCGCCGTGGTGATGACGAACAGGTTTTCCGGGCCGAGCGGATCAATGCCCGGTCGCAAGTTGTCCCACAGAATTTTCGCCGCGAGACCCTTGTTGCCGATGAACAGCTCGCGGTCATGGTCGGAGATCTCGTAGGGACGCGTTTCGCGCGTCGTCAGATCGACCCACAACGCCTGACCCATATAGCCGCCGTATTTGCTCGCCATGTGTGACCCTTTGTCGGCTGGAATCAGCCGCCGCCCACCGGCGGAAAAAAGGTGAGTTCATCGCCGTCGCTCAGTTTGGTGCGTACCCCTTTGATCCAGGCGATATTGTTGCCGTTCAAAATCGCGTTTGAGCTCTTGAGCAACTTCAAGAACTCCGCGTTGCCGTCGTATTGACTTTTGAGTTGCCGAAGCACGTCATCAACGCTTTTCGCCGTGATTTCGAGCCCGTCCACGCCTGCGGCTTTACGCAGACTGGCGAAAAACCTCACGCGTACCGGCACTCCGCACCCTCCTGCAATAACCCTTTGAAGATACGGTGCTTTGCCGCGGGGTGTCAACGGCGCAACCACGCGGAAATATGCTTGAAAGGACAGAAAGGGCCGGCCAAAAACGGCCGTGGCCGTTGGCTGGTCTTTAATCCTTTTGTTCTCGCTCGGTCAGTTCCCGCAACGCGCCGTAGACCGCCTGGGCCGCTTCGTCCACCGACAACCGGTCGGTATTCACCACCAGGTCGTAGTTGCACGGGTCGTTGATATCGGCGTCGAAATAGCGCTTGAGAAACGCGCGCTGCTCGGCTTCGGTTTTTTGTATGTGTTTCTTGGCCTCTTTCATGGTCAGCTTGAGCGTGTCCATCACCCGCTGCACGCGAACGTCCAACGAGGCGATGATGCGCACGCGCAGGCACCGACAACCATCCTGGCCGAGCAGATAGCCCGCCCCGCGGCCGACGATGATCGCGCGACCGTGCCGGCCGATCGTGCCGATCACCTTGCTCAGGTGCTCCAGGTATTCGTCGAACCAGAAGTGCTTGCTTTCGCCGAGCGAACTGACCCAGTCGATCAGCGCCGAGCGGTTCTTTTCGTCGAGCGTCTCGACCACCGATTCGGCCATGCTCGCGCTTTCGGCGATCTTGCGGATCAACGCCCGGTCGAACAGATCGTAGCCGGCGATTTCGGCCAGCCGTTCCGCGACCTGGTCGCCGTGGGCGCCGGTTTCGCGGGAGAGATAGACCACCGGCAGGGGCGGCTTCTTTTTGCGTTGCCGCTCCCGCCCCAGCAATTGCCACCGGTGCGCCTGTTCCTCGATCAGACCTTGAATCGACGCATACTTCTTCGTGGCCATGGCTTGCACCCCCTTTGCCGGCGTTGTTTTACCGTGCGGAACGGGTCTTGAGCCGTTGGCCCATCGCCGATTACGACGGCCCAAGCAGTTCCGCGTAAATGCCGATGTAGTCGTTGCCGGATCCGTCGATCATCATTTGTTCGAGTTGCATCTCCCAGCCGTCGAAGCTCGGCAGTTGCAGACCTTGCAACGCGCCGGACAGCAACGGCAACAGCAGCTCGACCAGCGGCGGAACCAGCGCCTCAAAAAGCGTTTCGTTCAAGGCCAACGGGTTGTTGACCGTGTCGACCACCACCTCGGGCGTGTCGAACGTTACCGACAGCGAATTGGTTTCGTAGTCGGCCGTGATCGTTGTCGGCAATGTTGCGCTGGTGGCCAGGGTGAGCACCAGCTCCTGCGTGGAGCCGTCATCGGTGTACAGGTGCATCAACAGGTCACCGAGCTGGATCTGGGCGGGCACGTCGTTGAACTTGGCTTCGCCGAGCTTCATGATCGGCGGCAAGAGCGGCCGCATCTTGATCGTCAGGTCGACGTTGCCGTAGGTGTCGCAGATCGGCGGGAAAACGGCGTAGATGATCGCGTCGCACGCGCCGAATACCTGTTCGAAGTCGGCGGTGAGCAGGCCGGACCGGAAGGTCTGGTACAAGAGCTGGTTGACGATGTCGTCGCCCAGGTTGACGCCAAACCCGTATTCCTGCACGGTTCCCGGCATGTAGTGGCCGAATTCCGGCCGCGTCGACGCCGTTTTGAACGAGCCGCTGAAGACCGGCACGATGGGGTTGATCGTGTCGGTGAGTACGCGCCCGTTCATCCAAAACGTCGCGCCGTCGCTGTCTTGAGTCAGTTCCGCCGGCCGGAAGCCCATGTTGAAGGTCACATCACCGACCGGGATGTCGAAGGCGTACGGAATTTGCGCCATCACTTCCTGCAGCAGTGGCGGAATGTACCGCTGTAGCGCCGACTCCGCCGTGTCTTCGATCAGGCTGGCGATCGAGTCGGAGAACAGGTCGATCAACTCGTCGGGGAAGTCGTCGATGTTGATATCGAGAGTGCCGATGTTGACCGCGAATTCGTCCACCGAACTCACCACCGCGCCGTTCTGCACGCTCAGGTGGGCGTTGGCCGACGCGCTGATGTTCTGTGCGGTAACGTCGCCGTAAGCGGTGTAGCCGATGCCGATCACCGAACCGCTGACCCGGAAGAAGAGTTTGATGCTCGTCAGGTTGGCGGTGACGGTTACCGTTTCGTCCATCGCGTCGAAATCGACCGTCGGGTTGGCCGACTCCACCCCGGTAACCACCGCGTGGGCGCTGGCTACGGTCACGCCCCAGACTTCGACGCTCTCGTCGAAGACCGGGTTCATTTGCATGATCATCTGTTCGATCGGCAGGTCGATCAGGTAGGTGTCGATGACCGTCGCGATCTGGTCGAAGCCCAGGTCGGAGATGCGGAAGCCCATCGCGTTACTGATGTACGCATTGTTCGCCCATTCCGCCTGGCCATACAGCACCGCGGTCGAGGCCGAGTCGGTGACGCCGCCGTCGGTCACTTCGGCCTCGATGATGTTCAAGCCGTTGACCAACGTGACCAGGTACTCGAACGAGCCGGAATCGGCGCCGGTCGGCTTGATGTACACCGCTTCGCCGTTGATGGTCAGGTCGGCGGTATAGGGGTCGATGTCGGCGATGTTGCCGGTGACGTTCACCGTGCCGGTGTGCGTGTAGTAGCCACGCGGCGGGTTGGTGAAGACGATCTTCAGCGGCGTGACGTCGACCACCTCGGCGATCGTCTGCGCCGTCAGTGACGGGTGGCCGTCCACGTGAACCGTGATCACGAAGTAGCCCGCCTCGGCGAAGGTGAGGTCGCCGCCGTTGATCGTCACCCCGGTTCCCGGATTGACGGTGAAGTAGATGCCGTGGTTCGAATTGTTGCCGTATTGGTCCACCGCCGTGCCGGTGCAATGGATCGTGCCGCCCTCAGCGATCGAGGGCTGGTCGCAATAGAGT
This sequence comes from uncultured bacterium, assembly GCA_964511015.1. Taxonomy (GTDB): domain Bacteria; phylum Lernaellota; class Lernaellaia; order Lernaellales; family Lernaellaceae; genus FEN-1099. The sequence goes on along the minus strand of CAZEDX010000012.1, from coordinate 2,604 downwards.
TTCACGTCGACCGGCTCGCCCGGCGAAACCGTTACTACGGCCTCGTCGTAGATGCCGGTGTTGGCCACCGTGCCCCGCACCGTTGCCGTGCCGGCGCGGGTCAGGGTGATTTCCTCGCCGTTGACGGTCGCGCCGAACGGCGGATCCACCGTGTAATAGACCGGCACGTAGACCGGATTGCCCTGCTCGTCGGTTACCTCGGCCGTGGCGACCACTGATTCGCCGGCGTCGATGTCGTAGTCGCTCAAGGTGATCTCAATGTCCCAGGCCTCGGCCTGTTTGACGAACAACAGCGCGTTGCCGATGTAGGTGGTGCCGCCGTAGAAGGTGCTGGCGGTCACCGTGAAGTGGCCGGGCAGGTAGAACCAGATGCGCTGATCGTCGACGGCCACCCCGTTGTTCGGGTCGACCGTCAGGTCGACCGTGACGCTGTCGGTGATGTCCTGCCCGTTTTCGTCGAAGAATCGATAGTTCACATCGACGTAGTCGCCGGTTTCGATCTCGTCGGCGCTTAGTTCCATGACGAAGTGCGGGGCGTCGAGTTCGAGCACGAACGGCACGTCCAGGCTCACCTCGTCGCGCCCGCGCGACGCGTAGAAGTTGAGCACGTGGGAGCCTTCGTCGATCATTTCGAGTTGGCCGGAGACGTTGCCGTTGAAGACGTCGAGCTGGCCGGTCACGTCTGTACTGTCGAGTTTGACGACCACGGTGTCTTCGTCGCAGTTGCCGAAGGTGGCGGCGACGACAACCGGCTTCGCGGTCAGGTAGGCGCCGGCCCGGGGCGCGGTGACTCGGAACCAGGGCTTGTCGATGTCGAACTGCACCTCGTCCCAGCCCTTGCCGGCGTCGTTTTCGGCTTCGATGCGCAAGTTGAAATCGCCGCCGTAGGGCGCGGTGAGGTTGCCGGTCACCTGATCGGTGGTGACGGTCAGCGCTTCGGTGATGGTCACCCCGTCGAGCAGCACGGTTACGCGGTTCGCGTCGTCAACGTTGTACAGGTCGGCCTCGACGTCGAATTGCAGCGAACTGAGCGTTTCGCCATCCACCGGCTTGTTGATGAACACCCCGGGATTCGGCCCGTCGGTGTCGTCATCGACGCCGTCGTCGTCGCCGGTGTCGTCGTCGTCGGAATCGTCGTCGTCGTCGCCGTCGTCGTCGCCGTCCAAATCATCGTCAAGATAAGGCGTGTCGTCGTCACGTTCCGACATGTTCGCGCCATCGTTGTCGGCGCATCCTGCCAACGCAATCATGGCCAGCAGATAGAGTAGAAACGTCAATGCGGATAAAAGGCTTACCGCGCGCATATTGGCCTCCCGCGTTCGAACACCGCGACCGGGGCTATTTTACCAGAGATCGGAAGACAAGGAGCCGGGTTTTGGCGTTGACCACCTCGACCGCCGCTGCTAGGATTCAAGCGTTTTATGCTTGGGCGGACATAGATTCGTGAAATCAGGGAAAACGGCAACAACGGCGCTTAGTTTGCTTCTCGCGTTCGGGTTCGCGGCTTGCGGTCCGGGCTGGGACGGCTATGCCGACAACTACAGCGACGTAGGCCCGGTGACCACCGCGCCCTGGAGTGGCGACGAGACTGTATTCGTCGTGCTCGACACCTCGGAAGTCGAGGTGCCGCTGGCGGGCATGCAGACCTACGACTACGAAGGCGCGCCGGCGGTTTCGCTATCGGAGCTGATCGTCAACAGTGGCTTGGCCGCCACCCCGGAGTCTTTCTACTACGACTTCACCGCCACCGACGGGTACGATCTGTTCCTCAAGCGGTACAGCGACGTGACGCTCCTGCCCACCTGGAACGAAATGAAGAACGGCTATCTTTATCTCGATTCGCGCTACGACGACCTGACCGCCGGCTGGACGGAACACCCCTGGGGCAGCGCCCTGTCGGCCTATCAGGTCAAGTGGATGAACGGCGGAACCATCACCCTGCTGCCGAGGTAGCGACAGGCAGTTCGATTGTCCGGAGGAAAGCTCATGTTCATGCATCATCGTTCGGTGTGGATCCTGATGCTCTTGCTTTGCCTGGCGCTTGTCGGCGCGGCCTGCGCCGAGAAGTCGTCGGGCGGCGGCGCCGACAGCGACGACGATACCGCCGATGACGACACGGCCGACGAGCAGGGCGTGGGCGCGTACACGGCCTACCTGAACATGGTGCCGGTGGTGATCGGCGAAGTGGCCGAGCCCCAAACCTTGACCCTCTACGATGCCGACGGCGCGACCTTCGAGGCCGCCGGCGTGCTGTTGTCCGACTTCGTTGCCGGGCTGACTGAGTTCGCGGCCGACGCCGCGAAATTCCGGTACGAGTTCGTCGACAACACCGACGGCTCCGCCGGCGCGCCGGTCGATTATGCCGCTCTGAGCAAGGCCGCCTTCTACGAAGACACCGCCAATCTTGATCTATGCGTGGCCTGGACCGAAGCCGGACACGCCGCGCAAACCGTCTGCGCGATGGAACGCGGCGCGCTGGTCACCCACCCGGTCGATGGCGAATTCGACGTCCAGACCATCGAATGGGTCGATGAGCGCACCGGCGACCAGCCGACGCACCTGGGCGAGGAAGTGGCGATCCGGGCCGTGGTGACCGTCGGCACC
>CAZEDX010000011.1:69883-84025 GCA_964511015.1 uncultured bacterium | reverse complement strand
CGTTCTTCAACGGCTATCGTCCGCAGTTCTACTTCCGGACGACGGACGTGACCGGTACGATCAAGTTGCCGGACGGCGTGGAAATGATCATGCCTGGTGAAAACGTTCAGATGCAGGTGAAGTTGATCACGCCGATCGCGATGGAAGAAGGCCTGCGGTTCGCGATTCGCGAAGGCGGCCGCACCGTCGGCGCCGGCGTCATCACCAAGATCATCGCGTAAGAGAGGAGAGCGGGCGGTGGACAATCAACGGATTCGCATCAGGCTGAAGGCGTATGACCACAAGCTGCTCGATAAGTCGGCTCGAGAGATTGCGCTGGCGGCGAAGAACACCGGCGCCAAGGTGAGCGGTCCGATTCCGTTGCCGACCAAGATCGAAAAGTTTTGCGTATTACGTTCGCCGCACGTCGACAAGAAGAGCCGGGAGCAGTTCGAAATTCGCACCCACAAGCGGCTTATTGAGATCTTCGAGCCGACACAGCAGACGATGGATGCGATGAACAAAGTCGAATTGTCCGCGGGCGTTGACGTGGACATCAAATTGATCTGACGGGAGCTCATTCATGGCGACCGGACTGTTGGGTATCAAGCTGGGCATGACCCAGGCGTATGACGAAGAGGGTGTGCGTCAATCCCTGACCGTCATCGAACTGGGGCCCTGCGTAGTGGTACAGGTCAAAACGAAGAAGAGCGATGGCTACGAGGCCATTTGCCTCGGCTTCGGTGAAAGTGACCTGCGTAAGTTCAACAAGCCGCAGGCGGGCGTGTTCAAGAAGGCCCTGGGCGAGAAGACCAAGATCGGCTATCGCGTGTTGCGCGAGGTCGAAGTCGACAACGCCGGCCAGTACGCCGTTGGTCAAACGCTGACGGTGGAACAGTACGCCAAGGGCGACCTGATTGACGTGATCGGCAAGAGCAAGGGCAAGGGCTTTGCCGGCACCATCAAGCGGCATCACTTCGCCCGCGGTCCGATGACGCACGGTTCGAAGAATGTGCGCGAGCCGGGCTCGATCGGCTGCCACACCTACCCAGGCCGCGTGGTCAAGGGGCGGAAGATGGCCGGCCACCTCGGCGCGAAACGGGCAACCGTGCAAAGGCTGCGGGTGTTCCAGGTCGATTCGCAAAACAACCTGTTGTTTGTCATTGGCGCTGTCCCAGGCCCCAAGCGGGGAATGGTGATGGTTCAGCCGAGCGTCAAGGCCTGAAAAGGGGCTGTCCGATGCTGAAGTGCGATGTACGGAATATGCAGAACCAGAAGGTGGAGCAGGTGAACCTGTCGGAAACCCTGTTTGGGACCGAGGTCAAAGATCACCTGTTCTGGGAAGTGGTCCGCTCGCAGATGGCTTCACGCCGTCGTGGCACCGCGGCAACCAAAGAACGCGCCGAGGTCGCCTACTCGAGCAAGAAGCTCTATCGCCAGAAGGGCACCGGCCGCGCCCGCTCGGGCAGCCGTCGCAGCCCGGTGCGCGTGGGCGGTGGCACGATCTTCGGGCCGCAGCCGCGCGACTACTCGTACCGTGTCCCCAAGAAGGTGCGCCGGGCGGCGGTGAAGAGTGCACTGTCGATGAAGTATGCCGAAGGCAAACTGTTGGTCATCGACGAGCTGAAGATGCCGGAAATCAAGACCCGGCACTTCGCCGCGTTCATGGATACGTTGGGCGTCGCCTCGGGCCTGTTCGTCATTGAGGAACAGAACGAGACGGTCGAGAAGAGCGCCCGCAACATCCCGAAAGCGAAGGTGCTACGCGTCGAAGGACTCAACGTCTACGACATGCTGCGCTACGAGCACCTTGTGCTGACCAAGGCCGCGCTGGCCAAGATCGAAGGAGCGTTGGGCCAATGAAAGAGTCATACAAGATCATCAAGCGGCCGGTGATCACCGAAAAGGCGAACGTGGCCAAGGAAGAATCCAGCCAGGTCGTCTTTGAAGTGGCGCGGCAAGCCAACAAGGTGGAGATCGCCCGGGCCGTCGAAGACCTGTTCGGCGTAAAAGTGGTCAAAGTCCGCACGCAGGTCCAGGCCGGCAAACGCAAACGGCTGGGCCGCCACATCGGCTACACGCAAACGTGGAAGAAGGCCGTTGTGACCCTGCGTGAGGGCGACAAGATCGACTTCTTCGAAGGCCTGTAAGGAGAGCCGACGATGGGGATCAAGAAATTCAAGCCAACGAGTCCAGGCCGACGCTTTCAGACCGCGCACACCTTTGAAGAGCTGACCAAGCACGAGCCGGAAAAATCGCTGGTGACGCCGTTGAAGAAATCGGGTGGCCGCAACGCGACCGGCCGCATTACCTCCCGCTTCCGCGGCGGCGGCCACAAGCGTCGTTATCGCATCATCGACTGGAAGCGCGACAAGCGGGACATTCCCGCGAAGGTGGCGGCAATCGAGTACGACCCGAACCGCACTTCGCGTATCGCGTTGTTGCATTACAAAGACGGCGAGAAGCGTTACATTCTGTGCCCCGACGCGCTGAAGGTCGGCGACGTGGTGATCGCGGGCGATCACGCCGACATTAAGCCGGGCAATGCGATGCCGCTGTTGCACATACCGGACGGCACGTTCGTGCACAACGTCGAAATGAAGCTCGGCAAGGGCGGCCAGTTGGCCCGCAGCGCCGGGACGTACATCCAGTTGCTCACCAAGGAAGGCGGCTTTGCGCTGCTGAAGATGCCCAGCGGCGAAATGCGCCGCGTCGATGAGAAGTGCTACGCAACGATCGGGCAGGTGGGCAACCTCGAGCACCAGAGCATTCAGATCGGCAAGGCCGGACGCAATCGCTGGCGCGGTCTTAAACCGCACGTACGCGGCACGGCCATGAACCCGATCGACCACCCGCACGGCGGCGGCGAAGGCCGCACCAAGGGCGGTCGGCACCCGGTGACCCCGTGGGGTGTGCCCACCAAGGGTTATAAGACGCGCAAGAACAAGTCGACCGACAAGTACATTGTGAAACGGCGCAAGTAGGAGAAGCCATGTCCCGTTCGCTGAAAAAAGGACCTTTTGTTGACTATCATTTGATGGAAAAGGTCACCCGCGCACAGGAGTCCGGCTCGAAACAGATCATTAAGACCTGGTCGCGCCGGTCCATGATCACGCCCGAAATGATCGGCTTGACCTTCGCCGTACACAACGGAAAGAAGTTCATTCCCGTGTACGTCACGGAGAACATGGTGGGCCACAAGCTCGGCGAGTTCTCGCCCACCCGGACGTTTCATGGTCACTCCGGCGACCGGAAGGCCAAGTGAGGTTGGATGATGGAAGGCACTGAAATCATCGCCCGGGGGCGTTTCTTGCGCTTCTCTCCTTTCAAGGCGCGCGTCGTTGCGGCGCAAGTGAAAGGCAAGGGGGTATCCGAGGCGCTACAGCTTTTGAAATTCTCGGATCACAAGGGCTGTGCGCCCGCGATCCGTAAGATCATGCAGTCGGCGGTGGCCAACGCCGAATCGCGTACCGGCGTCAACGTGGATAGCCTGTATGTGAAGCGGGTGGTCGTCGACGGCGGACCGATCATGAAGCGCGTGCGGTTCCGCGCGCGTGGCCGGGCGGACCGCAAACTGCGTCGCATGAGCCACGTGACCGTCATTCTGGATCAACGATAGCGAGGTATGCCGTGGGACAAAAGACCCATCCGACCGGCTTCCGTTTGGGCATCACCAAGGACTGGAACAGCCGTTGGTATGCCGAAGGCAAGAACTACCGGCAGTTCCTTCAGGAAGACCTGAAGCTGCGCGAGTACATCAAGAAAAAGCTCGGCCACGCGTCGATCTCTCGCATCGGGATTGAGCGGCGGGCGAACAATAAGGTCGACATGACGATCCACACCGCCCGGCCGGGTATCATCATCGGCAAGAAGGGTTCGGAAGTGGAAGTCCTGAAGAAAGAACTGCAGGACATGTTCGGCCGCGAAATCTACATCAAGATTCAGGAAGTCCGCCGGGCCGATGTGGACGCGCAGTTGGTGGCTGAGAATGTGGCCAACCAGTTGCTCCGCCGCGTGGCGTTCCGTCGCGCGATGAAGAAAGCGGTCAGCAACGCGATGAAGATGGGCGTCAAGGGCATCCGCATCGCGACGGCCGGCCGACTGGGTGGCGCGGAGATGAGCCGGCGGGAGTGGTACCGCGAAGGGCGCGTGCCCTTGCACACGCTGCGGGCCGATATCGACTACGGCTTCGCCGAGGCGAACACGACGTACGGCATTATCGGCGTGAAGGTGTGGATCTACCACGGCGACGTGATCACGTCATAGCCGTTTTGGAGTTTTCCCATGTTGATGCCGAATCGAACCAAGTACCGCAAGCAACAAAAGGGCCGCCATTTGCGCGGCGAGGCGTATCGCGGCAGCCAGCTCAATTTCGGCGAGTTCGGTTTGCAAGCCACGGACCGCGCGTTTCTGACCTCGCGTCAGATCGAAGCCGGTCGTATCGCGATCACGCGCCATGTCAAGCGCGGTGGCCGCGTGTGGATCCGGGTGTTCCCGGACATTCCCCGCTCGAAGAAGCCGGCGGAAACCCGCATGGGCAAGGGCAAGGGCGCGCCGGAATACTGGGTCGCCGCGGTGTTGCCGGGGCGGATCCTGTACGAGATCGAAGGTGTGGACGAGGCGATGGCGAAAGAGGCCTTCCGGCTGGCGGCGCACAAACTGCCGGTGCGCACCAAGTTCGTGATGCGGGAGGGACACCATGAAGGCTAAAGACCTGCGCGATATGGGTCAGGACGAATTGGCGGCCAAGGAGAACGACCTGATTCAAGAGTTGTTCAACCTGCGCTTCCAGTTCTTCACGGGACAGCTCGAGAACACGTCGCGGCTCACCGCAGTGAAACGCGACATCGCCCGGGTGAAGACCATTCGGCGGGAATTCGAATTGAAGAGGGCGAAAGATGGCCAGTGAACGTGGCAATCGCAGGGAACTGCAAGGCGTGGTCATTTCGGACAAGGCGGCCAAGACCGTAACCGTCCGCGTGGAGCGCTTTTTCAAAGACGCCAAGTACAAGAAGTACATCCGGACCACCAAGAAGTACGTGGCGCACGATGAAAAGGGCGAATGCCATACGGGTGATTTGGTGGCCATCGTGGAGAACCGGCCGATGTCGGCCCGCAAGCGCTGGCGCGTGACCAAAGTCGTCAAGCGCGCCACGTTGGCGTAAGGACGCAGGAGGATCGCTATGATCCAGATGCAAACAGTGTTGAACGTCGCGGACAACTCCGGCGCCCGCAGCCTGATGTGCATCAAGGTGCTTGGCGGTTCGAAACGCCGCTATGCGCACATCGGTGACGTGATAGTCGTTTCCGTCAAGGAAGCGATTCCCACGGCCAAGGTGAAGAAGGGCGACGTGCTGAAGGCAGTCATCGTGCGCACGGCGGATTTGATCAGCCGTCCGGATGGCACCTATATCCGCTTCGACGAGAACAGTGCGGTGCTCATCAACAACCAGCAGGAGCCGATCGGCAACCGTATCTTCGGACCGGTGGCCCGTGAGCTGCGCGCCAAGGGCTTTTTCAAGATCATCAGCCTGGCGCCGGAAGTGCTGTAGGAGACTATTATGGCCAAGGCGGAGCGCAAGGTTCGGCACAAGCTGAACATCCGCAAAGGGGATGTGGTCCAGGTCGTGACCGGCAAAGAGCGCGGCACGTTGGACAACACCGCCAAGCGGGGCAAGGTGCTGGCGGTCGACCTGATCCACGAGCGTGTGGTTGTGGAACGAATGAACTTCATCAAGCGGCACACCCGGCCGGGGAAGACCAACCGCCAGGGCGGCATCGTCGAGAAGGAAGCGGCCATCCACGTCAGCAACGTGCGCTTGGTGTGCGGTCGGTGCAATCGGCCGACCCGCGTCGGCGTCGCGGTGCTCGAGGACGGCAGCCGGGTGCGCGTGTGCAAAAAGTGCAACGAGCATCTGGACTGAGCGGGGGCAAACGATGGCACGGCTAAAGGGCTTCTACGAAGAATCGGTGGTTCCCGAACTGATGAAACAGTTCGGTTACAAGAATATCAACCAGGTGCCGCGGATTACGCGCATTGTATTGAACATGGGCTTGGGCGAAGCGATTCAGAACACCAAGGTGCTCGAAGTCGCCGTCGACGAGCTCACGGCGATCAGCGGCCAGAAGGCCGTGATCACCAAGGCGCGCAAGAGCATCGCCAATTTCAAGTTGCGCGAAGGCATGAACATCGGCGCGCGCGTCACGTTGCGTCAGGACCGCATGTACGAGTTTTTCGATCGCCTGGTGAGCATTGCGCTGCCCCGCGTGCGCGACTTCCGCGGTGTGTCCGACAAGTCGTTTGACGGGCGCGGTAATTATACGATGGGCGTGCGTGAACAGATCATTTTCCCTGAGATCGTGTACGACAAGATCGACAAGATTCGCGGGATGAATATTACCATTGTCACCACCGCCAAAACGGACGAGGAAGGTTATGCCCTGTTGAAGTTGATGGGCATGCCTTTCCGTGGTCGATAGGGAGAAGGCCGTGGCGAAGAAATCGATTCGCATTCGTCAGAGCCGGGAACCGAAGTTTAAGGTGCGCACGTACAACCGCTGTCCGCTGTGCGGCCGGCCGCGCGCCTATTACCGGAAATTCGGCATGTGCCGACTGTGTTTGCGCAAGCTGGCTTTGTCCGGGGACCTTCCCGGCGTGAAGAAGTCGAGCTGGTAGCAAGGAGACCGAACGATGGTCATGACCGATCCATTGGCCGATATGTGCACCCGGATCCGCAACGCCAGCCGGGCGAAGCACGACTTGGTCGAGATGCCGACTTCCCAAGTGAAAGAGGCCGTGGCCAAGATCTTGCGGGACGAGGGCTATATCAAGGCGTACCGCGTGGTGGAAGAAGAAGCGCACGGCGTGTTGAAGATCTACCTACGCTACCGCGATGACGGTGAGCCGGTGATCAACGGGATCCGCCGCATCAGCAAACCGGGGCTGCGCCGTTACGTGGGTGCGCAAGAAATGCCCAAGGTGCTGGGTGGGCTGGGCATCACCGTGCTGACCACCAGCCACGGCGTGATGAGCGGAAAAGATGCGCAAAAGAGAAACGTGGGCGGCGAACTGATCTGCGAAGTCTGGTAATTCGCCGTCGATAGGGAGCAAGTGTAATGAGCCGCATCGGCAAACTTCCGATTCCGTTGCCCAAGGGCGTGACGGCTGACGTCAAGGGAACGGTGGTCACCGTGAAGGGACCGCTGGGCCAGTTGACGTACTCGCACGGAGCATTGGTCACGGTCAAGCTGGAAGACGACAAGATCGTGGTCGAGCGCTGCGATGAGTCGCGCCAGAGCAGCAGTATCCAGGGACTTACCCGCACGTTGATCAACAACATGGTGGTCGGCGTGTCCAAGGGTTACGTGCGCGAACTCGACGTCAACGGCGTCGGCTATCGCGCGGAAGTGAAGGGTCGCACATTGGTGCTGACCCTCGGCTTCTGTCACCCGGTGGAGCTGGAATTGCCCCAAGGCGTCGACTGTTCGGTGGACAAGAACACCCACATCGTGCTGAAGAGCGCCAACAAGGAAGCGGTGGGTCAGTTCGCCGCCGAAGTGCGCGGGGTTCGTCCGCCGGAACCGTACAAGGGCAAAGGCATCAAGTACACGACAGAAGTCATCCGCCACAAGGTGGGCAAGGCTACCGCCTAAGGAGGAAGGACCGTGTCCCATAAGCATGAGAATCTGTCACCGCGGGAAAGACGGCAGCGCCGCGTGCGCCGCAAGGTACTCGGCACGCCGGAGCGTCCGCGCCTGTGTGTCTTCCGTAGCGCGAAGCACGTCTATGTGCAGGCTATCGACGACTCCGTCGGCAAGACCATCGCGACGGCCAGCACGTTGGACAACGACTACCAAAAGCCGGAAGGCAAGGGCAAGATCGCCCCGGCCAAGGCGGTGGGGCAGTTGATCGCCAAGAGGTTGCTGGCGAAAAACTGCAAACAGGTCGTGTTCGACCGAAACGGCTTCCTGTATCACGGCCGCATCAAGGCTGTGGCCGAAGGCGCCCGCGAAGCCGGGCTGGACTTCTAAGGAGCTTGGACGATGAGTGAGAAAAACCGCCCGTTTGGTGTCGGTGAAGAATCCGAACTGATCGACAAGGTAATCCACATCGCTCGCGTGGCCAAAGTGGTCAAGGGCGGCCGGCGCTTTCATTTCTCTGCGCTGGTGGTGGTGGGTGACGGCAAGGGCCGTGTGGGCGTGGCTCTTGGCAAGGCGACCGAGGTGCCCGAGGCGATTCGCAAGGGCGTCGAGCGGGCGAAGAAGACCATGTTCCGCGTGCCGATCATCGAAGGCGACACGATTCCTTACCAGGTCATCGGTCGTTTCGGTCCGGGCAAGGTGTTGCTCAAACCGGCTGGCGAAGGTACGGGCGTGATTGCCGGTGGCCCGGTGCGCGCGGTGCTCGAAGCCGCGGGCGTGCACAACATCCTGACCAAGTGCCTCGGCAGTCGCAACCCGCACAACGTGGTCAAAGCCACGGTGACCGGATTGCGGTCGCTCGAGTGGCCGCATGACTACCAGAAGGCACTCGGCCGGACGGCCGAGGTGCGGTCCTAGTCGAAACGGGAGAGAGAAGAAGATGAGCGGCAAACTCAAGATCACGCAGACCGGTAGCGGCATCGGCCGTCCGCAGAATCAGCGGGTTGTTCTCAAATCGCTGGGTCTGAACAAGATGCACAAGACCGTCGTGCTGCCGGACAATCCGTGCGTGCGCGGCATGGTAAAAAAAGTCATTCACCTCGTCCGCGTTGAGGAGGTTTCGTGATGTTCAATTTGAGCAACCTGCGGCCGCCGGCCGGCGCCAAGAGAAAGCCGAAGCGCGTTGGTCGCGGCGATTCGTCCGGTCACGGCGGCACCTCGACCCGCGGTCACAAAGGCCAAGGCGCACGTTCGGGCGGCAAGAAGAAAGCCGGTTTTGAAGGCGGCCAGATGCCGTTGCAGCGCCGTTTGCCCAAGCGCGGCTTCACCAACAATTTCGCCAAGGAATACACCGTCGTGCACCTGTACCAGTTGGCCAAGCACTTCCAGGCCGGCGAAACGGTGGATCCGCAGAGCGTGGTGGCCAAGCAGTTGGCGCGCAAGCTCGCGAAGAACGGGCTCAAGATTCTGTCTGACGGCGAGTTGAAAGTGGCGCTGACGGTCAAGGCCCACAAAGCGTCCAAGCAGGCGCTCGAAAAGATTTTGGCCGCTGGCGGGACGTTCGAACAACTGTAGGCAGGAAAGAGGATAGGCACGTGGTAGGTGCTTTCTCCAATATCTTTAAGATCCCCGAGCTGAAACGCCGGGTGCTCTTTTCCTTCCTTATGCTGGCCGTATACCGGGTCGGTTGCGCCATTACTGTTCCGGGAATCAACGGCGCGGCGTTGAAGGAAATGTTCCAGCAACAGCAGGGCACAATATTCGGCATGATCTCGCTGTTCTCCGGCGGCGCGCTGGAAAACGGTTCGGTCTTCGCGCTGGGCATCATGCCGTACGTTTCGGCGTCGATCATTCTGCAGTTGCTGACCGTGGTCATTCCGTACCTCGATCGCCTGAGCAAAGAGGGCGAAGTCGGCCGGCGCAAGATCACGCAGTACACCCGCTACGGCACCGTGTTGCTGTCGGTCTTCCAGGGCTACATGATTGCCTATGGCCTGGAAAACGGCATGCTTGGTGGCGGTCTGGTCATCAACCCCGGCCTGTCGTTCCGCCTGATGACCATGATCACCTTGGCCGCCGGCACGGCGTTCATCATGTGGCTGGGCGAACAAATCAGCGAGCGCGGCATCGGCAACGGCATCAGCCTCATCATCTTCGCAGGTATCATCGCCCGTATGCCGGCGGCGATCGGCAAGCTGTTCCTCGACGTTTGGCAGCAACAACGCCGCGTGCTGGAGATCATTCCGATTCTTGTCGTGATGGTCGTGGTCGTCGGTTTGATCATCTTCGTCGAACGCGCCCAACGCAAAATTCCGATCCAGCACGCCAAGCGCGTGGTCGGCCGGAAGATCTACGGCGGGGCCAGCACGTTCCTGCCGTTGCGCATCAACAGCGCCGGCGTGATTCCGCCGATCTTCGCCAGCTCGATCCTGATGTTCCCGAGCAGTATCGCACAGTTTTTCGCGCACCCGATCGCCATCGCGATCGCCGAACAGCTCGCTCCAGGCAAGCTGGCTTACAACCTGATCTATGTCGCGTTGATCATCTTCTTCACCTACTTCTACACCGCGGTTACCTTCAACCCGGTGGATGTGGCGGAAAACCTGAAGAAGAGCGGTGCGTACATTCCGGGTCGCCGGCCGGGCAAACCGACTGCCGACTACATCGACCGGATTCTTACGCGCATCACCTTTGGCGGTGCGCTCTATCTGTCGGCCATTTGCGTGTTGCCGACGATTTTGATTACCAACTTTGACGTGCCCTTCTACTTCGGCGGTACTTCGTTGCTGATCGTGGTCGGCGTGGCGCTGGACACCATTCAACAGGTGGAAAGCCACATGCTCACCCGTCACTACGAAGGATTCCTGGGTGCCAAGGGCAAGTTCAAGGGACGCAGATAATGATGGGTTCACCTCGGCGCGCCACCGCGGGTGGAGGCAAAGAGGGGACGCATGGCGTGACGGTGGCAACGGCACGGCAACGATCGAATACCGGTCGAACGCGGACCGCGAACGAACAGGAAGCGGAGCATGCGAACGAGCCGGCAGTATCGGCGCTCTTTGAATAGCAATGTGATCAGTCTGAAGACGCGCGAGCAAGTGGAACACTTGCGGCGCGCCAACCAGATTGCGGCAGAGGTGTTGCACACACTGAAGCAGGCGGCCCGGCCGGGGATGAGTACATTGGCCCTAGACGAGATCGCCAGCGAAGTGTGCCGAAAACATCGGGTCCGTCCGGCCTTCTTGGGACTATACGGGTTCCCCAACGGACTGTGCATTTCGCTCAACGAAGAGGTGGTGCACGGAATTCCGTCGGCGGACCGGATTTTGCGGGAAGGCGACCTGGTCAGCGTGGACTACGGAGTGGTCTGCGAGGGCTGGTACGGCGACGCGGCCATTAGCTTTGGCCTGGGCGTCATGACGCCCGTGGCCGAGCGCTTGATGCAGACGACCGAGGAATCGTTGTACGTCGGCATCGAGCAGGCACGGGTCGGGCGGCGGTTGCACGACATTTCGGCGGCAATCCAGACGCACGTGGAAGCGGCGGGCTTTTCGGTGGTGCGGGAATTCGTCGGACACGGTATTGGCGAGTCGCCGCACGAACCGCCGCAGATTCCGAACTACGGCAAGGCCGGCACCGGAGTGCGTTTGAAGGCCGGTATGGTTTTCGCGCTGGAACCGATGGTCACCGCAGGTGGTTGGCCCGTGCGGATATTGGCAGACGGCTGGACAGCGGTTACCGCCGATGGTAGTCTCGCGGCTCATTTCGAGCACTCGGTGGTAATTACTGAAAACGGCCCGGAAATATTAAGCAAGCTCGGTTGACGGGAGGCCTATGGCCAAAGACGACGCCATTGAAGTGGAAGGCACGGTAATAGAGCCGCTTCCGAACGCGATGTTTCGCGTTGAACTGGAAAATGGCCACAAAGTGCTGGCACATATCTCGGGGAAGATGCGGATGCATTACATCAAGATTCTTCCCGGCGATAAGGTGACCGTGGAACTGAGTGCATACGATTTGACGCGGGGACGAATCATCTACCGCGCGAAGTAGGGGACGCGGTTAGGCGTCCGACGAGGAGTAGTGGATGAAGGTGCAAGCATCAGTCAAGAAGCGCTGCAACAAGTGCAAGATCATTAAGCGCAAGGGCGTCGTGCGCGTCATTTGCGAAAACCCCAAGCACAAACAGCGCCAGGGCTAGGAGGACTACCGTGCCACGCATCGCGGGTGTTGATATTCCGACCGACAAACGGATTGTGATTTCGCTGACCTACATTTACGGCATCGGCCGGACGACGAGCGAGAAGATTCTGGCGGAAGCCGGCATCAATGAATCGATCCGCGCTGGGCAGTTGAGTGACGCCCAGTTGGCGCAGATTCGCCGCATCATCGACTCGAAATTCAAGGTCGAAGGTGATCTGCGCAAAGAAACGCAGATGAACATTAAACGCCACATGGACCTGGGCACCTATCGCGGCCTACGGCATCGCCGCGGCCTGCCGGTCCGTGGTCAACGCACCCACACCAATGCTCGCACCCGCAAGGGTCCGCGCCGCGGTCTGGGCAAGAAGAAGTAAGCGAGGTTTCAAGGAGCGCCGATGGCCACACCGAAGAAAGCCGCGAAGAAGAAGCTCAAGAAGAACGTTCCCTCCGGGATCGCGCACATCAAGAGCACCTTCAACAACACGACGGTGACGATCACCGATCTGTCGGGCAACGTGCTGGCTTGGTCCAGCGCCGGCACCACGGGCTTCAAAGGCAGCCGCAAAGGCACGCCGTTTGCCGCCCAGCTCGCCGCCGAGGCCGCGTCGAAAAAGGCGCAGGAACACGGCATGCAGCAGGTGTCGATCCTGGTGAAAGGGCCGGGACCCGGTAGGGAAGCCGCCCTGCGCAGTCTGCTCAGCAGCGGCCTGAAGATCAGCATGATTCGTGACGTGACCCCGATTCCACACAACGGATGCCGTCCGCCGAAACGGCGCCGGGTGTAGGGAGGTAGACGTTGGCTAGGTATCATGACGCAGTCTGTCGGCAGTGCCGCCGCGAGGGCGAAAAGCTCTTCCTCAAAGGCGAGCGGTGCTACACCGAAAAGTGCACGTATGAACGCCGGAAAGACCAGATCCCGGGTATGCACTGGCAACGCCGGGGCAAGACCAGCGATTACGGCATCCAGCTTCGTGAAAAGCAGAAAGCCAAGCGCATGTACGGCTTGCTGGAAAACCAGTTCCGCACCTACTTCCAGAAGGCCGAACGGATGAAGGGCATCACGGGTGAAAACCTGTTGATTATGCTCGAGCGCCGGTTGGACAATGTGGTGTATCGCCTGGGCTTCGCCGGCAGCCGCAAAGAAGCGCGGCAGTTGGTGCGCCATGGCCACTTCGCGGTCAACGGCAGAAAGGTCAACGTGCCCAGCTTCCTGGTCAAGGCGGGCGACAATATCGTCTTGAAAGAAAAAAGCCGGAAGATGGAACGCGTGAAGTTGTCGTTGGAAACCTTACCGCGGCGGCAAATGCCGGCGTGGCTGGAGGTCAACCCGGACAAATTCGAGGGCGTGATCAAGGCGCTACCGACGCGCGAAGAGATCGGTGGCACCATTAACGAGCAGCTCATCGTTGAGCTTTACTCGAAGTAGAGCGCCTGAGTCGCTCGAAGGGAGTAGTGAGCATGCATCGTGTATGGCGTGAGTTGATTCGTCCGAAGCGGTTGGAGAGCGAGAACGCGACCGGAACCTACGGCCGGTTCATTGCCGAGCCGTTGGAACGGGGTTTCGGCCTGACCCTCGGCAACGCCCTGCGCCGCGTGTTGTTGTCGACCCTGCAAGGGGCGGCTATTACCGCAGTGCGGATCGAAGGTGTTCCGCACGAGTTCAGCACGCTGCCGGGCGTCAAAGAAGACGTGACCGACATCTGCCTGAACCTCAAGCAGGTTCGGTTGCAATTGGCCACACCGGAGACGCGGTTGTTGCGGCTGCAGGCCAAAGGCGCCGGCGTCGTGACCGCCGGGATGATTTCCGACGATCCGAACGTGAAGGTGCTGAATCCCGACCTGGTGGTTGCCACTTTGTCCAAAGACGCCAAGCTGTCGATGGAATTGGAAGTACGCACCGGTCGCGGCTACGTGCCCACGGAATACCTGGTCGAGGAAGAAGTGCCGATCGGCACGATCATGCTCGACGCGAATTTCAATCCGATCGTGAAGTGCAACTACCAGGTGACCAACGCCCGCGTCGGCCGCCGCACCGACTATGACCGCTTGGTCATGGAGATTTGGACTGACGGGTCCATTTCGCCGGAAGACGCGTTGGCCGTCGCTGCCAAGGTGTTGAAAGAGCAGTTCACCGTGTTCCTCAACTTCGAAGAAGAAGAGGAAGCGTACGAAGAAGTGACGCCGGAAGAGGAAGAGGGGCTGAGCGAGCATCTGAACCGTCCGGTCGAGGAACTCGAGCTATCGGTACGTAGCGCGAACTGCCTGAAGAATGCCAATATCAAATTCATCGGCGAGTTGGTCCAGAAGACCGAAGCCGAG
>CAZEDX010000011.1:0-69873 GCA_964511015.1 uncultured bacterium | reverse complement strand
ACTTCGGCCGCAAGTCGCTCAATGAGATCAAAGAGATCCTGGCCGAAATGGGCTTGTCGCTCGGAATGAGGATCAGCAACTGGCGGCCGCCGGAACCCCCTGAAGCCGCTGAATGAGGAGACCATGCGACACCTGAAGGCAACCAGCAAGTTTAGTCGTACTTCGACGCACCGCCTGGCGATGTGGCGCAATATGACCACCAGTCTGATCGTGCACGAACGCATTCGCACGACCGACGAGAAGGCCAAGCAGTTGCGGCGCCATGTCGAAAAGATGATCACCCTGGCCAAACGGGCTCGGGCGCTGGGCGATGGCGCGGCAGACAAAGGCGTCGCGGCTCGCCAGCTTCACCTGCGCCGGCAGGCGGGTTCGTTCGTGCGCACGGACGAAGCCGTGAAGAAGCTGTTCAGCGAACTGGCCGAACGGTTCGCCGATCGTCCGGGCGGCTACACCCGGATCATCAAGATCGGTACCCGCACGGGTGATTCGGCGAAGATGAGCTTCATTGAACTGCTCGCCAAAGAAGAGTCGGCCGAAGAGAAGAAGAGCTCCAAGAAGACCAAGAAACCGGCCGCCCGGAAACCACGGAAGACGGCGAAAAAGGAAGAAGTCGCTCCGGTTGCCGAGACTCCGGCGGAGAAACCGGCCGAAGGCGAAGCCGAAACCAAAGAGTAACCACGGTATTGCGCGAGGTTGAGGCGGGATATATCTTTATCCCGCCTCTTGCTTCTGTGAGGAGCTGATCGTGTCCACACCAGCAAAAAACCCTACGCCCTGGTATCTCGATTTCCGCTTTTTCCTGCTGTTGTTGGCAATTCTGTTTGTTTTTTTGCTAATGTCTGTGTTCGGGCGCGACCACAGTGCCGGTCCCGGCGGCGGTATCGGAGCTTTTGCTACCGGCAAGGCTGCACCCGATATCGAATTGACCGGGTTGGACGGCGCGAAGAAGAAGTTATCTGATTTTCGCGGTAAGGTTGTCTTCCTCAATTTCTGGGCCACCTGGTGTCAGCCATGCCGTCAGGAAGTTCCGTCGATACAAAGCTTGTACAAGAAGTACCTTGACAATCCCGACCTCGCCGTTGTGGCCATTGCCTGTGACCAGAGCGGGACGAAAGACGTCGAGGAGTTTGTGAGAAAAGAGAGCCTCACCTTCCCGGTCTACGTCGATCCGCAGATGAAATCAGCGGCCGAGTATGGCGTCTCCGGATTTCCGGAGACTTTCCTGATTGGACGCGACGGTAAAATCAGGGAGAAATTCATCGGACCACGTGATTGGGATGACGCGCGCTTTCGCGCAATGGTCAATGAATTGCTCGCCGAGCGGCCGTAGCTTCGAACCCAACGCGCGCAACCAGTATTCCGAATTGACGTGGATGAGGTGAACGATCTCCCGGCGCCGGAGCGCTGCCCTCGATTTCCAATTCGACGACGCACAGGTCTGGCGATTGTGGTACGCCGGGGAAATGTAGTTTGTGCCAACGGCCATCGGCCGGAACCGGATGCTCACCCACTAATTGACCGGCGCACGATACACGCAGCGTTCTACCGGCCAGGCCCCGAGGCAAGAAGGCGTCTACCGCCAGAGCACCCTCGTCGGCGCGTAGCAGCAGATCCGCTCTTTCCCTCGTCCAGCGCGCAGGCCGGTCGAGCACTTGTTCCACCGCCAGCCAGCCGCGTCCTAATTGAGCATGCGAATCGGCGGCATCAACATGTGGCTCGAACAAGGTCGGGTCACCGGTGAAATGCAGTCCGTAGATCAACAAGCCCAGCTTACGCGGGCCAGGAATGCCTAGTGTTCCATGCGGGTTCCAAGTCTCGTCGAGGATCAACTCAACCGGCACCACCGGTTCGTTCAGTACGCCGACTGGAAGACGCAATGGTTGTCCCCAAAAATCGTGGGAGTCGAATGCAAATCGCTGATCTCCCACTCTGATCTGGCCACTCAAGAACGGGGCCTGCTCATGGGTGAGCGCGTCGATTTCCAGCATCGGACCGGTAGGGCGAAGAAACGCTACGGAATGCGCATTGCTCCAGCGGAAGAAACGATTGTTTCCATCACGTTCCGGGGCGTGCCAACCCCATCCCAGAACCCCTCGCTGGGTCGGATCCATGCTGAGACGCGGCGACAGTTGCTCCATAGGAGTCGCCTGGCGCCAGCCGAAGTACTGACACCGCACGCACGGCGCGGGCGGCTCGAACCCCGCCATTGCTTCGCGGAAACGCATGAAGTTTTCGCCGCGCCACACGTTACCGAGGCCGGCTGACATGTGGCCGAAATCGAGATCCTCCCAGACCATCGCACATGCGGCGACGCGGCGATTCGCTTTGAGGAAAAGATGGTTCCATGGAAAGGGACAGTCTTTCACCATGTGTGGCTGTTGGCCGGCAATTCCGTGCCGGTGCAGATTTCGTCCGTCGAGAACAAGGCCTGCTTCGTCCGCTACCGCGGCCGCTTCGGTAAGCTTGTCGCGCGCGAGGTCGAGGTGATGCTGCAGTCCACAACCGGTGGTGTGAGCGGCTTCGAATACGTGTTGGACGATAACGCGATCGGCTCCCAGACCAATTGCCCAACGAATAAAATCGGGCAACTCGCGAATGTTCGGTTCCATCGCCGTGAAGCTCATATAGAACTGCAGCGGGTGTCCAGCGCGGAGGACGGCCAGCCGTTCCAAGTTGCGCTGCAATCGCGTTAAGTCGCCTCCGCGAATGCGGTGGTAAGTCGAAGAATTTATAGAATCGACGCTAACGCAAAGAACATCCAGCAGGTTTTCTGCGACAAGCGCCTCGGTGAGTTCACAAGTCAGTCGCTGACCGTTGGTCGTTGCCTGGATCGCCAATCCCAAACCGCGGAACCAACGCAGGCAAGCGAGCAGTTCGGGGTGGCAGAGGATTTCACCGAAGCCGGTAAGTTCCACTCCGCTGGCCGCCGCGAAGAACGCGCGTTCGCGTTCTAGGTCGGCGACAGAAAAGCGTTCGGTGCCTGAGCCATGCCGCCGCTCGTGGGGCAAGGGACACATTACGCAGCGGAGATCGCACGCCGCGGTCAACTCCAGTTGGATGACGTCCGGCGGAGGAAGGGTCGTATCGATATGATGTGTGCGCCACAAAGGATGTTGTTCAAGAAACGACGGTTTCACCAACGTCTCCACCACGGTGGGCGCGCACCGCGCACAACGCGAGCCCCAGCGAACATCGCGCCGAGTTGGCGGATGTCTTTGCCGCCCGGCACCCAAAGTGACTCGGCGTCTAGGGCCACCACGTGCCAGGGGCGCCGACCGCCCAAGGGGGCACGAACGAAGACGCGTCCAGCTTGCCCGGGCAAAGCGGCCACGGTTTTCACTTCTCCGTCGACCGACACCGTCACCCGCTGCCCGTGTGGTTTGCCCAGGGTCCAGAGTTCGATCTCCACGTGGTCTCCCCATCCGTGACCGATGGCAAAAATGCCTCGGTCACCGAACCAACGCATCGGTTTGGTGGCGGATGGCTCCACAGGATAGAACCCGCGGCCCAGGTGTTGTTCGTCATTGTCGCCCACGTTCAACCGACTGGAGATTTGACGGGCATTTCCCGCCAGCATGGCGCGCACGGCCATCGCACCAAGCAGACGCCGCGAATCGCTGTCTTGTACTTCTGCCGGCGTGAATGGCCGGTCGAAAATGAGTTCGATCTGAAACGCAGGGGCGTCACTGGGAGGCAGCACGAAACGCAATGGAACATCGTACACATGATCATGGCGCAGTCGATCGACCAGTTCGCCGTTGACGAGCACAGAAATCAAGCTGGTTGGCATGCGGGGGTGGGTATAGAAATCGAAGTCGAGAAACGGTCGGCCGGTGTTGGGCAAGAAGAATGTGGCATGCCCGGTGGTCCAACGGAACCGCGTCCCATCGGGTAGAACCTCGGCTTCGTAGAATCCCTGGCCGAGCTGATAAGAAAAGCGTTCACCGAAATTCAGTTTCTCGCTCAGTTCACTCATCCGCCGTGCCGGTCGCCACGACTTGGTGGGGCAGGTCCGACATTCCGGCGGCGGATTCGTACCGGCCAACCGGCGACGCACCTGCCGATATGGCTCGCCAAGCCAGATTTCCTGCAGCGACTGGCGGCGGAGGTTGCCGAGAATGAGTTGCTCCCACAATGTGGCGCAGACTTGTACGTCGAGGTTGCTTTTGACGAACAGACGTTCCCACGGGTAGGGGCATTCTTTGACCTGGGCCGGCGATCCGGGCGGCGCTGTAACCTGAACCCTGCGCACCGTGCTGTCTTCAGCAAGCTGATTGTTGCTCTGGTACCAAAATTCCAGCGGCATGCCCTCGCGCTTGGCCAATTCGACCGCTTCGGTAAAGACCTGTCCTTCGTCGGGAGAGTTCGCGGAACTCCGACCGCGCGTACGTTCGTTTTCACACAACCCCTGCACGATCACACACCCTGCGCCGACTCGCTTGGCTAGGCGAATGGCTTCCGGCAGTTCCGGCAGGTTGTCCACCAGCGAGATGAAGCTCAAGTGTAAAACGGGCTTGGCTTGGCCGCAGTTGTTCTTCAGTTCGTTCAATCTGGTCAGATTGGCAACCACGCGCTCGAAATCGCCGCCGGCGCGCAGGCGGTTGTAGGTGCCGGCCGACCCGGCATCGAGCGAGACACAAATCAGGTCGATCAGATTCTCCGAAACGACCATTTCCAGCAGATCGTCTCGCCACATCATGCCATTGCTTGTCGCATTGACCGTCAGAGCTAGAGTTTTTAAATATCTTAAGATTTCAATTAGTTGCGGGTGACAGAAGATTTCGCCGAAGCCGGTAAGCTCGACCTCATAAGCTCCGGCAAGAAGAGGCCCGAGGGTTGTCTGCAGTTCGCTCAACTCGATGCGGCGATGGCCCGGCGCTCGATCACGCGATTCGCTTTGCAGCGGACAGAATACGCAGTGCAGATTGCAGTCAGCCGTGAGTTCGAGTTGAACGACACGAGGAGGGGGCGGATCCTGTTCCGCTTGCTGCTGACACAGATCACTATCCTCGAAGTAGCCGCTCACCGTCGAATCCCCATCGACGAAAGAAATTGGCGAAACCAGAAAACGCCTTCGCGCAAAACGCGGCGCCATGAAACACCGGTGTGCTGGCGGTAGCTGTGTACGTAGAACACCAGCCATACGTAATGGAACACACGGTTGGGCCGTAGCTTCGTAAGGGGCAACAACACGTGTTCCAGCCACGGCCAGCGAGCCAACGGGTAGAAGAACTTATGTAGGTTGAAGATACGGTTGGCGTCGGGATTGTACAGGGCATTGTTGCCGAAGGTGTTGAAGCCGACGGAGTCTTCATTGACCCGATCGAGAAAGCCGTCGCGAATGGCTTGTTCGGTCAACGGAAGACCGGCATAGGGCTGGAACACACTGCACCAGGTGTCGGGTACGCGAATACGCTGGTTCAGGCGGAGAGTCCGTAGAGCTTCTTCCCACCGTTCTCCTGGCAGGGCCAGGATGTTGCTAGTGAAAAAGTGAATGCGGTATTTGCGCAACAAGGCGGCCGTTTCTTCGATCTGATCGTCGGTAACCCCTTTGCAGAGCAATTGATTGCGCCGTTGCTGGTCGCCTGTTTCGACGCCGAACAACGCCGTGCGACAGCCCGTTTCAGACAGCAGGCGAATCGTGTCTTCGCCTTCGCCGGCGCGCAGATAGCAAATATAAGGCAGTCCGACACGACTAGTGTAAAGGGCAAGAAACTCGTGTAGCCAGCGTTTGTTCATCGTAAACACGTCGTCCTCGAAACGGACGACGCGCACGGGCCAGCGGGTCTTCACTTCTTCGATTTCGTCCACCACCCGTGCCGGGGTGAAATGACGAATGTACCGGTTTTGGTTTGGATAAATGCCGCGAAACGCGCGGTTGAAGCAGAACGTGCAGCCGTGTGGACAGCCGCGGCCGGTGAAGAAGTATTTGACGGGATTGTCGCGTAAAAACGAGTAGCGATAGTAGCCGTTGCGCCAAGGGTGAGGCAGGGTGTCCAGGTTCTCGACGAGCGGCCGCACGGGATTGGTGACGAGTTGGCCGTTGCGCCGAAACGCCAGATTACGAATCTCCGACGGGTCGCCGCCATTGTCCAACCGGTTGGCCAACTCGACGATAACCCGTTCCCCTTCACCGCGGCAGACGAAATCGAAACAACCGCGCAGGGCCAGTTCCGGGTGGAGGGTGGGATGCGGACCGCCCGCAACGATAACCACCTCCGGCCGATCTGCCTTGATTGCCGCGCCAGCATCGATGGCGAATGGTTGTTCGCAGTTGGTGAACGAAAACCCGACCAGATTTGGCCGAGTCTGCCGGACCGCCTGTACTGCTCCCGCAACGGTAGGCGTCACCCGGATTTCGACCTCATGACCGGCCGCGCGCAAACACGCGGCCATGTACATGACGCCGAAATACTCGCGCCAGATGTTCTGAACGAACAGGATGCGCATTGAGCAGACTCCGCGAAACTCCAGGCATTTTAGCCGTGCTGCCGCAGCTGCCAAGGGCGACCATTTCGCTTGACAGCCCGCCGCGCCTGATTAGAATTGAACCGCCTCAACGGGGCAGTGTAGCTCAGGTGGTAGAGCAGGCGGCTCATATCCGCTATGTCAGGGGTTCAAGTCCCTTCACTGCCAGCGAAAAGCGAAGGGGTGCACGAAGGTGCACCCCTTTATGTTTGTTTGCCAATCGGCTAGGCCTTGTCGAGAGGATTTGACGGTTTCGAATTGCGCCGCTCCCGAATCTCGTCTTGAATCCAAGACAGAAATTCCGCGAAGGGCAGTGAAGCCTGTTCGGTGACTCCATAACGCCGATGCGTTACCTTGTTTTCCTGGGCTTCGCGCTGGCCGACCACCAATACGTTCGGCGTCTTCGAAGTCGCAGCGTTGCGGATTTTCTTGTTGAACGAATCACCGCTGTCATCGACCTCCACCCGGATCATGCGTGAAAACAATTCGTCACGCAGCTTGAATGCGTAGTCGAACATCGCCGGCGCGACCGGAACGATGACGACCTGCACCGGAGCCAGCCAGGTCGGGAACGCGCCACCGTAATGTTCAATCAGGAAGCTGATGAAGCGCTCATGCGTGCCGAGTGGCGCCCGGTGGATGATGTAAGGCCGTTGTTCGTGGCCTTCGTGGTCCACGTACGTCAGGTTGAAACGTTGCGCGCTGGTGAAGTCGAGTTGGTTGGTGGATGCGGTTTCTTCGCGGCCGACCACGTTGGTCACCTGGAAGTCAACCTTAGGCCCATAGAACGCCGCTTCACCGGGCACTTCTTTGAACGGAATGCCGACCTCTTTCAGCACCTCACGTAGTAAGCCGACAGTGTGATCCCACTGTTCGGCGTTGTCGACGAATTTGTCTTTGGCCAGATCATGCACGGAGAGGCGGAGCCAGTAGTTTTCTAGGCCGAACAAGTCATAGTAGTACTTGTGCAATTCCATGACCCGCAGCGCCTCTTCACGGACCTGTTCGATGGTGGTGTAGATATGAGCATCGTTCATCGTCATGCCGCGCACGCGCAGTAGACCCGCCAATTCACCCGATTTCTCGTAGCGGTACACGCTGCCGTATTCGGCCAGGCGCAGTGGCAGGTCGCGGTAGCTACGCACGATTTCACGGTAGATCATATGGTGATGGGGGCAGTTCATCGGCTTGAGGTAGTATTCCTCGTCGTCGAGCACCATGGCCGGATACATCGAGTCTTTGTAGTGCAGTAGATGGCCGCTGATTTCGTAGAGCGTACCGCGGGTGATGTGCGGAGTGGCTACGCGCTTGTAGCCGTACCGGAACTCGGCCTCTTGTGCCAGCTTTTCTAGTTCGTTGCGCAACACCGTGCCGTTGGGCAGCCACAGCGGCAGACCTTTACCGACTTCGTCGGCTAGGTGGAAGATCTGCATCTGCTTGCCGAGCTTCCGGTGGTCGCGCTCCATGGCCAGGGCGCGGCGTTTCTTGAAGGTTTCCAGTTCCTCGGCGGTCGAGAAAGCCAAGCCGTAAATGCGTGTCATCATCACGTTGTTTTCATCGCCGCGCCAATAGGCGCCGGCAACGCTATCCAACGCGAAGCTTGCTTTGGGTATCTCATCGGTGGATTCAATGTGCGGCCCTTCGCACATGTCGGTGAAGTTACCGGAGCGGTAGAAGCTGATGTTCTCGCCGGCAGCGATATATTCGCGGCATAACTCTACCTTGTACGGTTCGTTGGCGTCTTCCAGCTTCTTTAGCGCTTCCGCGCCAGGCATTTCGAAGCGCTCGAACTTGATCTTTTGCTTGACTAGTTCCTTCATCTTGGCTTCGAGTTTGGGCAGCAAGGTGTCGGCCGAAACGGCTTCTGGAAAAATGAAATCGTAGTAGAAACCGGTGTCGACCGGCGGCCCGATGCCCAGTTGCACCTGCGGGTACAGTTCCTTCACCGCAGCGGCCAGAATGTGCGAGAGACTGTGGCGCATACGATAGAGTTGGTTGTTCTTATGTTCATGCATCGAAATACTCCTTCCCTCCCCCAAACATCGGGGGTATTGGCGTACTAAAACACTTTGTGCGCCGAAATTTCAAGCAGAAACGACAGAGGTCAGCGGAGGAAGGGGAGTTCTGCTATGGCTTACTGATGGCGAGGACGGCGTTGCGCGGATGTCAGATTCAACAGATCCTACGGTTTCCCAGCCCGCAGCCGCCAGTAAGAGAACGGATCTCGCTTAGGAAACAACGCAATCAGCTCTGGCCGGTGCTCTTGAGTGCTTCGGCCTGGAAGTAGGCGACCAGCGGATCGACTACCTGATCCAGTGCTCCTTCAATCACCGCGTCGAGCCGATAGATTGTCAGATTGATTCGGTGATCCGTAATGCGGTTCTGGGGGAAATTGTAAGTGCGGATGCGTTCCGAGCGGTCGCCTGAACCGACCTGCGCACGACGCTCTGCGCTGAGCTGGTCTTGTTGCTCCTGCCGTTCCTTTTCCAGTAACCGGGCTTTAAGAATCTGCAGCGCCTTAGCCTTGTTCTTGTGCTGGGATTTTTCGTCTTGGCAGGTCACCACGAGACCGGTCGGCAGGTGCGTCACACGCACGGCGCTGTCGGTGGTATTGACGCTTTGACCGCCGGGTCCCGAACTGCGGTAGACATCAATGCGCAGATCTTTCTCGGCGATGTTGACTTCCACCTCGTCGGGCTCCGGTAAAATCGCCACTGTCACCGCGCTGGTGTGGATGCGGCCCTGGGCCTCGGTGTCCGGCACGCGCTGAACCCGATGCACACCCGATTCGAACTTGAGGCGGCTGTACACCTTGCTACCGTTGATCGCACAAATGATTTCCTTAAACCCGCCCAGTTCAGTCGAGTGGGACGATAACACTTCGACCTTCCAGCGGTGTGCTTCCGCATAGCGGCTGTACATGCGGAACAGGTCGGCGGCAAACAGGGCCGCTTCTTCTCCGCCCGTGCCGGCGCGGATCTCGAGCAGAATGTTCTTTTCGTCGTAAGGATCCTTCGGCAACAGCAAGATTTTCAACCGATCGGTTGTCTCGGCAATCTTCTTTTCCAAATCGTCAAACTCGGCCTTCGCCATGGCGCGCAAGTCGGGGTCCGATTCGGCCTCCAGCAACTCGCGTGCGCCGTCACGGTCATCCACCATTTTCTTGTAGGCGCGATAGGTATGAACGATCTCTTCCATCTCGGCCTTTTCTTTGTTCAGCTTGGTGAACCGTGCGGTATCCGAATAAATGGCCGGATCGGCCAATTCGTTGGTCAACTGGTCGTAGCGCGCTTCGACTTCGGCTAGCTTGCTAAACATCGCACGACCCTCCGACGAAAAAGACTTCGGGTTGACCGATGGCAGCGATGGCCGCGGAGTAGTTGGGGTACTCGATCTCCGTGTCCTCGGCAGTAATGCCGTCTTCCACCTGTTTTTCGCGCCAGAGGCATTTGCGCAGGCTGAGCACGGCGACTTCGAGCATCTCGTCGTTGGGCTGTTTGGTAGTGATGCGCTGGCTGAGTAGGCCCGGCAGTACCGCCAGACGGAGCAAGCGGCTGTTACGGTGCTTGCCGGCTTGGCGGATCACCTCGTACGAGATACCGGCGATGGGGAACAACAACGGCAGTTTGATGCCGATGAAGATCAGATTGCGCAGAATCTTCGGAACCGATTCCAGCTTAGGAAGCAATGGGAAGGCGAGCGAAAATAGCAAAATGCTGGTGATCAGCACCACCAAGATGAAACTGGTGCCACAGCGCGGATGGAAGGTAGAATATTGACGGACATTGTCTAACGACAGCTCTTTGCCGTCGTCGAAAGCGAAAATCGATTTGTGTTCCGCGCCATGGTACTGGAATGTTCGGCGAATGTCCGGCAATAGGCTGATGGCCCAAACGTACAAGACGAATACCAGCACCTTGATCAGGCCGTCAACCAGGTGAAACAGAAACATGTCCACCGTGAGTTCGTGTCCGATCAGCAAGCCGACCCCAATAGTTGCGTAGTGGGGTAGGACCACAAACAGAGCAATCGCGAAGGCGAGACTGAACAGAATCGTGCCGGTGACGGCGGCATTGGAAAGGGGCTTTTCTTCTTTGCCCGGTGCATCGGCGGAGTCTTTGGCTTGTTTTTCCGCGGCTTGCTTCTCGGCTTCCGCTTCGGTGGCCACTTTGGCGGAAAAAGACAGCGCTTGGATGCCGTTCCACATTGCTTCGATCAATACGATCGTGCCCCGCAAAAACGGCCAGCGTAGGAACTTCAAGCGGTTCCAAAGGCTGATCCAGTGTGTTTCCTTGACCACCAGCCGGCCGTCGGGTTTGCGGCATACAATGGCCATGCTGTTGGGTGACCGCATCATTACGCCTTCGAGAATGGCCTGCCCGCCTACGCGCAACGGTTCGCCGGGTTTGCGCTGCTCCACCGTGCCGACTCCTTAAACGAAACCCGCGCGCCGGGAGCCGGCGCGCGGGCAATATGCAACCGAGCTAGTTACCTTCGCCGTAGATCTTCTTGTACTTACGCTTGAAGCGCTCCACCCGACCGGTAGAGTCGACGAGCTTCTGCTTGCCGGTGAAGAACGGGTGGCATTGGTTGCAGATGTCGATGCTGATTTCCGGCGCCTTGGTCGAACGCGTAACAAACTCGTTACCGCACGCGCAGACAACCTTGGTGTCTTTGTAATCCGGGTGGATGCCTTCTTTCATTTCTTCTCTCCTTCTACTTAGGGCGCCGGCCTAGTACGGCGCCGCCGGAGCGCGGTATATAGCACAGGCACAGGCCGGGTGCAACCCCGGCTATTGGTTCATCATATCCAGGAAATCCGTGTTTCCGCGGGTTCCCGACATCTTGTCGAGCAGGAACTCCATGCTGTCGATCGTGTTCAGCGGGCTCAGTACACGGCGCAGTACCCATACGCGCTGGAGCAGATTCTGTTCCAACAGCAGTTCTTCCTTGCGGGTGCCGCTGCGGTTGATGTCGATAGCCGGGAAGATTCGCCGATCGGCCAGTTTCCGGTCGAGGTGGACTTCCATATTGCCGGTGCCTTTGAACTCTTCGTAGATCACTTCGTCCATGCGGCTACCGGTGTCTACCAAGGCGGTGGCGATGATGGTCAAACTGCCGCCTTCTTCGACGTTACGCGCAGCGCCAAAGAAACGCTTCGGCTTGTGCAACGCGTTGGCGTCCACACCGCCGGAGAGAATCTTGCCCGAGTGCGGCACCACGGTGTTGTAGGCGCGGGCCAGGCGGGTGATCGAATCCAGCAGAATAACGACGTCGCGCTTGTGCTCAACCAAGCGCTTGGCCTTTTCGATGACCATTTCGGCCACCTGGACGTGACGGGTGGCCGGTTCGTCGAACGTCGAAGAGATAACCTCACCGCGCACGCTGCGCATCATGTCGGTTACTTCTTCCGGCCGTTCGTCGATCAGCAAAACGATCAGCACCACGTCTTTGTGATTGCGGGTCACCGAATTGGCAATGGCCTGCAGCAACATGGTTTTGCCGGCTTTGGGCGGGCTGACGATCAAACCGCGCTGGCCTTTGCCGATGGGGCAGAGCAGATCCATGATGCGCATCGAGTAGTTATCGGCCTCAACTTCGAGGTGCAACTGCTCGTTCGGATACAACGGCGTCAGGTTGTCGAACAGGATCTTGTTGCGTGCCTGGTCGGGGTCTTCGTGGTTCATCGCCTCGACCTTGAGCAACGCGAAGTAGCGCTCGCCTTCTTTCGGCGGGCGGATCTGGCCACTGATCGTATCGCCGGTGCGCAGGTTGAACCGGCGGATCTGGCTGGGGCTGACGTAGATGTCGTCCGGACCGGGCAGGTAGTTGTAGTCCGGCGCGCGCAGGAAGCCGAAACCGTCCGGCAGGATTTCCAGCACGCCTTCGCCGTAAATCATGCCGTTGCGCTCCGTGTGCGCTTGCAGCAGGGCAAAGATCAAGTCCTGCTTGCGCATACCGGTCGCGCCTTCAACATTCAGCTCTTTGGCCAGCTTGAGCAGATCGGCGATCTTCTTCTTCTTCAACACCTTGAGGTTGATTTCTTCGGCGCGCGGTGCGCCTGGAGCCGTCTCGGTGCTGCCTTCACTGGTTTCCGGGCCATCTTCAAAAATTTCGTCGGACATGGATCAACTCCTGCTGATCATTCGGTTGGCTGCTTAATACTGCTGTCTTTTCACCATCTCGTTCCGTCGGCCGCCAGCAATAGTGGGAAAAACGAATAACCCCGGTCAGATCAACCGACCCCAAAAACCCAACGGACTGTAAATGATACTTCCACCCCAGGCACCGACGTCAATCACGACAGGGAGCAAATGCAATTGAAGCCTAAGTCATTCCCGGACGGAATGATGATAATCTAAGGGTCTTTTGCCAGTTTTGTCAAGACTTTCGTCGTATTTGCTTTTCCTCAGCAAAAATAGGGGGTTGGCTTGGCCTTCTTGGGCTGTCCTATTGTCAGCCTGGCCCTTCCAGGTTTTTCGCCTGCGGTAAGCCACGTGCCCTGCTAGGGAGGTTCAAATGCCGAGGTCGTTGACAGGCGGTTCATTTCTCGGTATTAATCCCCGCCCTGAAATCAATATGTCCTGAAGGGGGACGTGGAGGATAGCGATGGCGTCGAACACCCACAAGACCGGAAAACGTAGACAGCACAAAGCCCGCCAGGCGAACAAGGCCCGGAAGCGCATCGCTCGCCGTGGCAGCACGCCGGCTTTCCCGATCCACAAGGAAGAGAAGAACTAGTTTAGGTAAAAACAACACGGACCGCGTCGTGCTTTGTGTGCGAGCGGTCTTTGTGTTTCTAGTCGTTAGATTCGCTGGTCAGTAGCCGGTAGATCGTCTTTTTGTCCACGCCGGTAAAGATCGCCGCCGCTGCCGCCGCGTCTTTTTTGCTCACATTCAATTCATCGATCATGCGGCGGGCGCCAGCCATGGCGATGGCTGTTTCGACGTCGGGCGGCTCGGGCAGCCGGACCACAATGGTGATCTCGCCCTTGACCTCCTTGGCGCGAAAGTGTTCGACGATGTGGCTGAGCGGTCCTCGCACCTGTTCTTCGTGAACCTTGGTCATTTCGCGCAAGACGGCACAAGGAATGTCTCCGAGAGTGTCCAATAGATCTTCCAGCGTGTCGAGCAAGCGATGTGGTGCCTCGTAAAGAACTAAGGTGCCGCCCACTTGCCGGTAGCTTGCCAGGCGTTCTTTGCGGCCACTGCCTTTGCGGGGCAGGAAACCATCGAACAAGAAGCGGTCGGGCGGCAAACCAGATAGCTGCAGGGCCAGCACCGCCGCACTTGGGCCGGGAATGGCTTCCACCGGCAGTTCGGCCTCCAAGCAGGCATAGACCAGTTCGTAGCCCGGGTCGGAGATGCAGGGGCTGCCGCCGTCACTGACCATGGCCACCGTTTCGCCGTTACGGATGCGCGCCAGGATTTGACGGGTGCGCGGCTCGCGGTTGCCTTCGAAGAAGCTAAGCATCGGTTTGGCGATGCCCAGATGAGCCAGCAGGATGGCGGTCCGCCGCGTGTCTTCCACGGCGATCAGATCCGCCCCGCGCAGCACTTCTTCGGCCCGCCGGGAGATGTCACCCAGATTGCCCAAGGGGGTGGCGACTAGCACCAACTTGCCGTGCTGCAGTTCGCCATCACCCATGCTGCGCCTCACTAGCTCCAGACATAGCAAGCCCCCGGTTTGTCGGGCCGGGGGCTTGGGGTTTTGTTACGGAATGTCCAACGTCGCGGTCATCATGTACCAGTCGTCTTCGTAGCCGGGGGCACCGAACAGATAGCTTCCGGAAGCCAACGCGCCCAATTCGATATCGACCGGCATCTGACAAGTCGGAACGAAGTCGCCGGGATTATCGATGTCGAACCAATCGTAGCCGTATACGAAGTAGTTGGTGCCCCGGTTGGCGACAAAGAACTGCTGATCTTCAAGGTGGTACAGATTGCACGCGGCGTACTTGAGAATGACCGGATCGGTCGCCGACGTTCCTCCCGTCGCCATGAACACTTCGACGAAGGGAATGAACCACTTTTTGTTTGCATCTCCCAACGGCAACACCAACTCCGCGACCTGGAACCCGCCTTCTCCGGCGCGATTGACCACCAAGGTGATCTGGTTGGCGGTGATGTCACTGATTTCGTAATGGAAATTGAACGGGCAAACGCAGTCCGCCGGCATGCCATTGTCGATTTCCGTGACCGTCAGCGTTCCACTTTCCAAGGTTGCGGTCACCGCAAGTTCGACGCCGCAGTTCACATAGGCGAAACGGTCGTCGATCTGCAATACGCCGTCTTGCCAAGTCACTTCGACCACGTTGGTCGGGTCGGCGGTCGGATCCCACGGTTCGGCTTTGCCGGCGCCGTCAAGGCATTCGCCGGTAGAGATATTGCCGACGGTCACGTCGCCCGAAACGTCGTCGTCCGCGGCATCATCATCGTCGTCGGAAGCATCGTCGTCGCCGCTGTCGTCATCGTCATCCCCTCCGCCGCCGCAGGCGAAGAATAAGGTTGTGGTTATTACAAACACAAACAGAATGAGAAGTGTATGCCGATTCATCGGGTTGGCCCTTTCTTGCCGATTCAACGTTGACAGGGTAGGCGCAGGGAAAAGCACTGTCAAGAATGATTTGGGCCGAGGCGCCGATCGTGGTAATCTAGCTCCATGCTGCGACGGATATTGCTGCTATTGCCCATTCTATTTTTATTCGTTTCCGCTTGTACGAACGACAATGCGGGCCGGAAACAAACGCCGGCGCGGCCGCTGTCCAGCGAGGCACAAACCTGGTTGAAAACGCTGGACTATCCTGACGACGACCGGGATCCCGAACGGCGCTTGGCGGCCTACCGGTTGGGTGTCCATCAGGAAAGCGGAGCGACTGAGGATCTTGCCCGCCACGCGATGGGTGATCGTGATCCGTTAGTACGCGCCGCCTGCGCTTTTGCACTTGGCCGCATCGGCGGACCTCGCGCGATGCAAACGTTGATTGCTCTGTTGGCCGACCCGCGCCCGGAATTGGTGGCCGAGGCCGTCCGCGCCCTCGCCGGTCATCTGGATGAGCAGACGACCGAACTTCTTGTCGATCTGGCCGGACGAAGCGACAACCAGACCACGCTATTGGTGTTGCGCGTCCTGGCCGAGGGCGGCAAGCTCACGGCCGAACAAGAGAAGCTGTTGCGTAAACCGATCGGGCAGCCAGCGCCCGTGCGTGGTGCCGCCGTCTACGTCGACCCGGCGAACGGCAACGACACCAATGACGGGGCCGAAGGCAAACCAGTGGCGACGATCGCGCGCGGAGTGTCATTGCTGTCACCGTCGGGAACTCTTTTCATCGCCGGCGGGCCGCAACCCATTCGCGAATCTGTGATGATTCCAGCAGCGTTGTCTGGCCAACCGGGAGCGCCAACGCGCCTAATGGGCTGGCCGGGCAAACCGCGCCCGTTGGTGCAGCCTACGGTGCTGGTCAAGGCGGCGAATTTAACCTCCGATAGCGAAGGGATCTTGAAGGTCAAACTCGACCGGCGAGCGTTTGGTGCCTTCGCGGTGGTCGGCGGCCGTACAATCGCTTTGCCGTTAGTGGAGCGGCGCGAAGACCTCAAACCGGCCACCTCTTGGTTTGACTCTGTGCGGAGCGAACTGCTGATTCGTTTGATGCCTGGCGCCAAGGCCACCGATTTGGAGGTTGCCATCGGCGAGGACGGACTGGCGGTCAATGGGGCCAACGACGTCGAAATCCACGGCATCGATGTTCGGTTCGCTCTGGATAGCGGCTTCGACGTGAGCGGAGCCTTGCGTGTCGCGCTGATCGATTGTTCCGCCAGTTACTGCGATCGCCACGGAATTTTCTTTTACTACGCACCGTTTGGGGTGGTGCGGGATTGTCGGGCCACGTACTGCAACTTCCAGGGTATTAGCGTGCGGTCTAGTCCGCAGTCCGTGGTCAGCCGCAGTGTGGCGGAAGACAACGGCGTTGATGGCTTGCTTTTTCTCTATGACAGTGATCAAGCCGTGGCGGTCGACTGCACGTTGCGCCGCAACCAGCGCGGGGTCAGCTTTATCGAAGGTTCCGACTACGGCCGGGTGATTGCCTGTGAGATCAGCGACAACCGTTCGAACGACGTGGCCTTCGAGACCGGTTCACTCGGGGGAAACGTGGTGGCAGCCCGGTGAACGCTCGCGTCAAAGCGATCGTCGCACTCATTCTGTTGACGGCCGCCGTATCCGTCGGCCGACTCGTTCTTCTATATACCAGTGAATACGTCTACGACGAAGAAGAATACAAAACCGGATCCATCGCCTACCTGTTGATGCACGATCGGCAGTTGCCGTTGCTTGAATACCAACCAGGCGACTACGAAGGCGGCACCTTTCTGTTCGGCGTGTTGATGATTCCCTATTTCTTGGCGTTCGGGCCCAACTATCTGGCTCTCAAGCTGCTGGCGCTGACGACGACCCTGCTGACCGCGCTCGCCGCCGCCTGGTTCGCCAAACGGCATGCTGGTTGGCCCGCCGCGTGGGCGACCGGTACGTTGTTCGCTCTGCCGGCGCCATATGTCTTTCAGATCGGTCTTCTGCCGTGGGGTAACTACGCCGAAAATGCCATGTTAACCGTCATGACGATGCTGCTGGCGTCGGTTGTGCTGAATGATCACCGCCGTGGCATCTGGTTGTCTGGGCTGCTTGGCCTCTTGTTGGGCCTTGGCGTCTGGATGCACTACGGTTTCCTGGTGACTGTTTTGTTGGTGCTTGGCCTATGGTGGTTGATCGACTACCGGTCCATCTTCGGTCGCTGTGGCCTGGCTCTCATCATGGGAGGGCTGGTCGGTTTTTCTCCCTGGATTGTCTACAACGTGACCCACCGCTGGTGGGGTTTGGGCCGGTTTACCGATGCGTTCGGCAAGTCGCAAGGACTAAGCGGACGGTTGCTCGGTTCGCTGCGACGATTCGCCTCATTGTGGCTGGAGGATCTGCCAGCCGGTTTGCACTTCCATGCCTCATCGCTTGAGGCCACCAAGACGATCTCCTATGCCTACTATTTGGCGTTAGTGTTTCTGGCGATCTGGCTGGTCGTACTGACGTGGTCCCGTTTGCGGCAGATGGCTATGGCGGTCTGGCCTAAGGCGCGCCGCGCCGCTGCTGACGCCGATTTCTGGTTGCTTGCTCCGGTGTTGTATGTGGTGTTGTACGCATTGATCTATGCCTACTCCGATTACGGGCTGTTCGCGGCGGAGTGGGGGACGATGGATCCGGAAAGTCATTGCCACATCTTCGCGCTCTACCCGCCGTTGATATTAATTGGCGGCTTGGTTGTCGGGAGAGTCTGGCGTACCCGGTGGCGCATAGTCGCCGTCGCGTTAGTGGCGTTGTTGTTGCTGCTTGGCGGTGTCGGGTTTGCCCAAATGCTCACGCCGGATCGACCTCAGCGCGCTCGCCTCTCGCGCGCGGCGTATGACCGGGCAGTGATCTACATGGAAATCGGCAGCAAGTGGGGCGTCGAACCGGAACAAATGGAGCGGATCCAGAAGCAGCTCACCGGCCAGGCGCTGCGCAGTTTTGTGTTCGGCGCCGGTATTAAATTCGGGCTCGACCATGCACGCAGTCTCCCTATCGCATTGGAAGCCTGCGCGGCTCAACCGGACGAGTTGTTGCCCTACTGTTGGTTCGGCGTCGGCACTGGCCTGTATGCGGGGGACACCTTGCCGCCGGAGCAACTCGACGCCGTCATGGCCAGTGCGCCGGCCAACGTCCAGCCGTGGTTAGTGCTGGGCAGTTGTGTGGGCAATATCTGGGCTGGGCGATCTGACTACCACACCTGTGCAGAAGCGGCGCAAATCAACGTAGCTGCACTGGCTCCACCCAGCGAAGCGGAAACGCTGCGCGTATTTGTTTGGGGCCATCTGGTCATGAGCCAGTTCCGGCCGGTGAAAGAGTAGCGTATTATCGCTGTTCCAGGAATTTCAACGCCTTCTCATATCCCCAGCAATTCGGCAGCTTGTCTCGCACGTACAGATAAACCTCGCGAGCTTCGGCGGCTCGGCCGGCGGCCACCAGTTGCTCCGCGCGTTCGGAGGCAATGCGGCAGCAATCCATATTGTCCATGCAAACGGCCTGGGCCTGTTTGTAGTACGTCAGCGCCTCGTCGCGTTTCGACCAAGCCATCATGGTGATGGCCCGGCCCAGTGCGGCCAAGGCCTTGACCCGTTCATGCTTGATGTTGCGTTCAAATTCCAGGTAGCCGGCCAGCGCCGCGTTCATGTCACCGCGTTGTTGGCTGATTCGCCCTAGAACCTCATACGACTGGAAGATCTGGTTGATGTCGGTGTTTCGCGCGATCACTTCGCGGCACAGAGCTTCGGCGCGGTTTAACCGCTGAGTCAGGTCCGGCGGAGTCTGGTTCGGTGGCGCGGGGGGAATCTCAATCAACTTGTTGGCCAACGCCAAGCGGGTGTTGGCCCCGACAAACGAATCGGCCGACTCGACGGCAATCACACGCTCCAGAATGGTACGGACCAACTGGTTGCCCTCGTCGTTGACCGACCAGGTGATCGAGAGCAGATTCGGCGGCATTTGTCCGGCTTGCACCGGAATGGCCGCCAACTGCTTGAGTAGTTCATTGGCTACGTCGTTCTGGTTGCGCCGCCGGGCTATGTCGATTTGCTCGATTAAGGCCCACAATTTGACCGGCACATTGTTTCCCGCTTCAGCCACCACCTTTTTCAGGCGCACGGCCGCGTCATCGAGGCGGCCGGCGTTTTTCAGTACATCGCAAATCCGCTGTTGCATGCGGAACGCGTCGTCGCCAGTTTGCGAAGCTGCGGCTTGGTCCAATGCGGTCAGCGCAGCCGGGAGGTTGTTGTCCGCGATCAGCAGATCCGCGTAAGTCTGCAAGTCAAACATCTTTTGGTTGGCGTCGGTTCCGGAGTCGATTTCCAGCTTGATCAATTTGATCGCGTCTTTGATGCGATTGGTCATGCGGTAGCTGGCGACCAGTTCGCGCCGTGCTAGGCTGATGGAGTTGCCGTCAATGTCGCGTTTGATCAAAGGCTCCAACACGGCGATGGCGTCTTTGGGGCGGTCTTGCTGGCGGAACAAGGAAGCCAGCATAATGGTAGCCTCGTTGTGCTGCCGGTCGCCCGCAGGCAAGTCATGGATCATGCCGTCGAGCAGCTTTTGGCTCTCGTCGAAACGGTGCATGCGGATCAGCAAGTTCGCCAGGGCCAGCTTGGCGGCATTCCGCGGCAGATCGTCGGTGGCTTGCGCGATCACTTCCCGGAAAATCTTCTCCGCCTCACTCAGCCGGTCCTGCCCGGAGATGATCTGACCTTCGGTAATACGCGCAAACATCAGATCCTGACTCTGGTCGGGGAAACGGTCATGGAGCTGGCGGTACATCTGCGCCGCTTTGTCCGGCTGTTGTAGCCGCATATAGATCTCGGCACTGCTGATCAATGCCTGGCGGACCACTCGGTCGGGAGCCGTGCCGGAGTTGACCAGC
Source organism: uncultured bacterium (assembly GCA_964511015.1). Taxonomy (GTDB): domain Bacteria; phylum Lernaellota; class Lernaellaia; order Lernaellales; family Lernaellaceae; genus FEN-1099. The sequence continues at coordinate 49,912 of CAZEDX010000011.1, read as the reverse complement.
TCCTGCAACAGCTTCAGGGACTCTTCGTTGCGGCCGGTCTTCTGTAGCAGCGAGGCGCGGGTCAGATCGACCTGTTGCACCATTGTCTGGTCGGTCAAGGTCGATCGGAAACGTTCGGACAGGGAAAGCAATTTATCCAGATACGCCTGGTCCTCCGACATGACTGCTACCTGGTTCAAAACCGAGTCAAGGTGCGTTACGGCCTCGGGGCGTTCGAAAAGGGCGCTGATGCGGGTTAGGGCGTCATCGTATTTTTTGGCCTGCGCCAAGGTGCGCACGATTTCCATCTCGATGTCGAACAGCTGTGCCGCATCGAGCGTGTCATAAGCCAGCACCTCCGAGAAATACTTGATGGCTTCATTGGTTTTGCCGGCGGTTTGGTAGGTGCGGGCCAATTCCGCCTTGATCATCGCGCAGCGAATCTTATCGTCGCAATGCTTGCGCAACATAATGTTGCAGAATCGGATCGCGCTGTTGAAGTCACGTGCTTCGCGTTTGGCCGTCGCGCTTTGCATCAGGCGATCGAACGGCCAGTATTCCGGGTTCATTTTGTGCGAAACGACCGCGAAAATGATCCCCGCGGCAACAACGACAAACGCGATACGTCCCGGCCAGGTGCCGAACACCGCGCGCATGGCCTTGCGTGTCCAACCTCGGCTGGCGCGTCCGCCGGCGGCACGGATCTGCGCGTTCTGTTCCTCACTAAGCCCGCGCGCGTAACGGAAGTTGGCTTTGGCCAGTATGTTTTCTTGCAAGGTCACATTTTCGAACTCGCCGGCGATGAAATCAGCTTTGGTCAAGTCGCTTTTACTGATCGAAACGCCATTAATAACCGCGCCGGAGAGATCGGAATGGGTGAAGGAGCAGCCGGCGAAGGTAGTGTTCTTGATTGTCGGACAGGACAGATCGCTGCGGACCAGCTTGCTGTCAGTCACCTGACAATCGAGGAAAGAAACGTCCGGAGCCGTGGCCTCGGTGAAGTCGCAGTTGTCGATTGTGCATCGCCGGAAGACTACGCGCCGCAGGTTGGCGCGGGAGAAGTTGACGCGTGTGAAGCGGCAGTCGTTGAACTCCAGTTTGCGGGCCAGCAAACCGGTCAGGTCGGCCCCGTCCGCGATTACCTTTTCCCATGTGCCACGCGCCTGTAGTTCTTTGGCTTCCACGCCGGAGAGGTTGGCGCCGTCTAACTTGGCATCGCGTAGGTTGGCCTTGTTGAGAATCGCGCCGGTCAGATCCAGGCCGGACAAGTCGGCGTTCGCGAGTGACGAACTGGTAAGATCCGCTCCGCGCAGGTCGCGCTGGCGGAGATCCTGGCCGTCCAGCTTGCTCTTGCGTAGGCTCTTTCCTTCCGGCGGAGTCTTCTCCATCCCTCACCTCATGTGATTGGCCTGAACTATGGCGATATTTTGCTTTCTCGCCGGCGCCTTTCAAGAGCGCCGACCCCTACATTGTCATGTCGTCGTCGATCGTGTCGTCGTCCGCGGTGTCGTCGTCGGTCGTGTCGTCATCGCCGCTGAATCCGTCGTAACTGATCGCGAAGGTCACATCCGGGCTGCGTGTGCCACAAACGTCCTCCACACTGACCGTCAGGTTGTAGCTGCCGTTCTCGTTTGCCGGAACCGGCACCACAACCTGCGACTGGGCGCAGCCGCTGCCGGCAGGCAGGGCCGTGGTCAAAGGATGCCAAATCCCATCCCCGGTTTGCCAGATGGCGGTGCCGAACTCTAAGTTGCATTCATCATCGCTGACGGACAACTGCAATTCGGCGGTCACCTGCGGGGTGACCACCGGGTTTTCCGTGGCCACGCCGTCGATGAGTACGGCCACCGCTAGACTTGGCGCAGTGTTGTTCTCGTTTGCGCAGTAGGACGAGCGAACCCAGTCCATCGCCAACACCCCGTCGGCCGAGCCCGGCAACACGGTCGTGGGCGTGCTCGTCTCGAGGTCTATCGTGATCAAACTCATAAACCCCACCGAATCTTCTTGGATGAACGCCAACCGGGCGCCGTCGTCGCTCAGCCGGGCCTGCCGGCATGCCGTATTGCCTCCGCCGGCAATCAGCGTGGTTGTTTCTTCTATGATATTGAAGACGTAGAGCTGACGATTGGACAGGAAGTAGACCGCCGTGCCATCCGCGTTCCAGATCGGCTCGCTACCGTTGCTAATGTCGACCACCCGTTGGCCGGTTGTATCAAGCACCACAAACAACTGGCGCTGGAAACCAGACGGCGTGTGCTCAACCAACAACGGAACGGCGACCATCGAACCGTCCGGTGTCCAACGTGGGAAGAAGTCGCCACTGTTCGGAATAATGAATTGTTCATCGGGGAAAAGTAGCGAGGCCAGATCGATCACGAGCGGTGCGTAGCTCCCATCCGCCGAGGCCAATACCGGTCCGGCTGCCGAGAGATACGCGACCGTCTGCAGATCGGGAGAGTGTGAGCCGAAAGCGCCGTCGGCTGCAAAGAGCAGGCCGCCATACCCGGCGGCGACTCCTTCGTACAGTCCACCCCCGTTGGGATCATTGTAGAAAAACTTGCGACCGTTGGGGGAGAGAAATGCTTGGAATGCGTCCGCGACCAGGCGCACATTGGCCGATGAAAACGGCGCCAGGTATACCTTGCCGGTTTGGTGAACGAAGAGGAATTCGTCAGCATAACCGGAGGCTTGTAGGACATTGGTCTGTACGTCGCTCAGGGAATCCACTTGATTCGACCCCAGAGTCAGCGTGTAAGTCCCGCCGATGCCTTGCCACTGGCCGGAATACACGATCGTGCCGATTGCTTCCGGCGTTGGGGTAGGGGTGGCTTCCTCGGGCGGACCTTCTGAATCGCGAGTGCACGCCACGGCCAGCAACACCATCAGGGGCAGAAGAAAGGGAGCGAATTGCCGCAAAAAACGCATGACACCTCCGCCTATACGGCTTGGCGGATTGTCGGATCAGGGAGGCCGTCATGTCAAGTTCCGAGTGCCGTCTGGAGTTTGTTTTTACCGGGTTGCAGTGGTAATCTACGCAGCCGCGCGGGCCCTCGGGCCGGCGAGAGTCGGGCTAAGGAGTTGTCATGATGAAACGCACGTTGCTGGTAATGGTACTCATGTTGATTTTGTTGATGGTTGCCGGTTCGGCTGGCGCGGTCGACGTGCAGCAGGTCCAGCAAGCTCTACGAAATTCCGGCGCGCAATGGACCGCCGGGGAAACCTCGATGTCACACCTGAGTGCGGCGGAGATGGCCGGGTACTGCAATTTGCAGGTCGATGTTCCCAGCGGTGATGAGGCCTTCGAGGAGCCGATGCCGGTGGCTGCGGATATGCCGGCCCATCTGGATTGGCGCGATATCAACGGCCAGGATTTCACCACGCCGATCAAGCAGCAGCACCCTTGCGGCACCTGCGCAACATTTTCTTCGATCGGCGCCACCGAAGCGTTGATCAAGATCGCGTTGGACAATCCGTTCATCATTCCGGATATCTCCGAGCAGGCCGTTTATTCGTGTGAAGGCTTCATGCCTTACACCTTCTTCCACCCGCTGGCCTATCTGAAGAACAGCGGCGGCGCCGACGACGCTTGCATGCCGTACGATTGCGACACGCCGACCGACCGGCCGCCTTGCGAAGACCAGTGCGATGACTGGGCCAGCCGCGTGTTCAAAATCAAGAGCTACAAGATGATGATGTGGCCGTCGCCCGAGCAGATCAAAACCGCTCTGCAGAACGGGCCGATCGTCGCCGGCTTCCAGGTCTTCGAAGACTTCCAGGCCTACACCGGCGGTGTTTATGAACACACCACCGGCAAGTTGTTGGGCGGTCACGGCGTGGTCGTCGTCGGCTATGACGATGCCGAACAGTACTGGATCTGCAAGAACAGTTGGGGCACCGATTGGGGCGAGGACGGCTGGTTCCGTATTAAGTGGGGCACCGGTTTCCTGCAATTCGGCTACCAGTCGTTTCAAATCGAAGTCGATGCGCAGCAACTGTGCGCCAACGATGAACCGCCGACCATCAGCGAACTGAAACTGGTCAACGAAGCCGAGGCCTGCTTGGGCGAGGAACCACAGATCACCTTCGGTTACGCCGATACCCACGCCGATGTGGCTGGCGGCGAGTTGTGGTATTCGATCGACGGCGGCGCCGAAACGCGCTATCCGAACCCGTTGGTCGAGTTGACCGGCACCTCGTCCGCGGGGCGCGAGCCCACCGTGTTCACGCTGCCGGAATCGCTCGATTCGAGCGCACACACGTTGACCGTCTACGTGAAAGACCTGTGTGGCAATCCCAGCAATGAACTGTCGCTGACCGTCAACGGCGAAGACGATGATAACGACGACGATGCGGCCAGCGATGATGACGGCACCGACGACGACGCCAGCGCCGACGACGGTGACGACGATGACGACGACAACAGTGGGGGCTGCGGCGCCTGATCGCCTCGCGACTGCGAAATCACCTAGAGCATGGGGGTAACCCCGTGCTCTTTTTTTTGCCGCTGGTTCGGCTACGATCAACACTCACTCTTGACAAGCAGGGAGACGATGAAAGCTCTCTACTTCGAGAACAATCTGGTCAGGATCGCCGCTTTAAAAGCCGCAACCGTGTTCACCGCCGATGCCGCCTTCGCGCCCTTTTCGCCGCTGCGCTACGGCGAGGTGCCCGAGCCGACGCTGCCAAACGAGCGTTGGTTGAAGGTCCGCAACCTGAGTTGCGGCCTATGCGGAACGGATCTGCACTTCATGTTCATGGAACTTGACCCGCGCTGTTTTCCGGCCGCCATGCCGGGCATTGGCCGGCGCTATCTGGGCCACGAACTGGTGGCGGAAGTGACCGAAGTCGGCGCCGACGCCGGCTTTGCCGTCGGCGAACGCGTCACCATGCGGGTGGACTGGCCGTCGTGCCTGCAGATGGAGATCGATCCGCCCTGCCGCTCGTGCGCCGAAGGCAGCTACATGCTGTGCGAAAACCTGGGGCAGAGGAAAATGCCGACCGATGACGTTGGTGGCGGCTTCTCGCCGTATATGATCTTCCATCGTACGCAGCCGTTTCGTCTTCCCGCCGCGCTCAACCACGAGCGCGCTTTGCTGGTCGAGCCGATGGCCGGGGCCGTTCATGGCGTGATGAAGCGACTCCCTCGCGACGGAGACAAACTGCTGGTCATCGGCGGCGGCACGATCGGCCTACTCGCCGTGGCGGCGGCTAAAGCCCTGGCCCCCAAGGCTCGCATCTACTGTCTGGCCCGTTACCCCTTCCAGGCGGAAGCCGCGCGACGCATGGGAGCCGACGGCATCGTGACCGAAGGCAAAGCGGTGTTCCGGCAGGTCGCCGAGCTGACCGGTGCGGCCTATCACCGCGGGTATTTCGGCAACGAAATCATGTTGGGCGGGTTCGACGCCATCTATGACTCGGTCGGCAACGATCGCAGTATCAATAACGCTTTGCGCTGGCTGCGTGCCCGCGGTGACCTGGTGATCCTGGGCATCAACTTTCGGCCGGGCAAGATCGACTATACGCCGATCTGGCACCAGGAACTGAACGTCACCGGTATCGATTGCCACGCCAGTGAAGCGACCGGCGAGAATTCCTTCGAAATCGCGGCTCGCTTGTTGGCCAACCCGGCCGTTCCGTTCGAGAGCCTGATCACGCATCGGTTTCCGATGGACCGTTGGCGCGACGCGGTCAACGCTTTTCGCCACAAAGACGAATCGCGCGCGATCAAGATCGTATTGGACCACGAGCCACCGCGATGAACCTCGGCGTGTACTGCGAAACTTTATCGCCCGAACAGCTAGGTAAAAAGGCTGTACTCGACCTCTTGGGTCGGCACGGGGTAACGCTGGCGCACGCCGTGCGTTTTGAGTCGCTGGGTGGAACGGGGGATGCCGAAGCGGTCGTCCCCCATCTGCGCCTGGCCGAACGCGTGCGCGCCGCCGGCGGGCGATATGCGTTGTGGCCGCTATTGCCGAAGCAACTCGGCTATTGGATTAACGAACGAAATCTCGACGCGACCGCGTGGATGATGGAGGAATTGTGCGCGGCGTTCCGGCGGCACGGTATCGCGCCGGACGCCATTGTCTTCGACATCGAGACGCCGTGGTCGCAGATGGAGCAGGTCTTCTTTCCCGGTCCACCGTGGTGGCGGCGGCTGTTGTCGCTGGCGCGCATGGCGTTGGAGAACCGTAATCCGCGCCGCTTCGCCTGGTCGATGCGGCGTTTGGAGTCCATTGTCGACGCGGTTCGCGCCGAGGGGATGCTGGTGAGTTGTGCCGTCTTTCCCTTCCTGATTGCCGATCTGATCGCCAACGGCCGGGTCTTTCAAGACTACTTGGAAATGCCGGTGTTTGACCTGCCGTTCGATGGCTTCAACGCCATGTTCTACAACTCGTATCTGCCGCATGCCGCGCCGCTGTTGGTGCCGCCGGCCGGGGCGCAACGATTTCTGTTCGAATATGCGCACGAGTTGGCGGCGCGATATGCTCAAAGGGCCTGGGTGACCCTGGGTAGCACCTGGGAAGGGGTGCTGCCCGGCAACGAAGGGAACATCTATCGCGCGGCGAGCGAATTGGTGCCCGACGTAGCCGCAGCGCGAGCCGCGGGCATCGAGACGGTATGGCTCTATTGTCTTGAAGGCGTGCTGTTTTCCGACCGTGCGCTGACCCAACAGCGCCCGGCCGCCGCGGCAAATGCCTTTTTTGAGGTGTTGGCCGATACTCCGGTACAGGAACCTTCACCGCACGAAGGTTGGTCGCGCGGGCGCCGCTTGCTCGAACTTGTTGCGCGTGACCACTGGCGCGGGTAAATGGGAAGAGGAACAAGCACATGATCTCGAAACGAATTCAAGATACGCCGGCGGCCCTGGTCGAAGCGGGACAGGTGCACTCCGGCTTTTTCAAAACCCCTTTCCGGCGATGCAACCTACTCGACGCGCCCTGTCTCGGCGGGGCGGCCGGGAGGCCTTTGCGCTGGCTGCGGCTGAAGGAATGGAACGGCTTCGGCATCTGCCACCCCAAGCTTTACGGCGCGGCGATCATGCAGAATGCGAAGTACGCCGCGAGCGGTTCGGTCTATCTGTACGAGCGCGAAACCCACCGGCTGTTCGAATGGACGATCATTGATCTGCCGACGCGACTGACGCTGCCGCCGACACTCTGGCGCGGCGAGAGCCGTTGCGGCCGCGGTAACCGGACCATGCATTTCGAACACCATCTCGATTACGGCTGGCACCGGGTACGGGTAGACATCGCCGAGTCGTCCAGCGCCCCGGCGCTATTGATGGATCTGGTGTTACATCAAGATTGGCGGGCGATCGATCCATTGGTGGCGAGCCTGCCGATTCCGCCCACTCACCATACCTACACACACAAATCGCCGCTGCATCTGGAAGGGCGGGTGCATATCGGCGGAAGATACTACGAATATGACCCGTCACGCGACCGTGGCGCGCTCGACGAACAGAAGACCTTCTATCCGTACCGCTCACACTGGTGGTGGGGCAGCTTCACCGGCTGGTCGAAGCAGGGGCGGGAGATTGCGGTCAATTTGGTGAACCAGATGACGCCGGTCGGCGAACCCGGCGAGGATGCCTTGTGGGTGGACGGACGACTGACGTTGATTCCGCAACCGCGTTTCACCGCTCTGTCGTCGCCCGGCGCTTTTCGCGTCGAAGATGAAACCGGGCAGGTCCGGTTGCGCTTCAAGGCCGATGGGGCCAAGAAAGAACAACGAGCATACGGACCGATCGCGATGGACTATCGCCAATATTTCGGGCACTACTCGGGAGAGGTGTCCGGTGACGACGGACGCGCGCACGAGATCGCCGAGGTCTATGGCGTGCTGGAGCAAATGAACGCGCGTTTCTGATGAGGAGGCGAACATGAGCAGAACGATGCAAGCGACACCGGACCGCATGGTCGAAAACGGCCGGATCGCGGCTTTCGGTCACTTCGAGCGGCCGTTTCGCACGATCAATATTATGGAAGCCGACATCTTCGGCGTCGGGCGAACGGGCGCCAAGCTGGTCAACCCGCTGCGGCTGAAGGAATGGCAGCACTTTGCCGTTTTTGGTCCCGACTTCCTGCTGACCTTCGTGGTGCTCAACACCCACTACCTGGCCAATTCGTTCTGCTACTTCGTCGACCGCAAAAGCGGGGAGATGATCGAACATCATCGCGAAGGATTGCCGTCGCTGGCCAAACTGGCGCGCGAGTTGTGGAACGACCGCTGTTCGTTCCAGATGCGCGGCTATTCCATCGGCGTGCACAACTACCTCGATCAGAATGTCCACACCGCGTCGATCGACGTTGCGCCGCACCAGGGCAAACCCGGCATCCTGGCCGAAGTGAAGATGCATGCGGATCTCAATCAATACCAGCCACTGGTCGTCGTGCTGCGCTTGGCGGACAACCGCCCCGCGTATTCGCACAAGATGGCCTGCCCGGCTTCGGGCCGGATCCGCATTGGCGAACGGAGCATCGAACTCGATCCGGCGCGGTGCCTGGTGCTGATCGATGTGCACAAGGCCTACTACCCGTACCGCATGGCCTGGCGCTGGGCCTCTTGCGCCGGCTTCGACGAGCAGGGGCGCGTGGTCGGCCTGAACCTCACACATAACGTCATTCAAGATGACGAAGAGAACAACGAGAACGGGTTGTGGGTCGGCCGGCAGTTGTCGATGTTCGGCGCCGCCCGCTTTACCTTCAACGAGCAGCGGCTGACCGATCCGTGGCGCGTGGAGACGACCGACGGCCGCTGTCAGGTGTACTTCAAACCGGAAGGCGAGCGGACCGGGGTCATCAACGCCGGAGTGGTGTATTCGAACTACCACCAGCCGTATGGCACGTTCAGCGGCCGGGCGACCGACGACGCCGGTCAGGTACACCTGATTAAAGATTATTTTGGTGTAACTGAGTGCCACAAAGCCCGTTTCTAGGCGACTGGAACAACCGTTCGGGCTCCTATCGCACTCTGTGGCACCTTGTGCCGCGTATCATTTGCTCAATACCTAAAAACGCGGGTGAAAAACGGGCGTTTTGCGGCATTGCGCCTCTAGCAAAATCAAGCACTTGCAGAACGCGGCGACACCGTTTGGCGCAAATCGAAGTCAATGAAATCAATAGCTTGCAAACCGTTGTACCGGGTGTTTTGCGATGAAAAAACGGATTTCTACCGTAGTGATATCAAGAACTTACGTAACACCGACACACCAAAAAACCGGCGTTTTGCGGCACAGGCATCGAATTGACCCACAAGAGCGAAATGCTGGTTATTCAGATGAACACGAAGTCCGCTGGATGGTGGCGCTTGCCGCGAGGCGGGTAGATGGACTATTCTGTCTTCATTGGGGTGGAGGAAATTGCGATGTTCTCTTTGGGGCGTGTGCGGCGCTACCTGTTTGTCTGTGTCTTGATGCTGGCGATCGCTTCGCTCGCGCCGACGTGCAGCGACAACGAGCTCACGATCGGCATCGACGACGACACCTTCGTCGACGATGACACCGACGATGACGTCGATGACGATCTCGCCGACGATGATGCCGACGACGACTTCGTGCCCGTCGACGACGATCTCACTGACGACGACACCACCGATGACGATCTGGTCGACGATGATCTCACCGACGACGATCTGGTCGATGACGACACCGCGGCCGACGACGACACCGGCGGCCCGATTGCCTGCGAAGACTACAGCATCCCGAAGTTGGTGGGCTACCTAGGCTCCAACTCGCTAACCGCCGCCTCGGGTTTGGCGGTCAGCTACAAGAACCCCGGCGTGATGTGGGTTCACAACCATGCCGGCGACGGCTCGCGCGTCTATGCGTTGCGCACCGACGGTACGTTCCTCGGCGTCGTGACATTGGTTGGCGCCGAAGCGGTCGATTGGGAAGACATCGCGATCGGTCCTTGCGGGGCCGATGAATGTATCTATATCGGCGATATCGGCGACGACAGCGAGTCGCGTGGCAACTACGCCGTTTTTAGTTTCATCGAACCTGACGTCGATCCAGACGTGCCGTTCTGGACGATGACCATCAACTGTTGGCAGCGTTATCCGTTCTCCTACCCCGACGGCCCGCACGATGCCGAGGCGCTGGCGGTGCATCCGGACGGCAGCCTCTACGTCTTCACCAAGTCTCCGGTCGGCAGCAGCGAAATGTTCATGTTCCCGGTTCGTACGCCCGAGGTCGGCGTGGTGCTGGTCGACATCGGCGAACTGGACACCGGCGCGCAACTCGGACTGACCACTGCCGCCGATATCCACCGCGACGGCATGCGGCTGTTATTGCGCACGCAGGTGGCGCTGTTCGAGTGGCGACTGGATCCGGGGCAGCCGTTCTCCACGATTATCGATGCGCCACGGCGGCTCGTGCCTTCGGCGATCGAGGACGAAGGCGAAGCGATCGGCTACGACGCGTTAGCCGGCGGTTATCTCCAAACCGGCATCGGTCTCGAAGCCCCGGTCTTTGCCACGGCCTGCAAGTAAGCCCACGATCACGCGCGTCGACGGTTACATTGCATTGCATGGCCAGAGGAAGAGAGCAATGAAGACGGCCTCGGCGATGCTCTGTTGGTTACTGTTGGCACTCGTATTCGCGGTCGGCTCGGCCTTGGCTTGGCCTGACGACTACCGCCCGGCGGATCGAATCACCGTGCAGCGGGCCGCACTCCGGTTGCAGCCGGCGCACCGCCTTGAGGTGCAACGGTCCTTGGCCCGCCGCTCCCAAATGAAAGCCGACGACAAACCGATCGACATCAACCGCCTGGTGCTGCCCTTCGACGCTGGCGAAGGGGTCGAACTGCAGGAAGCGCTTGCAGAACATGAGGAAGGGAGAGTCTTCGGCTTCTCGCGTACGGGCGTGGCTACTTCGGCGGCGGTGAGCAAGAATCAAGTCATTGGCAAGCTCACGCTTACGGTCAAGGCCGAGGGCACAAACGAGATCAGGTTCGATATCGACCGATCCCGCATCGTGAGTGAGAATCTGGAACGAATCGAGGTCGAGGACCGGATCAGCGGCGCGATCGAGGTCAAATAGCTGTCGAGCCGCTCGGCTTTGCAAGGGAGAAAAACATGAAGCGCGTGTTCTGGTTGGCGGCGGCTTTTGTGGTGGCGTCTCTAGGGTTGACGTGGGCGGCGACCGATACCCCGCCGGCGCCGGTACGCTGGGCCGGCGAATACGAGCCGGAGCAAGGGATCTTGGTGCGCTGGCCGAGCGACAACCCCGAGTTGTTGCCGGTCTACTACGGTCTGTTGAAGGCCATCGCGGCCGATGAGGATATCTGGATCGCCGTCGATGACGCCGCCGAGGAAGAGGCCGTGCGCGCATTGTGTGCCGGCAACGGTGTGCCGACCAATCGGTTGGTTTTTGTCTATTGGCCGATGGACTTGCTGTGGATGCGCGGCTACGGCCCGCTCTTTGTCGGCACTGCCAGTGAAGAGACTCCCGTCGAGGCGATCGTCGATACCGTCTACCCCTACGAAGGATTCGCGGCGGAAGACAGCGTGGCGCAACTGGCGGCGTTTGAATTCCATGTGCCGCTCTATGGCAGCGAGTTTGCGCTGGAAGGGGGCGACCTGTTGACCGACGGGCAAGGCACGTGCTTCACCTCGCCGCGCGTCTACACCGACAACCCGGACTGGAGCGAGAACGAAGTCGCCGCTTTTTTCGCCGACTATCTCGGCTGCAGCCAGTTGCTGGTCATCGAATCGATGGCCGGCCAGACCGTCGGCATCGACATGTTCGTTTCCGTCGTCGGCGCGCATACGGTGGTGGTGAGCCGCTACGAAGAGGATGCCGCGAACTATCAGGCATGCGAAGACGCGGCGGCGCAGATCGCCTCGTCGTCGGCCGTCGACGGCGAACCATATGAGGTGGTTCGTGTCGGTCAGCAGGACACCGTAGGGGTGGAAGACGAGACCATCGTGCTCAGCTACACCAACGTGTTGATCGCCAATAAAAAGGTAATGGTTCCCGCCTACAACTCGTCGCTCGATGCTGAAGCGCAGGCAACCTACGAGGCGCTTTTCCCCGATCGCACGGTGGTGCTGGTCGACGGCACGACGATCATCACCCAAGGCGGCGCGTTGCATTGTCTGACCGCGGAACGCCCCGACTACAGTCAAGCTGATGATGACACGGCGGATGACGATGCGACCGACGACGACCATGCCGACGATGACGACGATGATGACGATTGCGGGTGCGGCGGTTAGCTGAGGGAGAACGCCTGGCGCGTCAGATGATGCCCAGCCAGTCGTGGAACAGGAAATATGCCCGGCCGATCAAGAGGCTGATGCGGGCCATCACGGTGTAGCCGAACGCGGCACCGAACGAGATCATCACAAACACAATGCCGACTTTGGCCGCCACGCCGAGGGCGCCTCTGTGTTCACGCGAGAAGTAAAAATAGACCACTGTGCACAACACGCCGACCAGGATGATCACGTTGTTGATGTCGTTCAGCGGCAGCATGGTTGCTTTGACCTGCGGCAGGATCATGCCGTGGATCGCCCCGGTCACGCCGAGGCCGGCCGAAATGCCCATCGTGAAGGCGATGGCCACGCGTGAGACGTAGGAGATTTTCGGAATCATGCGGCAGAGCATCAAGGCGCCAAGGAACGCCGGGAAAAGAATGATGTAGCGGTCAATGCCTTGGTTCTGGATCCAGGCGTCAACCAGCATCGGTTTGACGTCGAAGAACAAGACGTAGATCAGCCAGTAGCCGGCGGATAGACCCACGTAGACATACTCGGCGATCTTGTAGAACGGGTTGTCTTTGTACAGAAACGAGAGAATGGCCAGCGTGAAAAATACCGCCATCCAGGTGCCGAAGGTGGTGGCCAGGCTCGCCGTCATGGCTGCCCCCCCGCGTTCTTCGCCCGGCGGGTCAAGAAGAAAGTGATGTTGCCGAGCAGAATCAGGCCGATGATAGTCAGGTGCACCCATGACTGTGCCGGCATCGCGAGCAGGCCCAGGCCCGGTTGTTTGACCAGGGTTTCGTATTCCGCCGCGCCGCGCATGCCGCCGATCAAACCGATGATCTGCTTGGCCTGCAGGTAGTTGTAATAGTCGGGTGCGCCGACTGCGGTGGTGCAGACAATCAGCTTCAGGCCGTAACGCGCTTGCGCGAATTGTATCCAGAGTTCCGGCGTGGCGCCGTGAGCCAGATCGACCAGGCCGGCGATCTGATCATAATTGACGATGTCCTTCATCATCGGCAATTGATCCAGCGGCGTGCCGCGGTAGTCGGTGGCGAAGATGTCGCGAATCCGGCGACCCATGGCCACCATCACCGCCTGCGCGCCCGGCCGGTAGCCGAGAACGACGTAGTCGGTGCCGTACTGTTTGCCGAAGCGGGCGGCGATGCTTTCCACCGCCTCAATGCCCAACGGCATGCCGATGGCCAACTGCCCGGTAAGAACGACGCGCAAGTTGCGGGAGAAACAATGGTGCATGATGGCCAGAATCATCGGCTGCAGTTCCGGCGCCGAGGTCGGGTCGTAGTCCACCGAGAACATGACAGCGCGGCCGGCCGGCACCGATTCAATGAAGTCGTAAGCCAACTGTACTTCCCGTGACACCTGTACCGGCGCGGTGAGCTTGAGCACCATCGGCAGCGAGACGACCACAAAGACGATCAGAAAGATGATGCGGCGGTCGATGTGATTTAGCCGTTCGAGGAAGTTTGGTTTCGCCGCTGTCGTCATGAGATGTAGCTCCGCTCGATGCCGAGGATGATGCGAATCGACGTCGCGGCCGCGCCGAGATAGGCGCCGATCATGATGCCGCGCTTGGCGCCGATCTGCGGCACGTTCATGATCCAGTCGGAAATCTTCGGGAACTCGGTCCAGATTCGCTCGCCGATCGGCACCCGGCCCAGCATCACCAGCACCGCCGACAAGAGCAGCAGCGTCGCCGCCAGATTGCGGGCCCGAAAGGCGCGGTAAGCGGCCGAGGCGATGAAGAACGACAGAATGGCGAACATGGTCGCTTGCAGTGGTACGATCATGTACGAGAAGACGTACATGAACGGACTGTCGACGTGGAAGGGCGAGCCGTATTGGATCTGGCCCATGGTGCCGGTAACCAGCGCCAGCATACAACTGAGCAACAGTAGCAACGAGTAGCCCCAACCCTTGCGCCGTTGCGCCACCTTTTGTAGGTTGACCCGCAGTAAGCTCTCCACGCCGACCACCATCGAGATGCCGATCACCACGGCGAACCACACCAAGGTGCGTTGTTCAATGTCGCCCAACGGGCTGTTCGGAAAGTAGAACGCCGCGATGATGAACACGCCCATGATGAACGAGATCGTGATGGGAATGCGCTGTTTCATGCGTGTCCCTCGCTCACCCGGCCCCGGCCATCAGCGACTGAAAGAACGTGCTGAGGGTTTCCCAGGAGCTTTTCGGGAAGATCGCGGCCATAGTCGCCAACGCGGCGCCAATGACGATCGACGCGGCGAAGATGATTTTCAGGATGTCTTGAGATTTCAGGGTGCCTAGTTGGACCGGCTCGCGGCTCAAGTAGCTGGCCGCGGCATAAAGTTCCTCGCCGATCAAGGTGTAGTCGCAGGCGGCAACGAAGAACGGCAACTGGCTGGTCTGATCGGTGCCGGCGATCTGGATCGCGCCGGTCGCGTTGCCGGTTTCGGCCATCACCAGCGATTCGGCGCCGAACCAGCCTTGCAGAAACACCGCGCCCGGTCGGTCGCGCATGATGATCCCGTCCACGCCCGCCGCATAGCCAAACTGGTCGTAGGTCAGATAGCTGACGTCGTCGGCAGAATACAGGTCGCCACGGCCGGCCTCGAGGTACGCCATCTTGACCGTCTCTTGCGCGGTGGGATGAACGATCGGGTCGGAGCAAGGAACCATCAAGCGCGTCTGGTACTCGGCCACTTTGGTCGAGACGCGGCGCAGAATGGAAAGCGAGGCGAGGGTGGCCACCATGCTCATGTCACCGATGCCGGGGATGTAGAGTACCGGTTTGCCCATCTCGGTGGCGCGGCCGACGGCGTCATCCACCGCTTCGAGTCCGGCGATGCGGCGGATGAAGATCGACGCCGGGTTGGTTCGGGCGCGGCGGATGAAGTAGAGGATCAACCCGGTCAACGCCGCCAGCACCAACAACGACGGCAGGCGGTTGGCATCAAACCAGGGCTGAGGTCCGGCCATTTTTTCGCCTTTGGGGGTCGCCGCGGGGGCGGGTGCGTTGGCAGCGGTGGGTTCGGCCGACGCTGATGGGGCCGCCGCGGATACCGGGGTCGGCGAGACGGCCGCCGGTTCTGTCTGGGCCAGGGCGGTGTTTGCGGCCAACACAGACGCGATACAGCTCACCAAAAGCCCGAACCACAAGGCGTGTTTCATGTGTATGCTCAAAACAGGTATCTGGAAACCGTTCCGCCCGGTGTGCCGTTCCGGCCGGAGACGCGCTACCTTACTACACAACGGCCACGGCTCACAACCGTTTTTCCAGGGCGTCGCAAAAAGTTTTGAGCACCTTGATGCGAGCGAAGTACTTGTCGTTGGCTTCCACCAGCGTCCAGGGTGCCTGGTCGGTGCTGGTCCGTTGGACCATTTCGTTGACCGCCGTCTCATACTCGTGCCAGTGGGACCGGTTGCGCCAGTCTTCCGGGGTGATCTTGAACTGTTTGTACGGGGTTCGCTCGCGCTCGCGGAACCGCCGGAGCTGCTCGGCTTTGTCGATCTGCAGCCAGAACTTGAGCAGTAGGATTCCGTGACGGCAGAGCTGATCCTCGAAGTCATTGATCTCGTGGTAGGCCCGCCGCCATTCACTTTCGTTGGCCAGTCCCTCGATTCTTTCGACCAACACCCGACCGTACCAGCTGCGGTCGAAGACGGTGACGCGACCCGCGCGGGGCAGGTGCCGCCAAAATCGCCACAGGTAGTGGTGAGCTTTTTCCTCGTCGGTCGGCGCGCCGATCGGGATGACGCGGTATGTGCGCGCGTCCATGGCGTTGGTGAGGCGCAAGATGATGCCGCCCTTGCCGGCAGCGTCCCAACCTTCGAACACCAAAATCGATGAGATCTTTTTCTGGGCGGCCTTGTAGGTCAGGTCAGCAATACGGCCCTGGTACTTCTCCTTCAGCTTTTCGTATTTCGGTCGCGCCAAGTGTTGCTTGAGATCGAGCGTGCTGAGAATTGTCGGGCCCTCGATGCGACGCTTGGTGGCCGGTAAGAGTGGCGCCTCGGTCGCCAGCGGCACCGGTGAGTGCACGCGTTTGGCCAGTTCCTCGCGCAACGTTTCTCCGACCACGAGATTGCGGTAACGCGGGTCATAACCTTCGACGATGCGCCAAGGGGCCCAGCCAGTGCTGGTGACGGAGAGGACGCGTTGAATCACTGACTGACCCTCGTCATACAAGCGCAGGATCTTCTTTTCGTCTTTCAAGGTTTGCCGGTGCGCCGCGGGGGCCTTTTCCATCTGGCGCATGCGCTTGGCCATCTCGCTCTTTTTCAGGTGCAGCCAGAATTTCAGCACCAGCGCGCCATCGTCGACCAGTTCCTTTTCGAAGAAATTGATGCGGGACAAGGCCGCCGCCAGCGCCGCGGTTTTGCCCGGGTTCTTGACCGCGCGCCGAATGACCTTGCGGTACCACGAGCCGAAAATGATGCCGATGCGGCCGCGGGGCGGCAGCCCGCGCCAGAAGCGCCAGAAGTCGGGGTTTTCGTCCTCTCCGCCGCTGGGGGCATCGAGGACGACCGTTTCGAGATAGCGCGGATCCATCCATTGGTGCAGGATGGACAAGGTGTCGGAGATTCCGATGCGGTCGTCGCCCGACAGCACCAGCACGACATAACTGGATGTCCGTCGCAACTCCTGTTGCAGGGTGAGGAGTTCTTCACGCAGCGCGGGAACCTGCGACTCGTAGTCGCGCTTGTCGACCTTGCGGCCGATTTCGGCGGACTTGAACATGCCTCGCCTCCGGCGGTCTGGGTGACCGGTCAAGAACACCACAAATCAAGCGGCGAGAAAAGGGCGCGACCGGTCTGTTGTTTGACAGGGGCACGTGCCGGCTCATACGATCAATTGGTCCGAGCAAGGGGAGGCTTCGTGATGACACTCCGGTCGTTTGTTTGTTTGCTGACGGCGGTGTTGCTGGTCGGGTTCGTCGCGCCCGCCACTGCGCGCGTGGATTGGATCGACTACACCGACGGATACACCAGTAGCTGCGACCACTACGGCCAGGCCGGCGACATCTACTCGATGCGCATTTCTCCTCCGTCGGCGGTGGAAGTGTTGGGCCTGTATGTCGACCTGAACAACGCGGGCACGACGGAGATTCATCTGTGGCCCGATCAGAACGGCTTCCCCGACACCACGCGCGACCTGATGACGCCAGTGACCCTCGAAACCGGCGACGGACAGCAGAGCTATTCGGTCGACCTGTCAGACGCCGGCGTGATCGTCGATGCCGGGCTCGATTTTCACATTGGTTTCGTCAAACAAACCGACGACGGCGCGTTTCTTTGTCGGGATGCGACCTTCGACGCGGCCCTGCGGGCCAAGATGATGCGCAGCGGCACATGGCAAGAAACGGAACAGGATTACATGGTGCTGGTCAAGGTCGACTACTTCGACGAGCCGACCTCCTTTCCGTTTACCGACGTCACGGCCGAGGCGGGCCTGGCAGTGTTGGGTAGCCGCATGGCCTGGGGCGACTATGACAACGACGGCCAGCAGGATCTTTTGATGGACGGCCGATTGTTGTATCGCAACAATGGAAACGGCACATTCACCGATGTGTCGACTGCGGCGGGGATCAGCGCGCTGCCCAGCAACGGCGGCGTGTGGGCCGACTTCGACAACGACGGTTGGCTCGACTACTTCGCCATGGCCAACAGCCTGGAGCAGTACGACCGGTTGTTGCACAACAACGGAGACGGCACGTTCACCGACATTACGACCACGGCGTTGGTGGAAGGAGATCGCGATCTGAACCCGACGGAAGGCGCGGCCTGGGGCGACTACGACCAGGACGGCTATCTAGATCTGTACCTGGCCAACTACGAAATGCCGGGCGAGGAACTGGCTATCGGCACACGCGACCGGCTGTACCACAACAACGGCGACAATACGTTCACCGACGTGGCGCCGGAGTTGAACCTTGATCCGGTTACCGCCCAGGGCGACTACCGTTGCGGACGAGGCGTCAACTGGGGCGACTTCAACGACGACGGTTGGCCGGACATCTACGTCAGCAACTACCGGTTGGATCCGAACTTCCTGTACCTGAACAACGGCGACGGAACGTTCACCGAAGTCGCCGAAGCACGTGGGGTGCAGGGTGAGCAGCGAAGCGGCTCTTACGGCCACACGATCGGTTCGGATTGGGGCGACTTCAACAACGACGGAGATCTCGACCTGTTCGTGGCGAACCTGGCGCACCCGCAGTACATCGGCTTCTCGAACATGAGCTACCTGTATCTCAACAACGGCGCCGGGGACTATGACTTCACTGACGCGACGGCTGAAGAGCAGATCATCTACATCGAAACGAATTCCGAACCGGCGTTGGGCGACTGGAACAACGACGGCTGGCTCGACGTGTTGGTGACCAATGTTTACGAAGGCTTCTGGCAGCAGCTCTACCGCAACAACGGTGATGGCACGATGGCCGAGGTCGGCTACTATTCTGGACTGAACATCGAAAACGGCTGGGGTGCAACGTTCGTCGACTACGACAACGACGGCGACCTGGATGTGATTTCGAATCGCGGGCTGTTCCGCAACAACGGGCAGGACGGGCACTGGCTGCAGGTCCAACTCGAATGCAGCACCGGTGATCCTTTTTGTGTCGGTGCGCGAATGGAAGTGCAGGTAGTGTGGGACGGCGGCACGCAAGCGCGCGAGGTTGCTTCGGGCAAGGGTACGACCAACGGTGACCCGTTCATTCGTCACTTCGGCCTCAACCAATGTACCGAGGTGTGGCGGGTCATGGTCCGGTTCCCGAACGGCAACGAGGTGGTTCGCTACCGGATTGCCGCCGACCAGCGGCTGGTCATCAGCGAAGACGACCCATCGGATACCGAGCCGGCTCAGCCGACCGAACCGGGCACCTGCGCTGAAGTCGACTACAGCAAACCCGGCTGGCCGGACGACGACACGGTCGACGACGATGCGGCCGATGACGATGCCGTTGACGATGACGCCGATGATGACACCGTTACCGGCGGCGATGATGACGACGATGACGGGGGGTGTGGGTGCTAAGGCACCCTTAGCGCCAATCGACCGCGAGCGCCTTTCGTTTCGGAATGCGTATATAACGTTGGTCCGGATAGCCGAACAGCATAGCCCCGGTCATGATGTTATCCGCGGGCAGGGCCAATTCTTTTCGCAGTTCCAGGCTGTAACCGACGAGCAAGTAGAACAGCCCGGCCCAACAACCGCCCAGTCCGTATGTCGGTAAAGCCAGATCGAAGTGCGCGAGGGCAATCGTGGAATCGATCACCGCGGTAGCGCTCGCCCGCGGCGCATGCGCAACGATCAGGTGCGGCGCGCGGTGAAACAACGGGTCGTAGCCCACCTGCCAGGCGCGCAGGAACATGGCCAGCGGCATCACTTGGCTGAGGGCATCCTTCTGTTCCGCCGAACGGGTCATGATTTCGCGGCAGAGATCCGAGACGCGCCGTAGTTCCTGCTGGCTGTAGACGATCCACTGCACGATCTGGCCGTTCGACGCGGTCGGCGCGAAACGCACCACATCCAGGATCGCCGCGATGTCCGCGCGAGGCACTTCGTCGGTCTTGTATTTGCGAATGGATCGCCGCTCACGCATCAGGGCCGAGAGAGCTTCTGCCGAGGGCCAGGCCTGCAGCGGGTAGGGGGACGGCGCGAATCGGTCGTCGACCACTTCGATCGCCCCGGCGGGGCAGACCGCCTCGCAATGGCCGCAACGCAGGCAGAACCCTTGGCGGTCCACGGCGAAAACCGTT
This sequence comes from uncultured bacterium, assembly GCA_964511015.1. GTDB lineage: Bacteria > Lernaellota > Lernaellaia > Lernaellales > Lernaellaceae > FEN-1099. The sequence continues at coordinate 29,965 of CAZEDX010000011.1, read as the reverse complement.
GCCGGTTGGTCCGCGGGCAGTGAGAACAAACCCATCGGGCATTCCCCGATGCAGGTTTTGCAGCGGGTGCACTGTTCGCTGGTGATCCGGATTGGTTCCATCGCCAAGCTCCTGAAGTCGCTACAGGGCTCTCATCCATTCGGGTTTGAGAGCTTTGTGGTCACGGTCGTCGATGATCTGGCGCAGCATGCGGATGGCGGCCTCGCGTTGGAACGGCATCTGCACGCGCAGCGGCACGTAGTTGCTGGCGTGGTTGGACATGAACAGCCCGCGGCTCATTTGCGTGTGCTCGAGAATGACGGCCAATTCCGCGAGCATGGCGAATTCGTCGGGCAGTCGCCATCGGCCCTGCTGTTGCAGATCCCACAGGGGGGTGCCGGGCACGACCATCACCGTAAGGGCGCCGACGTAATCGGGGTCGATTGCGGTCAGCACACGACCGGTTTCGACGGCGTGTTCGCGAGCACGGTCGCCGGCGATACCGAGCAGCACGGTGATCGACAATTCAATGCCCGCTTCTTTCACGCGGCGGCCGGCGGCGATCATTTCTTCAGCGGACTTGCCCTTGCAAATGAATTGCAGTGTCGCATCATCGCCGGATTCGAGGCCGAAATAGATGATGCCCAGACCGCGTCGACGCAGTTCAGTCAGCTCGTCCGCCGATTTCTTGAGTATCGCCTTGGCGTTGCCGTAAATGCCGACACGCTCCAGGCCACGGATGGAAGTGCGCAGCTTGTCGAGGATGCGCAGCAGACGTTCCTGCGGAATGATCAGCGCGTCGCCGTCGGCAAGAAAGACGCGACGCCAGGGGCGCAGCGCCGCCATTTCGTCGATCTCGGCAAACAGCCGGGATTCGTCCTTGATCTGAAAACGGCGGCCCTTGTATGTCGGGCAGAACGTGCATTTGTTGTGACTGCAGCCAAAGGTGGCTTGCAGAATCAGCGAACGGGCTTCGCTGGGCGGGCGGATCACCATACCTTCGTATTCCATCATCACCACTCAATATGATTGGCGTTCAACATGTGCTCGCGAAATCGCGGTTCGTCGACCGCGAGGGACAGACTATCACGGGTTTCGGCCACCTGACGATGGTAGGCGGGGTGGGCAAAGTACTCCTGCAATATCGGACTTAGCGGCAGCACCTGTTCGTGCGGTCGCCATTCGAAAGCGGCCCCGGTATTCCGGTCGATGAGGCATTCGAAATATACGGCAAAAGAAATCTCACTGATGTCATAGCCGGCGGCGCCCAGTTGCCCGACGACTGCTTCCATAGCGCCTTCGATGCGCGGGTCGAGAAAATGAAACCATTTCGCGTAGAAGGTGGCGTTGTGGAAGTATTCGGGCACATTCATCAGGCCGTCTTTGTGCATGATTTGGGCAACCCATTGCAACTGGGCGACCACCAATTTGCCGACGCCCAGGCCCGGATAATCCTGACCGGGCAACCGGCGGTGGTCGGCCGTGAAGTGGCCGCGAATATGCTGCATGAGGATCCATTCGATCGACAACAATGAAAGTGACGGCAATTTAATCTCCGGCACAAACTGCGTCGCCGGCAGGGAACGGCTTTCTTTCAGCACGATCTCGCCGATTTGCGGCAACTCCGGGTGGGAAGCGTCGCGGATGGTCAGGAAATGTTCAAACGGGCCATGGGGTCGAAAATGGATGTCCAGGTTGTCGTAGCCGAGTTCCGCCAGGCGTTGGGTAATGCCGAATCGATTGAGCGACCGTTTGACCACGTCCAATTCGAAGGAGCCTAGAAACAGAGCGCTGACTTTGTCCCCCGAGAGTTGGTCGTCGATGTCCGCTTCCGTCAAATCTATACCTTCCGGCTTCGCGTGTCTGGTTGATTCCTCCGGCCGGTGGCGAAAGGGTTTGAAGCGGAAGCCTGCTTTGGTCATAAGCCCAACTTTCCTGAGTACGAGCTAAGGTAAAAGTAAATTTGACCCTACGCAAATTCAAGTGATAAAATGATGTTTTGTGATGGGTGCATCGAGGGGAAGGATCGGTCAATGACCAGCAAGCAAAGGAAACAAGCCTTGGCGATCGCCCGGCGTCTTTTACCGCCGGAGGAATACGAGCGCGCCATTGCTTTGGAGATCAACGATCTCGGCTTCGGCTATGACCAGTTCGGCATGGAGAAGGAAACGGCGGTGCTGGCCTACGCCTTCGCCCGCTATGTCTATCTGTATTGGTTCCGGGTGGAAAGCTGTGGCCACGAGAATGTTCCCAAGACCGGCGCCGCGCTGGTGACCCCCAATCATTCCGGGGTCATTCCCATCGATGCGGCGATGATTGGTGTCGACCTGATCATGAAGATGGACCAGCCCCGTATCATGCGGGCCGTGGTTGACAACTTTATGGGCTTCTTGCCTTGGATCAACGTATTTTTCTATCGCATTGGCCAAGTGGTCGGCGCGCGACGGAATTTCCAGGATTTGCTGGGCAATGGCGAACTGTGTGCCGTATTTCCCGAAGGCACCCGTGGCATCGGCAAACCGTTTTCGCGTCGTTACAAGGTGCAAAAATTCGCCGTCGGCTTTATCGAGCTAAGTCTAACTCACAAAGCCCCGATTATCCCGACCGCCGTGATTGGCGCGGAAGAGCAGGCGCCTATGATCGGCAATTTGAAACCCTTGGCGCGCCTGTTCAATTTTCCCTATTTCCCGATCACGCCGACGTTTCCCTTGTTGGGACCGCTGGGTTTCTTGCCCCTGCCCACCAAATACAACATCTACTACGGGGAGCCGATCGAGTACTACCGCGAGTACGGTCCCGATGTCGTCGATGATCCTGAAACCGTTCGCATGCTGGCGGACAAGGTCCAGTTGGAGGTTCAGGACCTGGTGAATCACGGCCTGGAAAAGCGGTCCAGCGTTTTTGGCCTGGAGGGGAAGTAGATTATGGCGCGGGCGAAGAGCGTAAATGGGCGGGAAGGACACAAGGCCAAGAAACGGAATATCCTCATCACGGGCGTCACCACCAGCATCGGCCGCAATCTGCTGACCCATCTGGTGAACGAGCCGCAGGTGGGCGTCATCCTCGGCGTTGCCCGCGGCGAAAAGCCTTACTATTTCAACGATCATCCCCCCGAGAAATTCATTTATCGGCAGTGTGATATTCTCAAATACCGCGAGTTGAAGAATCTCTTTCTGTCGAAGACTTTCCGGGAAGCCGATCTCAACACGGTGGTACACTTGGCCTTTCAGAACCGGCCGGTTCGCGGCGAAGACACCCACCGCTTGAACGTGGAAGGCACGCGCGACCTGTTGCGCAAATGTTTGGAGACACCTAGCATCGACAAGTTCGTTTTCAAAAGCTCGGACGTGGTCTACAAGTTGCTGCCCCACAACCCGTCTTATCTCGACGAGAATGCCGATCTGAACTTCGATCCGAACGCCGATCAGTGGGTCAAAGACCGCGTCGACGCGGACATGATCTGCCGCTCCTTTATGGACAACGGACGCATGAAGATTGTCATTCTGCGCATGACCAACATCGTCGGCCGTAACATCGAAGGGCAGTTCAACGCCTACTTCGATAGCAAGCCGGTGATCAAGACGATGGGGTTCAATCCGCTGGTCAACCTGCTGCACATGAAAGATGTCATCCAAGCCATTACGCTGGCGATCATGAAGCCGGTGCAGGGGATCTACAACATCGCCGGCCTGGATACCGCGCCGATTACCACCTTTGCGGCCTTGAACGGCTCGACCGTAATAGGCCTTCCTGAGCCGCTGTTGGCGCCGGTGAACTGGATGCAGCGCAAGCTCGGATTGACCGAGTACTATTACAGCGTCGATCGCGAGCGGCAGAAGTACACGGCACTACTCGACATCTCTAAAGCGCGGCGGGAATTGGGGTACAAACCGAAAGGGCGAATCGAGTTTTCTCACTGATCTTCTTCGGTGTTGTCGTCCGAGCCGTATTTGCGGCCTCCGACCAATGTTCCCTCATAAGCGAGTTCCGACACTTCGCAGGATTCCACTTGCCAGCTGCCGGTCAGTGTCGTGCCGGCCATGATGCCGCCGAACCAAGCGCGTGACGGAATCTCCGGACAAGCGTTGCTGACGTACTGCCCGTAAAGTTCCAAAGTGCCGTCGATCAAGGTGCCGGCAAACTCGGTATAGAATGCGCCGGTGGCTTCACCGTCCACGGCTCCGTCGTCGCCGACGTTGAACTTGATGTAGGCCTTGTTGCCCACATAACCTTCCGCGGTGCTTTCGAACACGTAGTCGTAGCGGTACCAGTCTTCACCGGGGACCAGTTCTTCGCCTTGCACATGCCATTCGCACGCGGCAAGGGACAACAACAACAAGGTCACGGCAAGCAGCTTCTTCATTGGCAGGTCTCCACTTGAAAACGGCCAGACAATAGCCAACTGCGACGCACCTGACAAGTATGGTACGATCGGCTAAACACAAACACGGGGATGTCCATGAGTGAGCGGCGTACGCAAAAGCTTTTAATCGCGGTGGCTTTGTTGTTGGTTTTGAATTTGGTGGCGGTTGTGGCCGGTTGGGTGATTCATCCCTCCAACGCCCAGGCGGACATCGTTTCGGGCAAAAACTGGTTCACCACGTCCAGCCCGGACGGCACCACGGTCTACCTATGGCAGTACTGGACGACTTCAGAAGTCGGGCCTGCGGCACAGGGAACCATCAAGTACTACGGGATGATCCGGGTCGGCGGTTCGTTTACCCGCTAGCCGGTCCGTTTCGGCGCCGGCTCGTTCGGCTACCACTTGGCGTAATGCTCTTCCGCGAAACCATACAGCGAAACCTGATGCGTCTCGCGGTCGGTTTTCAACGTGCCTTCGAAACGGCCAAACGGTTGGTGCAGAATACTCGCAACCACTAGCAGGTTGGTGTCTTCCAGGCGTTCACCCTCAGGGTGGAAGGTCAGATCGACGCGCCCATCCATGCTCTGAATGTGCCACGGGGCATGGAGATCATTCCAATCGTAATCGAAGGAAACGACGTCGGGCTTTTCCGGCTGGCCATTGACCCAGAACACGTTTTCCGTGTGACCGGTTTCGTTGATGCCGCATGACAGATTGAGGGCGATGCGGTTGCCCTTGGTGTCGGAGCCGGCGGCGGCAGCCCAGTTCCAATAGGTTTCGCGTTGTGCCGTCGCCACCGACCAGTCAAGCAACGCGACCGCGTTCTTCGACAAGGGGTAGGTCTTGCCGTTGGCCACAACCTCACCTTCGGCCGGCAGACCGACGATTTTGTAGGTGTAGCCGAAGCCGCGCACGCCCAAGCGGGTGACTATCGAAACGCCGGTCGCGTTCTCGTGATAGCGGACATCGGCCTTGAGCTGACTGCCGCAATCCAGTTTGGCCGTGCGCCAGCCGTTGTTTAGGGTATTGCCCAATTCCAGCGATTTGCCACCGGCGCGATAGAAGGAATCGCCGACGATGGCGTTGGGCGAGAACTGTACGCCTTTGGCCAACGGCGCCTGTGCGGTGTGTCCGACCATCTGGGCGCTCTGCTTGTCGTACAGATAGGAAAAAGTCGCACCGACGTACCGTAGATCGATCACCGCCGAACCAAACACAAAGCCCTCATCGAGCACGCCGACGAACTGCCATTTCTTGAGCAGCATGCGCGCGGTCTTGTCGACCAGGGTCCATGGTGGACGGCGCAGATTCCGGAAGGCGTAATCTTGCACGTTGAGATCCGGAATCGGGCCGGCGTAAACGCCAAAACAGGGCTTTCCGTCTGGCGCAATCAACCGGGAGGGTGCGGCGGCAAATACAAACGACATGACTTTCCCCTTGTTTGTCGGTGTGGACTTCGGCGCTTCCGGTTCGGCGCCGCAATGTGACTCGCTACTGTCTAGCTGAGCGGCACAAATACTATGTCGGCGTTAAGGTGCAATTTGACCCTCAGCGTCGGCTCAATGCTCGACAGCGAACCGGCGGAAACCGGTGTGATGTTCAGATCCAGGCAGTAGCGGAATGTCTGCTCGTAGTCGATCAGCAGTTCTTCCAGCCGGCTTTGACCATCATCTTCCCAGTTGACCTCGGTCCAGTCGGACACGTTGGTCCCGGCCTGAACGGGCACGCTTGCCACCAGGTCGGACGGTGAAAGATCGTTCGGGTTCACAAACACCAAAGGCAAGTTGGGATAGCTGGCGATACCCGTTGGAATTTCCCCTTCCACCACGTACAACAGCATCTCGCCGCTGCTGGTTGCGTTGTTATCGGAGATCTCGTAGCTGAATTCCTTGATGTTCATTTCGTCGAGATGATCCCTGACGGATTCCCACAGGTCGGCATAGTCCGTGGCGGCGATGACCATGTCGATGTTTGTCGGCTCGGTATAGCAGATCGCCGAATATTCCTGTCCGCCGGCGGTGACGGCGACCAGCGGAACCCAACTGGGGGTCAGGTCGATGTCGATGTTCTCAGTTTCACTGGCATTCTCATTGACCGTTTCCTTGAGTTGATCGCAGGCCGTCAGCCAAAAAGAAAAGGCAATAGCGACCATAGTGACCAGGACAACCACAAAGCTGCGTTTCATCGTCTTCATCCTCCCAGGGCGAAAATGGCCCCGACCACCAAAGTGTAGACGCGATCCGGCGGCCACGCAACGACACTTTTACCAGGGAACAAATTAGCCGGTCGTGGTGGACCATAACGCTATGGTTCGGCGGAGGTTTTTCTTTAGGTTGTGGTTCGCCATCACATGCTCGCGAGCTAGGCGAACCCGTGTTTCGTCCCGCCCGCGATCCAATTCGTTCGCCAGCGCCTGGGAAAGGGCAAGTGGATCCTCCGGCGGCACCAGCGTTCCCACCCGACCGTAATCGAGAGCCTCCGGAGTGCCGGAGACAGCGGTGGCCACCACGGGGACGCCCGCGGCCATCGCTTCCAACACTGTCATGGGCTGGCCTTCCCAGCGGCTGGGCAAGACGAAATGGTCCGCTGCGGCCAAAAACGGGCGCACGTCAGTGTGCCAGCCTAGCCAACGTAAGCGATCGGCAATGCCCAGCCCTTGGGCCAGGGCCCTCAAATCCGCCTCGTCCGGCCCTTCTCCCGCCAGCAACAACACCCAATTGCGGAAAGCCAGTGGTTCTAGAGCACAAGCACGCAGCAGCACGTCGATGCCTTTTTGGGGTGCAAGTCGGGCGACACAAATGACGATTGGCACGGCCGGGGCACCAACACGCTGGCGACCTGCATCCCGTTCCTCGGTTGTCGCCGGCGCCCAGTAGTCGGTGTCGACAGCGTTGGAAATGACCTCGATCTTGTTGCCGGGTAGCCCGAAACGCTCCACCAGCAGGCGTTTGGTTTCATGGCTCACCGCAACATGGGCCAGCGAGCCCTGGTAGACGCGTTCAATTCGTTTGCGCAACAGCGGTTCAAGGGTGAAATCGGCCGAAACATTATGCTCCGTGGCCACAAAGGGAATGTTCGCCGCCAGGGCGCATTCGCGCGGTACCACTCCCGCCCAAGGCGCCGGCAGGTGAACGTGGACGACATGAGGTTTGTTTTCGCACAGAAGAGCTTCAACAGCGGCGATTCTTTCCGTTTCGTCCCATTGCTTGTGTAACGTTGTACGCCGCAGAGGGATATCGTGCGTTTTCAGCTCGATCGCCAACCGATCGGCACCGGCGACACGATCGATCGCTACGAGGGTTTCCCAACCTTCACGGCGGGCTGCTAGCGCCAGATCGCGAGTACAGGTGTCCACTCCGCCAGGGGCAGTAGTGTCGCAGAAGAATAGGACCCGTTTCTTCATGGCGCGACCACGTTGGCGATTCCCAACCGCTGGGCATGAGCCAAGGTGTTGTGCACGAAGCCAGGACTCGTTCCGCCAATGACCACGGCATCGAATGTCGGGGAGACCTCGGCGGCAGGTACGACTGGAGTATCGAACAGCCGTTCGATTTTGGCCATAAGTCCATCAGGGAATTCCAGTATCGCTTCGACCTGTAAACCAGCGTTGCGGGCGGCTTGGATCATGCCCGGCAACTCCTTTCCCGCGCGCAGAAAGGCAATGCGTTGAGCGCCTTGCCGTTTGAGTGCGGCAAAGGTCGGCGCAGTTTCCCGTTCCGGCATGATCAGGTCCATCACCGACTCAGTAAGAGGAAACCGATCGGCCAGCCCGCGGAGAATTTTCTCGGGCAGTTGTTCCATGCCGCGGCGAAACCCGGTTGCCGCGTCTTTTTGTTGCGCGAACACGCTGTAGCGATAGGTGATCCAGGAGACAAAGCGCACCGCCTCTTCGGTCGGATAGTATTTCGCGGCTAAATAGCCGTTGTTCGAAAGCAATTTCTCGACCATAAAATCGTAAGAATCGCGTGCGGTCGGCTCGTGCCAGACCAGGCACTCATCGAGATAGCGAACGGCCAGCCCTAGCGCCAGAAAGCGATATGAAACGTCGTATTCTTCGACGTAACACGTGTATTCCGGGTGGTATCCGCCAAACGACAGCAGATCCTGCCGGCGAAGTACCGCGCCGCAGCCGATAAACGCCGAGCGGCTACCTCCTTCTTCGCGGGATCCGTCGGGCAGAACCACTTGGCAAGCAACGACTCCGAGCTTCGGGTCGCGCAATGCGTCGATAGCCTCTTCCAAGGTGCCGGGGTACGGGCCGCTGTCATCGTCCAGCATGAACAAGAACGGGGCCTGGGCCGCTTGTGCGCCTATGTTGCGCCCGGTGGCGCCGGTGTTCTCGTTCAGTTCAATGGCGCGCACGTTGGGATACTGCTCGGCCAACATCGCGGTGGTCCCGTCCGTGGAAGCGTTGTCCACGACAATCACTTCCACCGCCGGGCCCGGCGTGGCCGCCAACCTCGTCAGTGTAGCCTGCAACCGCGCGCAGCGATTGCGGGTGGGCATGACCAACGCGCACACTGCGCCGCGGGTGACGAACTGCATTCCACCTCCGTCGGTACAATAGGACAATTATACCGGAAATCCGATCTGCATGAGCGGTAGTGAGCCACTTGCCGCCAGGCGGTAGGAATTGGTACATTTTTCCTCCCCATTCAATCGGGAAAGGCTTGACCGATGCTCGATCTACACTATGTGCTGCAGAACCTGGATGCAGTGGCGGCGAATGCCCGCAACCGAAATGTAAAAGTAGATTTGACCGCTCTGGCTGACATTGCCGAACGCCGCCGCATGACGAAGGTGGAAGGCGACGAACTGCGCCGCCGCGCCAACGAAACCGCTGCTTCGATGAAAGGAAAAATGGAGCCCGAACGCCGCGCCGCGTTGATTGAAGAAGGCCGCGCGCTCAAGGGCAAGATCGCCGAAAACGAAGCCCAGGCCAAAACCCTGGAGGCATCTTTGGAGGAGCTGCTCAAAACGATCCCCAACATGACGCATCCGGATGCGCCGGTCGGGGCAACGGAAAACGACAATCACGAATTGCGCCGCTGGGGTCAGCCCCGGCAGTTCGATTTCCAGCCCAAGGACCACGTGGAAATCGGCAAAGCGCTGGACATTATCGATTTCGAACACGGCACCAAGGTTGCCGGCGCCAATTTCTATTTCCTCAAGGGTGACGCTGTGTTGCTTGAATTGGCGTTGACCCGTTTCGCGCTCGACATGCTGATCGAAGAGGGTTTTAATCCGCACCTGACCCCAGACTTGGCGCGCCCGGCGATTCTCGAAGGTATCGGTTTTAACCCGCGCGGTGAGGAAACGCAGATCTATTCGATCGAACGGCAGGACCTGGCGCTGATCGCTACCGCAGAAATCACCCTCGGCGGCATGTTGGCCGATGACGTGCTGACGGAGGCCGAACTGCCGCTGTTGCTCGGTGGCCTCAGCCACTGCTTCCGCACGGAAGCCGGCGCCTACGGCCGGGCCAGCCGCGGCTTGTACCGCGTACACCAGTTCACCAAGGTTGAGATGTTCGCCTACACCACGCCCGAACAATCCGAAGCCATCCACGACAAGATGCTGCGCGTGGAAGAACGGCTATTCCAAGCATTGGAAATTCCATATCGCGTGGTCGACATTTGCACCGGCGACCTAGGCGCGCCGGCCTACCGTAAGTTCGACATCGAAGCCTGGATGCCCGGTAGAGGTGAACACGGGGAGTATGGCGAAGTCACCAGCACCAGCAACTGCACCGACTATCAAGCCCGCCGGCTGAATATCCGTTACAAACCGGCTGACGGGGGCAAACCGCGGTTCGTGCACACGCTCAACGGCACCGCGTTGGCGATCAGCCGCGCATTGATTGCCGTGATCGAAAACCATCAGCAGGCGGATGGCACTATCCGTGTGCCGGCGGCGCTGGTTCCCTATTTCGGCCGCGATGTGGCGAAAGGTCGGTAACCCCTTCGCGGGCGCACAATGAAGAAGATCAAGCTGATCATCAGCGATCTCCATCTCAGCGCTGGCCCGCGCGCCGCGGACGGCAGCCGCAACCTGCTCGAGGACTTCTTCTGCGACGATTATCTGGTTGAATTCATAGAGCATTACGGCGGCCGCTCGTTTGCCGACCACCATGTCGAACTGATCGCCAACGGCGACTTCTTCGACATGCTGCAGGTCAGAATCGACGGCAAGGATCCGCCCGAGATCATCACCGAACAGGTTGCGGTCGAGCAGATGCGTCGGATCATCGCCGGGCACCCTGCCGTGATGGACGCGTTGTGGACCTTCAGCATGCGTCCCGACAACCAACTGGTTTTCGTGGTGGGGAATCACGATGCCGGACTGTTGTTCCCGGCGGTACAAGCACTGTTGCGGCGTCGTCTCGGACCGGCGACCCAATTCGTGTTGGACTATGCGTTTGACGATGTTTTTCTGGCGCACGGCCACCAGTACGAGTTCATTCACAATTTCGATATGCGCAACTTTACTCGTTTGGGGCCCGATGGCGAGCCCCGGTTGGTCATGACTTGGGGCGCGCTGTTCATCATGAAGTTCCTGAACCGGATGAAAATCCACCGCGACTACATCGACAAGGTCAAACCGTTTGCGCGGTATCTACGCTGGGCGTTCTGGAACGATCACCGCTTCTTCTGGCGGTTGCTGGTGGGCATTGTTCATTTTTGGGGGACCAACCGGTTCTCGCGCGATCCCTTTCGGCGGCGGGAATTCCGCTTGTCGCCGAGCCGCCTCGCTGCAGCGATGACGCATAAGCCGCTGGCTGAAACGGCGGAAGACATCTTGCGCCACACCCGCTATCGCCTGGTCGTTTTCGGCCACAGCCACAAATTGGACTATCGCAATTTCGAACCGAACGGCGAGTACATCAACACCGGTTCATGGATGAAACACATCAGCTTGGATATGGACAGCCTCGGCGTCAGCCAACTTCGCCCCTATGTATTGATCGAATACATCGACGGCCGGCCGCGCGCGACGCTGCAAGACTGGTTCGGCTCGCACCGCCTGCACCGCGAAATCATTCAGTAACACGCAGTTCGCCTGCGACAAAAGGAAAATGCAAGGACGCGTCGCGGACTGAGGTCGTTCGCGCCCACCGTGGGTCTGTCGCCAAGGGCAACTTATAGGTGTGCGGCCGGCCGTCGTCGACCACCGCAAACAACAACCGAGAAGTCGATCCGCCCTGATCGGTCCAATCAAACGCCGCTTCCTTGGCTGCTCGCGGATCGAGGGTGCACAACGCGAACGAGAACGACAGTACGTTTGCGTCAGCGATTTCCGCCGAGTTGTCGACCGGCAAAGTGACCGGCCCACGCCGCCATCGCACGCCACCGGCAATTGCCTCGGTGCCTGGCGCCGTTATGGCAATGGCGATCGGGAACGGTTCGTCGTCATGCTTGTCGCGGTTAGCCCAACCGGCAAGCGTGGCTTTGGTCAGATCAATGGATGGTGATGAGGGGCAGTATTGAAGGACCGCCACATCGTTTCTGGCCGCCAGTTGGCGCCAAGCGAGGTTGCGGCCGTCGACGCGCCAGAAGTTCTGCCCAGCGTACAAAATGGTTTTGCCTCGCGTTGACGGGAAATGCCAGAAAAGTTGATCGACATGGTCATAGAACAGCGGCACCCCCTGCCACTGCCGCTGGTTTGTTTCGACGATCCAAAGATCTGCGCGCCGAGCGGTGGCGTCCTTTTCTATCGCGCGGACCATTGTATCGACCGCTTTTGACGCGTGGTGGTAGACCCCAATTTGGCTGGCAGCCAACGGTAAATAGACTACGGCCAGCAGTGTGAAAACCGGCCAGGCCAAACACCGGGAAGGGTGGTATTTTGCGTTAATTGGGAAAAGCAGACTACCGATCCACAGAGCAAAGCCGGCTGAAGGTAAATACAGCATATAGGCGGCCTCGAGGTTGGGGCCGGTATAAAGAAACGGCGCCATCGGCAACGATCCGGCCAAGCCAAAGAGCAATCCGGCGAACGCCGAATATTCATGTCGCCGACGATAGAGAACATAGGCCACAACCAGGCTGCCCAACGCGAGGGCAATCACGGCGACGGTCGGCAAAATTCGAGCGCCTGACCATGCGGCATTGTTGATTGGAAAAAAAAGTGCACGCGGCACGTCGAAGAGGAGGTTGCCGAGAATCACGCCGGGCAGGGGGTGGGACAAGACAGCCGGTCCGCCGAGGTCGCCGAGCAAGAGACGACGAATCGCCAGGACGGCAAGCAAGGTCACCAGCGGCCCAGTCAATGCATAGAAAATCTGTCGGAATTGTTCCTTCCGAGTTGCCATCGGAAAAGTGTAGCCGACGATCAGAAGCAGCAAAGGGGCGACGAAAGAGACCTCTTTGGTGAGGTAGGCGCCAAGGCAAAGCAGCGTTGTCGCCACCGCCCACCGCAACCGACGATCGTCCAACTGGCAGACGAAAAAATTTGCTGCTCCGAGCAACAGCACGGTGGCCAACAAGTCGGGGCGCGCGCTTATCCAATGCAATGTGCCGGCGTGGACCGGGTGGATCTGGAAAAGCAACGCGGCGGCTGTGGCGGCCCGGGAACCGAACAGTCGCCCGCCGAGCGTGAACAGGAGGGTGACCGCCAGTGCATGCAGGATCAGGGCGGTTGTCCGGTGGGGCCACGTAGCCATGCTGAAAACCGACGACAAGGGCATAACCGATAGTTTGGCCAGCGGTCGCCAGTAAGTGTTGGCGTCCGGAATGAACAAACGGCCGAGATCACGTGGCTGCTGAATATGGGTGAGGATCAGCAACGGGTTGTCGTCCACGATCGGACCGTCGGCCAAGGTCCAGCCGAACATAGCGAACGAGATCAGCAACGAGAGGAGGAAGACAGTCGGCCAAGTGGCTGTCCGCTGCCGCGCTGAGGTCATTTTACCAAGTGCCCGATGCGGACGAACTGACCGGGCGGCCAGGAGAAGTAAATGACCATTGCTTTGCCCTTGATCAATTCAAACGGCACGAAGCCCCAGAAACGGCTGTCGTTGGAGTGGTCGCGATTGTCACCCATGCAGAAATACTGTCCGGGCGGCACCTTCTTCACCACGTCCATACGGAACCCTTGCACATCGTAGAGTACGTCGTGTTCACGGCCATCGATAATTTCGCGGAAGAGCTTGCTCGATTGATCGAAGGTGCGGGGATCTTCATAGCGGTATGGTCCGACCAAAGTGCGCGTGACTTCGCGGCCATTGACATACAGCCGATCGCCACGCACTTCAACCGTGTCGCCGGGAATGCCGATGACGCGCTTGATGTAGTCTTTGGACTGGTCCTGCGGAAATTTGAACACGATGATGTCGCCGCGTTCAGGTTTGTGGAAGCTCAACACCTTCTTGTCCGCGAATGGAACAGGCAGGCCGTAGATGAACTTGTTGACCAAGATATGGTCGCCGACACGCAGGGTGGGGATCATGCTGCCCGATGGGATCTTAAAAGCCTGCACAATGAAGGTGCGAATGACCATCGCCAGCACCAGCGCGACAACAATGGCTTCGCCGTATTCGGTGACGATGCTCGATCGCCATATCGGCGCATGCTCATCGACCAGTTGTTTCAGTTCCCGGGTCCGGGTTTCGATGAGGATGATGTCCTCGCTGGCCGCGGCCGTTTCGAGGTCGCGGAGAAGGTCAGCCGCCCTGCTATCCACTTCCGGCTTGAAACGCGGTTGATCGGCGCTGAAACCGGCATCCGTTGGCGCAACCAGCAATTCCCTGGCCGCGCGCGCAAGTTGCTGCCGCGCTTCTTTGCGGGCTTTCTTCAGTCGGCGAGCAGTGAACATCTCCCCTGTCTCCTGATGTCCTTTTCGCCCCTCGTTACTTTTGCCGTCTGGGGGGCAAAAAGTGGCACCACTATTGGTTTTCGGCGCGGTATTGTCAATCGTCGCCGGTTTCGTTTGGCGTTGCCGTAGCGGTCGTGTACAATATCCACCATGTGGATTTGATTCGGGCTACGGCGAAAGGTTAATGAGAACTCTTTCTATCTATGTCAAGCTAATCATCTATTTTTTGGCGGTAGCCCTACTGCCGACATTGGTGCTGAGCGCGGTTGCCTTTCGTCAAATCAACCAGGTGATCAAAACCAACAGCCGCAATGTCTTGCTGACGTCGGCCGCGGAAGCAGCGGATGATGTCGGCCGCGAGTTGCGTCGGCACGTGGCGGAAGTCCAGGCCTGGGCCCGGCTACCGGAGAGCGTTGAATCGTTGCGCGGCGGCGATCGTGGCGAGGCGAACAAGCTCTTCGATCGACTGGTCACCACCCTCGGATCGTACGACCTGCTGTTGCTGCTCGACCGCAACCGAAATGTGGTGGCGGTCAATTCCGTTTCGTCCGCCGGAGCCGAGTTGCGCGACGAAACATTGTTTTCAGAGTCATGGCCGGAAAGCGACTGGCTGCGCGACACCTGGAATCTGCCTTCCTGGTCGGGCTTTTTGGAATCATCGGCGTTGGCCCGGGTATTGAGCGCGGACCAACGGCGGCCTGGTTCCTTTTTCGGACAGGATTGGCAACGTAGCACTCCTCCAAGAGACGGCGTGGCTCTGGCCGCGCCGGTTCTGGATGGTCTTCGCGGGACACTAGGCTGGGTGATAGCCTACGTCGATTGGTCGAAACTTCGGACATGTCTCGACACCGTGCCAGCGGTGTTGCCCGAAGGCGGAGCGGGTTCGGTCTACTTGGTTGATTTGCGCTCGCGAAAAGTCATTGCCGAGCGCGGCAGGCCGCGAACGGAACGGCGACGGGCAAGCGTCACCGGCCTAGCGGAGCGGGTCAGGCAGGCGCGGAGTGGTGTGTTCGAGGTGGCTGAGCCAGTGAGGAAAACGATCGGATATGCCACGGTGCCGATGGACGAATACGCTACAGGACCGCAGTGGGTGGTGTGCGCCGAAACCGCCAACGACGTGATCTACGCCGAGGTTTCTTTCCTGCGCGGAGTGTTTGTTTTGCTATCGTTGTCGGCAGTGTTGTTTGTGGTCGTCGTCGTGTACTTCATTTCTCGGCGCTTCACCAAACCGATTCTATCGCTGGCCGAAGGCGCCGCCGCGATCGCCGACGGCAATCTCAACGCGAAGGTGGACGTCCATCGGGTCGACGAACTCGGTTTGTTGGCCAACGCCTTCAATCAGATGGCTAATGCGATCCGCGAGCGAGACGAAGAACTGCAGAGCACGAACCTGCAGTTGAAAGAGGCGAATCGGCTGAAGAGCCAGTTTTTGGCGACCATGAGCCACGAACTGCGCACGCCGATGAATTCGATCATCGGGTTCACCACGCTGACGTTGCAACGGGCGGGTCACTTGTTGCCTGACATGTACCGCGAGAACCTGACCAAGGTGCGGCGCAACGCGTTGCATCTGCTGAGTCTGATCAACTCGATCTTGGACCTGTCGAAGATCGAAGCGGGCAGCATGGAACTGGTTCCCGAGGAGTTTTCCCTGCGGGCGTTGATCGACTACAGTCTAGTGGCCATCGGTCCGCTGGTTGAAGAAAAGGGGCTGGTTCTCGAGAACGGCTGTCCGGAACAGGACGTGATGTTGTACCAGGATCGGCAGAAGGTGCAGCAGATTCTGTTCAATCTATTGGGCAACGCGACCAAGTTCACCAATGAAGGCAAGATCCGCGCGGGCTTCGAACTCGCGGCGGGACCGGAAAAGGGTGCGCCAACCGGCTCCGGGGTTTGGGTGCGCATTTGGGTCGAAGATACGGGTACTGGCATTGCGCCGGAAGACCAGACACGCATCTTCGGGGAATTTGTCCAAGGCAACCAAGCCGTTGCCCGACAAGAAGGGGGGACCGGCCTCGGCTTGGCCATCTCCAAGAAGTTGGCTAAGCTGATGCGCGGTGATATTCAGGTCGAGAGTGAACCAGGCCGCGGTTCGGTTTTCACCGTGGTCATTCCCGTGCGCTTTCCAGCAGCCGCCGGTTCAGTGCGACCAAGCGGTGATACAGGGGCGGGACAGCCAGGGAAATGAGGGGCGGAACATCAGCGTGAAGACCATCCTCATCGTCGAGGACGTGCAAGACAACCGCGAGTTGTTGCGTCAATTCTTGGAAGGGGAGTACCACATTGTTGAGGCCGCCGACGGCAAGCGGGGGCTGGAGTTGGCGGTCGAAACTCAGCCCGATCTAATTCTGATGGATCTTTCTCTGCCGTTGTTGGACGGTTGGCAGGCGGCAACGGCGATCAAGGCGAATGACCGTTTGCGCGGAGTGCCCATTGTGGCGATCACCGCGCACGCCATGGTGGGAGACCAAGAGAAAGCGTTACAAGCCGGTTGCGATGCTTACATTGCCAAGCCGGTTGATTTCGACGAGTTGGAACAGTTGCTCAAACGTCTGTTGGGGAGCAAGTGAGCGTGCTGCAAAAAACCTGTCGCATTCTGGTGGTGGACGACAACGCCGACAACGTCGATTTGTTGACCCAGTACCTCGCGGGCTTGGGTTACGAGGTCTTGCCGGCGTTCGACGGCGCGGAAACCTTGCTCATTGCCGAACGGGAGAACATCGACCTCATCTTGCTTGACGTTATGTTGCCGAAGATCAGCGGTTTCGATGTCTGCCGGCGCCTGAAGGCGCAAGAAGGCACCAACTACATTCCGGTGGTTCTGGTGACGGTCCGGGATGATACGCGCTCCAAACTTGAGGGCTTTGCTGCGGGCGCTGACGATTACATCACCAAGCCGTTTGATATCGAGGAACTCTCCGCGCGGGTGAAGAGCCTGTTGCGCATCAAACTGTTGCAGGATCAATTGCGGGAAGCGAACTCGCGTCTGGAGAAGATGTCGGTCACCGACGGGCTGACCGGGATCTACAACCACCGCCATTTCGTCGAGCGGTTGGAAGTCGAAACTCGCCGGGCTGAGCGGCACGGACGGCCGCTGGCGGTCATCATGCTCGACGTGGATCATTTCAAAGCGATTAACGACGAATTTGGGCATCTTTTCGGCGACTACGTCTTGCGGCGCTTGGCCGAGATCTTCCAAGCTGTCGGGCGCTCTAGCGACCTTGTGGCGCGATACGGCGGCGAGGAGTTTGTCATTCTCGTGGCGGACACCGAAGGCGCGCCCACGCTAGCCGAGCGTTTTCGCCAGGCCGTGGAAGTGGCGGAGTTCACCTTCGAAGGCCAAAAGGCCAAAGTGCGCATTTCGGCGGGCGTCTGTCAGGCACTGGCGGGCACAGTCCGCGACGGCAGCGAAATCCTGAGGCTGGCGGACGAAGGGCTCTATCAAGCCAAACAGAACGGACGAAACCAAGTCGTAGTAAGGATCAAAGAGAAGTAGCTGGCAACGGCAAGGGAATGAAGATGGCGAAACGACCGTCGGTGTTGGTAGTAGAAGACAACAAGGATGTGCGTGAAATCGTGCATGAGTTTCTGGCCGCCTACGGTTTCGACGTAGCCACGGCCAAGGACGGGCAGGAAGGGCTAGATCAGTTCACCGCCGGCAAGCCCGACATCGTTCTGGCCGACGTATTGCTGCCCAAAGTCAATGGATTCCAAATCTGTCAGCGAATCAAGACCGGGCCGACCCCGGTGCCGGTCGTGCTGATGAGCGCATTGTATAAAACCTATGCTTTGCAGCAGGAAGCTCGCACCAAATACGGTGCCGATGACTACCTGATCAAGCCGCTGAACCTGATGGATTTGGCGAGGCGTTTGTGCGGTCTGCTGGGAATTGAAAGGCCGGCACCTGTCGGCTCGGAGGAGCTAGTAGTGGAATCGGCGGCAGTCGAAGTCAAGACGCCGCCAACCCCAACTCCGGTTCGGCCGACCATGGTAGCGGAAAAAATCGATGATCGCGGTGATCTGGTGGCGTTGCCGCCCGAACGACTGATTGGGTGGGTTGTGCGTCAAGGCCGGACTGGTCGCTTGCAGGTTGTCTCCGGTGGCCAAACGCGGGTCGTCTATGTCAAAGCCGGGATGCCGATTTACGTGCAGAGTGCAGTGCCCGAGGAACAGTATGCGCAAATGCTGCTGGCCGACGGGAAAATCACTCGGGCACAGTTGGCCGATGCCGAAATTAAGGCCAAACAGACCAAGTCGATGCCGGGCAAATGCCTGGTGGAGTCCGGGGCCATTTCACAGGCCGATCTAGCTGCCTACTTGGTCAAAGAAGTGGATATGCGCCTGGTGGCCATTCTGGAACTGAACCAAGGCACTTACGAATTTGTCGATGACGAATCGTTCCTGCAGAAGATCAGAAGGCCGGAAATCGAAGTTCTGACACTGGTGTATCGCACCATCTGCCGTCGCGTCTCAGAGCAGAGACTCAAGGGGCGTTTCGAGCGAAGGGCGGATATGGTGGTGGAAAAGGTCGAAGCCCAACTGCCGCTTGCCGGTCGCATCGACTGGGAACCGCGTCATTTGGACGTGTTTATTCTCATCGATGGCGAACGGACCGTTGGCGCGATCTTGGCCGAAGCTCACACCGATCTGTTGACGGTATGGCAATTGCTGTACACGTTGGAGGTTTTTGAGATCGTGCGCTTCTATTGACCGCACCCGGTATTGTGCAGTAAGAAATAAATGTCATCTTCCTATTGCAATCAACAGGGGTAGCTCAACCGCCGGGAGGAGAGTTTTCCATGCCAGACAATCCCTTTTATGTAGACGAATCCAGCCCGTGGTTTACCAAAGAAGCCGGTTGGCCGGATGAAGTACCGAAGCAATACAATTTTGAAAAACTTACGCTGGGTCATATGTTGGAGTCCACGGCCAGCAAGTATCCAGACTACAAGGCCATTTGGTTCCTCGATACCTACATGACCTTTGCGGAACTGAACGACAAGGTCAATCGTTTCGCGACCGCGTTGGCCAATCTGGGCATGAAGAAGGGCGATGTCATGGCCCTGCTGCTGCCCAATAGCTTCCAGTACGTCATCGGCTACTATGCGGCGATGAAGCTGGGCGTGATCCTAACTGGCGTCAACCCGACCTACAAGGCGGCCGAGGTTAAACACCAGCTCAAGCTGACCGGGGCTAAGGCCATTGTGGTGCTTGATGTCCTCTACGAAGAAACGCTGGCGCCGATCATCAAGGAAACGGCCATCCAGCACGTGATTTGCACTAACGTGACCGATCTGAAAGACCTTTCCGGTTTCAAGCGCTGGTTGGGTAAGCGCCTGGGTAAGATCCCTCATGCTCCGGCTCCTGCCGGCGCGCTGAATTTCATGGATTTGCTCAAGACAACGCCCGCCCTGCCGAACGTGCATGTCGAATCCGATGACATTGCGACGTACATCATGACGGGTGGCACCACCGGCGTGCCGAAGGCGGCCGTCCTTTCCCACTTTAATTGTGTGTCCAACGCCACGCAGTCGCGCTTGTGGTTGTGGAAAACCAAGCCGGGCACCGCGGCGGTCGGCGTATTGCCGTTGTTCCACAGCTTTGCCATGACCTGCGTCATGAACATCTGCATCAGCTTCGGCGGCATGATGATGCTGTTCCCACGGCCGCCTGCCAACAAAGAATTGGTCGAAACGATCATGCGGCTGACCCCGCCGGAAGGAAGCTTGTATCCGGGTGCGGAGGTGCTCTTCAAGCGCTTGGCCGACTGGCCCGAAATTTCGAACTACGACCTGGCGGGCAAACTCGGCCTGTGCGTTAGTGGCGCCGGCCCGTTGCACCGGCCGGTGCAAGAGGCGTTTGAAAAAGTGACCGGCGCGCGGCTGGTGGAAGGCTATGGCCTCTCGGAGGCTTCGCCGGTTGTGTCGGCCGGACCGTTCTGGGGCAACCGTAAGATCGGGACGCTCGGTCTGCCGTTCCCGGGCACTGCTTGGAAAATCGTCGATCCTTCGGACGCCAACAAAACCGTCAAGCAGGGCGAGGTCGGCGAGTTGGCCGTGGCCGGTCCGCAAGTAATGATGGGCTATCTTAACAACCCGGAAGAAACCGCCGAGACAGTGGTCACCTTGGCCGACGGCAAACGCTGGTTGTTGACCGGCGACATCGGGCGTATGGACGAGCATGGTCGTGTTACGCTGGAAGACCGTAAAAAGCAGCTCATCAAGTACAAGGGCTATAGCGTGTTCCCGACCGAGATTGAAACCATGGTCATGCAGCACGAGGCAGTCAGCGAGGCGGCCGTGGCGGGCTTGCCCGATCCGGAATCGGGTGAAGTGATCAAAGCGTGGGTGGTGTTGCGGCCGGAGTTTAAGGGCAAGATCACCGAGGACGAACTGATTTCTTGGTCCAAACAAAACTTCACGCACTACAAGGTGCCGCGCTACATCGAATTCATCGACGAATTG
The DNA here is from genome assembly GCA_964511015.1 of uncultured bacterium. GTDB lineage: Bacteria > Lernaellota > Lernaellaia > Lernaellales > Lernaellaceae > FEN-1099. The sequence continues at coordinate 9,346 of CAZEDX010000011.1, read as the reverse complement.
CCGAAGACGATCGTCGGGAAGGTCATGCGTCGCACCTTGCAAGAGGCCGATCCGATTTACAAGAAGTATAAGGGGGCGTCGAAAGGCTGAGCATTCTGCACTCCATCAAGAGCGCCGACGGTTGTCCGTCGACGCTCTTTTTTTTGCCGACGGTCTCGATTCTTGACACGGGGCGGTCCGCAATCTTACTGTGACCTCCGCAAATAGAAGGACCATTGTTTGAATCCGATGACGGAGCGCCATATGGGGCAGTTCGTCGTTGTACACAACCCACATGCGAAGCTGAACCGGAAGCATCCGGAACGCGCCGAACGACTAGCCGATATTGTTGGTTCCCGAGGCGTGGTTCATGAAACAACCGATCTCGGCAATCTGCCGCTGCTCGCACGTGAATTGGCCCGACAGGACATTGATGTGCTTGGTATCTGTGGTGGTGACGGAACCAACCAGGTCGTACTGACCGCTTTGCTTCCTGCCTTTCAGGCAGCCGGCCGGCCATTGCCGCCGATTTCACTGCTCAAAGGCGGTAGTATGAACACTATCGGCTGGAGTCTGGGATTGCGCGGTAGTGCCGAGGCGGTGTTGACCGGACTGGTCGGCAAGTACGATCGCGGTGAAGCCAACGAAGTTGTGCAGCAGAACATACTGCGGGTCAACGACCGTTACGGAATGATTTTCGGCAACGGCTACGCCGTCAATTTTCTTGAAGAGTACTATGCGGCCAATTCCGATCCGGGTCCGCGGCGGGCGGCAGAGATCGCTTACAAGGCGATCAGTTCCGTGCTGGCTCGCGGCGACATGTTTCAACGTCTGGCCCGCCAGTACCAAGCCGAGATATGGATCGACGGAAGGCGGCTTGAGATGCCGACATACGGCATGGCGTTGATGGGTACGGTCGAGCACATTGGCATCGGCTTCCGCACGTTATACCGGGCCCACGAGGCTGCTGAACGATTTCATGCCGTGATCACCGCGCTGTCGCCGGGAAAGATACTGGCTCAAATCCACCGCTTCTATTCCGGCAAGGCGTTGGTCGGACGCTGGCACGTGGACGACACGGTGCGCAAGGTAGAAATACGCACGCCGGAACCATTGGGGTACACACTCGATGGCGAGTTCTACGCCGACGATACGCTGACCATCATGCTGGGGCCGTCGGTGCCGCTAATTCTCCGCTAACAAATTATTGGTACTGGTGGCAGCCAAGGCAATCGTCTGACGGCGGGTTGCCGTTGTGCGCGTTCGAATGGCACCCGAGGCAGTTGCCTTGCTCGCCGTGAGGGATCTTGGGCGCAGCGGCGGCATCATCGTCGTTGGTGTTTTGATCGTCATCGCCCAGGTCGTCGTCCCCAGGGGGATTTGTATCATCGTCGTCATCCGCGTTGCGGTAGCAGGCGGTGATTAAGCACGACCCAAGCATCATCACGATCACTAGGACCGAAAAAAAATTCCGGTTTGACATTGGCGGCACCCTCGTGGGGAATTTTGTTTAATCATTTGACATCTTTGCGGTGTCGTCAAGCCAAGTCGACTCTCCGTACGGATTCTCGTTTGATTCCCGAATAGGCAAAAGAAGAGGATCGCCAAGTTTCAGGAACGATTGGTTTTGTAGTGCAAACGACAAAACACCCGGGAGGTGCTCCGATGTCGAGTATCACCATTGACTTCACCGATGAGCAAATCACTTCGAACGGCGGCGCGATTTCTCTGGCGCAAATGGCGGCGCGGTTGGGTTTGCCGGCCCTGTTGGACGCGGCGGAGCGGCTGAAACAACGGGCGAGCGGGGCCAGTGATCGGGAGACGTTGCTGGCGCTGATTTTCTCGCTGGCCCAGGGCGACGGCGCATTGTGCGAGGTGGATCGCTTGGCGGCGGACAACGTGCGCGCGCGGCTGCTCAACCTCTCGCGCGCGCCCACGGCCTGCACACCATTATCCGCGATCTGTTGCGCACGCCGGCCCGGCTGGTGCGCCACGGTCGGCGGTGGATCCTCAAGTTTGCCAAAACCGCTTTCCGCCTGGCCTGGCTCAACCACGCCGCCGACCAACTCGACCGCTGGACGCGCGCCCCGGCGTAACCGCCGCTTCGTGCTTGGCCTTCTCCGCTGCGATGGCTCCCCGTCGAGCAGGGGTTTGTCCAAACGCCAAAAAACAACCGCCAGCAACGCGTCTCCCGCCGCGCAAAGCCCCGATCTATTCTCAAAACAATAAACATGGACTCGGCAAAAATAGGTTTTCGGAAGAACATCGATGAATCAGACCGCTTATCCGGGAATCAAGGGGAGTCTCCCGTTGACCGCTGTTGGCGGGGATACTAACTTGTCGAACGAATTGTCTGCGGGGCGTCGGCCGTGGTGCGCAATCTATTCGATCGCCGGGTGCTTCTGGTAACGGGAAAAGGCGGGGCGGGCAAGACCACGATTGCCACGGCCCTGGCCACCGCCGCCCGCGACCGCGGCCTCAAGGTGCTGTTGATCCAACTTGGCCGCGAGGATAACGTCGGCCCCATCTTCGACCGCACTCTGCCGGTTTACAAAGAAACCGAACTCGAGCCCGGTCTGTGGGGCATGATTATCGAGCCCTATCTCGCCTTGCACGAATACCTCGTCAGCGCGATGAAGATCCAGATGGTAGTGGACTGGTTTTTGGAGAACCGGGTCATCCAGTACCTAACGCAGGCCGCACCAGGATGGCGGGAACTGATCACCGTGGGAAAAATATGGCAGCTCGAACAGAAGTCCGTTGGCTACCAGAAAAAGCCGCTTTGGGACCTGCTGGTGGTTGACGCGCCGGCTACTGGTCATGGCATTACTTTCCTGCGTGTGCCGCAGATCATCCTCAACACGCTGAAATTCGGCCCGGTGCGGCAGCACACGCTTGCCGTCCAGAAACTGTTGATGGACCCGGACCGCACGCTCATCGTCGGTGTAACACTGCCGGAAGAGATGGCCGTCAACGAGGTTTTTGAAATCCACCGTGCGGCCAAGGAGACGTTGCAGATCCCTTATGGCGCCACGGTGGTCAATGGCTTCGTTTCTCCCATTGCCGATCGGGCTACCGAGCCACTATTGACGAAACTGCTAAACGACGAAGTGGCCATGTCCACGCTTGATCGTTTGGCGCCGGGCGGCAAGCAGCCATTACTATCGGCGATGAATATGCGACAAGCGCGGGCCGAGTTGTCGGCCCACTATCTGGCTCAGGTCGGACAGAGTGTTGGCGGGACCATCATGACCGTTCCGTTCTTACCGAGTATGAATGAAGACCGGGAATCGATGATCAAGGTTGCCAAGGTGTTGGATGAGCAGATTCCGCGGGGGCGGCGATGAAACATGATCTGCTGGAGTTGATCGGCCGGCAGCGGATTGTGATCTGTGTCGGTTCCGGCGGTGTCGGCAAGACAACCACAGCGGCCACCATCGCATTGATGGCGGCTGTGGCTGGCCGCAAGACCTTGGTGCTGACCATCGATCCGGCGCGCCGGCTGGCCAACAGCCTCGGACTGGCCGAGTTGGACAACACCGAGCAGCGGATTGCGGACGAAGTGTTCGCCGCGGCAAACATTCGTCCCAAGGGCCAACTGTGGGGCATGATGCTCGACGTCAAACGCACGTTTGACGAGCTGATCGAGCGGATTTCGCCCAGCGCCGAAGCCGCCGAAAAGATACTCGGCAACCATTACTACCAGAACCTTTCTGACGCGTTGGCCGGCAGCCAGGAATACATGGCCATGGAGAAGCTATATGAGCTTCAGGCCGAACGCGACTACGACCTGATTGTGGTCGATACCCCTCCCACGAAGCATGCGCTGGATTTCTTGGAAGCGCCCAGTCGAATGGCAGATTTCCTGGACGGAAAAGTAATCCAGTGGTTCATCAAACCGTATCTCATGGCCGGCAAGGTCGGGTTCGCCTTCGCGCAAAAAGGCGCGGCAATCATGTTCAAGATCCTTGAAAGGGCCACTGGCTATCAAGCCATGGCCGACCTGGCGGAATTCTTCTTGGCTTTCGACGGTATGTATGAAGGTTTCAAGCAGCGGGCGACACAGGTCAAAAAACTGCTCGGGGCCAAGGAGACGGCGTTTGTCTTGGTCAGCAGCCCCAACCGCGCTTCGTTGGAAGAAGCGGCGATGTTTTATTCACGCCTGGTTCGTGAACAAATGGCGCCCTGCGCCGTGATTTTCAACCGGGTACACACCTGGCCGTATGGGGGGGATGCGTGGGCCGAAATGGCGCGCAAGGCTGCGGCTCAAGCGATGAGAAAAATGCCAAAATACGCCCCCGCAGTTGATGCGCTCTTCACCAATGCGGCGGAAACGGCGGTACTGGCGGAAGCCGATGAAATGCGAGTGACTGGTTTTGTGCAGCGGCAGAGGATGGCCAAGGCCGTCTTTCGCGTGCCGCTTCTGGAGCGGGATGTGCATGACGTCGGTACGTTGTTGCGGGTAGGGGAGTACTTGCGAAACGGCTAGTCGCTTTGAGCAAAGGCGAGAATCTGCTCCGCCATTTTGTCTAAAGGTAAGATGTGATCGACGGCGCCGACTTCGATCGCCACTTTCGGCATGCCGAAAACGACACAGCTCTTTTCGTCCTGGGCAAGGGTGACCGCGCCGGCTTCCTTCATTTCCAACAAGCCTTTTGCACCGTCACCACCCATGCCAGTCAGCATCACACCGACAGCGTTCTTGCCGGCAGTCTTGGCCACCGAGCGCATCATGACTTCTACTGACGGACGATGACGGTTCACCAACGGACCGAACACCACGTTGACATAATAGCGCGCGCCGGATCGACGCAACAACATGTGTTTGTTCCCGGGGGCAATGAGAATCTTGCCGGGCACTACCGATTCGCCGTCTTCGGCCTCCTTGATCTGCGGCTCGCACAGGCCGTTGAGTCTTTCGGCGAACGATTTGGTGAAAAACTCAGGCATGTGTTGGGTAACGACGATACCAGGAATGTTGGCCGGCATGGCCTGGAAAATTTCCTCCAAGGCCACGGTTCCGCCAGTGGAGGCGCCAATTGCCACCACGCGGTTGGTGGTTTTGGTAATGGCGGTGGCGATCTTGTGGGTAGGGTTGATGTCCAAACGCGCTTTGCGCGCTTTCATGTCAATGCGCGCGGCCACCTTGATTTTCTCTATCAGTTCCGTGGTCAGATCACCAACCGTATAAGCCGCGCCGGGTTTGCACAGCACGTCGATCGCGCCGGCACGAATGGCTTCCAAGGCGAGTTCGCCCCCTTTGGGAGTCAGGGAGGAAACCACAATCACCGGCAGCGGGTAGTACTTCATTAATTTATGCAAGAACGTGATCCCGTCCATGCGCGGCATTTCGATGTCCAAGGTGAGCACATCGGGGTGCTTCTGTTCTATGATGTCTCGCGCGACATACGGATCCGGCGCCGTTCCGATCACCTCGATTTCGGGATCGGTGGCCAGCACTCGGCTGAAAATCTGTCGAACGACTGCAGAATCGTCAACTACCAGCACTCGCACCATGTTGCAGCCCGCTTTCTGGTTGGGTCGCTGTTTCGGTCAACCGGCTAGGCCTGTTTGTCGATGAACAAGAAGGCGTCAAATCGTTCGCCTTCCTCAGTAATCAACACCAAGGAAGAGGCAGCGGTTTCGCGCTGACGATCATGATCGGCAGGGTCAACGGTAGTCACAGTGGGAATTCCAAGGCGACAGATCGCCTCTGCTCCAAACAGTTTTTCCATCAGAGCGCCGCAAATCATGTTGGCGATTTCGCCGCTGGCGCCGTGACCTCTCGTTACCGCGTCCGGATCATCGGCATCGATGCCCAACAAGTTGGCCGCGAGGTTGATTGCCAAGTCCGGACTCATCGCAATAAGCAACCTACCGGTATTGGGACCGGCAAAAGTAACCTCGGCCTCCAGAACACTGTCCATCCATTCCGGCAGGTCTTCCGCCGGCTCGGCAAAGACGAAAGTGGCATCTTCGAGAATTTGCCGTACCACGGTGTGCAGGACCTCTTGTTGGGTTTGATCCAACGTCATGCTCCTTCCTTCTGCTCCAAGAGTCGGGAAATGGTGTCGCGCAGATCCTCCGGGCGGAAAGGCTTTTTGATATAGCCTTTGATTCCCTGTTGTTCCAGTTCCTGGATGCGGGTGATGCTTCTCTCGGTAGAGACAACAACGACCGGGATCTGCGACAGAACATTGTCTTGGCGCATCCGTTGCACTAGTTCGACGCCGGTCATTTCCGGCATATTGATGTCCGTCAAGACGATGTCGACCCATTGGTTGGCAAGCAACTTTAGTGCTTCCACCCCATTGCCGGCCTCATGCAAATGGCCGACATCGAGGCCGGACATGGAAATGCTCTTTTTGATTGCCTGACGAATGATCTCTGAATCGTCGACAACCAGGATGCTGTAACTCATTGTGGCCTCCCTGAGGCAGTAGCGAACAAGCTGGTCATACGCTGGATCTGATCGGCCGAATTGGCCGCCGCGTTTTCCAGCACCTTCGCATGCAGCCCCAGACGTTGGAACGCCGATGGCTTAACATCACGGTGCAGTTCGCCGATGTCCGTGCCGTAGCCAAGTGAATGGGCAAGGGCATCGGAAACGTGTACCAAGTCCAACAATACCGACTGCTGTTCGGCAGGCAGGGAGTCGGGATCGTGGTGCCCACGCGCAATGGTCGCAAGCGGTGCCGGCAGACGCCAGCGCTCGGCTACCTGCGCTCCAATAACAGTGTGATCGGTACCCAGGATTTCGAATTCCGCCTCTAGCAACGTCCGGCCTTCTGTTTGCAGCGGTTGCGCCAGATCATGACCGGTGTCCAGCACCAGTGTGCCGATGACCAGCTTGCCGATGTCATGCAGCAACCCAGCCACGAAGCTGAGCGCGGGTTTCTTGATCTGGAGTTCGGCGGTGAGCTTTTCGGTAAGAATAGCCACGGCGACGCAATGCAACCAGAATACGTCCGCGCGAATCCGGTACACGGGCAACTCCGTGGGGATCGTGCGGCTGAATTCGCCAGTCAGGGCCAGTTCGAAAACCCGCGGCAGTCCCATCATTACGATGGCCTGACGGACCGAGGTGATTTCGGTGCGCGAGCTGAAATAGGCCGAGTTGGCGATACGCAGCAAATTGGCGGTCAGCGCCGGGTCAGGGCGGATGGCTTGCTCAAAATCCGCCGCTCCGGCGTTCTCGTTCCGGGACAACTCCGACAACTGCATAACAACGGTGGGCAGTGTAGGCAGGGATTGGAGTCGGCTGAGTACTTGCGGCCAGTCGGTCATAGCTCGCTCTCCTCTCCTTGCGAACTAACAACCACTCGTCCGTCGTTGGTGAAAAGACGAGCGGTTCTCGACTTGCTGCCTCCCACGTCTTCCGAAGTGATCATGATGTTGTTTTTCCAGAACAGCTTGCGCAACACCGTGTAATTGCGACGACCGATGTCGAAAATACCGTTGTCTTCGTATAGCTTACCGCCGCCGGCTACCTTGACGATTAGATGCTCTTTGCGGCAGCCAAAAGCGTACATGCTTTCAAACAGCAACGGAACCCCGGTGTCGGCGAACATCGCCGGTTGTACGGCCGCCTTTTCCGGATTGGTTTTGGAGGAAGGCAACATATAGTGAATCATCCCGGCGACTTTCAATCGCGGGTCGTACAACATCACCGCAATACACGATCCCAGGGCGTAAGTGACCAGGATAGCATTGGGGTCATTGGTCACCTGCAGGTCGGAGATATCGACCGTGATAATGGTCGAGGCGCCCCCGTTGTTGGCGTTCGCGAGAGTTGTCATTCTGGTTTCCAGTACACCGACGGCCGTACCATACGCAGACCGGTGTTGATGCCCGTGAGAGTCTCGGTGTGACCCACGAACAATATTGCGCCCGGCGCCAACAGGCGCTCGATTTCGGCCACCAGGCGCTGGCGCACCGCGTTGTCAAAATAGATCATGACGTTGCGACAAAACACGACGTCCATTGGGCCGCTCATCGGGAAGGGCGGGGTGGAGAGATTCAGTCGCTTGAACACGATGTAGTCGCGCAATACCGGCGAGACGACGTAGCGCTTTTCTTCATGGCCTTCACCATCGTCCACCCGTGTGAAGTATTTAAGCATTTGCTGTGGAGTCAAGGACGTGAGGCGTGAGGCGTCATATTCGCCGGTCATCGCCTTGTGCAATACCTTGGTTGAAATGTCGGTTGCCAGCATCCGAAAGTCCACCCGGCGGTGTTCAATGACCTCATGCACCGTCATGGCAATCGAATACGGTTCCTCGCCACTGGAGGCGGCGGCACACCAGATGCGCAGCCGGTTCTGTCCCTCCGCCAGTCGGTTTTGCACATGGTCACGGAGGTTTTCGAAGTGGTCTGATTCGCGAAAGAAACTGGTGAAGTTGGTGGAAATCGCGTCGAGAAAATGGACCAATTCGTCGCCGCTTTCGTCTTGTTCCAGGAATCTTAGGTATTCCGCCTCGTCTGGGAGGCTTAGCGCTCGCAAGCGCTTAGCAACCCGGGCGTGGACTAGGGCCTCTTTTCCCGGCCGGAGTGTAATTCCCGCCTGTTCATAAACTAGATCGGCAAACCGCTGAAATAGGGCCGTGTCCATGACAACTCACTTTAGGCCGCGGTCGGCCGGAATCTTGTGATAGATCCGGGCGTTTGCGACTACCGGCCGGAAATATGAAGTCAGTTCGTCCGGCAGTAATTGTGTGTGTTCGGTCACCAGGAAACCGTCGTCGGCAAGTGCGTCGTGAAACATTCTCATTACCTGGACGCGTTCAGCCGGAGAGAAATGGAGCAACACATTCTTGCAGACAATCAAACTGAAATTGTCACGAATCGGACGCAACGTCAGTAAGTTGTGTTTTTGGAAGACCACGGCCTCGCGAATCTCATCTGCAATCTGATACTGGCTGCCGTTGCCGTTGGTCGGATGAAAATATTTGCCCAGAATGTCCGCCGGCATGCGCTGTAGCTGTTCGTACGGGTAGATGCCTTGGGTGATGGTTGGGCCGAAGGTGTCCTGCTCGTCGATGTCGGTGGCGTGAATCCGCACGTTGCGGAACAGGAAGTGGCTCATGTTTTCACGCAACACGATAGCCAAAGAGTAGGGTTCCGGTCCCATCGCGCAACCGGCGTCCCAGATATTAATACGCAAGCGCCCGCGGAAAACGGGAATGGCGTGCTCTGCCACCAGTTCCAGTGTCTGCAGGTCGCGAAAGAAGAAAGTAAAAGCCATCGTTCTGCCTTTTGATATCGTCTGTGGGAGGGGTAGACTGCAAACCGTCTCCCCCTCCCGCAGGGTTTCTAGAACGCTTTCAGGTCGTCATCATCTTCATCCAGCGGAATCACATGCGCGGTG
>CAZEDX010000010.1:64776-85901 GCA_964511015.1 uncultured bacterium | reverse complement strand
TGGGCTGTCGCCGCGTCGCGTTCGTACCACGGGCAGATCACGAATAGCTTGCGCTGAGCCGCCTTCGCCGCCACCGCCGTGAGCAGCGGACCGTCCACCGGCTCGGCCCACGCACGCGCGGCCTCGTCGACCTTCGCCACGAACCACGGATACGCCCACAGCTCGGGCAGCACCGCGAGGCGCACGCCACGGTCGGCTGCGGCCTCGAGCATTTCCAACGCCCGCCGCAGATTGCGCTCGACATCGGGTTTCGACGCGAACTGCAGGCCGGCGATCTTGACTGTCTGTTCCATGCTTCCTACGGCAATGCCTTCAACCACGCGACGATGGCGGCGCTCATCTCCGCGTGCGTCAACATCAGGTCGGTGCCGTGCCCGTCGCCGCTGTAATAGCGGGCCATGCCGCGGGCCGCGCCGGCGAGCTGCGCCAGGCGTTGCACCGACTGGTACGAATACTCATCGCCCTGCGACGAGTACAACAACATCCGCCCCGGATACTTCGACACCGCCGGCTCGGTGGCGACGCCGCGATAGTCGAGGCCGGGGCTCAGCAGCACCACGCCCTTGACCACGTCCGGGTGCGCCGCCGCGAAGGCCAGCGCCAGGTTCGCGCCGATGCTCGCGCCCACCAGGTACAGGCGGGCGTGGTCGACGTCGGGTCGCTCGCGCAAGTACTTCGCGGCCGCCTCGACGTCGTTGATCATCGCCGCAAAATCGGCGTTGCGGAACGAAGCCAACGATAGGGCGCGGCCGTCGGCGGTCTGGGTCGACCGGCCGTGCCCGCGCAGGTCGATGGCCAGCGAGTGAAAGCCGGCGGCCCGCGCCTGCTCGGCGAAGGCCTTCCAGTCGGACCGTTCGTGCCGCATCTGATGCAGCAGGATCAGCCCGCGCCCCACCGCCCCGGGCGTGGCGACGTAGGTGCCGTGCACGCGCACGCGGTCGGTCGTGGTCAACACCACGTCCGTCCGCAGCGAGTCCGCGGCCGCAACCAGCGCTCCCGCCAGCAACGCGGCGAGCGCGACGATGGCGATTGCCCGAGACATAGTCCACCCCCTCTGAGTCGCCCAAACTCATTTCGGTTCCGCCCGTAATCTAGCAGCCGCGGCGTGGTGACGCAAAGGGGAAGAGGGGAGAAGAATGAAAAATGGGAAACGAAAAAATGAACGGCGCGGCCTCGGTCCCTCAGTAGAATAACCAAGAGATTATTTCGATAGGCATGGAACGTGCGGATCGCGAGCCGGACGAAGCCGACCACCCCGCGGAATCGGGACTGTCCGTGCAAAAAAACGTCGCGGCCGACAAACACTCGTTTTTCGCCCGTGCAATCGGCGCGCGTACCCGTGCCGGACATCGATGGGCGTTGGAGTGGATTTGCGATAAACGCCGGTATTTTCGGCACACACTGTTTTGTAAGTGGCCGATTGCAAAAGGCTATATTTTGGACATCGGCCGACAAATGGCCGTGCAAACGAGCGTTTTTCGGCGCACAAGTGCTTGATTTTTCACGGGCCGATTTCCCGTTAAAAGGCCTTTTTCTACCGTGCGTTTTGGCAATTCGACCCCGACAAACCCTTGCGGCTGTAGGAGACGTTAATGCACGTTTTGGACACTGTTCGTCGAACGTTGGAATGGCTGTTCGAAATGCTGTGAACGATTTCACAACGCGATGAATTTCATAGAGAGAGTGGTTTGTGGTAGGGGCCGGCCCCTGTGCCAGCCTGGCTCTTTTGAGGTGATCGGAGGGCGGCTGGTGGGGATGGATGCCGAGCTACGATCCAGACCCCAGACCCCTATGCCGATCCTTACCGCCCCCCATGCGCTTGACGCCCTTCGCCAATAGTGATAACCAGACCCCGCCGCTTCGGGCGGCAGGCAGAAGGAGTGTCTGCGGGTGCTAGGACTGTTCCGCCGCTGGAAAAAGAAGGCGCCAGAGGAAACCCAGCCGGAGAAAGAAGGCCCGGTCGAGCCGCAGGTGATGTCCGAACCCGCTGTTCCCGCGGGCCGGGCGGCGGCGCCCGAGGTGGAGCCGCCGGCCGTGGCGCCCAAGGCCGCGCCCGCGCCCCGCGCGCCGCACCATCGAGCCGAATCCGCGCCTCGTCCGCCGCAGCATCGCCATGAGTCGACGCCGCACGGCCGCGGCGGGCACCGCCATGGTCCGCCCCCGCCGGCCCCGCGTTCGCCCCGCGCCGACGCGGTGCCCATCGCCGAGGACGGGTCGGGCCCGCTGGTGATTCCGCGCGCCGAGCACAACCTGAGCCGCCGCAAGATCAGCCCAAACGCGCTCAAGGTGATGCGCCGGTTGATCGGCAACGGCTACCGAGCGTATCTCGTCGGCGGGTGCGTGCGCGACATTCTGATCGACCGCACGCCGAAGGATTTCGACGTGGTGACCGACGCGCATCCGGAGCAAGTGCGCGCGCTGTTCCGTAACTGCCGGCTGATCGGCCGCCGGTTCCGGCTGGCGCACGTCTTCTTCCAGGGCAACGACATCATCGAGGTCTCGACCTTCCGGCAAGGTGTGACCTTCGACACCGAGAGCGACGAGCCGATTCGCGACGAGAACTCCTACGGCACGCCGGCCACCGACGCGCAGCGCCGCGACCTGACGATCAACGGCCTGTTCTACGACCTCGAGACGTTCAACATCTACGATTTCGTCGGCGGCATGCAGGATCTGCGCGAACGCACGATTCGCATCATCGGCGATCCGGGCCTGCGTATTCGCGAAGACCCCGCGCGCATGATTCGCGCCATCCGGCACGCGGCGCGGACCGGTTTCACCATCGAGCCGGCGACGCTGGCGGCGATTCGCGAATACGCCGGTGAGATCACCAAGGTCAATCCGTCGCGACTGCGCGACGAGTTTTTGCGCGAGTTGAAAGACGGGCAGTCGGCCAAGAGCATCGCTCTGATGCTCGAAACCGGTCTGCTGCCGCACATTGTGCCGTCGGCCTGCGCCGCGTTGACCAGCGACGGCGCCGACGCCGTGCGCGCGCGACTGTTGGCCATGCTCGGCGCGCTGGACGAGGCGCTGGCCAAGCGCGAGATTCCGCTGCCGGTCGTGCTTGCGGTATTCGTCAGCCCGCTGCTGCCGGAACTGCAGGCGCCCCCGGCGGAAGGCGAACCGCGGCGCACACTGCAGCAGACGATGCGCGATTGCGTCAAACCGATGTTGCGCGAAATCGGCATCGGCCGCGGCGACAGCGAGGCGACGGTGTCGCTGCTGGTCGGCAAGTTCGCCATTGCGCGCGCGATGGCCAAGGGCGGGCAGATCCCCGGCAACGTGATGCGCAAATCGTATTTCGAACACGCGCTGGCCCTGTGCCAGATCGAAGCGCAGGCGCGCGGCGAGACACTGCCCAAACCGATCGCACGGGCGGCCCGGGCGCGCGGCCGGCTGCTGTTCGTGGCGCCGGGCGACGTTCCCATGCCGCGTCGCCGGCGGCGCGGCGGACGGCGTCGCCGTTCGGGCGAAGCCGCGGGCGGCAACGGCGGCAACGGCCACGGCCACGGTCAGGCGCACCACGGCGACGGCAGACTGGCGGCGGCGTCGACCCCGATCGTCCCGGCCGTCGACCCCTCGCTGGTGTTCAGCGCGGAGTCGCGCGAGCGGATCAAGACCGGCGACAATCAGTAACCACTCTTCCCCGCCCGCCGGAAACAAGCTACATTCCACCCGATGAGGGTTTTGGGCATCAGCGATAACCACAATGCCGGCGCGGCCCTGGTGGTGGACCGCCGGTTGGTCGCCGCGATCAACGAAGAGCGCATCAACCGGCAGAAGAACTCGATGGCCTTTCCGGCGCGGGCGATTGCCGAGGTGTTGCAGATCGGCGGCCTGACGCCGGCGGAGATCGACCTGGTGGTCGTGGCGGGCGAGATCACGCCCAGCGCAATACTGCGCTGCCTGCCCGGCGTGCACCAGGGCGCGAAGAACCTTTCGGGCCAATTCGGCTGGCTGTTCAATCTGTACACCTACTACCAGGTCATCGCGCGCGCGATGCGGCTGCCTTACGCGCTAGACCGCGCGTTGTCGCGGTGGATCCTGACTCGTCGCCTGCGCCGCCTCGGATTCCGTTGCCCGGTGCGGATGGTCGAACATCACCAGGCGCATGCGTGGTCGGCGTTCCTGTGCGGCCCGTTCACCGCCGCGACGGTCATCACCGCCGACGCGATGGGCGACGGGGTGACCGCGACGGTCGGCGTCGGCCGTCCGGACGGCACGGTCGAACGGCGGTATGCGCAGTCGGGCCTGGCGGCGCTGAATCCGTACTACAGCCGCGTCACCGAATACCTCGGCTTCCGGCCCAACCGGCACGAGGGCAAGATCACCGGCTTGGCGGCCTACGGCAATCCGCATCGTCTGGCGCCGCTGTTCCGGCGCGTGCTGCGGTTCGTCGGCCCGGGCTTCACGCGGCTGGGCTGTCCGTTGCGGCACCACCGGCGGCTGGGCTGGTACCGGCACCTTATCGGCGAGCGGCCGGCCGACATCGCCGCCGCGTGTCAGCACGTGCTCGAGGAAGCGGTGACCGCGTTCGTGCGTCACTGGGTGCGGCAGACGGGCGCGCCGGACGTCGTGCTCGCCGGCGGCATTTTCGAGAACGTGAAGCTCAACCAACGGGTGCGTGAGCTGCCGGAGGTGCGCGGCATCAGCATCTTCCCGAACATGAGCGACGGCGGATTGGCGGCGGGCGCGGCGCTCGGCGCGGCGGGCGCGACCCCGGCGCCGCTGCCGACGGTGTATCTCGGCAACGCGTACGGCGAGGAGGAGATCCGGCGCGAGCTCGAACGCGACGGCCTGACCTTCACCCGCCCGGCCGACATCGCCGCGGCGGTCGCCGAGCTGTTGGCGCGGGGCGAGGTCATCCTGCGCTTCACCGGCGCCATGGAATACGGCCCGCGCGCGCTGGGCAACCGCACGATCTACTACCAGCCCGGGGATCCGTCGGTGAACGACTGGCTGAACAAAATGCTGCGCCGCACCGAGTTTATGCCCTTCGCGCCGGCAACACTCGACCACGAAGCCGAACGGTGTTTCGTCGGGGTGGACAAGGCGCGTTTCACCGCACGGTTCATGAACATGTGCTTCGATTGCACGTCGGCGATGAGCGGTTTCGCCGCCGGGTGCGTGCACGTCGACGGCACCGCGCGGCCGCAGCTCGTGCGCCGCGAGGACAACCCCGACGCCTTCGCCATTCTCACCGCGTTCGCCGCCCGGACCGGCACGCCGGTGCTGATCAACACCAGCTTCAACATGCACGAAGAACCGATTGTCATGACGCCGGCCGATGCGGTGCGGGCGTACCGCGACGGCGGCTTCAAGTACCTGGCGATCGGCCCGTATCTGGTGGAAGGGCCGGGGCGATGAAGCCGGCGGAAGCGCTGACCCTGCCGTTCCCGCAGGCGGTGATGATCCAGACCACCAGCCGCTGCAATTCCGCCTGCATCATGTGCCCGCAGCCGAAGATCCGCCACACCATGCCGCAGGGGGAGATGGACCAGGGCCTGTTCGAGGCACTGATCGCCGAGTTGGCGACCTTTCCGCCGCTGAAGCGCGTCATGCTTTACCTGATGAACGAGCCGCTGCTGGACCGGCAGATCGTGCCGCGCATTCGGCGGGCACGGGGGGCCTTGGGCGAGACGGAGATCTACCTGCTGTCCAACGGCGCGGCGCTCACGCCGGAACTCGGCGACGAACTGCTCGACGCCGGCCTGACCTGGATGGGCTTCTCGGTGCACGCCATCCGGCCGGAGACGTATCGGCAGATCACCGGCCGCGCCGACTTTGAGAAGATCCGCGAGAACATCACGCGGCAGGTCGGCAAGCTGCTCGAGCGGCATGGGCCGGACGCGGTGATGATCAACCTCACCCGCATGCGGCCGCACGTCGGCGACGAAGAGTGGGAAGAAGCGCAGGCGTATTGGCGCAGCCTCGGCGTGAAGCGGCTCGACGTGGTGAACGGCTATGTCAGCCGCGCGGGCAACGTCGAGGTGTACGGCCACGAACGCGTCGAACTGGCCGGTGTGCTCGGTTGCCGCACGGTGTGGGCGTACGAGATGGCGCACGTGCTGTTCGACGGCACGGTCGTGCCGTGCTGCATGGACTACCGCCGCCAGGGCGCGTGGGGCAACGTGCGCGACGGCGGCTTGCTGGCGGTCTGGCGCGGGCCCGGCCGGCGCGCCTTCCTCGAAGCGATGGACGGCCGCGCACTACCCGAAAACTACCTGTGCCGGCACTGCGAAGACGCGATTCCCGCGCCGGTCGTTTCAACCCACGAGCAAACGCCGCAAGAGATGACGTCCGCCGACGAGAAGAAGCCGGTTGACCTCCTGCTGGTTCATCCGCCGCCGTGGCTGACCAACGGACCGCCGTTGAGTCTGGCGGCACTGGCGGCGTGGGTCGAACGGGAAGGTTTCCATGCCGAGGTGCTCGATCTGAACATCGCGTTGTACCGCCGACAGTCTCCCGCGCAGCAACGGTTGTGGGAGTGGGAAGAGGGGCAGGTGTGGGAGCGCGAGCGCGACGTCGAGCGGCTCTTCGGCCCGGCGTTGCGCGAGATGGCCCAGGCGATTGCGGCCCACCCCGCGCCGGTGGTCGGCTTCGGGCTGGTGACGCGCAAGGAGATCGCCACGGCGTTGGTCGCGCGCGAGGTCGCCCGGTTGGCGCCGAACAAGCTGCTGATCGCCGGCGGCCCGGGCATCGCCATGCGCGAAGAGCGCGACCGGTTCTTCGCGCTGTGCGGCGGCGCCGTGCGGGTGTATGTGGTCGGCGAAGGCGAACTCACGCTGACCGAAGTGCTGCGTCGCGTGCGCGCGGGGAAGAGCCCGGAACACCTGCCGGGCGTGGCGTACTACCGTGAAGGCCAGGCAACGTTCGTCGAGCAGAACCAGCTGGTCGATCTGGCGACCTTGCCGCCGCCGGATTACCGGCATTTTGATCTGGCGCAATACGGCCACCCGGCGTTGAACATCGAGTGGTCGCGCGGTTGCACCGGCGGTTGCGCGTTTTGCAACGTGCGGCGTTATTGGCGCCGCTACCGCAGCAAGCCGGCCGAGGTCGTGTTGGCCGAACTCGACACGCTCGTGCAACGCCACGGCATCGAGTGGCTGAATCTGGTCGATCCGGTGATCAACGGCCACCCGGCGAACCTCGTCCGCATCTGCGCCGGCATCGTGGAACGCGGCTGGAAACTCAGGTGGGCGGCGGGCATCAGCCCCAACCACGAGTTGACTGCGACGCAGTTCGCGGCGCTCGTCCAGGCCGGTTGCTACCGGCTCGAGTTCGGACTGGAAACCGGCAGCGATCGCATCCTCACGGCGATGAACAAACGCTATACCGCCGAACGCGCGTTACGGATGATTCGCGATGCCGCGGCCGCCGGCATCGACGTCGTGCTTTACCTCATCGTCGGCTTCCCCGGCGAAACCGAAGAAGACTTCGCGGCGACGATGCGCGCCGTCGAACGAGCGGCGCCGCACATCAAGCTCGTGCGCAGTGTGAACAGCCTGTTGCTGATCCCCGGCGCGGAGTTGTGCGAACGGCCGGAAAAGTGGGGCATCGAGATGCCCAACCGCCAGCAGCGCGGCTGGGAGCGGCGTTGGCGCGCGGGCGAGTTGACCGCAGAGGTTCGTGCCGACCGCCTCGATCGCCTGCTGGCGCAATTGCGCGTGCTGGGCGTTCCGGTCGAGTTTACCAATCGCGATGACGTGGTCAGCGACCGCCGCCGGCACCGCGAACACATCGACGAATTGTGGGCGCGAGCTGTGGAGATGGAGCGACGCTTGCAAGAACTCGGCGCGCGGGCCGAGCGGCTGATCCAACCTGGCGACCAGACGCCGCCGGTGGTGCTGGGCATCTGCCCGGTATGGGGCATCGACGCCCCGCCCTACGGCCTGGCCAGTATGGCGGCAACCGTCGCGGCGGCCGGTCATCCGGTGCAGGTGCGCGATTTCAATATCGCGACTTACCACGACGCTTCGCCTGAACTGAAGCGGTTCTGGGAAGAAGACAGTTTCCGGCACTGGACCGACCTGGCCGATTGGGGCCGTCTGCGCCCCCACCTCGAAAAGGCCATTGACCGCATCGCGCGCGAGTTGCTGGCTTCACCGGCGCGCGTGATCGGCCTGTCGGTCTACTCGCCGAACCGGCGCTTCACGATCGACGTCTGCCAACGCGTGAAGCAGGCCGACCCGCAGCGCGTGATCGTCGTCGGCGGACGCGGGGTGCATACCGCCGAAGAACGCCTGTTGTTCCCGCCGGCATCGGTGGACTATTTCGTCGTCGGCGAAGGGGAACAAACGTTCCTCGAATTGCTGGACGCCATTGCCGCGGGACGCGACGGCGCGGCGTTGCCGGGCGTGGTGCGTTTTGCCGGCCACCACCTGACGCCGCTGAATCCGCGGCCGCTCATCGACAACCTCGGCGCGCTACCGCCGCCGACCTTCGCCGGCTTCGACCTGGCTCGTTACCGCACGCGCGAACTTCCGCTGCTGGCGTCGCGCGGGTGCATCAACCATTGCACGTTCTGCAACGACCACCCGGCGATGGGGCCGTTCCGGGCGCGGCCGGGGCGACTGGTCGCGGAAGAGATCGTCGGCCACGTGCGGCGGCTCGGCGTGCGCGATTTCCGGTTCAACGACCAGCTCATCAACGGCGATCTTGGCGCGTTGTCGGAGATGTGCGACGCGCTGATCGCCGCGGACGCGGGCGTGCGCTGGATCGCCTTGGCCTCGCCGCGCGGCGACATGCCGGACGACCTGTTGCACCGGATGAAGCGTGCGGGCTGCTATACGCTGAATCTGGGCATCGAGTCGGGTTCGGACGAAGTGCTCAGGAAGATGGCGAAAGGCTATCGCGTCGCCGACATCGAACGCGCGCTCGGGCAGATTCGCGCCGCCGGCATCAACACGATGATCAATTTCATCGTCGGCTTCCCTGGCGAAACCGACGACGATTTCGCCGCGACGCTGGCTTTCGTGCGGCGCAACCGCGACAACATTTGCGGCGTCACCAGCATCAACACCTGCATCATGCTGTTGGGTTCGCCGCTCGAGCGCTACAAAGACCGGTTGGGCATCGTCGTGCCGACGGGCGCCGAGCCGGATACCGGCTGGGTGCAGGGCGAGAACACGCCGCCGCTGCGCCAGCGGCGGGCGAAGCAATTGCTGGCGACGCTCGAGGATCTCGGGTTGATGGTGCGCGTGTCGAACCTGCACGAGAAAGCGGCCGACGTGCGCGTGCTGGAGCCGGCGGCGGAACCGTGCGCCTGCACGGCGCCGGCGGCGGGATCCGACCAACAAAAGGGCGTGCCGCGTTACGAACCGATCGACGGGCGTAACGTCGATATGCTGCTGGTCATGGCGCCGGTCTGGGGCGCCGACGTGCCGCCGCTCGGCATCGCCTATGTGCAGCTCTTCCTGGAACGGCACGGCATTTCGGCGCAATGCCTGGATCTGAACATCAAGCTGTTCAACCGCGCGCCCGACCCGGCGCTGTGGCGCATGGAATCGTACAAGCACTGGACCGATCCGGAGCTGTTCCCGCAGACGATGGCGGCGCTGGCGGATTTGATCGACCATTACGCGCGGCAGATCGGTGCGCATCCGGCGCGGGTGCTGGGTTTCTCGGTCAACACCGGCAACTTCGCATTCACGCGCGCCTTTGCGCGGCGGCTGAAGGCCGAACGGCCCGAGCGGCCGATCGTCTTCGGCGGGCCGGGGGTCACCAACAGTTTCGACATCGCCACCCTCGGCACGGACGAGGTGGACTACCTGGTGCTCGGCGAAGCGGAACAGACGGTGCACCCGCTGATGCAGGATCTGCTGGCCGGCCGCGTCCCCGCCATTCCGGGCGTGTTGCGCGTCGGCGAACCGATCGACTTCGAGAAGTTGGCGCGGCCGATTCAGGAAGACCTGTCGGCGATCGGCTGGCCGAAGCTCGAAGATTTCAATTTGGCCGAATATGCGACCGACGCCGTGCCGATTCTGGGCAGCCGCGGCTGCATCCGCCGGTGTACGTTCTGCAACGACCACCACATCTACCGCAAGTATCGCCGCCGGCCGCCGGAGGCCGTGGCGGAGGAAATGTTCTGGCATGCCGACCGCGGCCGCACGCGCTTCACCTTCCACGACGTGTTGATCAACGGCGACATGCGGGCGCTGGACACGTTCTGCGATCTGCTGATCGCCAGCGGGCGCGAGCTGCGCTGGGGCGGCCAGGGCGTGGTGCGCAAGGAGATGGACGCGGCGATCTTCGGCAAGATGGCGCGCGCGGGCTGTCAAAGTTTCGTGTTCGGTGTCGAGTCGTTCTGCGACAGCGTGCTCAAGGCGATGAACAAGCCCTACACGCAGGAACAGACCGCCCGCGTGCTGGCGGCGTGCCACGGCGCGGGCATCCAGACGATCATCAATCTGATTGTCGGCTTCCCCGGCGAGGGCGAAAAAGAATTCCGCGAGACCTACGATTTTGTCCGCGACCACTTCGACATCATCGACCAGGTCGCATCGATCAGCCCGTGCCTGATCAACCTCGGCAGCCGGCTGTTCGAGCGGTATCCGGACTACGGCATCCGCTTCCCGCAGACCGAAGGGTCGATCAAGTGGTGGACTGACGACGGCAACACCTTCGAAGAGCGCCGGCGCCGCGTGTTGGCGCTGACGACGCTGTTGGCCAAACGCGACCAGAGCGTGCATACGGTCAATCTGTACGACGAAACCCGCGACGCACTGCCGCAGGTGAACGTTGACGACACGCCGCGCGAACCGGAAGACACCGAATGCGCGGTGCATCCGCCGATGGCCCGGCCCGATCTGTTGCTGGCCCTGCCGCCGCCGTGGGGCGTCGACTTCCCGCCGCTCGGCGTGGCGACGCTGGCCGCGGCCATGCGCGCGGCCGGGTTGGAAACCGTCGTGCGCGATTTGAACATCGAATGGTACGACGCCTGCGGCGAGGCGATGCGCGACTACTGGCGTCTGGAGCACCTCAAGTTCTGGGCGGCGGACGGGCGATTGCCGGAGATCGTCGCGTTCTTCGCGCCGCAGATCGACGAGTTCGTCGAGACGGTGGCGCGCTTGCAGCCGCTCGTGCTCGGCTTGTCGACCAATGAGTCGAATTTGGCGCTGGCGGTGCTGCTCGGCCGGCGGGTCAAGACGCGCCTGCCGGGGGTGACGCTGGTGTTGGGCGGCCCGGGGGTGCATTGGCTGGCCGACCGCGAGCGCATCGGTCCGGCGGCGGCCGAGTTGTTCGTCATCGGCGAAGGCGAAACAACGCTGGCCGAGGTCGTGCGGGCGGTGAAGGCCGGGAACGATCCGGCGGGCGTGCCGGGCACGGCGGCGTGGCGCGACGGCGCCTGGGTCGATGGGCCGGTGCGGGAACCATTGGCCGATCTCGACGCCCAGCCATGGCCGGAGTTCGGCGACCTGCCGCTGCACCTGTATCGCACCAACCAATTGCCGCTGCTGATGGGCCGCGGCTGCGTGAACCGGTGCGCGTTCTGCAACGATCACCGCATGGTCCCCGGCTACCGGGCGGTGTCGGCCGAGCGGCTGTTCGAAAACGTCAAACAGCTCAAGGCGCGTTACGGCGCGTTCGCCTTCGCCTTCAACGACCTATTGATCAATGCGGATCTGCGGCGGCTGCGGCGGTTCTGCGAATTGGTGATCGACGGCGGCGAACGCCTGGCCTGGACCGGGCAGGCGGTGGTGCGCAAGGACATGACGAAGGCCGACTTCCAGCGCCTGCGCGACGCCGGCTGCGTCAGCCTGGTCTTCGGCGTCGAGAGTTTTTCCGACGACGTGCTCAAGCGCATGAACAAGCGCTTCCACGCGGCCACCGCGGCGCGGGCGCTCGAATACGCGCGCGCGGCGGGAATCGAGACGATCATCAATCTCATCGTCGGCTTCCCTGGTGAAACGGAGGAGTCATTTACCGCGACGGCGGATTTCGTGCGGCAGCACGCAAAACTGATCAGCCGGGTGAGCGCGCTGTCCACCTGTATCGTTGTCGCCCAGTGCGACTTGGAAAAAGAACCGGAGCGCTTTGGCATCGTATTGCCGCAACCGGAACACTGGTGTCAGTGGTACAGCACCGACGGCAGCAACAACTATTCGATCCGGACCGACCGGCTGCGGCGATTGGCGGCGATTCTGGAACAAGAGGGTATTGCGCACGGCATGACAAATCTATATCGTGAAGCTCTGGAAGCAGGAATCTGAGGAACCGCCCACCCAACCGCTCGCAGGCCAGACGGACGATGGCAATGATGACCAGGAAGAAGAAGCTGTTCTTTGCCGCCGTGGCCACGATCATCAGCCTGTGGATCATCAACTTTGTGGCCTCGAAGATCGGTGTCCACCCCGCCAAAACCGCCTACGAGAAGGTCTATCAGTCACATCCCACGCGGGTGTACACGCTCAAGCCCAACGCGCAGGCAATCATGCCGATGGGCGTGTACGGCCAGTATGTTACGCAATGGGAGAAATCCGGCGCGATCTACGAGGTGCAGGTCAATCCGCAGGGGTGGCGCGACCGGCCGTTCGGGCCGCACGCGAAAACCCGCATTGTCGCGTTGGGCGACAGCAGCACGTTCGGTTGGGATGTGGAACTGAACGACACATACGCCAAGCAACTGGAGCGGATGCTGCAGGCACAGGGGCACGACGTCGAGGTGCTCAATGTCGCCGTCCCCGGTTACAGTTCGCACCAGGGCGTGCTGATGATGCCGGAAGTGTGGAAGCTCGAACCCGACGTCCTGCTCGTCTCGTTCGGACGCAACGATGAGATCGATTCCAACCATTCGCCGACCCAATACGGACGTGGCCGTACCGACCGCGAAATCATGCCGGGCGACCGCATTGTCGGCCCGCCGAAGCCGACGCTCGTGCAGCGCTTGCGCGAGGCGCCGCTGTTTCTGGCGGCGGAGAATTTCTACTTCCGGCGCATCCACAACAAGCCGCCGCCGCGGGGCGAGGTGCCCGAGGCCGATCATGCCAAGCACCGGGTTTCGGTGGCGGAATACCAGGAAAACCTGAGGACGATCATTCGCCAGGCCCGCGAGCATCATGCCCGGGTGCTGTTGGTGAATATCGGTTGTTTCTTTGAGAAATACCGGAAAGCGATGATGGATGTGGCGCGCGAGGAAAAGATCGGTGCGCTGAACACCTTTCCGCTCCTGTTTGCCAAGGTCGACGAGATCAAAACCGCGCCGCGGTTTGCCTCCTGCCGGCAGAGGCTGATCAGCTGGTTGGGTGAGCCGACGCTGAACTCCAGCTTGTCCGGCTGGCTGTGGTTTTCCACTGACTTCGGCCACCCGAACCCGTGCGGTCATCAGGTCATTGCCGAGGCGCTGGCGCCCATTGTGTTGCCGAAACAACCGTAGTCCCGATCCCCCTGCCTCGCGCAAGCAAAAGGTGCTAGACTCCGCCGGCTTTTGATTTTTGCCGGCGTGTGGGGCACAAACGCACCGGCGATGGGTCTGAAGGGGTGACCGCCGTTCCGTGGCGCGCCGCAATCGCGGCGGGGACGGCGGCAGACGGTTTTCGGGGTTTTCGTTTGCTGTTCAACAGCGTCCAATACGGCCTGTTTCTGGTGGTCGTGTTCATCGGCTTCTGGGCGTTGGTGCGCACCCGCCTGACGCGGATGCTGTTTTTGCTCGCCGCCTCGTATTTCTTCTACGCCAACTGGAACCCGGTATTTCTGCTGCTGATCTGGTTTTCCTCGACGCTCGACTGGGCCTTGAGTTGGGCGATCGTTCGCACCTCCGCGCGCTGGAAACGCAAGCTGTTCGTAGCGGCCAGCGTGTCGGTCAATCTGGCCGTCCTGGGCCTGTTCAAGTACGCCGATTTCTTCCTCGGCACGGCGTCCGATATCGCGACGGCCTGGGGTTTCGACCCGATTGCGCTGCGGCTGAACCTGGTGCTGCCGGTCGGCATCAGCTTTTACACCTTCCAGACCATCGGCTACGTGATCGATGTCTACCGTGGCGATGTCGCGCCGGCGTCGCGCTACCACGAGTACCTCACCTTTGTCAGCTTTTTCCCGCATCTGGTGGCCGGACCGATCCTGCGCGCCAAGCAGATCCTGCCGCAGTTCGATCGCCCGGCGAGTCTGGCCGAGAGCGATGGCGGCCGCGCGCTGTGGCTGATCATGGCCGGGCTGTTCAAGAAGGTGGTCATCGCCGATTTCATTTCGATCAACCTGGTCGACCGCGTCTTCAGCCTGCCGGAGATGTACACGAGTTGGGAGGTGCTGGCGGCGATCTATGGTTACGCGCTGCAGATCTACGCCGATTTCTCCGGCTACTCCGACATCGCGATCGGTTCGGCGCTGTTGTTGGGCATTCACATTCCGCCCAACTTCGACCGACCGTATCTGGCCCGCAACCTGCGCGATTTCTGGCGGCGCTGGCACATCAGCCTGTCCAGTTGGTTCCGTGACTATCTGTACATCCCCCTGGGCGGCTCGAAGAACGGAGCCTGGCGCACGTACGCGAATCTCTGGATCGTCATGCTGCTGTGCGGGCTGTGGCACGGCGCGGAATGGAAGTTCGTGCTGTGGGGCGCGCTGCACGGCATCGGCCAGACCTTCACGCGCATCTGGCAACGCGCCCTCGGCCGCGACGCGGCGCGCACGTGGGTGGGCCGCGCCATCACCACGTTCCTGACTTTGCAATTCGTGGTATTCGCCTGGATCTTCTTCCGCGCCGAAGACCTCAACGGCGCACTGAATCTGTTGCGCGTGTTGTTTTCTTTCGTCGGCGGCGCCCCGAACTTCGCCCCGCAAGTGGCGGTGGTGTTGTTGCTGGGCTACCTGCTCCAGTTTGTGCCGGAGAAGGTGGAACTGACGGTGCGGATCCAGTTCCAGCGCCTGCCGGCCAGCGCGCAGGGCTTGGCCTTGTTTGTGTTGATCGTGATGCTATATTCCGTCGCCAGCAGCGACGTCGTGCCGTTCATCTATTACCAGTTCTGAGGCGACGCGATGGCCGAAACCCAGTCCGAAAAAACGCCCGCCCGCCGGTTGCCGGTGTTGTTTGGCAAGACGGCGCAAGCGTTGCTGTGGTTTCTAATCTTGTGCGCCATCGTCCGGCTGCGCGAAGACCCCGGCCAGCTGTTTTCGTATCTGCGCTTCGAGCCGGTGCAAGGTGTTTCCTTGTTGTCGGCCAGCGCCGCCGCCGAAGACAACACCGCCGCCGCGCCGGCCCCGCCTCGTCCGCCCAAACTAGCGGAAGTGGCCGCCAACCTCGGCGTCGATTTGCGCGCGCCCGATTTGCAGGGCCGCGTGCAGCCGATCGAAGACCCGACCGGCCTGGCCATGCGGGCCTTCTACGAATCCTTGCAGCGGACCAACCGCCGCGAGCCGGGCGCCATCACCCGGATCATGCACTACGGCGATTCGCTGGTGGTGGTGGATTTCCTGACCGGCCAGGCCCGCCGGCGCCTGCAATCGCGTTTTGGCGACGCCGGGCACGGCTACATGATGGCCGGACGGCCCTGGCGCTGGTACCAGCACTGGGACGTGTTCTACCGCACCGCGGAGTCCTGGAAGACCACCGGCGTGATGAACCGGGAATCCGGCAGCGGCGCGTTCGGCCTGAATGGTTTTCATTTCGACGGCTACGGCCCCGACCAATACCTGGAAATGGGCACGGCCACCGGCGGAACGAACGGCGGTCAGGCGAGCCGTTTTGAGGTGCACTATCTGGTGCAGCCGGACGGCGGGTCGTTCGATGTATCGGTGGACGGAAAACCGTACCGCCGGGTGAGCACCGCCGGTCCGCAGAACAGCGCCGCGGTGTTTGTCGCCACCGTGCCGGACGGACCGCATCGCTTCCGGGTGCAGTGCGTCGGTGACGGCCGCGTCCGGCTCTTCGGCGGCGTGCTCGAACGCGACAATCCCGGCATCGTCTACGACACGTTGGGCATCAATGGCGGACGCGCGCGCAAGCTGGAGTTGATCACCCCGTCGTTCTGGGCGGAGCAACTGCGCCAGCGGCGGCCCAATCTGGTGATCATCAATTTCGGCACCAACGAGTCGGAGGACCGGGGCCGCCCGATGGGTCAGGTCGAAGCCGACTATGTCAGCGTGTTGCAGCGGCTGCGCGCCGCCGCGCCGGAAGCTTCGTGCCTGGTGATGTCGCCACTGGACCGCGCCGCGCGCGTGGGCGGCGCATTAGGTACTCATCCGTTGCTGCCGCGGCTGATCGAGGCCCAGCGCCGAGCGGCGCTCAAGGCCGGTTGTGCGTTCTACAACACGTTCCAGGCGATGGGCGGCGCGGGCTCGATGGCGCGCTGGTACCAATCGCGCCCACAACTCTGCGCCGGCGATATGACCCATCCCACCCGCGGTGGCGCGACCATCATCGGCGACGGATTGTTCCGTTCGATGGTCATGGGTTGGCTCGGCTACGAAACCAGCCAGCGGGCCGGAACCCTGGCCCGGGTGCCGGCGATTGGCGAACAGACGCCGCTATACGACCCATTGCACGAGTGCGAACCCAACCCGTATCCGCCATTGCCGGAACGGCCGCGGCCGCCGCAGTAACCGGTAGGTGGACATGGCGACCGGGAAACCCGGAATCATTTGGTGGATGGTCCCCGCCTATGTGGTACTGGCGGCCGTGTTGGGCTTTCTGGTGTTTCGTTTCCTCTTCCACCAGCCGGCGCCTGCCGTATCGCAGGCCGTCGGAAGCGCCCCGGCGGCCGCGAACATCGAACGCCCCCGGGTGTTGTTGCCCGAAACACCGCTTCCCACTGCCCCGACCGTGGCGGCACCGCAGATACCGCCGCCGTCGCCCCTTTCGCCCGAGCACAAAAACGGGCGCAAACCACATCGGTGAGGTTGCCGCGACTGACGCTCGGTCGAGCGTCGCGGTCGACAGAGGCAAAATCAATCCCCGTTCCCGAATTGCCCAACTTTGCACCATCTCCTCGAGATCCTGGGAAACGACGGCTTGATTTGGTATGATGATCTGCTTGAAAGGATGGCTATATGCCGACGGGAAAACCAAGTTTGGTTTTGACGGTGTTCGGTTTCGCCGTACTGCTTGCCGTGCTCGGCCTGCTGGCGCACCAGATGCTGGTCCCGTCGAAGAACCACGCAACGCCAACAGCGTCTGCCGCCGGCGAGAACGGCGGGATCATGGTGTCGGTCGGTCCCGAAATGCCGGCCGCCACAGATACGAGAGCCGAAAACATCGGGGCCGACGGCCGCCCTTTTGTTGCCGGTCCGGCCGCGACTCCGGTGCCCACCCCGGAGGAGAAGCGCAACCCCGAGGTGCCTCGCGTGACCAACGTTCCGGAACCGCCGAAGAGAAATACTCAAACCGGGGATCCGAACCCAGACGCGAACCCTCAGCAATGCCGGAGGTGTCCTGCACCGGTACTGGCCACCCCGACTACGCCGACCCCGGAACCGTTTCCTCCGAGCGTCGGTTTAAAGCCAACCACTCTCCCCATTTCATCACAACCATGAGCTACAACGGAGAGGACTAGGCAGTGAAAATCGCAATCATCGGCAGCGGCGCCATTGGCACCCTTTTTGGCGGATACCTTGCCCGCGGAGGCAACGATGTCACCTTGGTCACTCGCAATCCCGCCCACGCGCGGATGATCGAGGGCGCCGGCCTGCGGGTGGAGGGCGTGCGCGGCAAATTCGACGTGGCCGCTCGCGCCACCGATCAGGCCCGGGAAGCCGCGCCGGCGGAACTGATTTTGATCTGTGTCAAAGCCTACGATACCGCCGCCGCTCTCGCTCAACACGCGGCGTTGTTTGAGCAAGGCGGCCTGGTGTTGTCCCTGCAAAACGGCATCGGTCACGCGGAGCTGATCGAGCAATTGGTGGGACCCGATCGGCTGTTGCTCGGCACCACCACCGTCGGCGCCAATCTACCCACCGCGGGCCGTGTGCTCCACAACGGCGACGGCGAAACCGTGATCGGCCGCCCGGACGGCCAGATCACGGCGGCCGTCAAGCAGGTGGCCGATGTCTTCACCCGCGCCGGCCTGACCACGACGACCGCCAATGACATTCACCGGCGCTTGTGGGCGAAGCTGGCGATCAACGCCGCGATCAACGCGCCGGCGGCCATTCTGCACATGCGCAACGGAGTCATGGCCAACCAGCCGCCGCTGGCCAACCTGATGCAATCGGCGGTCCGCGAAACGGCGGAAGTGGCCGCGAAGCTGGGCATCCATCTCGATGTGGAAGCGCTTGGCGCGATGGCCGTGGACGTGGCGCGCCGCACGGCGACCAACCGCTGCAGCATGCTGGTGGACGTGGCCGGCGGCAAACCGACGGAGATCGATTTCATCAATGGCGCAATCGCCCAGATCGGCCGTAAACAAGGCGTGCGGGCGCCGGTCAACGAGACGTTGACCTTGTTGGTCAAGGCCATCGAACAGACCCGCACCGAACGGCGCATCGCGAAGTAGGGCGGTCTGCGGGAAGACTCGAACGGTAGGCAAGCGAGCAGCTATGCGGCCAGCAGGGTCTTGATCGCCAAACCCAACAACGCCACCCCGCCAACCCGTTCCGCCCATTCGCCGAGCAAGCGTCGCAGCAAACCACTGGCGCGCATGGCCGCCAGCGTGACCACACTGCACACCACCCCGATCAGCAGACAGGCCAGCAACAACGGTGCGTGCAGCATGCCCAGACTGACCCCCGCCGCGAAAGCGTCAATGGACACGGCCAGACTCAATCCGATCAACGACCAGCCGCGGGTCGGGTCGATGGTGCCGCATTCATCCTTGGGCTTGCGCGATTCCCACAACATCTTCAACCCGACAACGGCCAGCAGTGCGGCGGCAACATACGGTGTGTACATCGCAGCGACCGTGGCCAGTAGCGTGCCGGCCAAAGCCCCTAAGGCGGGCATCAACGCCTGGAACAAGCCGAAATGGAAGCTGAGCCGGAAGATCTGCCGGGGTTGGGAATAGACCAGGCCGATGCAGGCGCCAACGCCGAAGGCGTCGGCCGCCAGCGCCAAGGACAGAATCAGGATCTCGCCAATGCTCAAACAGACCTCGCACGCCCGGCGGCCGGGTGGACGGGGATTATAGGTGGGCTTGGGTTCGGGGTCCAGAGTGCCCGCCTGTCTGGTTCACAACGCGGCCTGAGTCGTCGGTTTTCGGTTGGTGCGGCCAACTTGGAAACCACTCAGATTTCTGACGAACCCCGCGAAAAATCAATGGTTTTTCTGTGGATACTCCGCCCCCCGCCAAAAAAACCTGTTTGATCTCGCCAAGTTATTGGTTGATCTGAACTGGCACGAGGCTTGCTAAACCATCGGTATTCGTTTGGGAAGGACCGTCCGAACGGTCTTGGTGCTGAAAGGGGAGGGCCATGAAAACCGCCATCAAATCCAGCCTTCTGCTGCTGTTTTGCTTGTCGCTGTCGTGGACAGCGGCGGGCTGCAGTACGAACGAAGCCGACAATCAATACGTAAAAGTCGACGGCCTCTACCAGTGTAAAGACTGCGGTGAAGTACTCGATTGGCTTCACCAGACGGCCATTGAGCGCATGGAACGCGAAGTGGCCGCCAACCGCCAATGGGGCGGCGACGACGTGATCATCGACGACGACGACACCTGGGCAGACGATGACGCCGCCGACGACGATGTGGCCGACGATGACGCCAGCAGCGACGACGACAACTCTACTGACGACGACGACGGCTATGCCGACGACGATGACCAGGCCGGAGGCGACAGCGAAGCCGGCGATGACGACAACGAGCACAGCGACACCAACGTGCAAGAAGAGGGCGTCGACGAAGCCGACATGGTGAAAACCGACGGCAACTATCTTTACCTGGTCACCGGCGGCTACCTGATCGTCTACTCGGTCGGCTCCGTGCCGGCCACCGCCGAAGTGAGCCGGGTCGACATCGAAGGCGTGGTTGCCGACATGTATCTGTACGGCGACCTGGCCGTCGTGTTTTCCAACATCGATGCCTACAACCTGCCCGACGACGTGTGGCCTGACCAATCGCGCAACTCGCTCTACTACAACATTTTCAAAATCACCTTGATCGATTTGGCGCAGAAATCGGCGCCGCAGGTATTGCGCGAGCTGTATGTCGAAGGCGACCAGGTGAGCAGCCGCCGCATCGATGCCTCCGTGCGGGTGGTGATGAACTCCGGAAAATACGGCCCTTACGTCGACACCTGGATCAACCCCTCGGACTACCAAACGGCTGCGGAACTGGACGCTGCTTATGAGGAGTTGCTGGCCAAGAACCGGCAGATCATCAACGGCGCCCCGTTGGTCGCCTGGCTGCCGCGCTACTACGACATCGGCTACACCAGCGGCGGTGCGGTTCGCGAAGAAGGGTTGTTGAGCGAGTGTGAGAACATGTACCGGCCGTCCAGTCCCCGCGGCGATGCGGTGTTGTCCGTGTTGACTGTGTTGTTGACCGAGCCGCTGGAAAAACAGCCCGATATCGGGGTTATGGCCGACGGCTTCGTCGTTTACGCCAGCGCACAGCACCTGTACGTGAGCGGCAGCTACGCCAGCGAGGCCAACTGGCTGGAGGACGGCGAAGCGGGCGAATACCACGGTCAAATTCACGCGTTCGATATCGGCTCCGACCCCGCCCAGGCCGTTTACCTGGCCAGCGCCGACGTGCGCGGTTGGGTGTTGAACCAGTTCAGCTTGGGTGAGTATGAGGAATATTTGCGCGTGGCCACTAGCTACGGCGGCTGGTGGGACGGCTCCGCCGAACGCAACGGCGTGTATGTCTATCACCTCAACGGTCAGGACTTCCGCGAAGTCGGCAAGCTTGAGGACATCGCCGTCGACGAGCAGATCATGTCGGCGCGTTTCCTGGGAGCGCGTGGATTCCTGGTCACCTACGAAAATACCGATCCGCTGTTCACCCTTGATCTAAGCAACCCGCTGCAGCCGCGGCTGGTGGGCGAGTTGGAAGTGCCCGGTTACAGTTCCTATTTGCACCCGGTCAACGACAACTACTTGCTCACGATCGGCTTCGGCGGCGACGAATGGGGCCTGAACGGTTCGGTGGCTCTGTCTTTGTTCGACGTTTCCGATCTGTCCGACCCACGACGTTTGGACAACGTGGAACTCGGGTCCTGGAACGCCTCATCGGAGGCGCAATACAATCACCACGC
>CAZEDX010000010.1:0-64766 GCA_964511015.1 uncultured bacterium | reverse complement strand
TCCTGTTCTATCCGGAAGAAAACCTGCTGGCCATTCCGTTGCAGATCTATGAATACGGCGACGACGACACCTGGGGCGATGATGATACCTGGGGCGACGACGATACGTGGTATGACGACGACACTTGGAACGACGACGACACGGTGGTCGAGCCGGGGGCCGGCGCGCCGGACAAGAGGGATGCGGAGGACGGGAGTTTCTCGGGCTTCTACGTCTACTACGTGACGCCGCAAAGCGGCTTCCAGTTCCAGACCCAGATCGATCACGGCGGCTTCGAAGGCGAAGCCGGCTCCGACTACTACGATTGGCTGTCCACGCCACGGCGCAGTGTGGTGATCGGCGACTACCTGTTCACCATCAGCGACCTTGGCTTGATCGCTACGAAAATCGGCTCCTGGCAAAATGTCGTTGAGGACGAGTTGCCCTGGGAAGATCCCTGGGACGACTATTACGACGACGACACCTGGGAGGAAGGGACCGCGCCGGACGAGCCTTAATATAGAGCGATACCCTGGCAGTGACGCGACGCCCTGAGGCTCGGCCTCGGGGCGTTGGCGTATCCAGCGCTAGTCACCGGGATCGCGCCGCACGGTTTTGGGCTCGCCTTTGCGCGCGGTCACGTTCTCGTACGTGCCGTCACCACGCCGGACCAATTTGGTAAAGCCCAGGTCGCGCAGTTCGCTGTTGCTTTTGACCGAGCGGACGCTCGCCGCGAAGATCAATCGGCGCACCGGCCGGCCGCAAGTCGGGCAGACCGCCAACGCCGCATCGTGGATCGACTGCCGAAATTCAAAACGCGAACCGAGCGCGCAGCCTTCGTTTTCGTGTTCGTATTCGTAAGTCGGCATGAAGAACCTTTCGCCTCGGGTGTTCACCGCTGCAATTGCGCCGACGCCGCATCGGCCGGGGTCAAACGCAGGTTCAACCGCTGGCGGCCGCGCCAGACCGTCAACTGCGCGCTACGCCCGACGATCAACAGCCGCAAGGTGCGGGTCGCCGCCGGGCTATCGTAGACCTGCCGGCCGTTGATTTCCACCAGTAGGTCGCCTGTTCGTAGGCCGGCCTGAGCCGCGGGGCTGCCTGGGCTGACTTCCGTGATCAGTGCGCCGTGATCCACGTTGGCTTCCGCCGGCAGATCGCCGGTGCGCAAGCCGCAGTACGCCGGACGCACGCCACCGCTGCGCACCAGGTGCGGAATCACTTCGCGCAGCAAGTTCGACGGCACGGCGAAACCGATGGCCTGTCCGCCCTGCACTGTGGCGGTGTTCACTCCGACCACGGCGCCGGCCAGGTCGATCAGCGGCCCGCCGGAATTGCCCGGGTTGATCTGGGCGCTGGTTTGTAGGAAGTCTTCGTACAACCCTTGTCCGCCCTCGTGCAGGCGGCGGTGTTTGGCGCTGATCAGTCCATTGGTCAGCGAATGGTCCAGGCCGAACGGGTTGCCGATGGCCACCACCACCTCGCCCACGCGCACCGCATCGGAATCAGCGAGCGGCAGAAACGGCATCGGCTTGGGGTGGTCGACTTTCAACAGCGCGATGTCGCTGGTGACATCCAGCCCGATCAGCCGCGCGGTCTTCACTTGATCTTCCTTCCAATAGTAGATCTTGATCTCGTCTGCTCCGGCCACGACGTGCGCGTTAGTCACGACAAAGCCGTCCGGACTGATGAAAAAGCCGGAGCCGAGCGCTTGCGCGTTGCGGTCCAGGTTGGGAGTGCGTACCGCGAACAACCCAATGCCCACCGCTGTGCGGACGCGCTTGGTGCTGAAGATGTTGACCACGGCGGGGTTGGTTTTGTCGGCCAGGCGAACGTAAGTTTCGCTGTCTAATGGTTGAGCGGTTCCATGCCGCGCCGGCGCATCCGCCCAAATCGTTTCATCATGGCCGGGCAAACCGGTCGGCCGTAGTCCGCGCGCTTCCATCTGGTCGGGCGGTTCTCGGTAAACATAGAAACAGCCGGACAGCAGCCAGGCGGCCGCCAGCAACATCACTAAGGACCACATGCGTCGGTTCATCGAGCTCTCCAAACCGTAGGACCTTTAGCGCCACACGTCGGGATGGATCGTCCCTTCGGCCACGTACCTTACCGGCCCCTGCAACGTCGCCCGCGTTACCATGGCTCCGTCGCGGGCGAAATCGACCGTCAGCACTTCTCCGCCCCGGGTGTGTAAGCGAACCGGCTGCGTGGTGTGGCCGGCCAGGGTCATGGTTATGCCCGCGGCGACGCAACCCGTGCCGCAAGCCATCGTTTCGTCTTCCACGCCTCGTTCGTACGTGCGAATGATCAGCTCCCGGGCGCCGAGCACCTGCACGAAATTCACGTTGGTGCCGCGCGGGCCGAAAACCGGGTGGTGTCGAATCGCGCGCCCCCGGCTTCGCACGTCGACTGCTTCGGTGTCGGGGACTTCGATCACCGCGTGCGGCACACCGGTATTGATTACCGCGGCATGGTGTGTCTCGCCCGCAAGGTCGACGTGTACCTGGGCCTGATAGCCGACCGGATCGGTGAGTTGCACCCGCACCTCGCCGTTGTCGAGCAGCCAACCGCGGATCACGCCGGCCCGCGTGCGAAACGCCGTTTCCCGCCCAGCCAGGCCTTGCTCCACCGCGTAACGGACAGCGCAACGGCTGCCGTTGCCGCACATTTCCGGTTCGGACCCATCTTTGTTGAAGAAGCGCCACGCAAAATCGACTTCGTGTTGCGGATCTTGCTGCAGCAGAATCAACCCGTCGGCGCCAACACCTTGGGTCGGATGGCATACCGCACGCGCCCAAGCGGCCAGGCCGTCGGGACCGACCAGTTCCTGGCGATTGTCGACCAGCACGAAATTGTTGCCGCTGCCGGTCATTTTCACAAAGGGGACCGGACGGTCGTTCACGGGTTAGCCTCCGAAGTGGGCGACGGGGTCGGGGTGGGCGTCGGCGTCAACGAATGTTCGATGATCACGCCGGGCTGACTGGGCGCCTGCATACTGTCACCGACGCCAAACACGTCGGGCGGCGCCTCGCGGGGCGGATACAGGCGCTGTTCCAACGGCGTGCCGGATTCGTCATCGGGCAGTCTGTCGCGCGGCTTCAACTCACCTTTCATTCCGCAACCCAGCAGAAACGCGATTGCGGCAACGAGCAACAACGCGCCCGATCGGTGCAGCCAAGTGAGGCCCTTCATGTGTTTCGACAACTCCCGCCCTTTCGGCTACGGCAACTGCGAATAAGGAAACGGATTGGAGCAGTTCTCCGTTTCGCTCAAACAAACAAAAATGTATCCCGTTCCCGGCGCTGAGGCGGGGAAGGTTACCTCCAGGTGGCTATCGTCAACCACGTCCGGCCCTTCGCCGACCGACTCGCCCGGTTGTGCGGAGCCAAACCACACCGCCGGGGTGGCGCTGGCCGCGAACCCGGCACCGAACAGCGTCAAGCGCTGTCCGGGCGAAATTCCCTGGTGCGGGAAAGCGCCGGTAACGCGCGGCCGTTTGTCGAAGTCCGTCGCGGCGCGATCGACCAGCACCAGGTCGGCGAGAACCTCTTCACCGGCGTCGCCGATTACCATCTCGGTGAAGCCCCATAAGCTCTGTCCCGGGGCGACCAGATCACCGGCGGTCAATTCGACAGTCACCGTTCCCGCCGGTGCTTCAAGCCGGTACCAGCCGTCCTCGACCCGGATGTCGTCTTGCTCGAAATCCGGCAGGGGCAGCAGATCGCCCGCTTCGACATAGTACACGGCGCCGCGGATCAACCCATAGGCGGCCATGGTAATGCCCACGGCGACATCATGCCGAGGTTCCAAGATGATGGTCCGCTCGCCGCGGTAAACTCCGAACCCGTCCGCATTGTAGCAACATACGGAGAAGGTGCGGCGGCCGGGGGGAACGCTGACGTGGAACGCAATTTCGTCGTCGTCGGCGAGTTCGGTCACCACCAAGGTACGACGGATGGTGGTGAGACCATCGCCGCTCACAGCCAGCGTAATCGATTCGATCTCCGGCGGCAGATCGGCGCGGGAGCCAAGCGCGGCGACGACCTGGGCGTAATCAACGGACGACAACACATTGTCACCGGCGCAACTGACGACGAGCAGACAGGCCAGCAATGTGACGAGGTCTGGCATTCGGCGACTCATGTCCGTCACCTCCGGGTCCGCGGCCGCAAGCGTTGTCCTTGCGAGTCCGGAAAACCGATGGTCACATCCACATTGGCGCGGTCGCTAAGGTCGAGGAGATCTGGCTTTTTGTCCGGCGGCCGACGGCCGGGCAGGTCTTCTTGCGCCAGACCACCCGCGCTCCACGCTTCGCGAAACGCATCGAATTCGGTGCCCGCTTCGCCGCCCTGCGCGGCCGGCATGCCTTCGCCTCCCAGCGCGTCTTCGCCCGCCATCCCCGGAGCCGGACGGTCGGCCAGGTGTTGCGGCCCGCCGAGGCGGTTTTCGGCCAGGCCTTCGTTGGGCACGTCGGTCGCGGAAAGCAGGCGTTCGCGAGTTGCGTCGTCTGCTAGAGTCGGCAAGGAAATCGCTTCGCCGGTCACGGCCACACCCAGCGCTCCGGCGTTTAAGAGCGGGCCAACCGAAGACCCGACGCCAAGCCCCACTACGCCGGCCAGTGCCAAGGCTTCGGTTCGGCGCGCCGCGGGTTCGTAGCTTAAAACAAAATACGCCGCTTTGGATTCCGCCACGGCCCCCGGCGTTTCCACCCGTACTTCGGTGGCTAGGTCGTAGACGTACAACACCAGCAGCCGCATGCTGCCGGACTGCAGCCGGCAAGCGACCTGCCGCCGTTTGGCCGTCGCGTCGAATGCCATGGAGGTCACCCGCAACCTGGTGTTGGAGCCCAGTTGCAGGACCATCTTACCGGCCGAGAAGATCTTCAAACGCCCGCTGTGGTCCGTCACCAGCACGTCTTCGGCATAGACATCGATTCCCGGCGCGGCCGCAATTGGCTCGGTCACGCCGGGCCGTTCAATCGACGCGCCGCCCACGGCGCCAATCACCTGGCCGATCGGTTCGGCAGCCAGACTGGTCGTGGTGCAACAGAGCGCGACGGCCAGTCCCAGCAATAGCGAATAGCGGCTCATAGTTCCTCTTTCGACACGGCAAGCCGTTTGTTGGTTTCCATCATACGCGGCCCCCACAAAGGCTCAAGTGGTCTGCAGGGAGGCCGAGGCTATTGAGCGAGAGTGGCGCCGCCCGGCGAAGTCGGGCCGGGTTGGGCCGGAGGGAATGGCTTGGACGGCCGCAGGTTGTGATCCGGAACGCCGCCAGTTTCCCGGCTCGGGTCGGCCCGACGACTGATCGGGGTCGGGGACGAGGCGGTCAGTTCGTTGTGGTGTTCCTCGTACCACACCAGCGCCTCATGCAAAGCCACCAGCACGTGAATCGGCCGAACGGCGTCGCCGGCCGTCGGCGGTTCGATGTTGCCTTTGTCTTTCACCAGCCGCCAGTTGGTATTCCGCAGAGTGCGCGGCTGACCGCCTTGGCTGATCAACTGGGGAAACCAGGCTTCGAGAGCGGCGAGGTCGGTGACGGCTCCCGGCTTGTTGGCGGCCGGTGCCAGCACCGCCAAACCCAGAATTTGACCGGCGCTGTCGAGGCCGAGCAGGATCTGCGGCAAACCGAGATTGTCCGCCGGGCTATTGATGGCATAGGCCACCCCGGCAATCCGGCCGTTCTGTCGCGCCACATACAGCGGATACTTGCCGGCGAAGCCGGCCTGTTTCTCGACCACCGCCCCTTTTGCCAACAGCGGCTGAAGCACGCGGTTCACCTGGTCCGGAATCGGTCCGGCCACCACTTCCGGGGTGGCGACCGCCGAGGGCGTGACTTGGCCGGCGGGTCTCTTCGAGCGGTCGCTGAAGGACCAGTACAAAACCAGAACCATTCCGATGCAAAGCACGGAAAACAGAATCAGGCGAATACCGAAGTAGTCGCTAGATCGTTGATTTCTGAACATCTGTTGATCCTTGGCCGTACAGTAGAATCCCGCGCCCGGTCTGTAAAGACCATCCACCGCCCATGCGTACCGGTGAAGGCGCCGCGTTCGTGGCCGAACAGTTTGCTCTCCAGCACTCCCGCCGCAAAGGCGACGCATTGGGTGCTGACAAACGGCGCGTTGGCCCGGCCGCTTCTGGCGTGAATCGCCCGCGCCACCGGCTCTTTACCGGTGCCGCTTTCGCCGCAGATCAACACTGCGGAGTCGGACGGCGCGACCTTTTCGATCGTTTCGAACACCTTGCGCATGGCCTGGCTAATGCCGACGATTTCGCCGTCCACAACGTCAACAACCCGGAACTGCGGGTGCAGAATATGTCCTCAACGTACTTCTCGAAAAACGATAATCGCCGACTGCAGGCCGGCCTGCGCTGGCTGCCGCCGGCGCTCGGAGAACTCGGTCTGCGCGAGCAGAAAGAACTCGTGGCCATGTGGGAACGGAAGGTGAAGTTCCGGACTCGCCGGCGAAAACTGGTGACGGAAGTGCGGATGCTTCACGCCGAGCGGCGCAGGTTGCGCGAATGCGTGGAGGTGGCCACCCGGCAAAACGAAAAGAAAGCCCAACGCCTGGCCGTCGTCGAACGCCCGGTGGCGCTGGGACAGCGTTCGTTGTTGGACCAGATCAAAGCCCGCAAACGCGTCACCGCCGCTCGTACCGAAGCCGCGAAGGCTCAACAGCGCAACGCCCATGGACAAGCGCGCGGAATTGGCGCGCCGGCAACATGGCGCCGCCGACGGGCAGTTGTGGCCCTGGCTTGCCTTTGTCGAAGCGGACCACCACTTTGAAAGCGAGGACCCGGTCCGGGATGAGCTGCGTTTCGGCATCCAACTGCCGCTCTTCTATTGGAAACGTGGAAACCGCCGCGCCGCCGATCTGGCGGTCGGCGTCGAGCGTTGGGATGACCTCGGCAACTGAGAGGAAACGGAAGCGATGACGCATGATGACCTGATTGTCAGTCGCTACGAATCGAAATATGTCGTTCCCGAGGCGCTGGCCCGGCGCGTCCGCGACTTCATTCAACCTATGTGTTCACTCGACAAGCACGCTGGCGCAGATGGCCGCTACATGGTGAACAACTTGCATTTCGACACGCCAGACCTGCGTTTCTGCTATGACACCCGGCAAAAAAGGTTTACGCGCTTCAAGCCACACATGCGTTACTACGGCGAACGTCGGCTCAGCGTGCGGTAAGTACAAACTGGTGGGCGACGGTTGCATGCCACAATAGGACAACGCGTTCACCACCGCCAACGAATCGGACGAATCGCCCGTCGTGCTGGAGATCAAAACGGAAACGCGGATGCCGCCCTGGGCGATCGTATTGATCCGCCATTTCGAACTGTTCCAGCACGGCTTCTCCAAGTACTGAGACGCGATGGACAAGCTCCTGGGCGAACAAGCCTACTATGACCGTGCGTGCGCCGTGGGTTCTCGATGGGCTGAAAGCGGGCCCGCCCACCCGACATCTCACCCCCAGGTTTGCCGCGCAGTTGCCGCGGAAACGGGATGACGTATTCTATGACGTTGTCGATCTGAACCGTTTGCCTGTAGCAGAGGACCAACTTCATGGCGGACCAACAACAGAAAAAACGCTCGGTGCTGATCACCGGTTGTTCCACCGGCATCGGCCGTGCGACGGCCGCACGGTTGAATCGCGCTGGCTGGACGGTGTACGCCACCGCACGCCGGTCGGAAACGCTGGGCGAACTGGCCGCCGCCGGTTGCCGCACTCTTCCCCTCGATGTAGTCGACGAGTCGTCGCGGCAAGAGGCGGTGAGACGCATCGAAGCGGAATGCGGCGTGGTGGACGTGTTGGTCAACAACGCGGGCTACGGCCAAATCGGTGCCGTCGAGACGCTCACCCTGGAACGATTGCGGCAACAGTTTGAAACCAACGTCTTCGGCGCGATCCGCCTCACGCAGCTGGTGCTGCCGGGCATGCGCCGGCAGGGCTGGGGCAAGATCGTCAACATCAGTTCCATCGCTGCGAAGATGGTGTACCCCGGCGCAGGGGCCTATCATGCGTCGAAGTCTGCCCTTGAGGCGCTGTCTGACGCGATGCGGTTTGAGTTGCGCCCCTTCGG
The DNA here is from genome assembly GCA_964511015.1 of uncultured bacterium. Lineage (GTDB taxonomy): Bacteria > Lernaellota > Lernaellaia > Lernaellales > Lernaellaceae > FEN-1099. The sequence continues at coordinate 56,699 of CAZEDX010000010.1, read as the reverse complement.
TGTGGATGTGATTCTGATCGAGCCCGGCTTGATTCAAACGCATTTCGCCGAAACCGTGACCACGAACATGGAACCGGACACCGGGCCATACGCCGCCTTCAACGCCGCGATCGCGCAAGCGACCAAGAATATGTACGCCAACCGCCTGTTCAACGCGCTCGGAGGCGAACCCGACACGGTGGCGGTGGTGGTGGAAAAGGCGCTCAACAGCCGGCGGCCGCGAACCCGCTATGCGGTCACGCTGTCGGCGACACTGCAGCTCTTGTTGCGGCGCATGGTGACCGACCGCCTTTGGGAGGCGGTGGTGAGCACGCAGTTGCCTAAGTACTGAAGCGCCGGCCAAACCAGACGATACCGTCAACGCGTGAATCGATTTGGGGGAAAGCCGGTCGGCAAGATGGTTAGGCGAAGACAAAGGCGGCGACCGGAGTTGAACCGGTGTATGGAGGTTTTGCAGACCTCTGCCTTACCACTTGGCTACGCCGCCGTAGAAAGCGGGAAACGGGACTTGAACCCGCGACCCTCGCCTTGGCAAGGCGATGCTCTACCACTGAGCTATTCCCGCATACCTGTCAGAGATCAGGGCGTAGAAATATCGCCAAAAGGCGCATCCTTGTCAAGGCCTTTTTCGAGTCCTCAGAACAAGCTTTGGAAGGTCCAGTTCCGCGCCTGATTGACACCCCCGGGCCCCTCTGCGAATGCCCAACCTGTTGGCGAAAGGCAACAAAAATGGTGAAAAGGCCAAAAACATTCGATCGCCATATTGTCGATGCTGCTGGTGCCGTTGTTGCTGCCGACGGCATGCACCATTGTCTCCGAAGACGATGACGATACGTCCTCGGACAACGGGCTTGCCTGGGGGGAGATCCCCGGCGGCCATTTCGCCATGGGTTGCTCGCCGGGCGACGCGGGCTGCTTCGACAACAAAAACCCGTCCCACAATGTGGTGATCTCGGCGATCGCGCTGACAGGCGTCAATCCAAACCACCTTGCCGACTGCCCGCTCGAGCAGGCGTGGGACATGATGCACCAGGCGCTGATGTGGCGGCACTCGGGCAAGATCAAGGAAGAGCCGCGCGGGACTTTCAACGGCGCGGACACGGCCGTCCGCTCGATCGCAATCGTCTACGCCTCGACCATAGAGTACGTGGCGTTCTTCGGCACGCCGATCGGCCACGACGGCTTCTCCGGCTGCTATAACCCAGATGATCGACTACGGCTGCGGCAGCGTCATCACCGTGTTCCCCTTCGGTGTGATCGCGCCCGCGCTCTTCATCACCCTCGACTACCAGAGCGCGTGGGACCAGTTCGTCGGCGACGGTCAACTGGTCATCCAGAACCTGCTCCACCCATGGGGACGGACCGAACATTATTTCAAGTACCCCGTAAAGGTCTCTTCTGTGTGCTTCGACCGGCAATCGGTGAAAACACGTTCGCGCCGAACCAATGAAGGCGGGCCTTCGCGTTGGCGAAATCGTCGTCAATTCGGGTAACACAGGCCCGCCGGACGTTGCAAACACGATGTGGAAGACAACGCCAAAGCCGGTTTTCAGAAAAACATGCGCTCCTAAGTAGTTGATATTGCTAAGATCATCCGGTGGCCAATGGCCAGGCAACCGTGCAAAATCTGGCACACAAGTGATTGATTTTGTTAGGGCCTATTTCCCGATAAATGACCATTTTTCGCCCGTGGTTTTTAACATTTGCGTGTGCGGAGGCTTGCGGCCGTAGGGAACACGAATCACGAATGCAGTTATAAAATGTCGTCTCGAAGGAACTGGAACAGCCGTTCGAGATGTTGTGACAAGATTCACAGCGTGGAGAATTTCACAGTGGGGTAGGGCCTCCGCCAACCTCCTCCGTATCGCGGAGGAGGAAACAAGGCCTGGCAGTGGGTGTAGAAGTGTTATTCTGAGTCCTTCGACTTCGCTCAGAGCAGGTGTCGACGAAGGATCGATGAAAGGGCCTCGGGGTTAGGGTTTGGGATTTGGGGTAAGGGCGGCAAGGGGGCACCGCTGTGCGCCCCTACAGTGATTCGATGGCGCGAAGCCGTTGCCATAGACGGTAGGGGCGGTTCGTGAACCGCCTGCGCCAAGGCTTCGGCGTGGCACGGCCGCAGCCCCCGGTAGATCACACCGGGTACCCATTCCCAGCGTTGAAAACGCTGGGCTAAGATCCGCCACCCGTTTCACGGGCTAGCGGAAGCCGAGCATTGATCCGGAAGAAGACACAGCCGAGGGCGGCCGTGCCGCGTTAAGGATGCTATGAAGGGGCACGGCGTGCCGTGCCCTCCGAAAAGAGCAAAGGGCATGACGCGTCATGCCCCTACCGCGGAGGCGGCAGGCACATCGAGTGTACAGAGCCCCTCACCCCTGACCCCTCTCTCACGAGCCTCGGGGAGCGGGGAGACGGCTTTCGGAGGGCGGCCAAGCCGCCCCGCCTGCGGAACGGGTGGCAGCTTCTCGCCCGCAGTGAAGCCTTGGGTTGGTCTCGAAATCGAACCGCCAAAAAGCCAAGGACGTGTAGTTCCAGCCTCAATTCCACCCCACCGCCCCCGCTTGACCTCTCGTCCCCCTCCCGCTACCTTCTTGTCCGGCAGCAGGCGTAAGGAGGCCTTGAGATGCGCAAACACTGGATTTGGATCGTTGTATTGATGTTTGTTGGGGTTGTTGGTTGGGCGACCTGGGCGACAAGCGCCGGTCCGGTCACCAGCAAGTTGTCGGCGGCGGAATTGGCCAAGGTAAAGAACGGCGAGGTCGTGCTCAAGAATGTGATCGACCCGCAGACGAACAAGGGCTACGGCTCGGGTTTCTGCCTTTACCACGGCACCAAGGATCAGTTTTGGAAGGTGATTTTTGACTACGAGCACTACCTCGACATTTATCCGCGCCTGAAGAAGGTGACGGTGATCTCGCGGACGCCGAACAAGGCCGTCGTCGACTTCCAGATGGACGCGTCGTTGACCACGCTCAACTACACGACGATCAACCTTCTGTCGGCCGACCAGACCAAGCTGACCTGGACGACCGACATGACGCGCCCGCACAAGTACTTCAAACGCAATGACGGCTACTGGCTGTTGGAAGAGATCGGACCGGGCCTGATCGTGGCCGAATACCGCGTCGAAGTCGAACTCGACCTCGGCATTCTCAGCAACGTGGTGGGCAAGATTGTGCAGTCGATGAGCCGCGACGATTTGCCCGATGTCATGATCAGCACGCGCAAGCGCATGGAGTCAGGCGGCACCTGGAAGCGTCCGGGCCGCTAGCGCGCGGCGCAAGAGCAGAAAACCAGCGGCCCTGGCCCGTGGCCAGGGCCGTCGTATCCGGAACCGGCGAAACGCCGAAAGCGGGAGCAGCGGCAGTTGGAGCACATTCGTAATTTTTGCATCATCGCGCACATCGACCACGGCAAGTCGACGCTGGCCGACCGTTTGCTACAGGCGACGCTCCAGATTCCCGACCGCGAGTTCCGCAACCAGATTCTGGACAACATGGATCTCGAGCGCGAACGCGGCATCACCATCAAGAGCCAGGCGGTGACGCTGCCCTACACAGCGCGCAACGGCAAACAGTACGAGCTGAATCTGATCGACACCCCAGGGCACGTCGACTTCTCGTATGAAGTGTCGCGCGCACTGGCTTCGTGCGAAGGCGCGTTGCTGCTGATCGACGCCAGCCAGGGCGTCGAGGCGCAAACGCTGGCCAACCTGTATCTGGCCCTCGAGCACAACCTCGAGATCATTCCGGTCATCAACAAGATCGACCTGCCGTCGGCCGACATCGAATCGGTCAAGCACCAGATCAATCACGACCTCGGCCTCGACCCCGACCAAACGTTGTTGTGCTCGGCGAAAACCGGCCAAGGCGTGGCGGAAATTCTTGAGGCCATCGTCGCCCGCGTGCCGCCGCCGGCCGGCAAGCCGGAGGAGCCGCTGCAGGCGCTGATTTTCGATGCGAAGTACGACCCCTACCGCGGCGTGCTCATTCACGTGCGGGTGAAAGCGGGGCGCGTGCAGGTCGGCGAGTCGATTCTGCTGATGGCCACCGGCGCGATCCACCGCATCGAAGAGGTCGGCATCTTTCAGCTCAAGCTGGCCAAGCGCGATTTTCTCGAGGCCGGCGATGTGGGCTACATCATTTCGGGAGTGAAAACGGTCAGTGAGGCGCGCGTCGGCGACACGGTCACCAGCGCCGAGAATCCGAGCCCTGCGCCGCTGCCGGGCTTCATCGAAGTGAAGCCGGTGGTGTTCTCGTCGATCTACCCGATTTCCACCGACGACTACGAAGAACTTGCCGATTCGATCGCGCGGCTGAAGCTCAACGACGCCGCGCTAGTCTACACCAAAGACTCGTCGATCGTGCTGGGCCAGGGGTTCCGTTGCGGCTTCCTCGGCCTGCTGCATCTGGACATCGTGCAGGAGCGGCTCGAGCGAGAGTTCAACCAATCGATCATTTTGACCTCGCCGTCGGTCCAGTATCGCGTGACCCTCACCGATGGCACGGTGAAGATCATCGACAACCCGGTTCACTACCCCGACCCCACACAGGTACTGAAAGACGAGGAGCCTTACATTAAGGCCTCGTTCATCGTGCCCGACGACTACCTCGGCCCGGTGATCAGCCTGTGCATCAGCCGCCGCGGCATTCAACGCGACATGACCTACCTCGACAGCAAGCGCGTCGAATTGGTTTTCGAGTTGCCGTTGGCCGAAGTGGTTTTCGATTTTTACGACAAGCTCAAGAGCGTGTCGCGCGGCTACGCCTCGTTCGACTACGAGTTTCTCGACTACCGCGAAACGCACCTGGTCAAGCTCGATATTCTGGTCAATCACGAACAGGTGGACGCCTTGTCGGTGCTGATCCACAAAGACCGGGCGGTCGAACGCGCGCGGCAAATCTGCGAAAGACTGTCGGAAGAGATTCCGCGCCAGCAGTTCAAGATTCCGGTGCAGGGCAAGATCGGCGGGCAGATCATCGCCCGCGAGACGGTAAACGCCTACCGCAAAGACGTCACCTCCAAGTGCTACGGCGGCGACATCACGCGCAAACGCAAGCTGCTCGAGAAACAGAAGAAGGGCAAGAAGCGCATGATGTCGGTCGGCACGGTCACCATTCCGCAGTCGGCTTTCCTCTCGGTGCTGAAGACGGATACGGATTAGGGGGCGATCGCAGGAATCGGGACCCGGCCGGCGCGCGGCCCGGCCTCCAATCGTGCCTTTTACTTTTTTATATGATTCGTGCCACCTTAACGGAACACAAAAAATATGCGGGGCTTGCCCGGCCCGCGGAGTAAACGATGAACTTGTTTCGCATGAAGGGCGCTTGGAATCCCCGTGTGTCTTGGCTCTATGACACGTTTGTGGCGCGCGGTATCTGCGGCGTATACGACGAAATTGTAGCGGCGCAGTTCAGCAATCTGCCCCCGGGGACCCGGGTGCTCGACCTCGGCTGCGGTTCGGGCCAGGGCACTCTGCGCGTCGCCCAGCGCAACCCCGAGGCGCAAGTCCTCGGCGTCGACCTTTCGCCCAGTCAGATCGGCCGCGCCGAGAAGAGCGGCGCCGGCGTCGCCAATCTCAGCTATCTGGTCGGTGACGCCATGAATCTGCCGCTCCCCGACGAACGCTTCGATCTGGTGCTGTCGGTGGCGTCCATCAAACACTGGCCCGATCCGTTGCGCGGCCTGCGCGAGATGGTGCGCGTTTGCCGGCCCGGCGGTCAATTGTGTGTGATCGAGATCTCGTCCAGTTGCACGCACGCCGCGGTGCGCGAGTTCGTGAGACATTGGCGGTACATCTTTCCCGGCACCCATTTCTTCTTCGCCCAGTACTTCCGCCGTTTTGTCGCCCACCAGGGGATCGGCGCCGACGAAATGCGCGCGCTCCTGCCGCAAGCCGGCTTCGCCGAGGCGGCCGTGCAACCCGCGCCGTGCCTGCCGCTGGTGATCGGCCGCGGCGTTCGGGTCGGCGCCTAGTGCGGTCGTCTTCCTTTACCCTGCCGATTGGTTGTGCTACCAGTGGATTCTCTCCCTGGGCGGAGGTGGATCATGCGCAAGCGAATCAGGTGGGTGTTGCTGTTGATTGCCGCCCTCATTGCGGCCGGCTGGGGTTGCGACAACGGCGCCGACGATGATGACGACCAAGGTGACGATGACGCCGATGACGACAACGACGATGACGACACAAGTGATGACGACACGGCCGATGACGATACCTCTGCGGATGACGACACAAATGTCGACGATGACACCTCCGACGAGGTGGAAGTGTTTCTCGACGGCGACACGCTGGTGATTCGCAACAACGCCCTGGCGGTGCGCTATCTGCTCAACGAAGGCCGGTACAATATCCTCGACAAGGGGGGGACACGCATCGTGCGCCACGCCGAGGCGCTGATCTTGTCGCACTCGTTGTTGCCCGAGAAAGTCTGGCACGGCAGCGAGCTGCCCTATCTTGATTGGAGCAGCCAGGACGTCAGCAACGCGCTGGGCAGCGGCAAATCGATCAAGGTGCGACGCGGTGGTGTGGTTGACGCCCCAACGATCGAACAGACCTTCGCTCTGTTGGAGGGCGAAAGTCTGATGCTGGCCGACGTGAACGTCGTCAATGACACCAAGGAAAAAATGCTCATTGGCGCGATCTACCCGCTCTCGGCTACGCCGCCGGACGGCGCGTTGATCTTCGGCAGGAATCGCGATCTGCGCACGCTGACCGACGGCACGCTCAACTACGGCGACTTCTGCGTGCCGATCAGTCCCGGCACGCTGCCGTCGATTTCGAACTGGAGCACGCTGATCTACAACCAGACCAACCGTCGCAGCTTGCTGTTGGGCTTTCTTGCCTACGACGTTTCGCAGCCGGTGATCTACAACGGGCCGGACCGCGACCCGAACGCCGGCCAGGCCTTGCAGGCCGATTGTCAGTACGACCCCGCCAAGTCGCTGACCGTCGGCGGCCACCTGAAGACCGAGCCGATGATTCTCGATTTCGGCCAGTCCAAGCCGTTCGAGGTGCTCGAAACCTATGCCGATCGCCTCAAGACCTGGCTGAACATTCAGACCTGGACCGAACGCCACCCGGAGATCGGCGTCCCGGCGGGTTGGAACTCGTGGTCGGGCGGCGGCGGTTCGGGCGGCTACGGCACCGGCATCGACGAGCAGATCATCGTCGACAACATGGACTTCGCCGACCGCGAGTTGCGCCGCTGGGGCATGAACTACTTCCAGATCGACGACGGCTGGCAGGTGAAGACCGGCGATTGGGAAGTCAATGCGACCAAGTTTCCGGACCACGGCGACCAGAACGGTATCGAGTGGCTGATCTCGCGCGCCAACAATCTGGGTTTCCTCAGCGGGGTCTGGATAGCGGCGATGTGGGCCGACGGCGACGCCCAGGTGGTGCTGGATCATCCGGATTGGTGGGCGTATCCGCTGCTGTACGAGTTGACCGGCGACACCACCCGGTATCTCGATGACTCGAATCCGGACGCGCTCGCCCACCTGACCGATCTGATGGAAACCCTCAAGTCGTGGGGCGTACAGTGGCTCAAGCTCGACTTCGCCTATCGCGGCTTGATCAGTCAGGATTGGCAAGACGAATCGTTAACCCGCGGCGAGTTCTACCGGCGCGGCATCCAGACCATTCAAGAAGCCCTCGGCCCCGACATCTTCTTCATCAACGTCGCCGTGGTCGGCTTCAACTACGGCCTGGTCGATTCGATCCGCCTGACGCTGGACACCATGCCGGTGTGGGAAGGCGAGTCGTCGAATCCCTATTCGCCGATCGCGATTTTCGACAACCAGGGTCTGAAGCCGATGTACCGCGACAGCGCGCGTCGCTACTACCTGCACGAGCGCACCTGGATCAACCACCCGGATCTGATCTTCTTCCGCGCCCATTCCAACCCCGAGTACGATCCGTTGACGCTCAACGAATCGGCGACGTTCACCACCGCCGTTGCGCTGCAGGGCGGCCTGGTGAAACTCGGCGACCGGCTGGTCGATCTGTCCGCCGAGGCGGTGGGAGTTATCCGCAGCGTGCTACCCGTCTATGGCCACGCCGGCCGGCCGCTCGACATGTTCGAGCGCGAATTCCCCGAAGTGTGGGTGCTCAAGATCGACGACTTCACCGAACCGTATTACGTACTGGGCTTGCTGAACTGGGGCATCAACCGCGACCTGACCACCGACTACCCGTTCGAATTCATTCCGGACACCAACCGCGAAATCGGCGCCGACTTCGCCGAGGCGGGCATTCTGGGCGAGGGCAGTTTCCTGGCGTTCGAGTTCTGGACGCAGGAATTCCTCGGCGAGGTGACCGACGAACTGTTCGTTGACGTGCCGGCCCGCACGCCGCGGGTCATCGCGCTGCGGCCGAAACTCGACCATCCGCAATTCCTCGGCACCAACCGGCACGTGCTCGGCGGCGTCGGCGTGGTGCGGTCCATCGAATGGGATTGGGAATCGTGGCAACTGACCGGCACGCAGGAAGGCGCCATCGGCACCGACTTCGCCCCATTCACCAACACCGTCACTTTCTACCTGCCCGGCGACTACTACGCCGAGTCGGCCGAGGTGACGGCCCCGGACGGCTATGAGATCACCAACCAGACGCTGGTCAACGGCGAGTACATCGCGACGCTGTCGTTCGATGTCGAACGCACCGGCGCGGCGGTCGACGGCGACCAGCACCCGGACGTGACCTGGACCGTGCAGTTCGACTAGCCGTTCGGCAACGCCTTTGCTTGACGCCCTCCGCTTCCGGGCCTTACCATGTACGCGGAAAGTCCAACATCCCCAAGGAGGCTCGCAGTCTAGGTGGATACATTAGCCAAAGCCAAGCGCGTCGCCGAACTCGCCCTTGAAAAGAACGCCGTCGACCTGGTCTTGATGCAAGTCGCCAACCTTTGCTCCTACACCGACGTGGTCATCGTCTGTCATGGCCGCTCGACGCGGCAGGTACAGACCATCGTGCGTCACGTGGCGCAGGAGATGAAGCATGCGGGCCTGCCGGGACTGGCGGTCGAAGGAGTCAACGAGGGCCTGTGGGCGCTGGTGGATTTCGGCGATATCGTGTTCCACGCCTTCCACGAACCGATGCGTGGCTACTATGACCTCGAGGGCATCTGGCCCGATGCGCCGCGCATTGCGATGGAGGAAGCTCCGGCGCGGCCGGCGGCGCCCCGTTCGAGCCGTTAGTTCGCCGCGCGATAGGTCGGTAGGACTGTATTGATCTTGCTGGTTGGGTAGAGCCGCGCGGCGCTCGCGATGAGGCGAACGCCGATACCGGCGCGGAAAGAGGGGGCATCATGCAATTCCCGGTTACGCCACAATGGGAACTGGTTTCGCGATTGGCCAAGCGCGCCGGCGCGAAGTCGAAAATCGTTCTGCTTGTGTTGGACGGCGTCGGCGGATTGCCGGTCGAGGCCGGCGGCAAGACCGAACTCGAGACGGCGGCCACACCAAACCTCGATCGCCTTGCGGCGGAAGGAGCGCTGGGGTTGCAAGACCCGATCGGTCCCGGCTTCACCCCCGGCTCGGGCCTGGCGCACCTGGCGCTGTTCGGCTACGACCCGCTGGTCTACGAAATCGGTCGCGGCGTGCTAGCGTTGTTCGGCGCGCGTTGCTTCGAGCCACACGTAATGCAAGCCGGTGAAGTCGCCGCGCGTCTCAATTTCTGCACGGTCGAGGAAAAGAACGGCCAACTACTGGTGACCGATCGCCGTGCCGGGCGCATTCAGGATGGCCCGGCCAGCGAATTGATCGCCGAGCTGCGCGGCAAGGTGAAGATCTCCGGCGTCGACCTCGACCTGTGGCCGAGCAAAGAGCACCGCGCGGTATTGCACCTGAAGGGCAGCGGCTGGTCGGGCGAGCTGATCGACACCGACCCGCAAGCCACCGGCGTCTCGCCGTTGGCTCCGGCGCCGCAACCGCAGGCCGCCAACGACCCCGCCGCGCAACACACGGCCGAGGTGATCGGCGAGCTGTTGCGACAGGTCCGCGCCGCGTTGCACGGCCGCCGGCCGGCGAATTTCATCCTGACCCGCGGCTTCGACACGTACAAAAAAATCCCCAGCATGGTCGAACTGACCGGTATGCGATGCGCGGCCATCGCGGCGTACCCCGACTACCGCGGCATCGCGCGGTTGGTCGGCATGGACGTGCTCAAGACGGCGCCCGACGAGCAGAACCTCACGCGGTCCGCCAGCGAACGCATCGAGGTGCAGATCGCCGACGAGATCGCTGCGCTGGAGAAGTACTGGGCCGACTACGACTTCTTTTTCGTCCACGTGAAAAAGACCGATAGCTACGGCGAAGACGGCAATTTCGCGAAAAAGGTCGAGGTGATTCAGCAGGTTGATGCCCTCATGCCGCGCATCATGGCCCTCAAACCCGACGTGCTGTGTGTGACCGGCGACCACTCGACGCCGGCGGTGATGAAGACACACAGCTTCCACCCGGTGCCGGTGCTGATGCACGGCCGGTTGGTGATGCGCGACGGCGCCGCCGCTTTCGGCGAACGGGAGGCGATGGCCGGCGGCCTGGGCCGCGTGCGCGGCACCGATCTGATGCCGTTGATGCTGGCTTACGCCGACCGGCTGACCAAACTCGGCGCGTAGTCATGTCGCGCCCGCCGCTCCGCGCCGCCACCGTTTCGCGGACGTTGGCCTGGCGGGTGCGCCGGCGCCTCGGCGAAATGTTGTTCCCTCCGGTCTGCCCCTGGTGCGGCCGCGCCCTTGGCGCGGCGGACGACCTGCTCGCCTGCGCCGCCTGCGCGCCCGGCGTGCGGCGATTGTCCCCGCCTTTTTGCGCCGTGTGCGGAGTCCCCTTCGCGGGGGGCGACGGGGGACATGTTTGCCCCGTCTGCTCCAGGAAGCGGCCGGCCTACGACCGCCTGCGTGGTGTGGTTGCCTACGACCCCGCCGTCGCCGACGCGATCGTCCGCTTCAAGTACGGTCGCGACACCACCCTGGCGCGAGCGTTGGCCCGCGTGCTTCTTGCCGTGCAAGACCGCGGCATCGCTTGGCGCGAATACGACGCCATCGTGCCGGTGCCGCTGCATCCGGACCGCTTGCGCGAACGCCGCTTCAACCAGGCGCTGCTGTTGCTCTGGTCGCTGCCGCTGCCGGGGCTGCCCATCCGCGCGGAATGGCTGGAGCGCACGCGTGCCACCACGGCCCAGGCCACACTGCCCGACGACCGGCGACGGGAAAATCTGATCAACGCATTCGCCGTTGGGCCGGGCGTCGAGCTGCGAAACCAGCGGCTGTTATTGGTCGACGATGTGGCCTCGACGGGCGCCACGTTGCACGAATGCGCCAAGGTCTGTAAGAAGCACGGCGCGGCCGCGGTGGATGCCGCCGTCGTCGCCCGGTCGGTGCTGTGCTAGACTGCCGACGCACATAGATCGCGGAGCAACCGGTGGCCAAAAAAATCAATTTCCTGGTGGAAGCACTGACCCGGCCGGGCAATTTGGCGTTTGTCGTGTTCGCCGGGGTGGTATCCCTGATCGTGGGTGGAACGACCGGCCTGGTGGTGGCCGGAATCGGCGCGGGGTTCGAAGGCCTATACCTCGCTTTGCGGTCGGGCAGCCGCAGTTTCCGGCGGCAGACGCTGCGCCGACTCGGCTGGGGCGGCGAGGTGTTGCCGGCGCAGCTCGATCGCCTCGCCGACGGCATTTCCGCCGATGGGGCGGAACGCTATCAGCGATTCCGCCGACAAGTGAACGCGGTGGTCGATGCCGTCGAAGGGCGTGAGTTGGAAGAAGACCCGCTGCTGGCCGGCGTACTGGCGAATCTGCAGTCGATGTCGTTGACCTATTTGCAGTTGTTGCACAGCGACCGCGAGCTCGAACGGCTGGCGGCGGCGCCGTCTGAGCAGGTCGCCGCCGAGATCGCCGAACTCGAAGCGAAGCTCGCCCAGGCGACCGACCCGACGTTGCGGCAAACGCTCGAGCAAAACCGTGCCTTGTTGATCAAGCGCCGCGACCGCACCGCGACGGCGGCGGACAAACGCCGGCGCCTGGCCGCGCAACTCGATCTGATGGATTCCACCGTGAACCTGTTGCGCGAGCAGGCGGCGGAAATGACGCAGCCGGCGGACATCACCGCGCAGGTCGATGCCGCCCTCGGCAACATGAACGACGCTCATTTGTTGCAGGGCGAGTTGAACGATCTGTTGCTCGACCGACCGCCGGTCGCCCCGCGCGTGCGCCAGGGGAGTGGTTCATGATCGATCAGGAATACTTGAATACATTGCCGCCGTGGGCCGCATCGCTGGCGGTGAAATACGCCACGCACACGGTGAGCCAGTTTCTGGTGCACGGCAACGTGCGCGACCTCGTGCCGTTGACCGCCGGTGGCGCGACCAGTTTTGTCGAGCTCAAGACGTTTCTGGAAAAGAGCCTCTTCGCCGGGCGCGATTTCGTCTTGCACTACAATCGCGCCGACGGCCTGACCTACGCCAACAACGAAACGGCCAAGGACTTCGCCGCTTTTTTGCAGGCCTATCAGACGATGATCGGCGGCGAGAAAGCGGGCGTGATCAAGGTGCCCCGCGACCCGCTGCAGCTATTTCCGCTGCTTGATCGCTACCTGCGTTCGCGCATCGCTGAACGAAAAAGTCTGGCCCTGATCATCGAATATGCGGAGCTGATCGCGCCGCAGGGCGAATCCGGCTATTTGTCGGAAACCGACCGCGCGACGATCATCTATCTGCGCAATTGGGCCGACGACCCGGTCTTCCTTGGCGCGGACGTCACCTTCTGCCTGATCACCGAACATCTCAGCCGGCTGCATGGCGACGTGGTGCGCAATCCGTACTCGACACAGGTGGCCATCGCCATGCCCGACCGGGCAGAGCGCGAGGCGTTCATTCTCACGGAAGTGCAGGGACGCGACTGGACGGAGGTCGCTGAGGTCAGTGTTGCCGCCGTTGCGGAACTGACCGGCGGTCTGTCGCGGGTGCACATCAAGCAACTGCTCGCCGAAGGCATGCGGCACAAGCAGCGGCTGAATATGAAGTCGCTCATGCGCCGCAAGAAGGAATTGATCGAAGCCGAGTGCTACGGCCTGTTGGAGTTCATCGAGCCGAAGTATAACCTCGATCTGGTGGCCGGCGCCGACGAAGCGGTGGCCGAATTGCGCAACGCGGCCAAGATGCTGCAGCAAGGGCGGCTCGACGTGCTGCCCATGGGCTATCTCGTTTGTGGCCCGGTCGGCACCGGCAAGACGTTCCTGGTCATGTGCTTCACCGGGGAGATCGGCGTCCCGTGTGTCAAGCTGCTCAACATTCGCAGCCAGTGGCAGGGCGTGACCGAAGCCAATCTGCAGAAGTTATTGGCCATCTTTCGTGCCATGGGCCCGCTCGGCGTGATCATCGATGAGGCCGATACGTGGATCGGCGACCGCGACGCCGACGGCGACAGCGGCACCAGTGCCCGCATCTTCGGCACCATCGCTTCGTTCATGGCGGACACGGCCAATCGTGGCCGGGTGATCTGGTTCCTGCTTACCGCGCGGCCCGATCTGCTGCCGGTCGACATCAAGCGGCAAGGTCGCGCCGAAGAACACATCGCGCTGTTTCACCCGACCTCGGCGGCCGACCGCGCCCGATTGTTTGAGGTATTTGTGCGCAAGAACAACATGCGCACTGAGGTGAAATCCATCGAAGAGGAATACCAAGCCGCCGGCGCGCCGCGATTGTCGGGCGCCGATCTCGAGGCCATTCTGGTGCGCGCGAAGAAGCACGCCGCGGTGGCCGGGCGGGACAGCGTGGAACAGGCGGATATCGCCAAGGCGTTCGCGCAGTTCATTCCGCCGGTGTACGCGGAAGAGATCGAATACCAGACCATGGCGGCGGTGATGGAATGCACCAACCGTGATCTGCTTCCCGAACCTTATCGTAGTCTGCCGCGCGACGAAGTCGCCCGCCGGTTGCGCCAACTGCGCCCACTGATCGGGTAGGTGGCCGCGCCCGCGCCATTGGTCAGCGTATTGCTTCCGGTCCGCAACGAGGCCGCGCGGATCGGGGCGGCGCTCGGCGATCTGCTTCGCCAAACCTTGACCGATATCGAGATCATTGTCGTCAACGACGGCTCGACCGACGGAACACGCGAGGCGGTTGATGCCGTGGCCGACCGCCGAATCAAGATGGTTTCGCAACCTCCATTGGGCATTGTCGCCGCACTCAACAATGGTCTGGCGCAGGCCCAGGGGCAGTATGTGGCGCGAATGGACGGCGACGACCGCTGCACCGTCGATCGGTTGGCAAAGCAACTCGCTTTGCTGCGCGGGGGGCGAGTCGATCTGGCTTCGTGCCTGATCGAACCGCCGGCCGGCGAGCATTACGCCGGCGGCTACGCGACCTATGCCGCCTGGGTGAATGGACTGGTGACGCCTGAGGCAATCGCGCGCGAACGGTTTGTCGAATGCCCCATCGTCCACCCGACCTTGATGTTGCCGGCGGCGCTGCTGCGCTTGGCCGGCGGTTGGCGGGACGGGGATTTTCCGGAGGATTACGATTTGGTCCTGCGCCTGTTGGCGGCGGGGCAGCGCGCGGCCAAGGTGTGCGAGCCGCTGTACCAATGGCGCGACCACGGCGCGCGCGCCAGCCGGGTGGATCCGCGCTATGGCCCGGAAGCATTTGCGCGGCTCAAGGCCGAGCACCTCGCCAAGGGCCCGTTGCGCGGGCAGCCGCGCATCGTGGTGTGGGGCGCCGGCAAAACGAGCCGGCGGGCGGTGCGGCCGCTGTTGGCGCGCGGTATCGAGGTGGCGGCGTGGGTCGATATCGATCCGCGCAAGATCGGTCATCGTCACGCCGGCGCGCCGGTTGTTTCGCCGGAAGATTTGCCCCGTCTGGCCGATCTGCCGCTGTTGGTGTATGTCGGCCGTCGTGGCGCTCGAGAGTTGATTCGGCCCCGCCTCGTCCGGTACGGTTACGTGGAAGGCCTTAACGTCTGGTTCTGCGCTTGAGCGAAAGGATACGCATGCGCGAGCACCGCTGGACCTACGCCGTGTTGTTCGTGGCGATCGCCGCGTTCACGGCGTTGTTCACCGGCTTGATGCATGCGCGGTACCGCGCCTTCTTCAGCTACGACCCGCGCGACGAGGCGGTCAACAACCAGACGCTCTACAACACCGCGCACGGCAGTCTGCTGCGCAGCACGATCAAGGGCGACATCATTTTCCACATGCACTTCCGGCCGATCTTTCTGCCGCTGGCCGTGCCGTATGTGTTCCACCGCGGGCCGACCGCCTATTACTTCGCGGCGGCGTTGGTGTTGGCGTTGGGCGCACTCGCCGCGTTCGGGTTGGGATTCGATCTGTTCGCCGACCGGCGCCTGGCGTTGCTGGCGGCGTTGGCGTGGCTGATGTTCGCGCCGGTGCACGAACTGGCGCTGGGAAATTTCGATCCGGAAACTCTTGTGGCGACGTTATGGCTCGCCGCCTTTGTCTACTTTCGGCGTCGCCTGGCGCGGCCGTTCTGGTTTTTCGCCATTCTGGCGGTGACGGCGAAAGAGACCCAGGCGCCGGTGTTGGCGGCGTTCGGCGTGTTGGCGCTGTGCGAGCGGCGCAAATGGACTTGGAGTGTGCTGCCCATCGCCATCGGCTCGTTGTGGTTTCTGGCCTCGCTTAAGCTGATCATTCCGTTGTTCCATCCGGCGTTCGATACGATTTACGGCCGCTTCGCCGGCGTGCGGACCACGGACTTCTGGGGCGATTTCCTGGCGAGTTGGCAAGCCGACCCCGGCCACATGCTGGCGTTGATCTTCTCGCCGGAACATTTGCATCTGCTGGGCCTGGTCGCGGCGGCCACTGGTGGACTGCTGGCGCTCAGTCCGTTGTCGTTGATACCGGCCGGCCCGATTCTACTCGAGATTATGTTGCTTGCCGATCCGTTGCCGGTGCGGCAGGCACATGTGCTGGCGGCGGTGATACCGTTCGTCTTCGCTGCGGGCTTGGTCGGCCTGGCCCGTCTCGGCCATTGGCTTGGCGGGAAAAAGAACACCTGGCAGGTCGTGCTGCTGATGGGCTGGTTGGGGCTGCTGCTAGTGTTGCCGTGGCTGCCGGGGCCGTTCGGGCGCGGGCGGACCTATGGCGCGCCCAGTCCGTTGCCCGACACATTGTTCGACGCGCGATGGTACCGTGCTGACGAGAGTGCGGAACGCGCATGGTCGATGATCGGCCGCATCCATCCCGACGCGCCGGCGATGACCAACGAACGCTATCTGTTGGCGCTGTCCAGCCGCGCGGAGTTGTACGAATTCGGCAACCAGGGCGACAACCTCGATGCCTATGCCTCGGTCGACTGGATTCTGCTCGGCCTCACCGAACCATGGTGCCCGACCTGCACCTACGCGCGGTTGTCGCCAACTTCTTTGGCAACCGCGCTAAGGCTGATCCAGGAAAACTTGTTTGTAGTGGAAGACACCAGCGAAACAGCGATTCTCATGCGGCGGGCGACAGTGGCCGGAGCGGCGCCGCAGCCGGAGCTAACGGCGAATGCCGTTGCTCTATTGGAGCAACTCAAAGCGCAAAAAGAGCGGGAAGCGCTTCAGTAGCAATCCTATTCGTGACAGCGAGACAACAAATCGATCGCGGCTTGGTACTGCGCGGGTCGCGGCTCGGTATTCACCACCGCATGCAGGTAGCGGCGGGCGAGATCGCACCGGCGGCCGAGATACGACAAGTACCCGGCCACGTAGTTGGCGGTCGGATCGGCCGGGTTGCAAGCCAGTGCTTCTTGGGCAGCCAGAGTCGCGCTGACCGGGTCATCCGTTTTAACGAACGCTTGCGCCAAGGCGCTCTTGGCCGTGCAGTTCGCCGGATCGGTTTTAACCGCCAGCAGCAGCAGGTCCAGGCCCGCGCGGTCGCGTTTTTCCCGGAAGGCGATTTCGGCCAACGACAACAGCGGCTCGGCGCGCCGCGGCTCCAGTTGCCGCGCCTTTTCCACGCGGATCTTGGCCTCCGCCAACCGGTTCACCCGGATCAGGTGGTAACCGGCGTTGAGGTTGGCCAAGAAGCTGTTCGGCTCGCGCATGGCGGCCTGTCCCCACAGCTTAAGCGGATCGCCCCACGCCCGAGCGCGCCCGACCGCGCCGAGAGCGTATGCGGCCAGCAGAATCACCAGCAACGCCACCGCCGCCCGTCGGCGCTGAGACAAAAGCGTTCCGGCCCAGCCGGCCAGCAGCGCGAATCCGCCGAGTGGCGCGTACAGATAGCGTTCCGCCATCAGCGTGTCGGAGGGCAGCAAGTTGGCGAACGGCACCAGCGCGGCGAAGAACCACAACAAACCCCAGGTAACGGCTGGCGTCCGGCGGCGCAGCGCCAGCGCCAGCACCGCCAGCACCGCCAGAGCAGCGAACCCCACCGCCACCGGCAGCGAGACGGAGTGATAGACCGTTGGTCCGTAAGCCGGCGTAAGCCCCACCGGCCAGAACAACAGACCGATATAGCGCCAAATGATGACCGCAGTGGTGTACAGGGAGCTGGCCAGGTTACCCGCCGCGTACTCGCCGGTGCGCGCCACGCCGGAGAGTACGGAGGTGCGTGCCAACAGATACACGGCGGCGACCGCGCCGAACACGATCAACGTCCAACGGCTGGGGCCGGTGCGTTCGCTACGCAGGGCGAAATAGGCGAACAACCATCCCCAGACCATCAATGCTTCTTCGCTGGCGAAACAGCCCAGTCCCAACAGCACGGCGCCGACGGCGAGCCGCCCCCGCCCGCCCCAGCGGTCGTATTCCAACGCGCAAATCCAGGCGGCGTAGGCCAAGACCAGGCCCAGCAGGTCGAAGCTACCGGTGATGTTGGCCACCCGGTCGGCGTGGACCGGATGCAGGGCGAAGACCAGACCCGCGAGCAGCGCGACCTCCACGTTGTTCAACATGAACCAGGCGAGACAAACAACCAGCGCCGACAGGGCAGCGTGAAACAAGATGCCGGCGACCTGAAAGGGCAGGCTCGAATCGAGGCCGAAGAAGTGGATCAAGCTCGCCAGCGCCAGCGACCGCAGGGGCCGATATAGCCGCGCCTGGTCGACGGTGAATTCGTGCAGCGCGCCGGGCAGCGAACGCAAGGCCGGATCGGTCTGAATGAAGACGCGGTCGTCAAAGGTGAAGCCATTGGGAAGCTTGGGCGCATACGCCGCGGCGGCAACGACGAAAACCAACAAGGCCACCGCCGCCAGCGTAGGTGGAACACGACCGGTCGGCTTGCCTGTGAACCGCACACCTGCTCCCAATTCAGAGGATGAGCTTACTTTGGCAAATCGTCGGGGGTGGCCGCAAGGGTCGAGGCGTCAGACCGTATCGTCGTCGGTGGTGTCGTCGTCGGTGGTGTCGTCGTCCGCGGTGTCGTCGTCGGCCGTGTCGTCATCGGTGGTATCGTCGTCGATCATGTCGTCGTCGGTGCTGTCGTCATCGTCGGTCAAATCGTCGTCGGTGTCGTCATCTTGATCGAACGCATGTTTCGGCGCGCATTCGGCAAACGCTGCGCAATCGTAATCGCTTTCCGGATAGACATGTTCGTAGCAATAGGTGAAATCGTGCCACATGTGGCCGCCGCCTTCCTGGCACGAGTCGAGCGCGTCTTCGTAGGAAGTTTCGTTGACCTTGTCGAGCGAGACGGTGAAGCCGCAGACCTCATACCACTCGGTCAAGGCGTCGGCGCAAGGAATCGGATCTTCTTCGGCGTCTTCCGAATCGCCGCAAGCCCACGTAATCAGCGCGGTGGCGAGCACGGTAAAAGAAATCAGCACCAAACGACGCACATTTCCTCCTCGATCGGCCTGGGCACGCTACAACCCCCCATTGGACGTTGTCAACACGGCCTGAGATACTACAAAAAATCGAACGGCGGCGCTGTTTGAACCGCCTGGTGGGAAACAGTGTCCACCCAAACAAGAAACAAGAAACGAGAACCGAGAGCGAAAGGGGAGTCGACATGAAAACGAATTCAACCGCGATCTTGATCGTCGCCCTGGCGTTGGTCGTTTTGACCGCCGTGCCGACCATGGCCGGCGAGCTGCAGCGCCCCCGCGGTCAGACGGCGGAATCCGGCGGGTCCGGCGGGCCGTTGGGCCGGCACATGGGCCCGAACTGCCCGGCGATGGGCATCGGCCTTGGGCCGTTCTGGCGCGATGAGCGCATTGCTCGCGAATTAGCGTTGTCGGAAGAGCAGATCAATCGCTTGGAAGACCTGCAGACCGCTCATGCTCGGAACATGATTGCCCTCGAGTCGGAGATGCGGTTGGCGCACTTCGACCTGCAGCAGGTCTTGGATCGCGTGGCCCTGGACGAAGGGGCGGCCAAGAAAGCCATCGAAAATGTGTTGATGGTCCAGCGCAAGATCATGCAGGCGGAACTGACTCAGCGGCTGGCCGTGTTGAAGGTTCTGACCCCCGAACAAATCAAGAAGCTCGAACAGTTCGATATCGGCGACGGCACGCCACACCGCCGCCGTTGGCCGTTCCGTGACACCGTCCCGACTACGGGCGGAGGTCGCTTCGGCCACTAGGCCGGCAGCCAACAAGTCCGGCTGGTTCAACCTCCTTCTCAAATGGGGTGCGGTCGCTACCCGACGACCGCACCCTCCCGCGTTTGTGGCGCGATCGTCCGTCGAGGTGATGGGTTAGACGGTCAGCTTTTCCACCTGTTCGCGAACCGCGGCGGCGGACTTGTCGAGCGCCGACTTCTCATCGGGAAGCAGGTGAAGCTGCAGTATCTTTTCCACTCCGCCCGCGCCGAGCAACACCGGCACGCCTAGATAAATGCCGTGATAGCCGTATTCGCCTTCGAGGTAGGCGGAGCAGGGAAGAATGCGTTTTTTGTCTTTAACCACGGCCGTCACCATTTCCACAGCGCAAGCTGCCGGGGCAAAAAACGCGCTGCCGGTCTTGAGCAGCGATACAATTTCGCCACCACCGTTACGCGTCCGTTCGATGATCGCGGCCATGCGTTCGTGGCTCATGAGCATTTCCAGCGGTATACCGCCCACCGTACAGTACTTCGGCAGCGGCACCATCTGATCGCCGTGACCACCCAGCACGATGGCGGCGATGTCTTGAATCGACACGCCCAATTCAAGACTGATGAACGTGCGGAAGCGGGCGGTATCGAGTACGCCGGCCATGCCGATCACGCGTTCTTTCGGGAAGCCACTGACCCGTTTGGCGACGTGGCACATCGCGTCCAAGGGGTTGCTGACGACAATCAGCACCGCATTCGGCGACAGTGGCGCGATCTTTTCGACGACGCCTTTGATAATTTCCTCATTTTTCGCCAGCAGATCGTCGCGCGTCATGCCCGGTTTGCGGGCGAGGCCGGCAGTGATCACCACCACGTCGGAATCAGCGGTTTCGTCGTAGGTGTTGGTGCCGGTGATTCGCGCGTCGTGATTGAGCAACGGTGCCATCTGTTGCAGGTCCAAACCCTTGCCTTGCGGCATGCCTTCGACCACGTCCACGATGACGATGTCACCCAATTCCTCGACCAACAACCGCGCGGCGACCAGCGAGCCGACGTTGCCCGCCCCAACCACCGTGATTTTTTTGCGCATGCGACTGACCTCCGTTCCGACGAGTGGCAAAAACAAACCGCCGCTGGCATGGCTTGCGCCCTGGCAACAACCTCTCTAAGCTTTCTCCATCATCTATGGGGAGCGCCATGGCTGCTGTCAAGCTGACGCAACTGTCGCACGGCGCCGGCTGAGCCTGCAAACTGGCTCCGGGCGAGCTGGCGAAGGTGTTGGACCGATTGCCACAGCCACGTGATGCCCGCGTTTTGGTGGCGCACGGCGGCGACGCGGGCGTGTACCTATTGCGCGATGACTTGGCCCTAGTGCAGACCGTCGACTTTTTCACTCCGATCGTCAACGACCCCTACGCCTTCGGTCGCATTGCCGCCGCCAACAGCCTGTCCGACATTTACGCCATGGGCGCCACCCCATTGACCGCGTTGAACGTGGTCGGCTTTCCCCAGCGCGGAACGCTCGAAATCGATATGTTGGCTGACATCTTGCGTGGCGGCTACGCCCAGGCCGAAGCGGCGGGCGTGGCCATCATTGGCGGCCATACCGTCGATGACAAAGAGCCGAAATACGGCCTTGCGGTGACGGGCGTAGCTCGGCCCGACGACCTATGGACCAAGCGTGGTGCGCGGCCGGGTGATCAACTGGTGCTGACCAAGGCTTTGGGTACCGGCCTGTTGGCTACGGCGCTCAAGGCAGAGATGGCGCCCGCCGACACGGAGCAGGTGCTGATCGATTCCTGTGCGCGGCTCAATGATGCGGCGGCGCGGGCGGCGCGGCGCGTCGGCGTTCATGCCGCGACGGATGTGACCGGCTTCGGCTTGGCACTGCACCTGCTCGAGATTCTCGAAGCAAGTGGCGTGGGCGGGGAAATCTGGTCGGAACGCCTGCCGTTGTTGCCCGGCGTGCGGGAATGCCTTGCACAGGGAATGGTGCCGGGGGGAACGCACGCGAATCGCGACCACGCGTTGCCGCATCTGGACGTCGATCGCGCGCTTTCCAACGACGATTTGTTGCTCGCCAACGACGCCCAAACCAGCGGCGGGTTGCTGTTCGCCGTGGCGCCGGAAAAGGCGGCCGATTTGCTGGCCGCGTTGGCCGACGAAGGAGTGCCGGTGCGGGCGCTGATCGGTCGAGTGACCGAGCAGTCCGGCCGGCTGGCGATGCGGCCCGGGTTGTAACGAGTGCGGATCGGGAATCTCGATTTCGGTGACCGCGTACCGCTGTGGCTGGCGCCGTTGGCCGGCTACACCGACCGCGCTTTTCGTCGCGTTTGCCGCCACTACGGGGTGGATCTGACCGTCAGCGAAATGGTCAGCGCCGACGGACTGGTGCTTGCTCGTCGTTCATCGAAGGGTTGGCGCAAAACGTTGGCCCTGCTCGACGCCGATCCGGTCGATCACCCGTTTGTGGCGCAGTTGTTTGGCAAGGATCCGTCCCGCCTGGCTGAAGCTTGCCGCATCGTGCAGGCCGAAGCGCGGCCGGAGGTGATCGATCTCAATGCCGGTTGTCCGGTACGCAAAGTGGTGGCCAGCGGACACGGCGTCGCGCTGATGCGTGATCCGGTTTCGTTGGGGCGCATTCTGGCGGCCATGCGGGCGGCGACGAACGGTCCTTTGACCGTCAAGCTGCGGGCGGGCGCCGAAGTCATCAATGTTGTGGAGTGCGCGCGCGTGGCGGCCGACGCCGGGGTGGACGCGATCATTGTTCATCCCCGCACGCGCGGTCAGATGTTCAGCGGACAGGCCGACTGGTCGCTGATTTCCGCCGTTCGCCATGCGGTTGACCTGCCGGTGATCGGCAACGGCGACATCCGCGAGGGCGAAGACGCCGTGCGTATGGTGCGGGAAACCGGCTGTCATGGCGTGATGATCGGCCGTGGGGCCGTCGGCCGGCCGTGGGTGTTTGCCGCTTGCCGCGCGGCCTTGACGGGGCAAGGATGGCAACCACCCGATCATCGCGAAAAGTACGAATTGTTGAAGTTGCATTTGGAAGCGTTGACAGCATACAAAGGTTCAGCGCGGGCCGTGCGCGAAATCCGTAAGTTTGCGCTCCAGACAGTGCGCGGACTGCGCGGGGCGGCGGCGGCGCGGCAAGATATTGCCAACGCTCCGGACGAGGAGACCCTGTTGCGGGTTGTCGCCGGCGTGTTGTTGGACGGCGACGGCTGGCAGGAATGACTGCCGTCGCGAACGCGAAGTCTTACGGCGGATTGAGGAAAACAAGGGGACAGAAATGGGTGCCGGCGATTCCTGGGAAGGACAACTTGAGGTATTCTGTCGAAGGCTGTTGAAATCGGTGCCGACGGACCACATGGGCGACGTCCACGCGACTATCATTGCCATGACCGAGGCGGTTTTGCTACGGGTCGCGTTGGAAGAAAGCTCAGGGAGCCAACTCGGCGCGGCGCGGCTGTTGGGACTACACCGCAACACCGTCCGGCGCAAACTCGCGGAATTGCGGGGTTACGCGTAAAGGGGGAAAGCATGGTTCCATTGGTAAATATTGTCGGTACGTCAGGTTGCGGCAAAACCACCCTCATTTGCCATTTGCTGCCGATTCTCGCGGAGCGGGGCTACCGCGTCGCCGCCATCAAACACCACCACGGCGAATTCGAGATCGATCACGAAGGAAAAGACAGCTTCCGTTTCGCCGCCGCCGGCGCCACTACCGTTGTGGTTGCTTCACCCACCAAGACGGCCGTGGTGCAACGGCCCGCCAAGGAAATGTCGTTGGATGAGTTGGTAGCCGTTTTCGCGGCGGATGCAGACTTGGTGATTGTCGAAGGATTCAAACAGGCTGACGCACCAAAAATTGAAGTCTGGCGCCAGGGCCAGCCCGATGAAACGATGGTTTGCTGTGGTGATCCGTGGTGGATCGCGCTAGTGACGGATTTTCCCCACAGCGTCGACGTACCGGTCCTGGATTTGAATTGGCCGGAACAAGTGGCGGACTTTATCGAGAGTCGTCTGCTAAAAAAAGCGAAACCGCGTGGTGTGCAGTTGCTGGTGAACGGACGCCGCGTGCCCATCAACGCCTACGTTGCCGACATGTTGGCCGGTGTTGTGCGCGGAGCGGTGGGTACCCTGAAGGGAGTCGACGACCCGCAGCGCATCTTGTTGCGTATTGACGAGTGAACGAGCGCCTCGGCGGCCGGCAATTCGATACAGAAAAGGCGAAACCCGAGGGGAAAGAGATCGAAAAGGAGAAACATCCCATGAGGACCTTGGTTTGGCTGTTATGCATCGCAATGCTGTTGGCTGCCTGTTCGGGGCCGGCACCGCAGAAACCGTCGTCGCCATCCCCGACCCCACCTCCACCACCGACACAGAACGATTCTCCGGTGGATGGCGACCAGCCGCGGCCCGTCGCCGCTGACCAAGCTATCCCTGCCAACCAATGTGATTCATTTTGCAATATCTGCAAGCGGTTCGAGGAATGCAAGCTCGAAACCTATGCTGAATGTCGCCGGGGTTGTATGGATGCTTGCACCAAAACCCGTCTGAGCAAGGTTTTTGAGGCTTGTACGCAAGGGGCCGCCGACTGCGCCGCGCTGCAGAAATGCCTGGAAACCGAGAAAGAGCGGTAGCCCGGAGCGATTCTCGGCCCCTCGGACGGCCCGGGTATTGCTGTTTGGCGCCGTCCTTTGTGCTATGCTGACCTGTCGCAGGCAGTACCAACGTGGGACGCGACCAGATGTCCGCTCATCTCTTTTTTGGCGGGGACATCTATACCGTAGATGATTCTCAGCCAACCGCCGAAGCTGTGGCCGAACGCGACGGGATCATCGTCGCGGTGGGCAGCCGCGCCGAGTGCCGCACTGCGCTTGGCTCCGCCGCAGAAGAAATCGATCTGCGCGGCGCCACCCTGATGCCGTCTTTCATCGATACCCATTTGCATCCGTTGATGTTGATCTACTACGACCGCAACGTGAATCTCCGCGGCGTGTCGACGCTGGCCGAGGTGCAAGAACGCCTGCGACAAACGGTTGCCCAGCGACCAGTCGGAGAATGGATTGTCGGTCTGGATTTCGACGAACAAGAATTGGCCGAGCGGCGGCTGCCGACACGGCACGACCTGGATGCCGTGTGTGCCGATCGTCCGGTTGTGCTGGTTAAACACGATGGTCACATGGTGATCGCCAACACCGCGGCGATGTTGGCGGCGGGCGTCCATGCGGCCACGGACAACCCGGCGGGCGGCGTGATCGATCGCGAACCCGATGGGCATCCCGCGGGTCCGTTCCGCGAAATGGCCGCGTCCTTGATCCATTCCGCGATGCCGCTTCCCTCCTTGGACGATTTCGCTGCCGGCGCCACCTTCACCGCAACCAAGCTGGCCAGCCAAGGCATCACGTCCATCGGCGGCGTCATGCAGACCGGCGAACAAGGCCCGATCGGCGCCGCCGGGGCGTTGGAGGTGCCGCTGCTCTCCATGCTGGCGGCGCATTTTCCGTTGCCCATCTACGGCATTGTCTTCGCCGAGGACGCGGCGGCGGTCGAAAAGGCCCGACAGACGCCGCTGCACCGCCCGGAGCCGGGCGAAAGCCGTATTGCCGCAGTCAAGATCATCGCCGACGGTTCGTTCGGCTCGGGCACCGCGTTCATGTTCGCTCCCTTCAACGATTTGCCCGGGCAAAGCGGCTTCCTGTTGCTGCCGGTGGACGAACTTTATCGCCACATGGTCTTCGCGCACCAAGCGGGCCTGCAATTGTGCATTCACGCCATCGGTGATGCTGCTAACCGAACGTGCATCGATCTCTTCGATCGCTTGTTGCGAGAGTATCCGCGCCGTGATCATCGCCACCGAATCGAGCACGCCTCGGTGCTTGATGCGCAGATGATCGACGACATCGCGCGGCTCGAGTTGATCTGTTCGGTCTCACCGATGTTTGTCGAAACGGAAAAAGGCTGGTTGCACCGCCGGTTGGGCGCCGAGCGGGTGCGGTGGACGTACCCGTTCCGATCCCTGTTGAATGCCGGCGTCAAAATCGTGGGCGCGTCGGACGGGCCGGTAGAAACGACGGATGTTCTTTCCTCTATGCAGGCAGCGGTCACGCGCGGAGGGTTTGAAACGCAGGAGCGCATCAGTGTGGCGGAAGCGGTGCGCATGTATACCATCGACGCCGCGTACGCCCATTTTGAGGAACAAGTGAAAGGGAGCGTCACGGTCGGCAAGCGGGCCGATCTGGTCGTGCTAAACCGCAATCCGCTGCGCGTGGCGCCGGACGAAATCGGCGCCATCCGCGTGAATCAAACCTGGCTTCGGGGCCAACGCATTTTTGACCGGGCGGAAGCAGATCAGGGAGGGCAACCATGACGGTTGGTGGGAGGTTATCGGGGGCGAGTCGAATGGGGTGGCGGAGAACCCGCTGGCTGTTGTTACTGGCAGTTATGGCAATAGCGACGCCAGCCCGGACAGCCGACCCGGGGCGCATGTTCTTGGGAACCTGGGAAGGCCCGGCGAATGTCTTTGACGAACAGAACGTGCTGACGCCGACCAACGCGCGGCTGGCGATATATCCCATCGCCAACGACGCGCAACATTACCTGGTGGAGATGGTGCTGTTCGGTGAACGTTCAATGCGCTTCACGCGGTGCAAGCTGATCAACGAGAAAGAGCTGCGCGTCCGCGATGAGGTGTTGATCGAACAACAACGGATCCGGGTCGACGGCGTGTTGCACACGCAAGATGGATCGCGCATCGAAGACGGCCTGATCCGCTTTTTTGTTCATGTGGGCGACGGAGACTATCGCCCGTACTACGCCGTCAAATTGATGGCACGGCGGGCGGTTCTGCCGTCGGTAGGGCCGACTCCCACCCAGGTGCTATGAACATGAAACGCGTGATCTGCCTACTGTTGGTGTTGGCGGCCTCGCTGGCCTACGCGGCAGATCCATTCCTATTGCATGACCTGCGGTTAGGCGCGACCTTGATCCAGGCGCGTACACTGATTCCGACGTTGGCGCCAGCGGAGGCGGCCGCCCCGTTGCAGGCTTGGCGGGCCGCCGGTCCGATCGGCGAGGTGCGCGACATCCGCCTGCTCTTCCGCGATGGCAAATTGGTGTCGATCAGCTTCGCCACGGCGGCTAAGACCTTCGCGCACGTCCGCAAGGCGTTGGGCGATCTGATCGGTCCGTGGTCTCCGGCGGAAGACGGGCATTGGGCCTACGAAGCGCGCCGCGGCACGCAGCGGCTGCAGGTGCTCAAGCGCGACGACGACAGCGCATGGGTTGTGTGGTTGGACATGGCGGCGTTCGGAGGGACGAGCATGACTCCGGATGGTGCGGCGCCATGAAGAAATCCTGGCTGCCGTCGTTTCTCGCAAGGGTCCTGATTGGTGTCGTGGTGGTGGCGACCATTGCGGGAGCGGGCATCGGTTTGTGGCAAAGTTTCGCGGAAGGTTATGCGGGTTGGTCGAGCGTCCTTTTCTGGCGAGTGGTCGCTGAAGGAAGCCAAACCGGAGCCTGGATGAGCTTGGCGCTCGGCTTGCTGGCGATAGTGCAGACATTGGTCTTCCGTTTGTTCTGGCCGACTCGGCGGGCGGCGGTGGCTTTGCTAGCCGGCTGGTTAATGGCCGTACCAATCCTGCTGGCGCTGATGGTGGTGTTACGCGCGTTGTTGGAGTCAACACCGGCCGCCAAGTTGCCGCTGTTTGCCGCCGACGCGGTTTCGATGCAGGTTTTCATCGGCCGCATTCTCGCCGGCGCGCTCTTGCCCAATCGCTTGCTGCCGCTCATCGCCGTGCAACCGCTGGTGTTGCTGGTGCCGTTGCTGGCGCCCTCCGCCCTGGGCGCGCTGGTCAGCGTGTTGGCGCGACGCCCGTTGACGAACTGGCTGACGACGCGCGAACCACGCCCGATCCACCGGTGGCACTGGTTGGTCGTTGTAGCGTTAGGGATAACGGTGTTAGTCGTTCCGGCGTTGGCGGCGAGGCAGGCACCGCCTAAAACGAGGCTTCCCAACCTGGTGTTGATCAGTATCGATACTTTGCGGACCGATGCCATCGGCGCCTATGGAGCCGCGCTCAGCGCGACGCCGAATCTGGATCGTCTCGCCGCCGGTGGCGTGCGGATGGCCACTGTGCGCACGCCGGCGAGTTGGACCCTGCCGGCTCATGCGGCCATGGTGACGGGTCGCTGGCCTTGGCGGGTTGGTGTACGGCGTGTGGCCGATGCCTTGCCGCGGCGAGCGACGACGCTGGCAGAGGTGTTGGCCGCGCAAGGCTACGACACCCACGCGGTGGTGACGCATTTGTTTGTCGATTCACCTTACGGTTTCGGCCAAGGATACGATCAGGTCGAACATCCGGCCACCGAACGGGCGGCGGATGCGGCAGCGCTCGCGCTGGCTTGGTTGCGTGGTCGCGACCGGGCGCGTCCCTATTTTTTGTTCGTTCATTTGTATGACCCGCATTGGCCTTGGGACCCACGCGGCGAGGTTCCCAGTGCGCTGTTCGGCGAAACCACGTTGGCGGAACGCGTGCGTGTGCAGGAGTTCACGGACTACTTCGACCTGGCTCAGGCTTTGCGGCAAGGCTCGCCCAACATGACGGCGGCGGCGCGCGCATTGTACCTGAGCGAGGTTGTTGGTGCGGACCGGGCCGCCGGCCAGGTGCTCGACGCGGCCCGCGCGGGTGAGGCCAACACGATTGTCGCCGTCGTTTCCGATCATGGCGATCTGTTCGGTGAGCACGGCATGTACGGACACGGAATTACCTTGTTCGAGCCGGAGATCCGGGTGCCCTGGATCATCGCGGGGCCAGGGTTGCCCGCGGGCACCACCGTGGATGGTGCCGCGAGTCTGGTTGATGTAGCGCCGACGTTGTTGGGTTTGGTGGGGTTGCCCGGAGGGCTGAAACAAGCCGACGGCCAGGATCTATCGGCAGCGCTCCGCGGCGCTGGCTCGATGCCGACTGCGCGCTGGCTCGGCGGGGAAAACTTGTTTGTTACCGCAACACCTTCTCGCTATGTCACCGACGGACGCTGGAAATGGTTCGGCGGAGTCACGGTGAAAATCAAGGACGCGCATCTCGCGTTCGCATCGCTATTGGTCCGGATCGACCAGGATCCGGGCGAACTGCAGAACCTGTCGGACCAGGCAATGGAAGCCCGGATCCGCCAGATCGCCGGCCTGATGTTCGCCGGCGCCGGACAGACGGACCGCGACGTGAAACTAACCGAAGAAGAAAAGCAAAAGCTGCAGAGCCTGGGATACCTACCTGCCCACTGACCGGCAGGCGCCGCCTATTGCTCCTCGCGCAAATGCACGGTGCCATCGACAGTAGGCACGTCGACCTCGCGCCAAGCGGCAACCTGTTTCATGATCATCTGGCGGACGCGGTCACTCAACGCTCCCAAGTCCGCGATGGTCATTCCTTTGGTTTCGACGGGCGGCAACACGCGCAGACGGATGTTGTTGATGCCCCGCATGATCCAGGAATGCTTGGGCAGACAGTCCATGGTGCCGTCGAGGGCCAGCGGCAACACCGGAACCTGCGCTTCGATGGCGAGGCGAAAAGCGCCGTGATGAAAGGCGCGTACGCGTCCGTCGTGCGAACGGGTCCCTTCGGGGAAAAACATCACCGAGCAAAATCGGTCGAGATACCAGCGGGCGCGCGGCAGCACGCCGCCGCGGCTATGCGGACAATCCCGCTTGACAGCGATGTCTCCCGCCAAGCGCATCATCCATCCGCCGAACGGCACTTTGAAGAGCGACTGTTTGGCTACCCATTTCATTTCCCAGGGGAGGCGGGAAATGATGGGAATATCGGCGAAAGACTGGTGGTTACTGACTACCACATACGGATGGCGGGGATTAGTCACTATTTCCGCGCCAGTGACGTCGAACCGCCAGGTGGGTACGACCTTGGTCATCATCACCCCGACACGACGGAACCAGCGGCCGGTGCGATAGAGAACCGGATCGCGGTCGAACAAACGAATGACCGCCAGTGTCGGCAGCCATAAGATGATGAGCATAATGCAGGTAGACCAGACCCAGAGCGAACGAAGAAACGCCATCATCGTTATCACCGTTGCGTAGACCAATGCCAAAAGCCCACTAGGGGCAAAAATCAAGCAGGCTCCTAGTAAGGGAAAAGACACCGAAAGTCAATGAGACGCCGGGATACAAAAAGGGCGGGTCAGAGACCCGCCCTCGATGGAGCCAGTGAGGTGGCGGCCGGGCGGCCGCCGACCTGTTCGGTCAATCAGCAGCCGCAGCCGCCGTCGTCATCATCATCGTCGTCGTCGCCAACCACATCGTCATCGGCGGTGTCGTCGTCGGTGGGCAGCACGTCATCGTCGGTGACGTCGTCATCGGTGACGTCGTCGTCGGTGGTGTCGTCGTCGGTGGTGTCGTCGTCGATGATGTCATCGTCGGTGGTGTCGTCATCGGTGATGTCATCGTCGGTGGTGTCGTCATCGGTGATATCGTCATCGGTGGTGTCGTCGTCCGGCGCCTCGGGCCAGCCGCGCACTTCGATGTCGTCGACGCCCCAGTAGTAGGCCATGGCGCCGCCCACATAGTGGAAGCGCAAGTAGACCTCCGCACGGTGGTCGAGCGCCGGCACGTCATAGACCATGTCGCCTGCGTCAGACTGATTGAACTTCTTGATCAACACCCAGTTGTTGCCGCCATCGATGGAGTAGTGAACCTCGGCGGTGTCGAACAAGCTCTTCTCGAACTCGTGCGAGAAGGCCACCTGGATCGTGCCGTAGTTGGTGCAATCGATCGCCGGGCTGATCATCGATTCGTCCATCTGGCCGAAGATGTAGGCCGTGCGGTCGGCAATGGCGAACATACCGCTCCAGTAAGGCGAAGATTCGCCGCCCGGGTTGGTGTCGGTCCAGGTGCCGTTGCACGAACCGGCGTTGATGATCGTCCAGTCGGCCAGGCCGTCGGCGGCCTCGAAATCTTCTCTGAAGATTCGTTCCGGGCCGACCGGCGTCGCGCTCTGAACCACTTCGTTGGAGTCTTCGTTGTTCAACGAGTCTTCGGCGCGAACGACGTAGTAGTAAGTGTTGTTGTTGACCACATCTTCGTCGAGGTAGGTGACCGCGGTGACGGTAGCCAACGGGGTGCCGAAGTCGAAGGTGGTCGGGCTGTCCGCGCGATAGATGTTGTAGTGAATCGGATTTACGTCGGTTGCGGCACTCCAGTTCAAGGTCACCTGGTAGTCGCCGGGTAGCGCTTCGGTCAAGCCGGCGAAGGTCGGCGCCGCGCAGTCGGCTGTGGCCTCGGCGGTTTTGGAAACGTTGATGCCGCCGCTGCCGTTGTCGGCGTCGATGTAGGTCACGGTGATATCATCGCCGTTAGAAATCGACAGGTGATTGTCGCCGTGCGACGCGGAGTCGCCGGTTGTGGCAAAGGAACCCCGGTATACACCGGCCGTGTCGGTCTGGGCCAGGGTAACCGTTTCCGGCGTGGTTTCGGTGTTGCTGACGATGGTCACGTTCTGCGTGCCGGCCGTCAGGTCGATGTCCGAGACGGTGATGGTGATCGTGTCGTCGCAGTTGTAGGAGGTCGAATCGACGCGCACTTTGCCGTCGGAATTGACCATCTGCTCCATCAACCAGGCGAGGGCAGCTACCAAGTCGATACGGCCGTTGCCGAAGGTGTTGTCTTCACCGGCGGGACCCAGGTCGATCGCGGTGACATACAGTGCGGTTTTCAACTGTTCGGGGGTCGCGTCGGGATAGGCGCTGGCGAGCAACAGAATCGCGCCAGCTACGTGCGGAGTGGCCATCGAGGTGCCACTCATCAAACCATAGCTGTTGCCGGGCTGCGCGGAACGAACGTCGACGCCGACCGCCGAAACCTCCGGTTTGATGGTCGTGTTGTCGCAACGAGACGGCCCGAGGCTGGAGAAGTACGCGATCGTTTCGCCGTCCTGCTCCAGGGCGCCGACCGAGAACACATTGACGTCGCTGGCAATGCGATCGCCAGGGGAACGCGGACCGTTCGAGCCTTCATTACCGGCCGCAAACACCACGGCCACGCCGGCGGCTTCGCAAGCGTCGATCACGGTGTTGAAATCGTCCTGGCACTGGCCGTACAGGCTCTGGGGCAGACCCCAGGAGTTACTTACCACGTGCGGAACGTCGTCGATAGTGCCCGGTTCGCCGTCCGGGTCGGCGGCCCATTCGAAGGCCGCTACGGCCAACGTAAGGATATCGCCGACGTCGATCGTTTTTGCCCCGATCCATTTGGCACCCGGTGCTACGCCGATCTGGTTGGAACCGCCGTCGTCACCGACGATCGTGCCCAGCGTGTGCGTGCCGTGGCAGTTGCCGTAAGGGCAAGCGTCTGTCGGGAAGGTTTCGTTGTAGTTTGGGTCGAACCAGGCTTCGGCCGGGGTGACGCCCGGGTCCAGGCCACGCCAGCGGCTGGCGAAGGCTACGTGCGAACCATCCGCGCCGGTATCCTGGTCGCAGGCGATGGTGCCGGTGCCGTCGATGCCGAGCGCCCACAGATCGGGGGCACCGATCACGGCCACGCCGTTTTCAACGCCGTCGCCCTGGCTGGAAACCATCTTGACGCCGTCCACCGGGCCGATCAATTCGATCGGGGCATCCCAGTAGATTTTGGCCACTTCTGGCTGTTCCGCCAATTCTCGGATGAATGCGGGAGTGGCCGACACAGCGATCGAATTGCTGATCCAGAACGGATAGAAACGAGTCACCGTGCCGTCTTCCGCCGCGATTTCAGCGAAATCCACCAGGCCCGCCTGGCTCCGTTCCGCCAGATCCTGCAGCCGCGTCACGATTTCGAAGTGCCGCCGCGCGCGCCCGCCACCCAGCGAATCCAGTTCTGCCAGTGCGGCACGAAGGTCAAGCTGTTCTTTGAGAACCACATAGACGTTGATTTGGTCGTTGGGTCCGGCCTGGCTCAAAACATGAATCAGGTCGGCGTCGATAGTCGCCCGAGCCTGGGCACTGACTGCTACACAGAGTGTGAGCAGAAAGGCCAATAACACTACTTTGCGAATCATGGACTCTGCTTCCTTTGTTCCGGGTTCAACCTGACCAGGCCGCGGTACGAATCGGCAGGGAAAAACATGTTTCCAACGAAGGTACCGTTGGGCGACTGGCTACCTTTTGTCCGT
Source organism: uncultured bacterium (assembly GCA_964511015.1). Lineage (GTDB taxonomy): Bacteria > Lernaellota > Lernaellaia > Lernaellales > Lernaellaceae > FEN-1099. The sequence goes on along the minus strand of CAZEDX010000010.1, from coordinate 24,062 downwards.
TCAAGGCTCAAGGCCTTTTTTACCATCGGTCATGTTAGAGGAATCAAGGCGCGGCGTAAAGCCGTCGCTTTGGATTTCCCGTGCGTTCGAGGAACCGAAGCGGAGGTTCAACAACCACAACCGCCATCTTGGTCTTTGTCGTCGTCGTCGCCGGGGTCGGTGGGGTCGTCGTCGGCCTGGTCGTCGTCCGCTTCGTCCGTTTCGCCGCCGCCGACCGTCAAATCCAGGATCTTCCACGACCAGCCGGCGGCGGTGCCCGCAGTGACCACCGCATGGTACCGGCCCGGGTGCGAGGGAACCCAGACGATTTGACGATCGACCACGATAGCGCCGGGCAGACCGTAGACGGCGATTTCCGCGGTCGTACTGGGTTCGTATCGCCATTCCAGTCCGACTTGGGGGTTGTCAGCAGGAGTCTCTGCCATCGTCGGCGCCACAAAGCCTCGTGCCTGGGGTGGCCGGTCTTCCAGATAGCTGAGCATTAAGGTGACGACAAAGGGGCTTGTCCAATACCGGTCGAATAGCGCGCGGTGCACCAGTTCTTTACTTGCGCGAAACGCACGCGGATCGGGCTGATCGGCCATCACCGAGCCGAGCCAGGCCAAAAAGAATAGTGCGCCGTGGCCTTCATGGTTCTGGCGATCGCTAGGTACCCACAAATCATCAACTAGGTAGGGTTCCAATCGGCTGTGCAACAGATCATTTTGGGTTGTCGCCATCAGTGCGGCAAAGTGCAGCAAGTTGCGGCCTGTGTTGACGGCCGCGGCGAGATCCGCGTGAGGCAAAACCGCCTTGGCTTCGGCAACGGCAGCTTCCATCTCACGGTAATGCGGAAACGCCATTCCCGGCGTATACAGGTCATCCGAACCGTAGAACACGTTTTGCAGACGGGAGGCTAATTCGCGGTCGAAATCGTTGGTCGTTTCATCAGCGGCGGCGAGGGGTGGCATAGAAGCATAGTCATAGCCGTAGGGGTCATTCATGAAGGCGCCGTGACTAGTGACCAACAACCTGTTTGCCGCCCCTAGAATCATGAGGTTCCCGATATAGCCGGCCGCGCCGTCGTAGAAATCAGGCATCCGGCGCTGCAGGGGCGACAACAATACCCGCCCCGCAAAATCGTTGCCGCCGTCGGTGGTGAACTGGTTGTCCCAGAAAACAGGTTTGCGACCGTAGAGTTCTTGCGGCAGATCGAAATACGCCGCGTCGATCCAATCCCCTCGCGTCGGAGCCCCCCAAAAAAGCCGGATCTCCGCGTAGGTTTCACCCATGGCGCGGGCGTAGTCCGCCCCGCCCGGCCAGTCTTCGATGTGCTCGGGTCGTTTGGCGAGCGGATTGACCCACAATTCGACCGGTTCTCCAGCCATTTCTTCGAGTTGGTCTTTGAGCCAGTTGGCCAAATCCGCATGTTGCGCCCCCACCGTGCCGTCCACCGGTACGCCGATGTCGGCGTCGATATCGTCGAACATCAACTGGAAATGACGGAACCCGCCCATGACAAAAGGCCAGAGCTTGTTGGCCAGCATCTGCCGTTCCACCGGGTCGGTCGTATCCATCGTTACCCCCGGCGCAATGCTATAGAACACCTTCACTCCGAGCAGTTTGCCCTGTTCATGCAAAGCGAAGAACCGTTCCATCTGTTCTTCGCCGTAGGGCACTTCCCAGTTCGCACGATGTAGGGGATCGTCTTTCGGCGCATACATAAAGATGGACAGGCCGGCGCGCGCCAGGCGCACGATCATTTCGCGCATCTCGGTCTGCGACCAAGGGGTGTAATACATGCCTTGAATAATCCCGTTCATCGGCAAGGTGGCAGCTTCCCTCCGTGGCGCTTCAAGATAGACCGGCTCGCCGGTGGTGCCGTCTTCGGCCACCGGAACCAAGGCCGCCAACATGTTGAACGCGGCCGGACGCGGCCCTTCCCAGGATTCGGCGGAGGTAACCATGTCGATCAGATTCCGCTCGGTAATTTCCGTCATTTCATCGGGCACATAGTGGATTTCCACGTGATGCACGTGATGGCGGTTTTTCCAGGTCAGGCGCAACAGACTGGCGGGTAATCCGACCAGTTCCGCGTCGTCGATTACCGGCGGCAGATTTCTTGGTGCTGCATAGACGTGCAGTTCGGTCAGCGCTGCCGGGCCCGCTTCATCGACCCATAGTTCCAGGCAATAGCCAGCCACCGGCGGATCGAACTCGAAACGTTCATTTGGGTGGCGCCAAACACCCTCGGCCAGCACCTTACCGCCGCAATGGTCCAAGGCACGCAATCCAACGCGGCCTGCCGGCAGCTTCTCCCATTCGGCTTCCACCTGGTAGAGGTGAGGCGCAAAACGATTTAGCGGTGCAAAATCGAGGGTCAGCGTATGGGTGCCGTGGCGTGGCGTCTTCCAGCTTGTTCGATCCTGGCCATCGCGGATGGTGTATGGTGCGTCGTCCGTCTCGCGCGGCCAAAGCAAAAGAAAGGTAGGTTGGGTACCGGTGGCCGTGATGCGTGCGAATGCGGTCAGATCAAGCCTATTTGCCGCCGACCCAATCGGCGCGGCCAGCACCGCCAGAACCAGAAAAGCCATTAACCATCGATTCATCGCCACTTACCCCCAGAACGGATTTTCGTCAGTGACGGATACCATTATTGGAGGCATTCTGCCGTTTGACAAGCATATTGTCACTGAGTGTCAGAATGTGCCGGCCGGGCTTTCAGGGACTGACAGGGGTTGGTCAATTTTTTTCAACAAATCTCGAGTGTTAGTATGCATCATCCCTTGGCAGGCAGGATTTTTGAGAACGCCTTCTTCAAGCAATTTTCTTGCTTTAGCGACATTTTTCTCGAGAGCGAGAGCCAAGAAACCGGCCGAATAGTCGTGCACGCAGTGTAGGCCCGGATTGTCCGACTTAGCGATCAACTCAATGAAACGTTGCCATTCGGCCCATCGCTCAGGGTGATCCTGCAACTGCAACAGCGAACCGTTGATTCCTTGAGTGACAGCGGCTGTCGAGTGGACCATCTCCTGGCCGCGAATGATCATATCACCCAGCAGATCCATTGTTCCGGGTTGCAGCCCGATAGCCCGCGCCAGAAACAACATGGCTGGTTCCAGCAGAGAATCGCGCGACACGCCGGCCATGGATGCCGAATCGGGATCTTCCGGCGGGAACTCCAGCAATTGCCGCCGAAACTGAATCAACCACCGGTTGTCTTCGGCCAGAGGGCCGGCGGCCAGGTCCGTTTCCAACCCGGCGATGGTTTCTCCCAGTTGTTGGGCTCTGGTCATATCATCGCGAAGTTTGGCGATCACCCGCCGATAGCGATCCGCAAAATCATTGCCTTGCCAGTATTCATGAAAAACCGGGTAGTATTTGTTGATCCAGGCCAGATCGCCGCGTTTGGCCATTTCGTCCACACACGCCATTACCGCTTCCACCGTGGCGGGAGACACACGTTCTTCTGGTGTCAGCATCGCCAGCATTTTGTCGAAATCGGTGGTTCGTTTCATGCGGATCAGGGTGGGCAGCAAGACCGGGATAATGAATCGGTGGCGGTTCTCTGCCAACCGGTCACCTAGCCGGGCATAGGCCAGCAACAAGCATTGGTCACGCACCGCTTGGTTGTTGTTGGTGTTGGCCCATTCGGCCAGCAATCGTTCCGTCGAACGGAACACCGGCGAGACCCGGAAGACCGCCAAGAACGCCAGCAACACCGCCAGCACGATGGCGGCGACGAAACGCCAGAGCCACACCAACGCGCGAGAAGTGGGTTTGACCGTCGGATTCATGGCGCCCTCGCTGGCAACAACCGGTTCTGCACGAGCATGTTTTTGACGATTTCCGCAATGCAAGCATTGCCGGACACCGTTAGATGGACATTGTCCGTAAAGAGCGAAGGCACGTCGTTGGTGCAACTGCGCAACAGGAAGTTGGCGTTGACGAAAGGCACGTTCTCTTGTCCGGCGATCTCGGCCATCATTGTCTGGTAGCGCGAAAGGTTCACCCGGGCGGCCTCGCCGACCAGCACGAGCTGTACGCCGCGTTCGCGGCAGAAGCGCGCGAGGTTGAGCAGGTTGTCAATGAATTCCGTCGGCATCACCGCCGGCGCCAACGGCCGGCCAAAGGCGCGGTCCATTCCCGGCGTGTCACGCATTTCCAACAAACCGCGCCGGAAGACCCGATACAACGAAGAGCGCGACAAGACATTTTGGAGAGCAACGGCCCAGTGCCAAGCCGGCGAGACGGATCGCGGGGCAGCGGCAGATGCAGGTGCCGTCGCGATCTTGGCCAGCTTTCGGTCGGCCGGCCGGTTCCGCATGGCCGCCTCGAACATCTCACGCTCGGTCAGCGGCCCGAACGAATAGCTCTGGTCGTTGTGGCCGATGTAGAGGATCAACATGTTCGGTTCGTAGTTGACCATCTCGAGCTTGAAGTTCAGCAGCATGTCGAAGGTGGTGGTGCCAGCTACGCCCGCGTTGATCACCTCCACCCGATAGGGCAAGCCCAAGTCGTTCAGCTTGCGCTCGAGCACGAAAGACCAGACATCTTCATCGCGGGGCACGCCGCAGCCTTCGGTGGACGACGAGCCTTCGACGATGATGCGGTAAGTGCCCGCCGGCCTTTTCTTGGCCGGTTGCGGGCCGCGAATGCGCCCGACTTCCACGCCCCAACCCAGGGGCAGATCGTTGAATTGGCCGTGCTGAAGCGTGGCCAGCAAGCGCCCGCCTCTCTGCGGCATCAGCTTGTTTTTTGTCTCGGCCCGCTCCTGTCCCGGCTTGGCGCGGGTGTCCAGTTGCAGTGGTGTCAGCAATACTTCGAGCATCGCCAGGCCGACCGCCAGCATGACCAACATGGCGGTGTTTGCCCAACGCAGCTTCTTCGCTTCAACCCGCAACATCACCAGGTGAAAGGCGACGAAACCAAGCAGCGCGATGGTCAAAGCGGGGACGACCGAGGGTGTTGTTGTTTTGGGCCAGGCCACCGCCGCCAGCGTCGTGGCCGGAACGACAATCAGCAACAAGAAGGCCTGCGCGCGCAGAAAAGCCCGCCGCCGGAAGTTGAGCACCGCCCACAGCATGGCACATGAAAGCAACTGACCAACCGCCACCGCCGCCGAATCGCTTGCCGCCGCGGTGGTGACGATCCACACCGCCATCGCCAATCCGATGCCGATCTGGATCCAGCCCGAACGGGGAAAGGTGGTGTCGCCATCCGGAGGCAGAGGCCACTGGCGGATGAGTTCGGACCAGACGAATACCAGAATGGTGAGGACGAACATAAACGGAAACATCTGGCCGGTCGGGAACCAGACCGTGGTCAACATCAACGGCACCACCAACCAGAAAGCGCTACGTGGCGGGACATGCCGTCGATGGGCCAGGAAATGCCGCATGGCGGTCAGAACCAGGAACAACACCAGAGCCGCCGCGATCCGTTCGTTGTGGATCAGCGGTTTGGCCATTTTGGCCACCAAGTTGTGGAACCCGGCCGGTCCCAGGCCGAAAAAAGCGTTTGTGGCGATGCTGAAACAAAGGAGGAAGGTAGTGGCGACCGCCACCCACAGCACGGCATTGACCAAGATCGACAGGTACTTATGGAGTCCGACGCTGGCTTGTTTTTGTTCGGTCGCGCTCATGTTTCCATTGTTCAACGGCCGCCCGCCCCGTGAAACCGCGCTATTTGCCGGACGCCTTCGCTCGGTCAATCCGTGTGGTCAAATTGGGACTCGTGGACTGGACTGTCAAGTGGGCGAACGCGTGTCACGGGCGCCGTTGATAGATGATAAACCGATCGAAGTCCTCTCGTCTGACGTAATGCGTGTCCAACTCCTCTTGGAAACCCGGAATGCGCCGGATCACTTGATCGGAAGGCAAAGTCTCGACCTTGTTGCTGTCGCGGGTGGTGATCAGCACGAATTTCGGCGCGTCGGCCGCCAACCGCCGCACAAACCGCCGCTTCTCTTCCCGTAGCCTTTCCACCTCTTTGCCGGGCGCCAAGGCCGACAGCATTTGGTCGAACGGCGCTTGCGTGGCGTACATCCGGTCGGCCAGCGCGTAGATCTGGCATTCCAGACCCCAGACCAGAATGGTGTCTTGCGGAGTGGTTTCGCGGCGCAGCCACGCCGCAACCGCTTCGCTGACCGGCGGCGCCGCGTGATCGCCGTTCTGTTTGAATTGCTTTTTCAAATACTGGGCGCGGGCCATCCGGCCTCGCCACACCGGCCATTCCGCTTTCGCATAGTGAGTCTTGGTCATCGAGAGTTGGAACGAGTGGACCAAGCCGAAAGCGAGCAACAACCCGAGCGCGAGAACCAGCCACGAACGCCGGCGCCACGGCACCAGGCGGCTCCAGCGCCACACCGTAGCTGCCGAGATGCCGCCGAACAGGCAGAAGCCGACGTACCACGGGTCGATGTGGTAGCCCATCCCTTTGCGCTGTACCAGCATAGATGTCGCGGCCACCAAGGCGAACGGCGCCACCCACCAGCGTTGCGAGCGGCCGCGCCAGCAGGCGATCCAGACCGGAATGCCGGCGAAACACACGAGCCACCACAAAATGGAGAAATTGAAACCGCGCGCGAACCCTGGTTTCTGCGCATTCCACCAGACTTTGAAAATCGTGGCCCAACGCAGATTGTGTTCTGAGTAGTAGCCACTCCCCAGCACTCGGGTGCAGAACCAGGCGTCCGACCAGGCGTTGTGCACGGCCAAATAAAGCAGCAGCGGCACAAAACCCAGCAACCCGCCGGCGGTGTACCAGGCGAGATCCGCCGGCAACCGTTTCCAGGTGGCGCGCCAATCCGGCAAACGGCGCAGCCCCAGCCCGATCGCCAGCAATACCGCCAGCAAGACATACGTGGGTTTGAACTGACTGGCCCAAGACACGCAGGTGCCCGCACCGACGAGCGACCACCGGCGCCAACGCCGGCCATCGGCCGCCCGCGCCACGAGCCAGGTCGCCAACAACAGCCACGGCGTCGCCAGAATGTCCTTTTGAGCGATGTTCCACCAGGAAATCTTCATCGGGAACAACGAGCCGAAAAACAGCGCGGCCCAAGCACCCGCCCAGCGCGAAACGGTTTCCGACAGCAACAGGTAGAGCGCCAGGACGATCATCACCGCCGTCACTCCGGCCAACAGTGGCGCGACGTGGCGCGGGTCGGAAACCACGGCCCATGCGGCGCGGTAAGCGAAGGCGGTGCCGGGCAGGTTGAAATGCAGGTAGTCCCGGAAGAAAACCTTGCCGTGCCGCATGGCCATGGCCGCCGTCAGCCAGTTGCCCTGATCGCGGGCGATCGGAAACACCTGCAGCGGCAGATGCATCACGGCTGTGATTGCCGCCGCCGCAAAGGCGATGGCGCGCGTGATCCACGCCTCGGTTTGCGGATTCGGCCATAAGGAGCCGTGAGGCGCCGGTGTATTGGTCACGGGGTCGGTCATGGCTGCTCGCATCGATGAAACGACGAGGCGAGCCTGCCACATTCCGCGTTCGTGGCCAGGCGCGGTGGCCGTTCTACTTTTCCGCCGGTCCCGGCCCGGATTGGTTTGGCCCCCGCCGCGAATTGGGATATCATAAGCGCGCCACCCTTCCCGGAAAAATTTTGCTTGAGGTGTCCCATGCCCGACCTCTTCTCCGAAGACACCATCAGCGGGAAGCACGTCAATCACTCCACGCGTCATGCGGACCGAACCGCCTTGCTGGCTCCGTGGAAAGACGGTCGCCGAGTCCGTGAATTCGTTCCCCTTACCTGGACCGAGCGGCAGCGGGAGACCGACGAAACTGCTTGCGGCCTGCTCGCGCTCGGTCTCCAGCCGGGCGATCGCGTGGCCGTGATCGGCGAGAACAGCGTCCGCTGGATCGACTCGTTCTTCGGCACCATCCTCGCCGGGGGTATCGTGGTCACGGTCTATCCCACCCTGACGGCGCGGGACATGGCAGTGATTCTCGCCGACAGCGGCGCGCGTTTCGCCGTGGCGGCCAATCAGACGATTCTCGAACGCGTGCTGTCGGTGAAGGGCGATTTGCCGCGGCTGGAGCGCATCGTGCGCATGGAGCCCGGCGATACGCCGCCGCCGCCGGTGGTGAATTTCGACGAGCTGTTGAAACTCGGCCGTGAGCAATTCGACCGCGAGCGGCTGCACCAACTGGTAGCCGCGCAGAAGCCGGACGACACCGCGGTGATCATCTACACCTCGGGCACGACTGGCGAACCGAAGGGCGTCATGCTGACGCACCGCAACTTCATCAGCCAGAACAAAGTGCTGCCCCTGTTCCATTTCAACGAAAACGACATTTGGCTCAGCCATATTCCGCTCTGCCATTCCTTCGGTTTGACCGGCGACCTGCTGGCCAGCGGCGACGTCGGCGGCGTGCTGGCGCTGGCCCCGAGCATCGACCCCGAAGAGATGCGCTGGGCGTTGCGCCACGTGCGCCCGACCGTGCTGATGAGCGTGCCGCGGCTGTACGAAAAGATGTACCTGAAGATCCTCAATACGTTGGAAGCCAAACCGCCGCTGGTGCGCAAGATCTTCGACTGGGCCCACCGCGTCGGCCGCGAGGTGTTCCATTACACCTGCGACGGCCGCACCCCCCCGCCGGCGTTGCGGTTGAGGTTTCGCCTGGCCGGACGAGTGCTGGCTCGCGTGCGCCGCGAGGCGGGCTTCGACCGGTTGCGCGTGGCCTATGCCGGCGGCGCGCCGACCAGCCCCCAGCTCATCGAGTTTTTCCAAGGCCTCGGCCTGCAGCTCTATCAAGGCTACGGCCTGACCGAAACCAGCCCTGTCGTGGCGGTGAACCGGCCGGGCAAAAACAAGCTCGGTTCGGTCGGACCGGCGATCGAGGGAGCGGAGATCCGCATCGCCGACGACGGCGAAATCCTGTTGCGCGGACCGATGGTGATGAAGGGCTACTGGAACAAGCCGGCGGCGACGGCCGAAGCAATTTCGCCCGACGGCTGGTTCCACAGCGGCGACATCGGGCGGCTGGACGAGGACGGCTACCTGTTCATCACCGACCGCAAGAAGGAACTCATCGTCACCAGCGGCGGAAAAAATATTGCACCGACGCGCATCGAAAACCTGTTCAACATCGACCCGTTCGTCGAAGCCGCGGTGGTGGTCGGCAACGACCGTAAGTACCTTGCCGCGCTGTTGTGCCCCAACTTCGAGGCGCTTGAGCGCTGGGCGGCGCAGCAATCGCTCCCGGCGACGTCGCGGGAAGAATTGGTGCGGCGCCCGGAAGTCCTCGCGCTGTATCAGAAGAGCGTGGACACAGTGAACGCGCAGCTCGCGCGCTTCGAAACGATCAAGCGCTTCGCGGTGATGGACCACGTGTTTTCCGAGGCCACCGGCGAACTCACTGCCACGCAGAAATACAAGCGCCGAGTGATCGAACAGAAGTATCGGGAGACGATCGAAGGGTTTTACCGGTCGTAACCGCGCGCCGGTTCGTTCCTACCGCTGAATCAATTCCGCGTAGATGTGGCCGACGAACACCTCGGATTCGATTTTGAGCAGATGGTGTGGCGGGTTCTTGTCGATCCAGAGATACGCCTTGCGCACCTTGTTCACTTTGGATTCCGCATCGTCGCCGGACGACTTCACAATACGCGGCCAGATCTTGTAGGCGTCGAACTCGCCGATGGCTAGCTTGATGTGTTCCAGCGTGAGCACATCGTAGTTCAACACGTGACTGCGCTTGCCGTCGAAGACGTTCAGCGCATAGGTGCGGCCGACGGCCAGTTCCGCCTGGCGCACGTACAACAGCGCGCCGAGCGGGTCGAGGTGATCCGGTGGGGCGGTGAAGGATTTCATCGGCCGTGGCCCGTCGTTGCGGTAACGGGTGCGAGTGCTGATCAACAAATTCCGCGCCGGGTCGAGGCGAATGGCGGTGTCGGCGTTGAAGTTGGATTCCCGTTGTTGAAAGGTGAACACCCGGCAACGCAAGGTCTGGGCGTTGGAAATGCTCTCGAGCTTGTCGCGCACTTTCCAAATCCAATCGAGCTTCGGTTTGCCACGCACCTGAATGGTGGCGCGATAGCACGGCTCGCCGCCGAAGGAAATCGAAGCGACCGTCACCTCGGCGGTGGCGGCGCTGATCGCCTGCCAGCCAAATTCATAGACCAGACGTTCGCCGTTGAAATTGACGGCTCCGGCAAGGCAGAGAGTAGCCAGCGCGGCCACCACCACCATTGCCGCTACGACGATCAGGGACCATTCTTTGCGCGGCACAATTCCCCCGCCACCAACGGCGCCCGGTTCTGCCCGCCTATTCGCGGCGCAACAACGCTTGGTAACGTTCTTGCGTTTGGGCCACCCATTCGCCGGTCACGTTCAACTCGCCGGCCAACTCCAGGTTGCGGCGGTAGGCCGTCAGCGCCTTGTTCAACACGGGTCTGGTCTTAGCCCGTAGTTTCTGACGATACTCCGCCTGTTCTTCCGGCGTCAAATCCCGTGGTTCCGGCGCGGCCAACAGCGCGTCGTACATCAATTCGTAGGCCTGCCCCACGCGAAACAACGCGGCCACGATCCATTCCGGCACATAGGTGCGGATTGCGTTTTCGTAATAGCCACGGGCAATGATCAGCGCCTCGATCTTCTCGTGCAGCGAATCGGCGACCTGCGAATCGGATCCTTCAATGGTGATCTGCTGGAAACGGCGGAACGCAATTTCGCCCCGCACGAAATAGCCTTCGGCGAAGGCGTCGCGATACTGCAATAGCCCGCGGGCGGAATTCTGCTGGTAGGTTTCCAGGGCCGGACGCAGATGATGCTCGGCCATGATCTCGTCATGCATCCGGTAGTAGGCGATACCCAGGCGGGCGCGCGCTTCGTTCGCTTCAAGCGGCGGCACGGCAAACTGCGCCAGAATGGATTCAAATTCCGTTCGCGCCTCGCCGTAGCGCTGTAGACGCATCAGGCAGATCCCGCGCCGCATGCGAACTTCTTCCGTCCGCACACCGTGGCCAGGGGGGCTGGCAAAGGCCTGGTAGACCGCTAGCGCCTCTTCCCACTGTTGGCGGTTTTCCAGCACCAAGCCGAGGTTGTAGCGCGCCATCGGTGCGATCTCGGCGGCGGGGTATTCCGTCAGCAGCTTGGTATAGATGTCGCGCGCGTTGTCCCATTGGCCGGCCGCGAAGGCGCGGTCGCCGCGCTCGAACAAGTCGTAGGCGTCGTAGTAGGCCGTCTGATCGGCGCGTGGGTTGCCGACAATGGTGATCGGCGGCGGCTGAATATGCACGTTTCGCGGAGTGGCAGTGGCGCAACACAACCCCCACAGGGCCAGCGCCAACAGCCCGAAAGTCAGCCATTCGTGGTCGTGTCGTCTCACTGGTTGAAACGGAACGGGAAGGTAACGGTCTTCGGCGAACCTTCAAACGCCGGAAAGCGCATCAGCATCACGCGCCGAATCAAACACTGTTCCACATCGGCGTTGCCTAGCGTCGAACTGGCGACCGTGGCCGAGGTCACCTCGCCGGTCGGCGAGATCACGAAGCGGATCTTTGCCTCGCCGGAAGTGCCTTCCGCCATTTTGGCGAAACAGAAGCGCACGCGCCCCATGTAGCCGCTGACCGTGTTGCGAATGACATCGCCGGTGATCTGCCCCCCCGGCGTGGCCGGAGGCGGAGTCGCGGCCGGCAGCGGGGGCGTCGGCGCGCCACCGATGGACGGCGTGGCATTGGGCACCGGCGTCGGGCCGCCGGCCACCACGGTCGGCGTGCGTTCCGGCGCCATGCGCGCCAGTTGGGCCAGTTGATCGCGCGCCTCTTTGCTGTCTTTGTTGACCACCAGCACCTTGCGGTACGACCAGGTGGCCCGTTCGTAATTCTTGCTCGACATGAATGCGCGGGCGAGCGTGAGATAGCGCTGCTCCAACCCGGTGATGCCGTCGCGCGCCGCCTGGTTTTTCGGATCCATGTCCAGAATCAGGTTGTACAACGCCAGCGCACAGTCGTCCGGCGGATCGGTCAACTGGTTCTGCTTGACGTAATCGGTAGCTTGCTTCAGCAGCACGCCGATCATTTCTTCGAAGGTCGGTCCGCCCGGTTCCGGTTTGATTGAGATGCCCTCGAGATCGAAGGTGTTGGTATCGACGACCGGAGTCGGCTTGACGGGGGTGCCGCTGTTGCTCGGGAAGAAGCGATCGTGGAGCGCAAAGACCAACACGCCGGCCAGCGCCAACACAATGGCCGCGGCGATGCCGAGCGGGAACTTCTTTTTGGCCGGTTCCTTGGCGACCACTTTCGGCAAGGGGACTACCGCCGGTTTGGCGGCGGGCAACGGCGGCATCTCGGCCTGGATCGACGGGAGCGCGCCGGGCTGTTCGGTCGGCAGCGCTTCGCCGAAGAAAGCGGCTTCCGCCGAACGCTCCAACTCCGTAGGCGCTGGCACTTTTTCGATCGGTTTGGCGGCGACTTCGGCCAAAGCTTCGTCGGCTCGCTCGGCGGCCGCGGCCAACCGATCCTCCGCGGTGATTTCCACCTCGGCCTCCGCCGCCAGCGGCGCGCGCCGCGCGGCTTCGAAGGCGCCGAGGAAGGCGCCCGCGCTGGGCAGGCGCAGGTCGGGGTCGGGGTCGCCCGCGCTGCGCGCCAGATCGAGCAACGCGCGCGGATGCTCGCCCCGCACGTGCAAGGGCTCCACGCCGGGTTTCGGCATGGTGAGGGTAAGCAGATATTCCAGCATCTTGCCCAGGCTGTAGACGTCGGCCGCGCTGCTGGCTTCGCCGCGTTTCAAAAACTCCGGCGCCATGAAGGTGCGGCCGGACAGCACGGCGAGGTCTTTGTCGTCGAGCGCGTTGCGCAAAGCGCCGGCAATGCCCAAGTCAGCGACTTTTACCCCGGCTTTGCTGGCGAAAATGTTGTGCGGGTTCAAGCCCAGATGCGGCAGGTCGGGAAGGTCTTCCAGAGCCAAACAAGTCTGGCCGACGATTTCGGCCATCTGGTCGATCGGGAAACCGACATTGGCCGGCTGCTCGGCCACCGCGCGCACCACCCGTTCCAGGGTAAAGGCGCTGACAAATTCCTCGACAAAAAACACCAACGAACCATCGGTGCCGCATTCGTACACGCGCACCAGGTTCGGATGATTGGTCTCTTTCAACCGATCGGCCAGGTTGCGCAAAGCGTCAAATGCGCCCGCGCGCTCGGTAAGCTTCTCGTAAAAGGTCTTGAGCGCGCGTTTTTTGCCGGTCTGTGTGTCGAGAACGCGATACACGAAGGCGAAATTGCCACGGCCGACGACACGCTCCACCTTGTAGCGCCCGGCAATCGTCTCGCCGACGCCGAAGGTGCGCTTACTGATCGATTTTTCGATCGCGCCGTCGATTTTGTTCAACAGGTCATCGGAAAAAATGTCTTTCAAAACCTATGGCCCCTTGGCCCGCGACGTGCGACCGAACGCGCGAGCACGCATTTTTCGTCGTGCTTCTGCGGCGATGGATGAGGAGACACACCCATCCGTGCCTTTCGCCGGAAAAGTTATACGAGTATCCGAATTTTCCTCTGAGGCGTCAAGTCAGAAGCGGTGTGGTTGGCCCTAGGCGCGAATCACAACCGTGCGCGCGATCTTGTCGTGCCAACCCTGCTTGTTAGGATCCAAACCGATCGCCAGTACGCCCAAGCCGAGCAACGCCACTGAAAACAACATCGCCACGAAACGCAAGAACGCGTTGACGTAACCCAGGCGTTCGCCGTGGGTGGTCAGTACTTTTAGTCCCAGCAAGCGCTTGCCCAAGGTTTGTCCGCTCGACCCATTGAGGTAGGTGACGTAAAGCAAGGCCAGCAGAACGAAAAGCAGGTAGAACGGCATAGCTAGATTGGTCAACATGGCCGACAGACTTGCCGAGCCGCCGGTCACTAGTCGCCCGATGACGAGAAAAATACCCAGAACGACCAGCAGCAGGCTCAGATCCACCCCGGCGGCCACGACCCGGGAGATCAAACCACCCTTGGCAACAACGTGATAGCGCGGGGGAACGACCTCGACCGGCTCGCCGACCAGGGATGGCGCGTCCTCATATTCCTCCAGTTCGACCACTTCGTCGTCACCGGTCAGTTCTTCTTCTTTCACCACCATCAGGCCTCGGAGGCTCGGCGGCGACGATTCGTCCGGCTCTTCCCGCCGGCGGCTGCCCAGCATCTTGACGAAGTCATCGGCGCTGGGTTTGTGGTCGCTGCGCAACGAGTTTCGCCAACGCTCGCGCTCGGCTGCAAACTCGGTGGATTTGGCTTCGACAGCTTGGCGCCTAACGGCCTCGGCGTGAGCGGCAGCCTGCTGCTCGGCTTCCTTGCGGGCTTGCTCGGCCTCGCGCCGCATGTTCTCGGCCTCTTGCCGGGCCTGGTCGGCGGCCAGCCGGGCCAGCTCGGCCTCTTCCTTCTCTTTGCGCAACCGCTCCTGTTCCTCTTTCAGCTGCTGCGATACTTCCGACAGGCGGCGAACTTCCTGTTCGATGCGGTTGGCGCGCTCCTCTTCTTGCCGCATGGCCTCGCGCCGTTGCGCTAGATCGGCTTCTTGCTTTTCCAGCCTCTCGCGATCGGCCGCCAAGCGGCGGAAAGTTTCTTCCGCCTGTTTGCGATTGCGCTCGAGCGCGGCAAGTTCTTCCAGCATGTTGGCTTGCGTCTGGCGCAGCCGCGCCACCTCGGATTGAGCGGCGCGCCGCTCGCTCGCGATCTCTTCCCGTAACTTCTTTTCCAATTGTTGGTGCCGCTGCTCGAACTCCAGCGAAGCGCGACGTAGACGCTGCCGCTCCTGATCGAGGATTTCCAACTGGCGATGCACCGATTCTTGTTCGCCGCGAAGCGAAGTCTCGTCAGACGTTCGGGGCGTGAGCGGCTCTTTCTTGAGAAAATCCGCGAGCTTGTGCGGCCTGGCTTCGTCGCCGCCCGGCCGTGTGCGAGCCGGTACCCCCCACCCACGCGCGCGCTGCTTGGTGGACAAATCATGTCCACACCGCTTGCAGCGGTCGAGGTCGTCAAAGGATACGTAGCCGCATTTAGGACAGCGCATCAGTTACTCCGGTGCAATGCCGGTCCTAGCACGAGGATTTCTCTATCGTCAAGCTCGGTACTGCCGTTGCTTTCCCCGCCGCCAACCCGAATTCGCAGGGTCTAGGCCGCGAAAAAACTCGTTCATTGGTAAAACCATTCAGATTTCTGATACTTCCATACAGTTTTTTTAGACTTGACCGCCCCCCCGAAGTTTGTTATGTGAGTGTCCAAGCTCTAGCGGGTGTACCCGCCCGAAAGAGCCGGGGCAGCTTTGTTCTGTGAAAAGGTTGTCCAACAGCAGTTATGCCCGTGTGGGCCGTGTACTGTTCGTCTGGGAGCCGACGGACAATGCCGGTGCCCATTGGGGCCGGAATGAAAACCTTGAAGGAGGAATTTAGTATGAAGCTGTGGTCTAGCAAATTGTTCCTGTTTGCGCTCATCGCCGCTATGGTGTTGAGCCTCGGCGCCTTCGTTGCTTGCAGCTCGGGCGACGATGACGACGACGACGACGACACCTCGGCCGACGACGACATTTTCGACGACGATGGGGCTGACGACGACACTGGCGACGACGACGACGACACTGGCGACGATGACGACACTGGCGACGACGACGACGACACTGGCGACGACGACGACGATCATCCGCCGGTTCTGAGCGATGGCGGCTGGGATCCGACTGAACTCGAAGTTGCCGAATTCCAGGGTGCGAACTACTGGTATTCCGCTCTGTTCTGGTCGGTTTGCGACACCGGCAACGACCTGCTCGGTGGCGGCGCCGTGTACTTCTACCTGTCGGGCACCACGGACCAGTTCCTGGAAGATCAGCCGATCGACTGGGAAGACTTCAACAACCCGCCTGAAATCGACCTGAGCGCGGCTGGCGACTGCAACTCCCCGGTCCAGACCGGCATCAACATCCTGTTCGGTGAAGAAGCCTCGCCGCCGCCGGCTGGCGACTATTGCGTGGACATCGAAGCGACCGACGCGGCCGGCAGCTTCTCGAACCTGCTGGAAGAACTTTGCGTCACGATGCCCGCTGCGTAAGTTTGCGAGCTGATCCTAGCGTCAAAGGGGCCCCGGGAAACCGGGGCCCTTTTTTGTTTGACCATCCGGAAGGTCCGGGGCATTCCTGCTTCCCATCTCCCTGCGAAAAGCCCCGCGAGCACGGGAAGCGTGCGAAAGAACACTAGCCACGGTCTTAAGTAAGTCCGTAGACGGGGCTATAGTTGAGATAGCCTACGCCAGCAACGGTTGGATTGCCGCCAGAAACTGGTCGAATCCCGCGAAATCAATCTGTTGTTCGGGATCCGACAGCGCGAGTGCGGGGCTGGGGTGAACCTCGATCATGACTGCGTTGGCTCCGGCGGCGAGGGCGGCGCGCGCCAGGGGAGCCAGAATGTCGGGCCGGCCGGCGGCGTGGCTGACGTCCACCACCACCGGCAAATGCGATAGTTCCCGGAGCAACGGCACGGCGCTGATGTCGAGGGTATGGCGGGTCCAGGTTTCGAACGTGCGGATCCCGCGTTCGCAAAGCAGAATGTTGGGCGTACCGATGATCAGGTACTCTGCGGCTAGCAGCAACTCTTCCAGCGTGGCCCCCGGACCGCGTTTGAGCAACACCGGCCGCCCGGCCGCGCGGGCCGTTTCCAGCAGTCGAAAATTGGCCATGTTTCGCGCGCCGATCTGCAGAATATCGACGTATTCCGCCGCCGCCCGCACGCCCGCTTCGTCCAGCACTTCGCTGACACAGACCATGCCGTGGCGGTGCGCGGCCTCGGCCAGCAACCGATAGCCTTCGTCGCCAAGCCCCTGGTAGCTATAGGGGCTGGTTCGTGGTTTGTGGGCGCCGCCGCGCAGCACGTGCACGCCGCGGCGGGCGAGTTCCACCGCGACCTGGTCGATCTGCTCGGCCGACTCCACCGCGCACGGTCCGGCGATGAGCAAAGGCGCCCCGCCGATGCTCACCCCGCCGACTTCGAACACGGTGTCCCCGGCGTGAAAGGCCCGGCTGACGCGCAACGTTTCATCGCGCCGGCCTCGTTGCAGGTCGAGACTGGCCCGGAAGACCTCGGTGAACAGGCGTTTGACCGTCGCGTCGGTGA
The DNA here is from genome assembly GCA_964511015.1 of uncultured bacterium. GTDB lineage: Bacteria > Lernaellota > Lernaellaia > Lernaellales > Lernaellaceae > FEN-1099. The sequence continues at coordinate 6,986 of CAZEDX010000010.1, read as the reverse complement.
ATGGCCCCGTATTTCGGCCGGCCACCGCGGTCAGCTCTTCCATCTCGCGGGCGGGGTCGTACATGGGCAAGCCGGCCGCGCGCTTGCATTCGGCGATCCGCAGCACCAGCTCCGCCCGGCGGTTCAGCACCTCCAGCAGCCGCTGGTTCAGCTCGTCGATTTGCGCGCGAAGCTCGTTGATCTCCTTGGTCGGCATGCGCCTATTCCTCTTCCTTCTCGCCGCCCTGTTCCCAGGTGCCACGCTCCTGATGGTAAGTGATGGCCGGCCCGCCGGTGATGGTCCAGGCGGCCCAGTCGAAGGACGCCCGGGGCCGCGGCCAGCCTTCGACGTCGAAATAGCGCGAGCCGTACGGCCGGCCGAACGGATTGCGCGTGCCGCCGATCAGGTCGAGGATCGTTTCCGAAGACCCGCGGCCGCCGAACGAAAGCGGCGCCCAGTCCAGCCGGAGACCGCCGGACACGGGGGCTTTCCAGCGCGGCTCGGCACAGACCTGGCCCAACGCCCCGATACGGAAGCCGTAGGTCAGGCCCGGGTCGTCGGTCCAGAAAGCGTCGCCGATCCAGGCCACCAGCGTGCCGCCGACGGCGTAGTCGGTCATTTCTCCTTCACTGAGGCGGGTGGCCCAGTCCAGGCCGGCCATTGCGCTCAACCAGCCCGCGCCGACGCGGCCGCGCAGCACGGTGTCGGCCTCGTCGTTCTGGGCGAAACCGAACGCGGTGGTCACGCCCCAGGTGTCGGCGGTGATGGTCCAGTCGATGCCTTGGGCCACGCCTTTGCGTAGAAACACGCCGAAGTTCGCCACCACACCCCGGAAGCCAAGCGGCCGGACCTGCCGTCCGATATAACCGAACGAGCCGTAGGCTCCCATTTCGATTTCTTCCGTCTCCAAAATGCCGGTTGCCGGCACCGGCAGATAAGCCGGGTTGCAGGCAGCCAAGCCTGTGGCGATCGCCAGCAGAAGCAGAACGACCAAACGCGGCAAACACATTCTCCGGGAGACGGAATATCGCTTATGGATAGCACGAAAAGGTGTACGGATGAAGTGCGAAGTGAAAAAAGGCATTCCGACGGCCACTGTGGGGCGCGCTTGGCGGTAAGCTTTTTTCCGCGGCTCAGCCGCCTTGTCACGATGCACAACATCTCGAAATTTCAGGCAATTTCACCTCAACATCTTGTGTTTTGTCCTTGACCCCAGCGGGTCTATTTGGTATATTCATCCGACGCGCTTCGGCCGTCCGTATTTCGACGACATGTGAAGGGTATTTGTAGATATGTATTTGGAACAGAAGCAGCCGGTCAACATCGAAGATGAAATGAAGCAGTCGTACCTCGACTACGCGATGAGCGTCATTGTCGGGCGGGCGCTGCCGGATGTGCGCGACGGACTCAAGCCCGTGCATCGCCGCATCCTGTTCACCATGCATGACACCGGCAACCTGCCCGGGCGGCCTTACCGCAAGTCGGCGCGCATCGTCGGCGACGTCATGGGTAATTATCACCCGCACGGCGACGCCGCGATCTACGACACTGTCGTGCGCATGGCGCAGGATTTTTCCATGCGCTATACGCTGGTTGACGGCCAAGGCAATTTCGGTTCGCTCGATGGCGATCCGCCGGCGGCCTACCGCTACACGGAAGTGCGCATGGCGCGCGCCGCGGCCGAACTGCTGGCCGATATTGAAAAGGAAACCGTCGACTGGCAGCCCAACTACGACGAAAGCAAGCAAGAGCCGACGGTGTTGCCGTCGCGCCTGCCGAACCTGCTGGTCAACGGCGCGGAAGGTATCGCGGTCGGCATGGCGACCAAGATTCCGCCGCACAACCTGGGCGAAGTCGTCGATGCGCTGGCGAAGCTGATCGACGAACCCGAAACCAGTGTGGCCGATTTGCTACAGCTGATCCCCGGCCCCGACTTCCCCACCGGCGGCTTCATCTACGGCCGCGCAGGCGTGGTCGAAGCCTACACCACCGGCCGCGGCAAGGTGATTGTGCGTGCGCGCATCACCACCGAAACCAACAAGCGCAACGATCGCGAAAGCGTGGTCATTACCGAGATCCCCTATCAGGTGAACAAGGCGCGGCTGGTCGAGGAGATCGCCGAGCAGATTCGCGAGAAGCACATCGAGGGTGTCGCCGATTTACGCGACGAATCCGACAAAGACGGCGTGCGCGTGGTGCTCGAGCTCAAGCGCGAAGCGGTCAGCGCGGTGATCGTCAATCAGCTCTATAAGCTGACCAGTTGCCAGACGACCTTCGGCATCATCCTGCTGACCATCGTCAACGGCGAACCGCGGATCCTGAACCTGCGCGAAATTCTCGCCGAGTTCATCGCCTTCCGGCGCGAAGTCGTCACCCGGCGCACCCGCTTCGAACTGCGCAAGGCCGAGGAACGCGCGCACATCTTGGAAGGCCTCAAGATCGCGTTGGACAACATCGACGCGGTGATCACACTCATTCGCAAGAGCAAGACCGTCGACGACGCACGCGCCGGCTTGATGAAAGAGTTTGACCTGTCCGAGCGGCAGGCCGTCGCGATTCTGGAAATGCGCCTGCAGCGCCTGACCGGACTCGAGCGGGCCAAGATCGTCGAGGAATACAACGAGCTGATCAAGTTGATCGCCCGGTTGCAGGAGATCCTGGCCAACGAAAAGCTGCTGATGCAGATCGTCAAAGACGAACTGCTCGAGATCAAGCAGAAGTACGGCGACGACCGCCGCACCGAAATCGTCGAGGACACCGGCGACCTGACCATCGAAGACCTCATCGTCGAAGAAGACATGGTCGTCACCGTGTCGAACACTGGCTACATCAAACGCAATGCGCTCTCGCTGTATCGCGCCCAACACCGAGGCGGCAAGGGCAAGATCGGCATGGAGACGAAGGAAGAGGACTTCGTCGAGCAGGTCTTCATTGCCAGCACGCACGACTACGTGCTGGTCTTCACCGACGCCGGCCGCGTGTATTGGCTTAAGGTGTACCAGTTGCCGCAGGCCGGCCGCGCCAGCCGCGGCAAGGCGATCGTCAACCTGGTCGCGCTGCAAGACCCGAAGGAAAAAATCGCCGCCGTGCTCAACGTGCGCGAATTCCAGGAAGGGCGCTATGTCGTCTTCGCCACCCGCCAGGGCGTGGTGAAGCGCACCGAGCTGATGGCCTTCTCCAACCCGCGCTCGACCGGCATCATCGCGCTGGACATCGACGAAGGCGACCACGTCGTCGGCGTGAAGCTCACCGACGGCAGCCAAGAAGTGATTCTGTCCACCCGCCAGGGCAAAGCCATCCGGTTCAAGGAAACCGATGTGCGCGTGATGGGCCGCCAGGCCCGCGGCGTGCGCGGCATCACGCTGGCGCCGAAAGACGAAGTGGTGTCGATGGAAGTGGTCGTGCCCGGCGCATCGCTGCTGACGGTGTGCGCCAAAGGCTTCGGCAAACGCACGCCGGAAGAAGAGTACCGCACTCAGGGCCGTGGCGGCCAAGGCATCATCACGATCAAGACCACCGAACGCAATGGCGACGTCGTGGCGGTGATGCAGGTGACCGAGGAAGATCACATCATGATGGTTACCGATTCCGGCAAGATCATCCGGCTGCCGGTCAGCGACATCCGGGTGATCGGCCGCAACACCCAGGGCGTGCGTTTGTTCGAAATCGAGGAAGGCTCGCTGGTCACCTCGGTCGCCCGACTGGCCGAAAAGTAAGCGCGTACCGCGGGGCAAAACGCCCGGCCACAGGGGAAGCAAACCATGCGGCGGATCGGCATTCTCGGCGCGGGCAACGAGGCATTGCGGCTGCTCGATGCGCTGGTGCGGCTGGAAGACGTATTGGTGATCGGCGTGTGCGACCGCGAGCCCGGCGCCCTGGCGGAGTTGGCAGGTCGCATTGTCGGTCTGGATACCTTTGACCGGCCCGAGCCGCTGTTGGCCCTGCGCCCCGACCTCTTGCTGTCGGTGACCGACGACGAGGAACTGTTTGCCGCCGTACACGCGGCGCGGCCGCCGGAAACCACGACGGTGCCCGCCGCGGTGACGCGCCTGTGGCTGGCCTCGCTCGACGCGCAACTGACCGCCGAAGGCTCCGGCCAAATGATGGACCAGCGCCTGCTCGGCGAGGCGGCCGATCTGATGATCGATCTGTCCGACCTGCTGCGCGATCTGACCATCGATCTCGACCACGCGACCGACGCCCTCTCGCAACTCTCCCTCAACGCCACCATCGAGGCCGCGCGCACCGGCGACAAAACCAGCGGCTTCGCCATGGTCGCCGATGAGATCTACCGCGTTTCCGCCGCCACCGAGCTGTGCCTCACCACTGCCCGGCAACTGACCAAGGATCTGCGCGAGAAGGGCGACCGCTTGCGCAAGCTGATTTCCTAGCGTTTCTCGCGCGGGCAGGCGCACGGCAAAAAAAAAACGCCCGGGGTTGCCCCGGGCGTTCTTCGCTTTTACGAAGCGCGGAATTTACGGAACGATCGTCACGCAGATGTTGGTGAGCTTCGCCGAACGGTTGCCGTTGCCGTCGGTGGCGCCCAGGTCGGCGCAGTATTCGCCCATCGGCGCGCCGGAGAAGCCGACCTTGATCGCGATCTTGGTCGGTTCGGCGCAGTCGGTGCCGTTCTTCAATAGGGCCGACCAGCCGCTGAGGCTCATCGGGTTATCCGTCAGGAAGCCTTCGGAGGTGCCGGCGTTCCAAACGTACAGATCGCCCCAGGTTTCGCCGACCAGCAAGTCGTTTTCGGCATCGCAAATGTATACGGACAGGGTGGAGGAGACATCCTCACCACCCAAGCTGACTTCTTCCGGGTTCCACGCGGCGTCGGAGATGGTCGGGCCACCTTCATCCTCGGCCCAGTCGTCGTCATCATCGTCGTCGTCGCCGGTGTCGTCGTCATCGTCGCCGGCGTCGTCATCGGCGTCGTCATCGTCATCGTCATCGTCGTCGCCGGCATCATCGTCGGCTTCTTCTTCCGTGCAGAAGGCACACAGATCGCCGGTGTCGTTCTGCGGCAGTTCCACCTCGTCTTCTTCGCAAGCGACCAGTACCGAGCCGGCCAAGGCCAGGACGAACAGCCCCAGCAACACCAACAACAGACCACGATTGACCATCAAATCCTCCTCAAAAGCACGGCACAAAGGACCTGCTCCCGTGCCGGCGTAACCAGATCGAAAAACATCGTTTTATACCATCCGCGCGGAAAAACGGTCAAGGGCAAAGTCGGCGTCTGGACGATCGCGATACGCTCAAGCCGCAATCACTGTCCAAGCGGCGTAGGCGTCGGAGTTGACGTCGGTTTTTTGATCGGCTGCCCCGACTCGGAAGGCTGGCCGACGATGAACGGCACCACCGCCAGCACGTTGCCGGTCTCGTCGGTCACTTCCACGCGCCATGAGCCGGTCTGCGCCGCCGCGACCGCCCGCCGGTCCGTGGCCGCGCCGCCGGGCGCGAGCGTCAGTGCCGAGCGCCCGACTTCTTGTCCTTCCCGGTACCAGGTTAGCGTCAACGTATGGCTGCGGTCCGCGCCGATCATCACCACCCGGCAGTACACCGCGCCGACATTCGCCGCGAAGCGCGTCGATTCCCCGGCCAGATTGCCGTTGCCGTCCAACGCCGTGCCGAGCGAGATGGCCGCGCCGAGACTCAGATCGGACAGCGCATCGTCGACCACGCCGCCCAAGTCCGCTTGCGCCCCGGCCGTGCCGCACAGCGCGAACAACAACACGAATGCCAAGCCCCACGCGCGCCGAACCATGTAGCCAACCTCCGGTGCCGATGTGTGCCCACTCTACGCCCGCCCGAGCCAAAATGACAAGGGAAGAACGTCCGCGTGTGATGTCACACTCCTTTGCTTCGCATCTCGCGTATCCTGTTGATCACCGCCTGGCTCGGCGGAGCCAACAGCGATGCCGCCGCCGATGATGGCGACGGCCGACCGGTTTGTTTCTGATCGGCGAACGTGCCGATCGACAACGACGGCCTGCTCTACGAGTTCAAGAACGGATCCGTCAACTAGATCGATCTGCCCACCGGCCAGGGTTCTCTCGTCGGCATGCTCACCCAGGGTAACGGTTCGCCGCTTTGCGCACCGGAGTAGAGGCAGTGGTGCCAGGCGGGCCGAACCGGCGAAAATAGGTGACAGTGGGCATGCTGCGTAACCCCATGATCGACGCCTATTGTTTTTCGAGTTCGGGTTGAACTGGAGCCATCCATGTCGCGCAGCGGTCGAGACGATCCAACAATATTCTCGAGGTACGGAACGCATGCCGGTGCGACAGGCAACGAGAATTCGGGTGACACCCATAACAGCGTGAGTCAATTGCACCCCCACCGTTGTCTTGACCCCGACGCTGTACGACAATCGAGCTTACGCAGGCGACATTCAGAGGATGTCAAACGTGAATCGGGTTCACGGCGACCAGCTCGGCACCCCGGTCATGCTGACCAACACCGACGGCAACGCGGTGTGGGAAGCGACCTTCGCTCCGTTCGGCGAAGCGGTGTCCGTCAACGAAGACCCCGACGTCGACGGCACGGCGGTGACGATGAACAACAGAATGCCGGGCCAGTACTATGACGCGGAGACGGGACTGAACCACAACTGGCACCGGTACTACGACCCGGCGGTGGGAAGGTATGTGCAGGCTGAAGGACCGAATTTTCCGGAGTCGGTAGTGCAGCCGTATAAATACTCAAATAACAGTCCTCTGAACAACACCGATCGCGAAAGCCTTCGAGATGAGAGAGGCGAAGGCGGTTTCGAAGGTTGTGAGGAGATAACCGGAGAAGAGAGAGCCCAAGAGTGGCTAAGGCTTGGAGAGAAGAACTCAACCTGTTCCCCGTCGTGTAATGGCCCGATACGTGTTTTTATGTGCGATCGAGTTCCGGGAAACGGCCAAGCCGCCGCAGGTCGACTTGGCATGACCCGGTTATGCATAATCTCACTGCTGTCCAAAACGTTTCTAGACTAGCCTTCATTGTACGCCATTCATTGGCC
>CAZEDX010000009.1:0-86931 GCA_964511015.1 uncultured bacterium | reverse complement strand
CACAAGGAGGGAACTAACGCACCCCTACTCCTGACACAAAACTCTTGACGCTACCGGGGAATCATTCGAAGGCAACTTCGCCTCAAGATTGGCTTTTCTTGTCGCTGCGAAGCCACTTGCAATGGTTGAACGGCCGGTGTATATGGTCATACTTTTCGTTTCCCCCGGCGGGAGTTAAGATGAGTGATCGAAATGCCGATCATTTAGAACATAAGGAACCCGGGAAGGCCGTTCCGGACGATCAGGCGATCCTGGAAGCTCTCGAACTGGCCGCCCAGGCGGTGGGCGTGGTGGTGCGCTACGACAAGTTAGCCACCGGCGACGTCAAGAACACCAGCGGGGCGTGTAAGATTCGGGGCGTGGACACGATCATCATTGATCGTCGGTTGGGCACCCGCGAGCGCATCGCGGCACTCGCGCGGGAGTTACGGTCTTTCAACTTCGAAACGGTCTACCTGCCGCCTGCGGTAAGGTCCCTGTTGGAACCTAACGGTGCGGACGGGGGGAGGGCGAACGATGAGAAAACGCGACCTGGATGAAATCAAGAAGAAGCTCCTGGGCGAGCGCGATCGGATTCTGTCCAACGCCGTTAAGACGATGGACAACATCACGAATCCGAACCTCGACGATTTAAACGACGAGGGTGACGTCGCCAGTTCGGAAGCCAGCCAAACGTTGAATCTGCGTCTGCGTGACCGCGAGGCCATGTTGCTGGCTAAGGTTGACAAGACGCTGAAGAAGATCGAAGAGGGCGTTTACGGCATCTGCGAAAGCTGCGGGGCGGAGATTCATCCGCAGCGGCTCAAGGCCCGCCCGGTAGCGACACTATGCATCCGGTGCAAGCAGGAACAGGAGAAGAACGAGAAAGGGTTCGCCGACTGACCGAGTCAGGCGCCGATCTTTCGGACCCGCGCGACGTTTCTCCCCCGCCACCGCCCGCCGCGACGAAACCACCGCGCCGTACGCCACCCCACCGGCATCCGGCGGTCAATCTCGGTTTGCTCGCGGCCACGACCCTGACCCTGTTCTGGTCGGGGTTGTACCTATCCGATTCGTCGCTGCCGACCCTGGAATACGTGCTACAGGCGCTGTCGTTCCCGGCGGCACTGTTGTCGATTCTCCTGGCGCATGAACTGGGGCATTTCCTGGCCTGCCGCCGGCATGGCCTGGACGCCACACTACCGCTGTTCCTGCCGGCGCCCCCCTACCCGCTGGGCATCGGCACTTTTGGCGCGTTCATTCGAATCCGCACGCCGATCCGCACCCGGCGGCAATTGCTGGACATCGGCGCGGCGGGTCCGTTGGCCGGGCTGGTGTTCGCGCTGGCGCTGACCGCGGTCGGGCTGACGCTGAGCCGGGTGGAGCCACTGCCGACGGGCAAAGAACTGGCCGGAGTGATGGTCTTCGGCGAATCGTTGTTTTTCATGCTGTTGCGCTGGCTGATTCATGGAACGTTGCCGGCGGGACAGGATGTCATGTTGCACCCGATCGCATTGGCCGGCTGGTTTGGCACCTTCGTCACCGCGCTGAACCTGATTCCAACCTCGCAACTCGACGGCGGACATATTTCCCACGCGCTACTGGGCCGGGGCAGCCGGGTGGTTTCCCGGCTGGTCTTTGTCTCCCTGGTCTGCTTTGGCGCGCTGGGCGACTTGGAACTCAAGTCGTATCTGCAGTTGATCCCGGCTGTCGGGCTATGCCTCATGGCGCTCGTCTTGAGTTTGCGTCCGGCGCGCCGTAAACTGGAGCGCAACTTGTTCATCGCGCTTTTGCTGGCGCAGATCGCGATGGAGTACTATTTGGATGTCACCCCGGCCAGCGGCATGTGGTTGGTCTGGGGGGTGTTGGTTTATGTGATCGGCCTGGACCATCCGCCGGTGCGTGTGCCGGACGAACCGTTGACTCCGGCACGCTGGTTGATTGGGGTTCTGTGCCTGTTGGCGTTGGTAGGGACGTTCATGCCGCTGCCGATTCGTTTTATGTGACGGTTTCAGGAGGTTCATCGATGCCGAAGTCCGAACGAACGATCGTCATCAATGCGACGCCGGAGAAATGCTATCAGGTGATTTGCGACCTGGAGCGCTACCCGGAGTTCCTGGAAGAACTGAAGGAAGTTAAAATTATCAAGCGGGACGGCAAGGACAAGCTGCAGGCCGAGTTCAAAGTGAAGGTGATCAAGGAGATCTCCTACACTCTCGACCTGTGGGGCACGCCGGGCAAGAGCTGGGAATGGAAGCTGGTCAAAGGCTTTATGAAGAAGAACAGCGGCGGTTGGTCTCTGAAGGAACAGGGCAAAGGCAAGACCGAGGCGACCTATACGGTAGATGTCGAGTTCGGCTTGCTGGTGCCGTCCAGCGTCTTGAAGATGCTGCAGGAAAGCCAGTTGCCGAAAATGCTTGAGGCTTTCAAGAAACGGATCGAATCGACTAAGTAGGCGGCCGCGGCCAGGCGGGCTGCGGTCCGCGTTTGACGAGAAACCATGGAAGAGCGAGTTCTGCGCAACATCCAGAAGTTCAGCCAGCGCATCCGGCGGGATCGCTATGCCAAGGTGTACGCGCCGTTAGCAGACTGTTTCCGCCGCGTCGGCCTGTTTGACGACGCGCTAGAAGTCTGCCGGATCGGGCTAGAAATCTTTCCCCGCTACCTGGCCTGCCACGAGGTGTTGGGCAAGGTCTTCTTGCGCCAGGGACGGCTAGCCGACGCCAAACGCGAACTGGAACTGGTGCGAAACGTGGTCACCGACAGCGTCGAGCTGAACAAGAGCCTGATCAAGCTCTATGCCCGGCTCAACGACCGGGAAAAGGCTGAGGCGCTGCTGGAAGAAGTCATTGAAAAGGTGCCGTTCGATTTCGAGATGCGTAACATCCGCATGCAGCTGCGGCGGCAGGCCGAGATGGCGCAACTGGGCCAGGTTGGAGAAGGCGTCGACATCTATGACCTGGCCAATCGCAAGTCGTCAGTGGTCGATATCCGGAACATCATTGCCGAGGATGCGCCAGTCCGCACAACCGACCGTGCGGCAATCAAACGGGCTACCGACCAGACGCTCGACACGCTCGAGGACCTTGAAGGTTCTATCGATTCCGTGGCCGACAAGCTGACCAGCGAAGCCCTCGGCGCCGAACGCAACCGGCCCGAGATGCCGCTGACCGAGGAACAAAAGCGCGCCCAACTGCGCAAGCAGGAAATGTTGGCGGAGGGCATCGAAGAACTGGGTATGGCGGCGGTCATCGCGCAGATCGAACTGGAAATCAGCCTGCTCGACGAAGCGCTGATTTTATGCCGGCGTCTGTTGGAGGCCGAACCGAAGGATCAGGATCTGAAATCACTGGCGGCCAAGTTCACCCAGCGACTGGAAGAGAAGGAAAGCGAACTGGACAAGCTCGAGGGAATGAACCTAGCCCACGGGCTGTGACCCTCCGTTGAAAATCGCCCGCCACGCTGTCATTCTGGGCACCGATATGAAACCGAAATTCGCCGGCCGGCTGGCCGGGCTGTGGCTGATCCTGTTCCTGGCGTCCTGCGGCTCCACTCCGCCGCCGGGCGACACTTTGCGCATCGCGTTGGAGGGCAACCCCACCAACCTCGATCCGCGGTTCGCGACTGACGCCTATTCGACGCGCATCATCCCACTGATCTATGAAGGCCTGCTGACCGACGCCCCCAACGGCGAGGTTGTGCCGGCCCTCGCCGAAAGCTACGAGGTGGTGGACGAAACTACCTACCGTTTCGTGCTGCGGCCGAACCTGCATTGGCAGGACGGGCAACCGCTGACCAGTGCCGACGTCGCCACAACGTTCCGCTTTCTGGCGGACCCGGCCAACCAGTGCCCGAGCCAGGACAGCTACGCGCGCATTGCGGCCATCGAGACGCCGGATGACCGCACGGTGGTGATCCGTCTGTCGGAGCCGTTCTCGCCGTTTCTGCTCAAGATGACCCGGCCGATCGTACCGGCACGGCTGACCGACCCGGCGGCACTGGCGGCCACGCCGATCGGCTCGGGCCCCTACCGCCTGACGTCGTTCGAACGCGGGCGGCAGGTCGTTCTGGAAGCCGACGAGCGCTACCGCGGCGGCGCACCGCCCATCCGCCGTATCGTCTTCGACGTCGTCGTCAACGACACTAGCCGCACGCTGCGACTGAAAAAAGGCGAGGTCGATCTGGTGCTGAGCGCGGTGCCGCCTTACGCAGTCAAGTTCTTTGCCGACCTGCCGGGTATGCAGCTCATGCGCCAGCCCGGCATCAACTACAGCTACCTCGGGTTCAACCTGACCGATCCGCGGGGCCTGGTATCCGACGTGCGGGTGCGTCGCGCGATCGCGCACGCCATCGACCGGCGGCAGATCATTAAAACACTGTTGTTCGACATGGCACGGCCGGCCACCGGCCTGCTGGCGCCAAGCAACTGGGCCTACGAAGGCGACGTGCGGCAGTATCCTTACGACCCGGCGCTGGCGAAGCAATTGCTGGACGAAGCGGGCCGGATCGATCCCGACGGCGATGGTCCGGGCTTACGTTTCACGTTGTCGTACAAGACCAGCACCAACAAGCTGCGTATGCGCATCGCGGAGGTCATCGCCGAACAGCTCGCGCGCGTGGGCATCGGCCTGGAGCGCCGCAGTCTCGAATGGGGCACTTTCTTCGAAGACATCAAGAGCGGCAATTTCGAAACCTACACCCTGACCTGGGTGGGCGTGACCGACCCGGACCATTTGTTCTACGCGTTCCATTCCTCAATGGTGCCGCCGACCGGCGGCAATCGCGGCCGTTACGCCAACGCGCAGGTCGACCAATGGCTGGACGCCGCGCGCCGCTCGTTCGACCCGTTGGAGCGGCGCCGCCTCTACGGCCTGGTGCAAAAGCAACTGGCGGAGGACTGTGTCTACGTCAGCCTGTGGTGGGCGGACGACTACGTAGTGCTGACGCGTGCGCTGGAGGGGTTCACCATCAATCCGGGCGGCGATTTCCGCAGCCTCGGCACCGCGCGGTTGCACCGATGAAGGAATTCCGTTGGCTGTTGGGCGCCCCCGCCATCGTTCTGCTCGCCGTACTGGTCTATGCCTGGCAGATCGAGCCGCGCCGGATCGAGGTCGTTCGTCTCCGGCTGCCGGATGCGCTGGCGCGCGCGCTAGGACCGCGGCGCATTGCGTTTGTCGCCGATTTGCACATCACCGCCGACTGGCCGATTCGATCGCGTCTGCTGGCAACCTTGTCGGCCCTGCGACCGGACTATCTGTTGCTGGGCGGCGATGTGGTCTGGTATCAGGGCAACGTCGACCGCACGATCGAGGTCCTCAAGCAATTGCAGGCGCCGGGCGGAGTGTTCGCCGTGCTCGGCGACTCCGACTACATGGGCCGCATCCGCAATTGCGCGTATTGCCACGCGCCGGGCCGGCGCGAGTTGCGGCGTGACCTGCCGGTGCGCTTCTTACGCAACGAAACAGTCGAATTGGAAAACGGCGCCGTACGGCTGGTCGGATTGGATTCCGAGGAACGCGGCGGCTGGCTCACCGCACTGGCCGCGCCGCCGGGCGATCGACGGCCCACCCTGGTGCTGGCCCATTACCCGACGGCGCTCACCGCGGCTGCGGCAAGCCGGGCGGATCTATTGTTGGCCGGCGACACCCATGGCGGCCAGATCTGGGCGCCCCAGAAGTTGCTGGGCTGGCTGTTCGGTTCGGCGCGCGCGAACTACGCTTACGGTTGGTTTCGCGAAGGAGCCACGCCGATGTTCGTCACCAAGGGAATCGGCGAAAGCATTCTGCCGCTGCGCTTGGGCCGGCGACCCGAAATCGTATTGCTGACCGGAGGCCGATGATGCGCCGCGCTGTCGTTTTGCTGCTACTGCTCTGCGCCATTGTCGCATGCGGTTCGAGACCGGTGTTGATGGTCAATGACTTCGAGACGCCCAGTGACCTGTTGCGTCTGACCTGGCGTTGTCATTACTGGCTCGAACAAACGGTGCATCTGGTTACTTCGGGTAAGCGGGGTTTGTCGGTCGAGTTGCCGACCGGCGAATTCCCGACGCTGGAACTGCGGGAGATTCCCGCGGACTGGCGTGGCTACCGCTGGTTCGAGTTCGACGTCGAGGCTCCCGATTTGGCCGGTGGCGAGTTGCTAGTGCGCATCGACGACCAAGGGCCGTCCGACCGATTCGCCGACCGCTATACCGGCACGGTGGCGCTTACCGGCCGCGCGCAACACGTGCGCCTGCCGGTGGAGACGATCCGCCACGCCGCCGGCGGCCGCGAATTGGACTTGCGGCACATGTTCCGGGTGCTATTCTTCCTCAAACAGGCAGATCGTCGCCATACGATCTACTTTGACCGGGTGTGTTTGACACGATGAGCGATCTGGACGGCAAACGTAAGAATGTTTTGACGGTGGATGTCGAAGACTACTTCCACGTGCGCAACTTTGCGGACACCATCGACATCGAAGACTGGGAAACGCTGGAACAGGTCGCGCCGAACGCGACCTACCGCATCATCCGCCTGCTCGAAGAACACCAGGTGCACGCCACATTCTTCGTGCTGGGCTGGCTCGCCAAGCGCCATCCGCGCCTGGTGCGCGCCATTCACGCGGCGGGTCACGAGGTGGCCTGCCACGGCTATTTCCACGAGCCGGTCCGGACGATGACGCCCGACGAGTTCCGGATGGATCTGCGCGCGGCCAAGACCGTGCTCGAAGACACCATCGGCGAACCGGTGCGGGGTTTTCGCGCGCCGAGTTTCTCGATCGACGGCACCTCGCTGTGGGCGTTCGACGTGTTGCTGGACGAGGGTTTCGAATACGACTCCAGCCTGTTTCCCGGTCGCACGGTGCCCTTCGGTTTCGCCGGCACCTACCGCCAGCCGTCGGCCATCAACCGCGGCGAACACGGCACGCTCAAGGAACTGCCGTTGGCGACGCTGGTCGTCGGCCGTTTCAAGCTGCCTTTTGCCGGCGGCGGCTATTTCCGCGCCTACCCTTACGCGATGATTCGCGCCGGCATGCGGCGCATCAACGAGCAGGAAAACGCGCCGGTGGTGGTTTACTTTCACCCCTGGGAATTGGTGCCCGGTCAGCCGCGCGTGCACGCGCCGTTCAAGGCGCGGCTGAAGCACTACATCGGTTTGACCACGATGGAAGGCAAGATCACCAGCTTGTTGGACGACTTTCGCTTCGTCACGGCGCGCGATCTGCTGGCGACGATGCCATAACGCGGCGGCTACTACTCCAAATACCCCAACGACTTGAGCGTTTCGAGATCGGTCTTGTCGGTCGGTGCGCCGCCCTCGGGGATCAGCACCCGTTCGCTGAACGGAATGAAGCGGTTTTGGCGGGCCAGTTCGGCGTAGCGGCGCACGCATTTCAGCAGGGCCGGCGAATTGGTCGCGGCCAGGTCGCGCGTTTCACCGGGGTCCGCGGCCAGATCGAAAAACATGCGGGTGCCGTCGGCGCGGACGTAAAGCTTGTACGAATCGCAATACACGACGTGCAAGTGTTGGTCGCGGGCCGCCAGATCCGGATGCCGGTCGGTCATGTATTTGTTGACCGCAACTTCGGTGTCGCCGTAGTAGCTGCGGTACTCGGCGGTCACCGCGTCGGGCGGGAAATCGAGCAAGCCGGGTCGCCGGGCCAACGCCGCCGGCCGTTCGACGTCCAGCCAGTCCAACACCTGCGGCACCAGACCGGTGAGCGAGGTGAGTGCGCCCACCCGCTTGCCGCCCTGCGCTCCGTGCGGCAAGCGGACCATCAACGGCACCGCGAGTTGCTCTTCCCAGGCGGTTAATTCGTGCCCCAAGTTGCCGTGGGCACCGAGACCCTCGCCGTGGTCGGAGGTCACCACCACAATCGAGTCTTCCAGCATCTGGTAACGTTGCAATATCCCGAAAAGACGCTGAACGGCGTCATCCAGGAAGCGAATCGATGCATCGTAGGCGGCCATGTGTTCGGCCCGGTCGCTGTCGGCAAACGGAATCTCCCCGGCATTTATCTGCCACTTCTTGCCGTGGTTGGTCACCGGGTCCTGGCGCGTGGCGCCGAATTGCAGGCGGTACTGGCTCGAGTTGTATGGAATGTGCGCGTCCATGAGATTGACGAACACAAACAGGCGCCGTTTCTTGTTGGCGATTTCGCCCAACCAACCATCCAGCCGTTCGATGACTCGTTCGGCGCCCGAGCGGTGGTTGGAATTGACGTAGCGGAAGGCCTTGAACCCCTGCGCGAACCCGTATCGTTTGCGCACAAACGGATTGCATGACAACCCGATGGTAAAGAAGCCCTTATTGGCCAGGATCTCGGCCAGCGTTTCGCGTTCTTCGGCCAAGTGCACGTTGCCCCAATTGGAACGGTGTTCCGACGGCCACAGCCCGGTGAAGATGGTCGCGTGGCTGGGCACGGTCCACGGCGCCGCCGTCTTGGCGCGATCAAAGACGATCATCTGGCGCGCCTGACTCTGCAGGAACGGCGTGGTCGGCTTTGGGTAGCCGTACACGGACATGTGATCGGGGCGGGCCGAGTCTAGCACCAGGACAATCAAGTGCTTGGGGCGGCCATCGGGCACACCATGCGCACCGAGAAAGCTAATCGCCAGTCCCGCCGCAACGAGTATCGCAATGGCCCAAGGCCAGTATTTCTTCATGCCTTTTCGCATTCCTACTTTTCTGTCCCCGCGCGGGAATATGGCCGAGAGGGAGGCGCTCGTCAATGGTGGTTTTGTATCCGGATGATGGATCGGCTGGCGAGCGGCGGACCGGTCAGAACATCGCGTAAGTGAATTCCTTGGCGACCGTGGCCCACAACAGGGCCGCGGTCAACAGACCCCAAATGAAAATCGCGGTGCCGACTTCCTGAAGAACCTGTTTGACTTTCATTTGATCAACGCCCCCGCCTTGTTCAGCCAACCCACGGCCGGGAACAGAGCACTCACGAAGGGGAACATCTTGATGTAGTAGATCAAGGCCACGCGCAGCCCGTGGTGGAACAAGGGCCACAGGGTGCCGGTCCACATCCAAACGCCGATGATGCCCAGGACGCGGCCCCACCACGTCGGTTGGTGGTTCGGGAACAGTCGCTTCTTAATACGCGAGTAACGGTTGTGCACGATGCTCGCGAGGCCCATCATCACACCCCACAGGAACATGTTAAGCGTGAGGTTGTGCCATAGGGCGATGAGCACGATGGTGAGCATGATGTTCAGATCTTGCCGCGCCGCGCCTTTGCGGCTGCCGCCGAGCGGAATATAGACGTACTGCATGACGTAGTACGTCAAGCTCATGTGCCAACGCCGCCAGAATTCTTGCATGCTGTGGGCCAGCAGCGGCATCTTGAAGTTTTCCATCATGCGGAAGCCGAACAGCCGGCCGAGGCCGATGGCCATGTCGGTGTAGCCGGAAAAGTCGATGTAGAGGTAGGCGAAATAGCAGTGCGCGGCGACCCACAACTGCCAGGTGTCCACACTCGGCAACAGGCCCTGCGCCGTGGTCATCGGCATCGCCAACTTGGCGAAAAAGTCGGCCACCACGAATTTCTTCACCACGCCGACGAGAATGCGCCACAGACCATAGCTGAAATCGTCGAGCCGGAAACGGGTGGTCGCCGTGCCGGTGCGCATCTGCTCCGAGAACGAGTCGCGCGGATCCTCACGGCCAATGGTGTAGAAGCGGTGAATCGGGCCGCTCAACATCGCCGGGAAGAACGTCACATACAGAAAGAACTCGAGCGGCGTCGCCCGCACCACCTTGCCGCGATAGACCTCGACCAGGTAGTGGATGACCCGGAAGGTGAAGTAGCTGATGCCCAGCGGAATACCGATCTTGGCCGCCAGCATGCCCGCGACCTTCGCCGCACCCGCCTGTCCCATCAGGATCAGGCCGAGCTGGATCACCGTCGCTCGCGCCTTGAACAGAAACAGCAGGCCCAGTGCGATCGATACGCCGGCGATCATCCAGGCCGTTCGACCTCGCTTGGTGGCGGCGGTGTCGATCAGAATGCCGATCACGAACATGGCGTACAGGTAGATCAACAGGAAGACGCCGAAGGTCACCGAACAAACGAAGTAGTAGCCCAGGCTGATGGCCAACAAAAAATGCGGCCGGAAACGGCGGGGAATCGCCGTCCAGTACAGCAGCGTCGCCACGGCCACGAAGAGGATGAACGCCCAACTCTGCATCTGCATGGCCGTTCTACCTCCCCAACCGAAGTTGGCGTTCGATGTGCGGCAGCAAGTAGTCGGCCATTTCGCGATGCCCGTTCATGTTCAGGTGGTCGAGGTCGGAGAAGTAACGGTATTCAATCTTCTCCACCGCGTCGGCCACGTGCAGATGGTGTTTTTGCGTTACGCCCAGCACGCGCTGTTTGAAGAGCGGCACCGTCTCGGCCCACTGGAAGAACTCCTTCTGCTCGGTGAACGGACGATTGATCGGGTTCAGGTAGAACATCAGATTGATGTTATGCTTTTCCGCGTAGCCGCACAGTTCCTCGAAGGTTTTCCAGTTGACGTTCTCTTCCGAGAAGTCGAACGCCTCGCACTGCTGGTAGTTGAGTTGGACGACATGCTCGGGAATGACCTTCCACAAGTAGTCTTCGTTACGCTCCACCTGGGTGGTGCGCGCCGACTCCACCAGCACCTTGTCGAGCCAACCGAGCTCGACCTTGATCAAATCGGAGAGCGAAGTTGCCGGACGTTGATAGTCGCCGGTGAGGAAGAAGTTGAGCAGGCCGCGGTAACGGTAAGTCTGCGACAAGCGGCGCATTTGAAAATCCAGCCAGATCTGCCGGTAGCGCTCGTCGGAAATCCGAAAACGCTTGCGGTATTTCTCGAGGTAATCCGGCTCGTCGCGGAAATAGTAGATGATTTCGTCGTGGTTGACCGGATTCACCAAGCTGGCGTTGACCGAGAACATCTTGATGTGAATCGCCATCACCACCAGGTCGGGGTGATAGCGCATCGCTTCCACTAGGTTGCCGAAGTGGTCGCCGAAACGGTTGCCCGCGCTGGCCAGATTAAAGGACCGCGCGTTCTGCATGGTCGCGTATTTGCGGCGCAGATCCTGCTCGATCAGGGCGGGGAAATGCGTGCCCGGCAGGCAGTTGCCGTAGCCCTGCATGACCGAACTGCCAATGAACACCAACTTCGGACCCCTGTGGTGTTTCATCTGCTCGAACAGATAGTTCATCGCGACGGTCGTGTTGCCGGGGTTGCGGTCAATCACATCATGTCTTGAAAAGTAGAAGTAAACACCGATCTCGGTCGCCGCGACCAACACGGCGAGATACAGCAGGATACGCCGGACCCGGTTCTTCGGATCGGACCAAAAAGAAGGCTTGGTTTCGGTCAAAACGTTGTCCTTCTCGGCAAACTAGTCGCTTTCCAACGCTTGCGATACGCGTGGAAGGTTGTTTTTATCACAAATCGAACGATCGTGAAAAGCGCCTTGGCCAAAGCCCTTGGGCGGTGTATCCTTCGCCCCGATGAAGCACCGACGTCCACATCGTGAAGGCGGCCGCGCCGCCCCCTCCCAAAACAAAAAGGGTCCGGGGGATCCGCGCTGGGACCACTTTTCCGACCGCGCCAAAAAGGAAGGCTACGCTGCGCGTTCCATCTACAAGCTGGAGGAAATCGACCGGCGGTTCCGCCTCTTCCGGCCGGGCGCAAAGGTGCTAGATCTCGGTTGTCATCCGGGAAGCTGGTTGCAGTACGCCGCGGAACGTGTGGGCCGACAGGGTACAGTGGTCGGCATCGATCGCGCGGCGACTCGCGCCCCGGGTACTAACGTGCGCACGATCCAGGCCGACCTGACCGATCCGTTTGACGCGACCGAATTGGGTGGGCCCTTCGATCTGGTGCTGTCCGACATGGCGCCAGATACGACGGGCATCCGCCATGTCGACCAGGACCGTTCGACAATACTGGGCGAGATCGCGCTCGACCTGGCGATGCGACTGGGCAAGAAAGGCTCGGCCGTGGTGATCAAGGTCTTTCAGGGACCAGACTTCACCAAGTTCCTGAACCGCGTCAAGCTCGCTTACGGGCACGTGCGTTGCGTGCGCCCCGAAGCCACCCGCAAGGCCAGCTTCGAGGTGTATGTTGTCGGCACGGAAAAGCGCGAAAGTGTACCGCCGGAAGCAATACCACCAGAGCTGGATCCGGCTACCTGATTTCTCACCTTGGTTGTCAGAAATAGAAATGCGTCTTCAGCACCGCGCTGATGGGAATGTACTGCGCTTCGATGCGCGCATGGTCGCCGGGTTGGGGGTCGTAGAAGTAGACAAGACCGAAGTGGTCGGCCAGCCGCGCCTGCAGGGACAGGCCGAAGTTGCGGCTGATGCGCCACTCGGCGCCCCAACTGGTCAGGCCGGTCACCCCGTACACCGTCTGGTCGTAGGTGTCGAATTCGGCGTCGACCCGCACCACCCCGAGTCCGATCTCGACAAACGGGCGCACCGTCTTTTGCGTGAAGTAGATCTTGAGCAAGGCATTGAGCTGATAGAAGTTGAGCCGCTGGTCGTAGCGGTAGGTGCGCGTAAACGATGATGGGCAGTCGGCGCGGCCGGTTAGCTGGCCTTCGTATTGCGCAAACAGGCCTTCGACGATCAGACCCAGATGGGCCCAGTTCGAGCGCGGATAGAAGCCCAAGGACAATCCGTACACGCCGTTCGTTTCCAGCGTTGATTCGTCGTCGGTGCGGCATTCCAGGCATTCATCGGCGGTACGCGTCAGCTTGTAGCGATAGTCGAGTTCGGGCAGCGCGGTGAAACCGACCACCAAATCCACCCCAAACAGCGGTTCGGGCAGGGCCGGCGGCGGCGCGGCGGGATGCGGCGTGGGCGATGGTTCGGCCGGCGGTTGATTCCCGGCCTCGGGAGGCGCCGGATCCTCGGCCCAGGCCGTCGAAGCCATACACGCCAACAGAAGAACCAACCACAGCACCACGTTGCGCATCGATCTTCCCGTTTGAACTGGTGATCGTTACTAATAACAGCTTTCGCTTCGGCCAGCAATGGACAGCGGAGGACACGGCGCAAAACAATTCCCATCACCCTCGACGGCAAGCCTCGGATGCCGCTAGAATTGTGCGATCAAGAGAATGGGGTGTGCAAGTGAGCGAGCCAACCGGTTTCCGCGTCAGCAGCCGGGTGACCAAGGCCATCTTGCGCTATGCAGAGGTCGAGCATCTGGATCTCGACGCCCTATGCCGCGATCTTGACGTACCCAACCGCCCGTCCACCGGACCGCGCGCCTGGGTTGACGCCTCTATCGTTCGTGAACTCTGGAAACGGCTCAAGGAAGCGACCGGCGACCCCGAAGTGGCCCGCCGGGTCGGCGAGTTCGCCTTGCGCGAAGGAGTCTTCGGCGCTTTGTCGACGATCCTCCGCCTCGCCGGGAGTCCGCGTCGGCTGCTACAGAGGCTGGATCGGTTGCCGGCGTATTTCGACAACATCCACGAGATCAAAACTCACCGGGTCGGCACCAACACGGCGATGATCGAAGTCAAACCTACCGGCGGTGCGGCACAAACACCGGATGAATGCTTGTTTATCCGCGGCCTTCTGGCCGGCGTGCCCACGCTCTGGGGTGGATCGCCGGCGCAAGTCGAAGAACTGAGCTGTGCGGTGCCGATCGACCAGGCGCCGCCCTTTGACGGCCGGTCCCACCTCGTCGACGACACGGGTCACGTGTTCAGCTACCCGCTCAGCGATCCCACCGACTTGTGCGAGGAAGGTCCGCTGCACGAAGACGGCACTTTCCCGCTGGGTTCGGTGGCCTACGGCGCCGCAGGTTGTCTCTACCGAGTGGTATGGACGCCATCCACCGGACGGTCGTGGTGGCAAAGGTCTTTTCCGGCCAGCACGGCTCTGGCTGAAACGATCAGCGGACTGGAAAAAGATCTGCGCGAAATCGACGAGATGTACGACGAAGCGAATCGCGCTTCCGCCCGGTTGGAATTGACCATCGCCGAACGCACGGCTGAGTTGGAACGGGCCTACAGGGAGATGGCGAAGCTCAACGAGAAACTGCGACGTCAAGCCCAACTGAAAAGTGAGTTCATCGCCGACGTGAGCCATGAACTGCGCACGTTGATCACCGCGATCGTCGGCTTCGCCGATCTACTCATCTCCGGAATCTACGGCGAAATGAACGAACGCCAGACCTCCGCCTGCGAACGCATCGCCAGCAATACGCGCACGCTATTGCTGATGATCAACGACCTGCTCGACATGTCCAAACTGCAGGCCGGCAAACTGGAATTGGTGGTCGAGCCGATCAACCTGCGGGAATTGGTCGATGAGGCGGTCGCCACGGTAGCCGCACTGATCGAGCAGAAAGAACTCGCACTACATAAGCAGATCGAACCGGAAACTCCGGTGCGCCTGATTTCGGACAAGACTAAGATCAAACAGATCCTGCTCAACCTGTTGTCCAACGCCATCAAGTACACAGACCGCGGTCACGTGACGGTCCGGCTGCACAGCCCGGAACCGACATGGGTGGCGATTACCGTCGAAGACACCGGACGGGGCGTGCCGGAAGATGATCTGCCGCATCTGTTCGAGGAATACTATCGCGCTAAAAGCGCCGGCGAGGAACGTCCGGGCACCGGCTTGGGCCTGTACATTACGCAGAAGCTGGCCAACCTGCTGGGCGGCCGGATCGAAGCGGTCAGCAGCCCCGGCCACGGCAGCGCATTCACCGTCGTGTTGCCGCGGGAGGTCGCCGGCAACCGGGAAATCGAGGAAATCAAGGACCAAGTGTGGTTGAATCCGGAACGCAACCGCCGCAAGGTGCTGGTGGCCGACTCCAACGTCGAGGAGCTGCAGTTGCTCGGCCTTTCCCTCGAAGCCGAGGGTCTGCAAGTCGGTGTCTGCTCCGACGGGCGGCTGCTCCCGGCGGAAATCCACAACTTCGCGCCGGACGTTTTGGTTCTCGACCCGTTGCTCAACCACCAGGACGGTTGGGCCACTTTGCAGGCCTTACGTCGCGACCCGACTACCGCCGCGCTGCCGGTGATCGTCGTGGCGGAAGCTGTGCAGCACGATTTGTGCGCGGCGCTGGGCGTGCGGGAGGCGATCACCAAGCCGTTTGACGTGCGGGAAGTGGTGGCCACCGTGCTGCGCACCCTGCAGCTGCCGGAGATTTCCTCATGAGCTACGCGGTCCTGTACAACATGTTCACCTGCTGGATGGTCACAGCGCTGGCCGTCATGGCGCTGCCGGGCATCTTCAAGCGCTTCCCAACCAACGTGGGCTGGCGGGCCTACGGCTGGTTCTGGCTCTGTGGTGCCGGCCTGTGGTTACTGGCCGGCTTGCGCCTTTTGGCCTACTACCATGGTCTGCCGCGTTTGGACCGCGCCTTCTTCTACGGCGACGAGGTGTTTGTCGCACTGCAGATGGTGGCCGGTTGCGTCTTTCTGTGCGACAGCCGAGGCGCCAGCCGGCGCGTAACGTTGGCCGCCACCGGCTTCGTGGCCTTGTGCGGCTTGCTGTTTCTCATTCTGTTTTTCTCCCTGGGGATCACCACAACCGTTCCTACCGAATGGGCTAGCGAGCACGAGATCCCCTGGGCGGCGTTCCTGGCCTTCCTGCCGGCCTATCTGTTCTGCATGGCGTTGATGGTCTATTCTGTTGCTGCGGACGTCTGGGCACGTCTACGCACCGGCGCGTGGGCAGATCGGCACCGTTTGTTGGGCACAGGCGGGCTCTTGATCTACTCCCTGGCCGGCGTGTTGGATGTGCGCGGCATTCTAGCGGGCTGGCATCTGTTGTTGATTCGTGTGGTGTACTTGTCGGCGGTGATGACGGCGTTCTGGATCGGTCACGCGGACCGGATGCGGGTGGTGATGGTGCGAGGCCACGAGGGAGATTGAGCGTGCGCTTGCGACTTAGCATTTTCATCAAAGTGTTCATGGCGTTCGCCGGGCTGGCCTTGGTGCCGCTGTTCATGGCTACCCTTTTATTGTCGTCCATTTACCAGCAGACGGCGGAAACGATCACCCGCGACGTGCTGCAATCGGTGTCGCCGCAAATAGGACAACATGTTCTCAAACATGTCGACCAGGTACATAACAATGCCTTCGTGCTGATGGGTTGCCTGCTGCTGGTCGCGGTGATTCTGGTTGTCTTCGGCGCTCTCTACCTGTCGCGTTCCTTTGCCAGCCCGATTCGTGCCATGCTCACCGCCACAGAAAACATCGCACGCGGCAATCTGGACGTCCGGTTGCAGGCGACCCAGAATGATGAGTTTGGCATGCTGGCGGAGGGCTTCAACAACATGGCCCGCATGCTCCAGCAGAACAAGAAGCGTACGGAAGAAGCCAATTTCAATCTCGAACGACGCGTGGCCGAGCGGACGGCCGAGCTAACCATGGCCAACGCCGAACTACGCGCCAGCACCGCCCAGATCCTGGAAGCCAATCGCCTGAAAAGCGAATTTCTGGCCAACGTCAGCCATGAGCTGCGCACGCCGCTCAATGCCATTCTGGGTTACACCGATTTGCTGCTTGATGGCATTTACGGCCCGCTCGATGAAGCCAAGGCGGAAAGCCTGCGCAAGGTAAGACGCAATTCCGAGGCGTTGCTACGGTTGATCAACGACATTCTCGATCTATCCCGCGTCGAGGCCGGCCGCATGAATGTGATGATCGAAACGTTCGATCCGAGCGATGTGGTGACCAACTGTATCGCCAATATCCGACCGTTGTTCGACCGCAAGAACCTGCCGTTGCGAGCCGAAATCGGGGCGAACCTGCCACGCATCGAGGCCGACCGCGGCAAGCTGCAACAAGTGCTTTTCAATCTCTTGTCCAACGCGCTGAAATTCACCGACCGGGGACACGTCGTCGTGCGTGTTTTTTCCACTGACGACCGCCAGGCGATCACCTTCGAAGTCACCGACACAGGCGAAGGCATTCCGGAAGACAAGATGCACTTTATCTTCGACCAGTTCCGTCAGCTCGACGGGTCGACCACGCGCCGTGCCGGTGGCACGGGCTTGGGGCTGGCCTTGTGCAAGAAATTGGTCACACTGATGGGCGGTTCGATCGACGTCCACAGCGAGGTCGGCAAAGGCAGTTCCTTTTCCTTCACCTTGCCGGTGACCCTCAGTCACGGCGACAATACCGGCACGGCAACCACCCGCCGGCGCTCGGCCAGTGACCGGCGCGTGGTGCTCGCCATCGACGATGACGAAGAAACCTTGAACCTGCTCGCGGCGAATCTCGAACCTGCCGGGTACGAGGTCTTGCGTTGTCGCGATGGTGAAACCGGTTTGCGCAAGGTACGGGAAATCCACCCGTATGCGATCACACTCGATATTATGATGCCCTATCGCGATGGTTGGTCCGTGCTGAAAGAGCTCAAGGGCAATTCCGACACGGCGGACATTCCGGTTATTATTATTTCGATCATTGACGACCGGGCGCGCGGCTTCAATCTGGGTGTCGATGCCTACATGGTCAAACCGATCAATCGAGCGGCCTTGTTGCAGAGCCTCGACTCTTTCGAAGCCGAATCGCACCGGCCAGGAACGTCTTCGTAGTCAGGAGGTCCATGGTGAGTGCAACCAAAAAGATCTTGATTATCGACGATGTGGAAGAGAACGCGGACATTCTGCGCGTTAAACTGCGTCATGAAGGATTTGAGGTGCTGGTCGCCGGCGACGGCGAAAGCGGCCTGGAAATGGCGCGTCGCGACCGACCCGACCTAGTATTGTGCGACATTATGTTGCCGAAGATGGACGGTTGGGAAGTGCTGAAGTCTCTGCGGGCCGATCCCAGCCTGGTCGCTGTACCCGTGATTTTCATGACCGCTTACACCACCATACAGTATTCCGGTGAACGCCGGCGCGCACAGGAAGAGGGCGCGGTCGAATACGTCAAGAAACCGTTCGACTTGTCCGCCATGGCCGGTCTGGTGCGAAAACATCTGGGAATGTGAATCATGCGCGTCTTGTTGACGGGTGGCTGTGGCTTCATCGGCACCAACTTTGTGCGCTACGTGTTGGCAAACCGGCCCGATTTGGAATTGGTCAACCTCGATGCCCTGACCTATGCCGGTAATCCGGCAAATCTCGCTGACGTGGCCGACCATGCACGCTATCGCTTCGTGAAGGGAGACGTAGCCGATCCCGCCGCAGTCGCCGCGGCCATCGACGGTTGCGAAGCCGTGGTGCACATGGCGGCCGAGAGCCATGTCGACCGCTCGATCGAAGGGCCGGCGGAATTCATTCGCACCAACGTGGTGGGCACCCAGGTGCTGCTCGACGCCGCCCGCCGCGCCAATGTGTCGCGCTTTTTGCTGGTCAGCACGGACGAAGTGTACGGTTCGCTCGGCCCGACCGGTCTGTTCCGCGAAACCACTCCGTTGGCGCCATCGAGCCCCTATTCCGCCAGCAAGGCGTCGGCCGACCTGCTGGCACTATCGTACCACCACACCTTCGGATTCCCCGCCATCGTCACGCGCTGCTCCAACAACTACGGGCCCGACCAGTTTCCGGAGAAACTGATTCCGCTGTTCATCACCAACGCTTACGCCGGCAAGGCGTTGCCGCTGTACGGCGATGGCGGCAACGTGCGCGACTGGATCCACGTCGATGACCACGTCCGCGGCTTGCTGACGGTGCTTGACCGCGGCCGCCCGGGCGAGATCTACAACATCGGCGGCGGCAACGAACGGACGAACCTGGAAATCACCAAAACCATTCTGGGCACGTTGGGCCAACCCGAATCGCTGATCACATTTGTCGCCGACCGGCTCGGCCATGACCGGCGTTACGCGATCGACGCCACCAAAATCGGCGAAGAACTAGGTTGGCGGCCGACGGTCGATTTCCATGCCGGCATTGCCGCGACCGTGCAGTGGTATCTGGCGCACCGGCAATGGTGGGAAGAAATTAAATCTGGCGCCTATCGCGACTACTACGAACGGATGTACGGGAACCGGTTGCGCCGTGACTCGGCCAACCGGACCTGACAAGGAGGAATCGATGAAACGTTGTGTGCCCGTGTTATTGTTGGCGGCTCTCTTCATCACCGCCGCCGTGTTCGCACAGGGTCTGGACACGACGCTCAACTTCCAGTTGAAGCCGACCAAGACCTTCAAACAGCCTGTTCCCAAGGTCACGCTCAGCGCAACGCAGGTGCAGAGCCTCAAGACCCAGAAACCGGTGTGCCTGTTGCTGCCGTCGCCTTCCGACCCGCAATTGAAGGCTGGCTACATGGTGGCCATACTGCCGATCGACCCGGTCACCGTGTGGTGGATCACGCAGGACATCGCCCATTTCCACCTCGTCGATCCGTCCTATCCGAACGCGGGTTCGCTGACCAACCGGCGCCGCAGCTTCATGCCTTATGTCTTTGACGGCGCGGTCTGCTCGGTGGGCAACCGCAGCTATCTGTACCAGTTGCTGGTCATGCCGATGGTGGATCCGCGCATCTACACGCTGAGCCGCTATCACAACCGAGACGGCTTCCCGTGGGAGTCGGCCTGGACTGCGGTGAACGATTTGTATTGCTCCGACCGGCGCAACCAGGAAATGGAAAGCTTCTTCCGCTCGGCGGTGAAGATCACACACAACAACGGCTGCTGGCACATTCAGCCGGTGCCCGAAGCGTACCGCACCAAACCGGAAGACGCGCTGTTGGCGTTCGTCGAGTATTACGTGGACACCAACCCGGGTGGCAACCTGGCCGCGATCAAGCCGATTGTCAACAAGGCAACCGAAACCGCCATGCCGGCGTTGCACCAGAATCTAATGTTCCACGCCAAGAGCTGGGCGACCCACATGAAGAAGTATCATTCGGCCGCCGACCAGCAGAAGTTCGCCAGCGAACAAGCGGCGTTCCGCCAGGCCATGGGCCACTAGACGAGAGCCGATCATGAAACGCGGAATCGGCCTGCTTGCCACACTGTGCGTCATGGCCGTGGCGACCATGGCCGAAGCGCAGGAAGAACGGACTGGCGGCGCGGGCCTCGGTTTTACTCTCGGCCCGGCCGTCAATTTCATCGATCTGACCCAATTCGGCGATGACCTGGACATCGCCGACCTGGGTGATTTTGCCCCTTCCACGCCCGTGGGTGTGGATTGGTCGCTGTTCATCGATCTGTTTGCCAACAACAACGGCCTACGTCTGGGCTTTGCGTCGAGCAGCATCAACCTGCAGCAGAACGCGCACGGCAGCCTGGCCACGCTGAAAATGGACAATGCTGCGCTTTTGATCGGCTACAAGCGCTATTTCGGCGAGGCGTTCGGCCTGGTAACCGATCTGCGTTTGGGTGGCGGTCGATGGGACTACGACCTGCACAGTGGGGCTCGGCAAGGACGGGCCTACGAAGACTACTTCTATGTCGAACCCGAACTAGGTTTTGAGTTGATCTTCGGCCTGATCGGGTTCGGCGTCTATGGTTCCTATTGGGCCGAAGCCATTCCGGCCGGCGGGTTGTTCAGCGGCGACTTCGACGCGGAGGACTATCGCGGCACCGATTTCAACCATTTCGCGGTCAAAGCGTCGTTGATCATCGGCGCCTGGGGCCGCCCCGGCCGCAACGAAGCGCCGCCGGAACCGCCGTCGGCTCCGCCGGTGTCGCCACCGGATGAGCCGTTCGTTCCGCCCGACGAGCCGCCGAGCGAGCCGCCGCCACCCGATGAACCGCCCCCACCGGACGAGCCGCCGCCGACGCCATGATGCTCTGACCTATCGTGAGGTGTTCAGGGGCGGGGGCCATCCCCGCCCTTCTTATTGCGGTTGGCTTTTGGTGTCGGTGGTTTTTTTCTTTTCGACTTTCACGACGACGCCATCCGCCAGGCGAATGGTATTGGGAAGAAAATAGTAACCCCACAATCGGCCGTTGATCCGCACTTGGTCGCCAATGGCGATATCCTTCAACTGGTCGTTGTGCAACGGATCGAAAAAGGCTTCCGCCGAGAAAGCCTCGGAGGCCGGTTTGATTCTGATCTCCGATTCCTGCGTCGTGTAAATGTTGACCGACGTGGCTTCGCCCGACCATTCCACCCACCGGCCGCGATACTGCTTGACCCACGTCTTCTTGCGCTCTTCCAGGGAACGTCCGCTTTCGCCGCGCAGATCGCGATAGATTTGCGCCGGGTCGATGTTCTCGGTGCGGCGTTGTGCCAACGGAATCGGTTTGGCCGCGATCTTGGGCGATTCGTCCCGCACAGCGTACTTCGTCTCGCTGAAAAAACCGTAGATACCGAACACCAAGACCGGCGATAGAATCACCACGGTCCAGATGACTTTGGCCTTGCGGCTCCACTTCGTCACCGCCCACAGAAAGACGAGCGACAACGGGCCGCAGAACAACGTCAAGATAATGAAGGCCGGTGTGTGCCAGGCGGTCGACGGCGTTTTCGGCGGCATTCCGACCGAGGGCACGGCGGAACCCAACGGCGGAGTCGGCGGCACGGCTGCGGCCTGTTCCTCGGCAAACAGGTCCTCGATATCCTTTTCCGCGACTTCCTTGCCGGCGGCCGGTTCGCCCGGCGGCGTCCAGTCGGTGTTGCAGTATTCGCACAACCAGGTGCCGGGTTTGAGCGTGGCGCCGCAGGCCGGGCACTTGCGGTCGATCATTCTTTCTCCTCCGGATCACTGGAGCAAAAACTAGCAGAAATGGAGAGCGATCTCAATTTGCGCCGCGGCGGAGACCGCAAACAGCGCGGTCAGATCATCAGCACGCCAATCTTGTATTCGACCCGCTTGATCGTCGACCCGTCGATCTCGGCCTTGGTGACGGCAATGGTAGCGACGCGCGTGCCGTCGTAGGCGATGCTGTCCAGTTGCGGTTTGCCGACTGTTGCCGCGAGTTTCTCGGCGTCTAGCGAAAAGATGGTTTCCTCGACCAGTCCCGTTCGGCCGAAGGGCTTGTACGCGGCGCGGCAGACAAAGCGGTTGTCCTTGAGTTCAAACTCCACCCACGATCCGTCGGCGCCGAGAAGGTGACGTTCGGATTTCGGTTTGTCTGGCGAGACGAAGCCGGCGCCCGGACCGGAAAGAGCCAACGCAGTACCGGCGGCGACCAGTGCCACCAGGCAGACTACGGCGCCTGTCACCAATCCATTTCTCATGCGAACCGTCCTTGCGAGTCCGAGTCCCGAACCTCAGACCCGCCGGAAATCTGCGATGGCCGCGAACAGCCCAGTCACCTCGGAGATCAGGTTAAGGCGGTTGGTCTTGATTTTGTCGTCCTTGTGCATCACCAACACGGCGTCGAAGAATTGGTCGACCAGCGGCCGAATTTCGGCGATGGTCATCAGCGCGCCAAGCACATCGCCCGCTTTCACCAGCGCGCCCACGCGGTCGTGTACCGAGCGCACGGCTTGGTGCAGTGCGCGTTCAGCTTCTTCGGCAAGCAACGCCTCGTCGACCGGACCGGGCGTGTTGTAGTCCTTCACGATGTTGCCCGCGCGCTTGAAGGCGGCGGCAAACGGGGCGAACTCGGGGCGTTGCGCGAACTCGGCAACGGCTTTGATACGCGAGAGCGTCTCGGGCACGCGGTCAAAACGCACGGCGAGTACGGCGTCGGCGATTTCGGTGGGCGTACCTTGCCCACGCGCGAGAAAGAACAGCCGGTCGCGGAAAAACTCGTGGATCTCCAACTCGAGCGCGTGGCGGTCGGTCTTGATCTTGTCTTCCACTCCGTCGAGCGCTTTACGGACCAGATCGGACAACGGCATCTGCCAGCCGCGGTCGGCCAGGATGTGCAGCACGCCCAGCGCCTGGCGCCGCAGCGCGTACGGGTCGCCGGCGCCCGTCGGCTGCAAACCGACGCCGAAGCACGCGACGATGCTGTCGATCTTGTCGCACAAAGAAAGCACCGCGCCGGCGTCACTGGCCGGCAATTCATCGCCGGCGAAGCGCGGCAGGTAGTGTTCGAAGATGGCTTTGGCGACCGTTTCCTTCTCGCCGCCAAGCCGCGCGTAGTGCATGCCCATGAGGCCCTGCAACTCGGGGAATTCGCCGACCACTCCGGTCAGCAAGTCGGCCTTGTAGATGTGCGCCGCGCGCCGGGCGTCTTCGAGCGCCTTCGGGCAGAGTTGGCCGCAGACGAAATTGACCAGCAACCGTACCCGTTCGGTCTTGTCAGCGTAGGTGCCGAGTTTCTCGTGGAAGACAACCGTGTTTAGCTGTTTGGCCAGATCGTCGAGCCTCTTCTTCTGGTCGGTTTCGAAAAAGTACTTCGCGTCTTCTAGGCGCGCCAACAACACGCGCAAATTGCCGGCCGTGATGGTGGCCGGGTCGGTAGAATCCAGGTTGGCCACCACGCAGAACGCCGGCAGCAGACTGCCCGCGGCCTCGAAGCAGAAGTACTTCTGATGCTCGCGCATCGGCGTCACCAGTACTTCACGCGGCAGAGCCAGGTAATGATCGGGGAAGTGACCGAGCAGCGGCACCGGCCATTCGACCAGGTACGCCACGTGTTCGAGCAGCGCTTCGTCTTCGATCCATTTCCCGCCGAGCTGTTTGGCGAACTCGTGCAGCCGGTCGCGAATGATCTGTTTGCGTTCGGCCGGATCGACAATGACTTTGGCCGCGCGTAGTTTGGCCACGTAGTCGGTGAAATCGCGAACCGCCAGGTCCGCCGGCGCGTGAAAGCGGTGGCCGCGTGTGCGGTCGGCCGAAGTCACCTCGGCGATCGTCAGCGGCAGCACCTGGCCGCCAAACAGCGCCAGCAGCCAATGAATCGGCCGCGCAAAACGAAGATCGACATCGCCCCAGCGCATCGACTTCGGCCAGGGCAGCGCCAGAATGATCTCCCGCAGCGCGTCCGGCAGCAGATCGGCCGCATCGCGGCCGGGGATCAGCTTCTTTACCGCCAGGTATTCGCCCTTGTCGGTGGTAACGGTGATCAGGTCCGCCACCTCGACGCCCTGCCCTTTGGCAAAGCCAACCGCGGCCTTGGTCGGCGCGCCGGTCGCATCGAACGCCGCTTTCTTGGCCGGACCGGTTTTCTCCACCAACCGGTCTTCCTGCCGCACGGCTACATCCGGCACGCGCACGGTCAGACGCCGGGGCGTGGAATAGGTTTCCACGGCGCCATGCGCCAGCGCCAAGGCGTCCAGTTTCTGGGTGAATGCCTGGCGGAGATTACCTTCCGCCTCGACCAGGAAGCGGGCGGGGATTTCCTCGACACCGATTTCCAGCAACAGTTCCCGCGTGCTCATGACCGCCCCCCCTTCTCTCCCTCATCACTGAAGAGGGCAAGCTTCAACGCCTCATCCTTAATCAGCGGGTAGCGCAACCTCTTGCGCGAAGCCAGCCAGCTGACCGCGCATCGCCGCGCCAGTTCGCGCACACGCAGCACGTACGACACTCGTTCGGTGACGCTGATCGCCCCGCGCGCGTTGAGCAAGTTGAAGGTGTGTGAGCACTTCAGGCAGTAGTCGTAGGCCGGAAGCGTGAGCTGTTGATCTAGACAGCGGATTGCTTCGGCCTCGTACATGGCGAACATCTCGAACAACGATTTCGCGTCGGAAATTTCAAAGTTGTATTTGCTCTGCTCGACCTCGTTCTGATGATAGACGTCGCCGTAGGTGACGCCCGGAATCCAGGTCAGGTCGAACATGCTGTTCACGCCCTGCAAGTACATGGCGATGCGTTCGATGCCGTAGGTGATTTCGGCTGAAACCGGCTTGCAATCGAAACCGCCACACTGTTGGAAGTAGGTGAACTGCGTGATTTCCATGCCGTCGAGCCACACCTCCCAGCCCAGTCCCCAGGCGCCGAGCGTCGGGCTTTCCCAGTTGTCCTCGACGAAGCGTATATCGTGCTTCAACGGGTCGACGCCGAATGCGCGTAGCGAGTCCAGGTAGAGTTCCTGAATGTTCTTCGGGCTCGGCTTCATGATGACCTGGTACTGGTAATAGCGCTGCGAACGGTTCGGGTTTTCCCCGTAGCGGCCGTCGGTCGGGCGGCGACTCGGCTGTATGTAGGCCACGTTCCACGGCTCCGGACCGAGCGCGCGCAGGAAGGTGTCGGGGTGCATGGTGCCGGCGCCGACTTCGATATCGTACGGCTGGTCAATGATGCAGCCTTGTCGGCTCCAGAAATCGGTCAACGCAAGCAACAGTTCTTGAAACGTCAAAGCCTACCTCCGCGAACCTGTTGGCGAGGCCTGAATGTAGCAGGAAGCGGCGGCGAACAAAAGATCCGCACCACGCTGAATGGGTCGCCGAAATGGGATTGTCCAGCCGATGCTCAGGATTCGTGCAACAACCGAACGGTGATTACGCGGGCCTCGCGGTCAACGCGTAAAATCACATCCGGGATGTTGGGCAGCAGCGTTTCGTGGCCGCCGCGCATAACCTGCAGCACATCATTCGCGCCGGTGGGAATCATTGACTTGACTTCCCCCAGGCGCTCGCCGCTTTCGGTAACCACTTCCATGCCGATCAACTCGTACCAGTAGTATTCCCCGTCGGCTAGATCGATCAGGTCGGTTTCGAGCGCGAGAATTTCCCCGCCGACCAAGGCTTCCACTTGCTCGATCGATTCGATGCCTTCCACCGACAAGATGAACAGCACCCCTTTGCGACGGCAGGATCGGACCGTCGTGGTCCACACCTCGCCCTGCGGCGGCTGAAGCACGACCTGCTTGAGGCTGTCGAGATTCTCGGAATCCTGCCCGTGCGGGTATACACGGAACTCTCCCTTCAAGCCCTGTGGCTTGACGATGCGGCCAAGAGAAACAAGCTTGGGCGTTCCGGACATCGAACCCTCGCAAATGGCGGTAATCAACCCGGTGGTTGTGGGAGAAAATGACAAAGGGCTAGTATTGTCTCGCCGACGCATGCCCCCCACAGAACGCCGCCCGCGTCAGGTGAGACCCTAGCCCCTAACCTACCGATTCCAGATTACTCCAGAATCTCCAACACCGCGCGTTTGCGCAGTTTGGTTGACGCCGCAGACAAGATGGTCCGCATCGCGCGAGCGGTGCGTCCGTTCTTGCCGATGACCTTCCCCAAGTCTTCTTTTGCCACTTTCAATTCCAACACGGTCGTGGTCTCGCCCAAGACCTCGTTGACATGGACGCTGGCCGGGTCATCGACCAGCGCCTGCGAAATAAACTCGATCAGTTCCTTAAGACCCATAACGATCCTCCCCAAAATGAACCAAATGCAATGCTCAGCTCTTTGCAACCGGTTTCAAAAAGCCCTTTTGTTTCAAGAAGCTACGCACGGTGTCCGTGGGAACCGCACCCTTCTCCAGCCACCGGCGGACTTTCACTTCGTTCAACACGACCTTGTTGTCGGCCAGCTTCGGGTCGTAGGTACCGATCTGCTCGACGAAGCGACCGTCGCGCGGGGCTTCGCTTTCCGCGACAACGATACGGTAGAACGGACTCTTTTTCTTACCGAATCGAGCAAGTCTCATCTTCAACGCCATGATCCACAATCCTCTCTTGTCAGTGCGGTTATACCCTTATCATCATCGGAATGGGAAAGCAAAGGGAGTTTTCTTCCCTTTCTTCCCTTTTTTCCCTTTATCGCCTTTACCACCGGGAGCAGCCATGCCGCCGAACGGACCGCCACCCTTGGCCATCTGCCCGATCATCTTGCGCGCCTGAACGTAGCGTTTGAGCAGACCGTTTACGTCCTGAATGGTCGTCCCCGAGCCTTTGGCGATCCGCGCCCGGCGGGAACCATTGAGAATCTGGTGGTTGCGGCGCTCTTCGCTGGTCATGGAATTGATGATCGCCACGGTGGTGGCTAGTTCGCCTTCGTCGATCTGCATCCCTTTGAGGGCCTTGAGCTGGCCCATGCCTGGCAGCATGCCGATCAGTGACTCCAACCCGCCCATCTTCTTCAACTGCGTGAGTTGGTCGCGGAAGTCCTCGAGACTGAATTCGTTTTTGCGCAACTTCTCTTCAAGTTTCTTCGCCTCGGCTTCCGAAATGGCTTCTTCGGCGCGTTCGACCAGCGTGAGCACATCGCCCATGTCCAGAATCCGGCCGGCCATGCGGTCCGGATGGAACACCTCGAGGGCATCCATCTTTTCACCCATACCGACCAACTTGCAGGGCTTGCCGGTGACCGCCTTGATGGACAACACCGCGCCGCCGCGGGCGTCGCCGTCCATCTTGGTCAACACGACGCCGGTGATTTCCAGCCGGTCGTTGAACGTCTTGGCGACATTCACCGCGTCCTGGCCGGTCATGGCGTCAGCAACAAACAGGATCTCAGCCGGATGCATCGTCCGCTTGATCTGCTCCAGCTCCTGCATCATCAGCTCGTCGATCTGCAACCGGCCGGCGGTGTCGATCAACAGTACGTCCTGCCCGCCAAGTTCGGCCTGTTTGAAGGCCTGCAGGCAGATGTCCACCGGCTTCATCGACACGTTCGAATCGAAGACCGGGCAATCGATCTGCGCCGCCAGTGTCTTGAGCTGCGTGATGGCGGCGGGGCGGTAGACGTCGGCGGGAACCAGCAGCGGTCGGCGTCCCTTGCGCTTGAGCAGCACGGCGGTCTTGCCGACGCTGGTCGTTTTACCGGAGCCCTGCAATCCGACGAACATCACCGGAATCGGAGGTTTGCCGCCTAGTTGCAATTCCATAGCCCGGTCGCCCATCAGCTTAACCAGTTCTTCGTGCACGATCTTGATGAAGACCTGGCCGGGCGTCAGTGAGCCCATCACCTCGGCGCCGAGCGCGCGTTCCTGCACGGTCTGGAGGAACTGTTTGACAACACGGAAGTTGACGTCGGCCTCCAACAGGCTCATGCGCACGTCGCGTAGCGCCTCTTGGATGTTGGCCTCGCTCAGCTTGCCATGTCCACGCAGATTCTTGAAGACTGAATTCAGCTTCGTCTGCAGATTGTCGAACATGTCCCTCCCCTGCTCCGGGGGTAAAACGGAAGGTGCAAATATAGGCAAAACCGGGGTTATGTCAAGCGGCAGTAGCGGACCAGACGGTCCGGGGGCAAAGCGCTCGAAGGGCTCTCCAACCGACATGCCCGCCTCCACCCACGCCTCTTCTTCCTGTGCTATGGTTCCCTGACGAATGGACTCGCCAACGGGAGGGTTGATCATGTTCAGATTAAGCTACCAGTATATCTTTTTTCTGCTGTCTGTCTTCGTTCTGCTGGCCGGTGCCTGCGTTCCGATTGGCTCCGACGATGACGATGACACGTTCGACGACGACGTCGTGATCGATGATGATGCCGACGACGACGACACGCAGCCCGATGACGACGTGGCCGACGACGATGGGACCGACGACGACGACGTGGTCGACGATGACGCGGCCGACGACGACGCCGGCGACGATGACGACGACACGCAAGGACCGGTCGAGTTTTTTCCGCCGCCCAGTGACCAGAACGGCGTATTCGTCTCACCCACCGGCGACGACGCCAACCCCGGCACAATGGCCCAACCTTGCCAGACCATCACAGCCGCACTGGACCTGGCGTAACCGGCCGGCAAAACGTTTTTCGTCGCCGCAGGCGAGTACCAGGAAGACCTTTGGTCGGCGGTGTCCCTGTGCGGCGGTTACGAGGCCGTGACCTGGGCGCGTGACATCACGCTGAACGTCACCACGATCGATGCGGAAACCGACACCACCCTCATCTTCAGCGGCGACAATCCGGTCGTGCTGGAAGGGTTCACCATCAACGCCGGCCTCGGCACCAGCGCCAGCGTCGGCGTGGCGGTCTACAACACGGCCACCCTGGCCCATAACACCATCGACGGCGGCGCGGGCAGCAAGAACAGCATCGGCGTTTTGCACTACAGCGACGGCGAACTGACGCTGATCGGCAACGTCATCTACGGCGGTTCCGGCTCGCTGAGCAGCAATAGCTTGGCCAACTACCACGACGCGACGCTGACCGGAAACCTGATCGACGGCGGATCGGGCGCTCAGAGCTGCACCGTTTACAACTACTTCAACCCCATTGCGCTGGCCAACAATTAGCTCGTCGGCGGAAGGGGTTCCGGAACGAGCCTGGGCGTCCTCAGCTGGCACGCCCACGCCATATTGGCCGGCAATATCGTCGATGGCGGGTCGGGCGAACAGAGCCTCGCGGTCGGCAAGGCGTGATGATCGCGGTCAACAACACCATCCATGGCGGGTCCGGAGCGCACCTCAATACCGGCGTGAGCAACGAAGAAGGGCACACGACGCTGGTCAACAACATCGTTTTGGCCGGCTCGTCATCCGCCTACTACTCCGCGATATCGGTGAGTGGCGAATACATTCTGGTCAACAACGACCTTCGCGCCAATTCCGCTGGTTGCCTGTTGGGGTGTGGCTACGACGAATGCTTGAACGACCTCGACGAGATCAACGCTTGCGGATGGATCGACTGCACCGAAGCTGCGGACAATATCTCCGTCGTCCCGCGCTTCGCCGACCCGTTTGCCGGCGACGTGCACCTCCAAGACACCAGCCTTTGTATCGATGCCGGCATCGACCCGATTCCTGCCTACCTTGGCGCGGAATACGAGGCCCTCGTTGCCTTCGACTTCGATGGCCAGCCACGACCCTACGGTGGCGGGTGGGACATCGGCGCGGACGAATGGGTGCCGTAGCGTTCGTTCGTGTCTAGACCTCCTGAAACCAAGATGTTACGGAATTTTCGTCAACTTATTCATGTTTTCGGACAAAAATTGGCCCTCCATTCCATCTGGCACTTAGTCTACATTCGTGAGAACGTGTATAATTAAAAATACGCTGTGAAAAGTGCAAGTGTTCGAAAATCAAACACATTGATGAGAATTAACTTCATACTTTTAGGAGTGAATTTCGTTGACATAAGCCAAGTCACAGTGGTATCATTTTTCCTGGGTGATGGATCGACTACTCCCCCCGCCGCGCAGTGCGGTGGCGCGCCCGTAGGTACTCTGGTCGGCTTTTGGCAGTGTGCGCCGGCTTCACGTTGGATCGTCATGGAAAATTAATGGCGGAAAAGGGCGACATCCCTTTTCCAGGTAGCTATCGGCAAGGCTATGGGGCATTGGAGCCCCACTCATTCTTCGATCATGTTTCTCCGCACTAGCTTGTCTAAGGCTGTAGCGATTTCATGGTCGGTCTGCGCCTTGTCCCAACCGAGACGTGAGCCGGCGATAAGGGCGGCGTAGCGGACTGCTTCCTCCGACAGCTCGCCGGTGGTGCCCAGGCCCGTGCGGCGG
Source organism: uncultured bacterium (assembly GCA_964511015.1). Lineage (GTDB taxonomy): Bacteria > Lernaellota > Lernaellaia > Lernaellales > Lernaellaceae > FEN-1099. The sequence continues at coordinate 56,806 of CAZEDX010000009.1, read as the reverse complement.
AAAAGCACATCATCGAGGGTCATGGCCATCTCTTCCTCGGCTGCAAAAGCTACGGCGGCGGCGGGAATCGGATGCCGTTCGTCGACCAGCTTTGCCAACTGCGCGTCCTGCATCAGCCGGACGACTTCCTCGCGGCGAATGCCGTAGTCCCAACTCAGTTCCTCCAGCACCCGGGCCGGCAGGTGCGGGTGCGCCGCCCGACCCTGGTTGAGGAACTCCCGCCACGTGCCAAAACCCGCTCCTGGCAGCGGCGTCTGGGCCGTCGCGCAGGCGATCTTGGGCAGGCCAAGCTTGGTCACCACGCGATTGACCAAGGTTTCCGCCAATTGGCGGCTGGTGGTGTACTTGCCGCCGATCACGGTCAGGAAACCCTGGATTTTGTCGGTTTCGGCGTGATCGTAGATTTCGTATTTGCGGCTCGCGTCATAAACCTCTACCTCGACATCGGTTTCGTCCTCGACGATCGGCCGCAGGCCGCCATAAGCCCACGTGACGTCAGCCAGCGAAAGCTTCGCCGAAGGGTACACTTCGTTAATCTCATTCACGAACCGCTGTGCCGCGCCGCACGTGACTTGGTAGTCGTCGGGACTGCCGCGGTAGACTTCGTCGGTCGTGCCGGCCAGCGTCTTGCCACGCCAAGGAATCAGGAAGAAATGGCGGCCACCCTTGGTGCGAAGCACGATCGCGTATTTTTCGATCACCTTGCGGAAGATCAGGTGGATTCCTTGACTGCGGATGAGGTGCTTTTGCGCTTCTTTGCCCAGCGCGAAGCCGGAAACAAAATCGGCCCACGGGCCGGCCACGTTGGCCGTGACCTGAGAGCGGAGTTCCACCTGTTCGCCGGTCAACACGTCGCGAACCGTCACCCCGGCGATGCGGTTGCCGTCGCGCAGCAAGCCCGACACCTCCGCGTAGTTCGCTACCTGCGCGCCACGTGCCGCCGCACCGAGCACGAACTCAAGCGTCAACCGCTCCGGGTGATGCATCTGGCAGTCATAGTACAGCGCACCGCCCGTCAGGTCGGTCGGATCGACGCCGGGTTCCTCGGTCAGCACCCGCGCACGGGAGAATAACGAGAAATGGGGTAGCTGACGTTCTTCGTCGGCCAGCCGCGCCTTGTCATAGCTGAGCAAATCGTAAAGCACCATGCCGGCGGAGATCATCGGCAGGTTGTTGCTCGAATGCTTGTAGGTGGGCACGAGGAACGGAGCCGGCCGCACCATGTGCGGGGCAATCAGTTCCAGCGTGCGCCGTTCGCGCAGGCTTTCGCGAACCAGCCCGAACTCGAAATTCTTCAGGTAGCGTAGTCCGCCGTGAATCAGCTTGCTGGTCGCCGCGCTGGTCGCCCAGCCGAAGTCCTTCTTTTCCAACAAGGCGACCCGCAGACCGCGCAGAGCGGCATCATAGGCCGCCGCGGCGCCGGTCACCCCACCGCCGACAAAGACCACGTCAAATTCGGACTTGGCCATTCGCTTCAGATCGCGCTGCATGGCATCCTCCGTTCAGTGCGAACGTGACTATATAGCATTTTGACGCGTTGCGGCAAAGGGGGTATCGAAGCCGCGTGCCGCCTTTCGTAAAAGCCTCACCGTTCTGCCCCGCCTTCCTGCTTCGAGCTAGTCAGACACACGCATTTGATTTGACACTCCGCCCCCTGAGGGCTAAAGTGAAAATTCCATATAGAAAGCGGGGACTTCTCGGATGCGAGGGAGCCCTTGACGGACAGGATTGCGCGCGCCATCGCCTATCTGCGGGAAAGCGAAGCGGTATTGCGTCGTTATCTCGATGCCGGTCTGCCCGGACTGTCGGGTTGGGTCGATGCCACCGTCGGCGCACTGCGCAACGGGTGCAAGGTGCTCTTGTGCGGTAACGGTGGCAGCGCTGCCGACGCCCAGCATCTTGCCGCGGAGTTCATCAACCGCTACTTGATCAAAGACCGGCCGAGCTTGCCGGCGATCGCCTTGTCCACCGACACCTCCGTCTTGACCAGCATCGGCAACGACCTTGGTTTTGACCGGGTGTTTGCGCGCCAGATAGAAGCCTTAGCCGTCAAAGGCGATCTGGTCATCGGCCTCAGCACCAGCGGCGGCAGCATCAATGTGATCGAAGCGCTATCCATGGCCCGTGCGCGCGGCTGCGTCACGGTCGGCCTGACCGGAGCCGACGGTAGCCGACTGGCGCCGTTGTGCGACCATGTGATTGCCGCGCCAGCCGAACTGACCCCGCTCATTCAACAGTTCCACATCACCGTCGGCCACCTGTGGGTGGACTTGGTGGAAACGGAGTTGACCGCCTCCCGATGAGCCGCGTGCCGCCATTCGATTTCAGCCGTCTTACGCGCGAGGATCTGACCCAGCGTGAAAGCAAGGTCGACACCTCTGCCTTCGGCCAGCCATTGCCGGGTGGGGGAAGTTTCGCCGAGTGGTTCGACCGGCTGCCTAACATTCTGGCCGGCCGCGAATTGCGTGATCTGGTCGAAGCCGTCGTCGAAGCCCGCGCCGCATTCCGCGCGGTGCATTGGGCACTGGGCGCGCACGTGGTGAAAGTCGGGCTGGCGCCCATCATCTCCGATTTGCTCAGCCGTCACGTCATTACCGCGCTCAGCGTGAACGGCGCATTCGTACTGCACGACTTCGAGATCGCGGCGGTCGGGCGCACGAGCGAAGACGTCGGCGCGGTGCTTGGCCGCGGCGCCTTCGGCATGAGCGAGCAAACCGGGCGCGCCTTCGCAGAGATGGTGGAGCGCGCGGACCGCGAGCAATGCGGCTTGGGCGAAGCTTGCGCGGAGTATATCGCGACCGCCGGGCTGCCGCACGCCGACCAGTCGTTGCTTGCCAACTGCCACCGTTACGACATTCCAGTCACGGTGCATGCGGCAATCGGCACCGATATCGCCCATCTGCATCCGGCGCTCGACGGCAGCAAGCTTGGCGCGGCGCTGCTGCGCGATTTCGGTGTCTTCACCACGCTGGTCGCCCGCCTGGAGGGTGGTGTGTACGTCAACGTCGGCAGCGCTGTGGTGCTGCCGGAAGTTTTCCTGAAAGCTCTCTCGGCGGTGCGCAACGCGGGCTTTGCGGTCTCGCGTTTCACCACTGCCAACCTCGATTTCGTCCGGCAATATCGGCCGCTGACCAACGTTGTGCAACGACCCGTCATCGAAGGGGGCCGGGGCATTAACCTGGTTGGCCATCATGAGATCATGGTCCCGCTGCTGGCGGCGGCCATCTGTCATCGACTGTGGATCCCGACGGAGGACGGATGAGAACGGCGCTGGTTGGCGAGAGCAACTACTCCGAGTTCGAAGTCCTCAACGACTTCCTGACCGCGAAGGGCTTCCAGGTCCATTGGGTGAAAAGCGGGCCTGACGCGGTGGAGGCGTTTGCCGACCTGCGACCCGAACTCGTGATTCTCGATGCGCTGATCCCGGGCCTGACCGGCTTGAAAGTCTGCCAACAGATCCGGCGTCTGCCAGGCGGGGAACAGACCAAGACCATTCTGCTGTCCAAGGTCTACCGCCAGTTCCAGAAACAATACGAATCGCGGCAGAAGGTTGGCGTCGACGCCTACAATGAGAAACCGGTCAACGTCGCGGATCTGGAAAAGACGATTCAAAGTCTCTTGCCTCCCGAAGAAATGCCGACGCCACAACCCGAACCGACGATCGAAGTGGAAGCCCTCACTGAGCCCGAATCCGAGGTGGTTTCCACGCCGGAGACGGAAACACGGCGCAAGCTTGGGGTCGCCGGCGATCTTGCCGACACGCCCTTCCCCAAACTGCTGTACTTCCTGCACCGCTTCAAGCGCACCGGTGCGCTGCGTGTCACCCATGAACACATCAGCAAGGTGATCTACCTGCGCGACGGTAACCCCGTGTTTGTGACCTCGAACCTATCGAACGAATCGCTCGGCCGTTTCATGGTTCAGCGCGGCATCATCACGCTCGAGCAGTACAATTCTTCCTTGGAACGCATGCTCACCAGCGGCCGCCAGCAAGGCGCGGTGCTGATTGAAATGAACGTGCTGACACCGCACCAATTGTTCGAAGCCCTCGAGGCGCAGATCAAGGAAAAAATTCTGCGGGTGTTCGCCTGGGACAACGGCGAATATGAATTCCGCCCCGGCCGGTTTGAAGTCGACCAAAGCATGCAATTGCGCATTCCGACCCTGGTTATCATTTTCGAAGGCATCAAGCGCTTTTACCACCTGGCTCGGCTGGAGCGCTATTTCAACGAGTACAAGAATCAGAGGCTGGTGCGGGTCAGCGGTTCGATGCTGGATGACGGCTCGATCGCGCTGCGACCGGCGGAAGCCAAGTTTGTGCGACTCATCGACGGTGAACGTACGGTGGGCAAGATCATTGCGCGCAGCAACTTGAGCCTCACCGAAACCTTCCAGACGCTGTATTTCCTTCTGCTCACCGAAGTCATCCGTTTCGTAGGCGACCCCGGCTTCGCCTCGCGCGGCGACCGCGAGCAGGCAGCATACGTTGAGCAACGCAAGGCGCGCCGCGACGATTTGCGGCGCCGCGCCGAAGACCGCGAAGGCGCCAAACACGACCGGATGGCGCAGTTCCGCCGCGCGGTAACCCGACTGTTCAATTCCATCGACAAAAAGGACTACTACGCCCTGTTCGACCTCCCCCGCACGGCGACCGTCGATCAGGTTAAGCAGGCCTATCACACGCTCACGCGCAAATACCACCCGTTCGATCTGTACAATGAGGCCGACGACGTGATCAAAGCCAAGAGTGACGGCATTTTCCGCACGCTCAGCGCCGCCTATGAGACGCTGGTCGACACAGTTCAGCGACAGAAGTACGACGCCGAATTGCTCGAACGCATCCACCTCGCCGAGACACCGGCAGCCGAACCCGCGCCGGTCCTCGAAGAGGTGGGGTTCGACGTGGAACTCGATCTGGCCCGTCCGCCGACGGCGCCCGAGGAACGCGCCGACAGTCCGGACATCGAGTGGGATGTCGCGGCCGAGCTTTCGGCCCAAGGCGACGACGACGTCAACGTCAAACTCGAAGACTTCCAGGACCGCTCCGGTGACGACACCGTTCGTGAGGCGACGGAGGTTACCGCGTCGATGGGCAACTTGCTCAAGAGCGAGTTGCTGTTCCAGCGCGGCGAGGAGGCGTTGGAAGACGGCGACGCTCCCGAGGCGCGCCGCCTGTTCGGTGAAGCGCTGAAGCTATCGCCCAACGAGGCCGAATACTATGCCTACCTGGGTTGGGCCACCTACACCGAACGGCCAAACGATCCAGCCGCCTTGCAAGAGGGCCGCGATCTACTCGAACGCGCCATCAGCATCAACCCCGGCTTGGACAACGCCTACACGTTCCTGGGCCTGATCGAATTGCATCAAGGACAGAAGCAGCGCGCGCGTGAGCACTTCGAACGCGCCGTGCAGTACAACCCCGACAACCAGCGGGCGGTAAATGAGCTGAAAAAGCTGGAGGTCGGCTAATTGGTTGAAAAATCCATTCTGCTGATCGAACCGAGCGAAGCCGAACGGGCGGAGTTGACGGCCATCCTTCAACGGCTCGGCTATCAGGTAGACGCGGCGATCGGTTCGGAAGACGGTCTGCGCCTGTTCGCCCAGGCGCGGCACGATCTGGTCATCGTCGAGGTGTTGCTGCCCGGCATCAACGGCCTGAAGGTCGCGAAGATCGTCAAGGAACAGAGTGTGGAATGGGGTGGCAAAGTCATCGTCATCTCGAAGATCTATCAAAGCCGGGCGATGGAATACGACGCGATCAAACGCTACGGCGCCGACGCCTACTTCGCTCAGCCGTTTCCGTTGGTCAATCTGCTCAACGCGGTGTCGGCCCTAATCGGCCAACCGCGAGCGTCTGGCCGCCAGGCCGCCGGTCCCGGCGACCGGTCGCGTGAATCACATCGCCCTGCCCGGCCGGCGGAACCTGAATTGGATGTGGTCAAACCACGCGGCGCTGCGCGGCGGCCAAGCCCCAAGGGGGGAATGCCTGAGATCGATTTGGAGCCCGCGCATGAGCAAGCCGTGTCGCGGCCCGGTGACAAGCGCGGCATGCCGGAACTCGATCTGGAACCATTGCACGAAGGAGGCGGACCGCGCCCCGGCGCCAAGCGTAGCATGCCGGAGATCGACCTTGAGCCACTACACGAAGGCGGCGGAGCGGGGCCCGGAGGCAAACGCGGCTTAACCCCTATCGATCTGGAGCCGCTCGATTCCGGCGGATCACGGCCAGCCTCCCGGGACGACCAATACGATTTCGAACCCGAGCCGACGCCCGCTCGCCCCGCGACCCGGCGCGGCGGAATCGACCTAGAACCAGAATCCGCGCGACCAGCTGCATCCCCGCCACCACGAGCCGCGGCGGAGCGCGCGGCCAGGCCGGCTGCCAAACCGGCCGCCAAGCCAACCCCGCCCCCGACGCCACCGGTTCTCGCCGACGAAGGCGAATTCGATCCGGAAAAGCTCGGCTTGTTGTTGGCCAATCTGGCGCGCGAAAAGGTGGATGGTCTGTTGGCCTTGACGACCGGCGAAGAGGCCAAGCAGATCTACTTCCGGCAAGGACGGCCGGTGTTCGCGCAATCCACCAACAACGAAGAAACGTTAGGGCGTATGTTGCTGGCCGACGGCATCTTGACCGACGAACAGTACCGCGAGGCGATGGTACGTGTCGGCGAGACCGGCAAGAAGTTGGGTACGGTGCTGACCACGCTGGGCTACCTGACCAGCGAAGATCTCTATTTTCACCTCTCCGGCCAAACCATGCGCAAGGTCGCGCGCTGCTTCTCGTGGCCGCGCGGCATGTACAAGTTGCTGCGCGACAAACTGTATCCGGAAAACGCGCCGACGTTTGAGGCCGACCCGGCGGCGATTCTGCTCGAAGGTTTCCGTCGCTATATGGAATCGGGCGTGATTGAAGCCGCCTACGAACGGAACAAGACCATGTACGTTTTTCCCGGCGGTGCGGCGGAGACGGCCGCCATGCGGGCGCAACTCGACAGCAAGATGGGCCAGTTGTTGACTGCGGCCGACGGCACCCGCACGTTGTGTGACATGGTCGCTGAAAGCCCGCTGGGCTTGACCGAAACCCTGCGGGTGCTCGCGGCGTTGACGGCCTTCGGCGCGGTGCGCCTGGCGGTGGTCGAACGCCAGCCGGAACTGTCGGCTTACGAAGCTACGCCACCGCCGTTGGCGGAGCCACCCGAGCCGACGCCGCAAGAACAGACGCTGATGCGCGAGATCCGCGAATTCGCCGTCCGATTGGAAGAACTCGACCTGTTTGAAGTGCTGGGACTGGGCCGTGATGCCGAGGACGACGACGTCAATCGCGCCTACCTGACCTTGGGTCGCAAGTTCAATCCCGAACGGCTGGGTCCGGCGGTACCGCGTCAGACTAGGCGTGCCGCCAAGGCAATCATGGAACGGCTGCAACTGGCGTACGACACGCTTCACGATCCGAATGCGCGGCGGAAATACGAACGGCAGTTGGATGAAGCAGGGCCGCCTTCCGCAGTTCGCCCATTGCCGGAAGCCGGCGAGTCGGAAAAAGAGCCGGAGGCGGAAGTGCGCCTGCTGCTGCAAGAGGCGATTCTCCACATGGAACGCCGGCGCCATGTTTTTGCCGTGGAAGCTCTGCGCAAGGCCATCGCGATCGAGCCCAAGAATGCCGACCTGCGACTCAAGTTCGCCCAGGCCATGTTCGGCGCATTGGCCGAGCCGCCGTTCGGGTGGGATGACGTGGAAAGCGCGGCGCGCGAAGCGCTGAACGCCACCAAGACGTCCCCTGAGGCATTGGCTTTGCTCGGTCGCATCAAAGCTCGCTTGGGCGATGACGAATCCGCCTTGCGCTTTTTGCGCAAAGCATTTGAAGCCGATCCGCACAATGACTCAATCCGGCGGGAAATCCACTATGCCGAGCAACGGCAGAAAGAAGCCGAGGGCAAGAAAACCTCGATCTTCGGGAAGAGACGATGAGCACAACCAAACGCGTCTACCTGGTGGTGCACGATCCGCGGCTGTCCGGCCAACTGGAAGCGCTATTCCAGGCGGAGAACTGGGAAGCCGTCAGCGCCGAGAACGCCCGGGAGTTGGATTCGCTGATCGACCAGGAACGGCCGAATCTGGTGGTGCTGGCCGTGTTGCTGCCGGACGCCAACGGCCTGGAAGTCTGCAAGCGCCTCAAGGCCGATCGGCGCTCGGCGGGAGCGCAGGTCGTGCTGGTTTCGTCGCTCAAACGTTCGGCCAAATTCTCGCTGGAAGCACGCACGCGTTTTGGCGCCGATCTGTATCTGGAAATGCCGCTCGATCCGGGCGAGATGATGCAGGCGATCATGGGCATTTTGGGGCCAAGCGAGGATGAGGAGCAGCGATCGCCGACGGCAAAGCCGACCCCGCCGCCACCGCCACCGAAGCGCGCCGTCCCGCCGCCACCGCCGCCCCCCGAGCCTCCGCGGCCGAAACCGGTCCATCGCGAGGAGCCGCCGCGCCCGCAAGCGCCGGAGCCGCCGCCGGTGGAACGTCGCTCGGCCAAAGCGACACCCGAGACGCCCCGCCGGGCGGTGCGTGCCCGCGCCGGTGACATCCCCGACGACGGCAAGCTCGGTCCGGTGTTACTGCCGGAGTTGTTGCTTTCGCTGTATCAACGGCGAGCGACCGGCACGCTGACCATTCGGTCGTGGGAAGAAGAGCGCAACATTCTGCTGCGTGACGGGCGGGTGATCGCGATCCACACCAATTTCATCCGCGACGACGCGCTGGGGCAGATTCTGATTGCGCGCGGCATGGTCGAGCGCGCCAAGCTGGAACGGCTACTGGTGCAATCGCAGAAAGAACGGCGGAAACTCGGCGAGGTGCTGGTGGGCGAGAAGCTGCTCACCGACAGCGAACTGAAAAACGTGTTGCGCAGCCAAGCCCGACGCAAGATGAATTCCGCTTTCCGTTGGAAGGAAGGCGCCTACGAGTTCCGCCCCGGTCAGCTGGACGAAACCGACACACTGCCGATCGAGCAGGACATGCTTTCGATTCTGCTGGCCGGCGTCGGCGTGCACTACGACCTGTCCAAGCTGGAGGAGCGCGTCTACCAGAACAAAGACGCGCTGGTGGTGCGGGGCGACATTGCCGGGATCGGACCGACCGATCTGAACATCACCAAAAACGAATGGCGGCTGTTGAACCTGGTCGATGGCGAACGCACGCTCGGCGAAATCGTGGCCGAAGCGGACCTGAGCTTCGCCCGCACTTTCCAGGTGCTCTACCTGTTCTTGCTCTTCGGCTTGATCCGTTTTGCCGAAGGAGACCGTTTCTTCCGGCTCGACGAAGCGGTGGTCGACCGCGCGCGGCGCGAGGCTGTTCGCACGCCGAGCGAAGCGGAAGAAGAAGCAATCGAGGAAGAACCGGAAAAGAAGGTAGCCGATTTCGGCGATCTTGCCGAAACACCACTGGTGCAGTTCCTGTATATGCTGTATCGTCGCAAGGCGACCGGTCAGCTGAAGGTGTCGCGTGGTGACATCGAGGAGACCGTCTTTCTGGCCAACGGCATGCCGGTGCGCATCGCGTCCAATCGCATCGGCCCACACGCGTTGGGCAACCTGTTGGTCGGCCAGGGTAAGATCTCGGCGGCCGATCGCGACCGCGCGTTGGCCTTGTCCCGCGAAACCAGCCGGCCGTTGGGCGAAACGTTGTTGGCCGAAAAGCTGTTGAGTCCGCACGATCTGTTCCAAGCGCTGCTGGCCCAGATCGAAAACAAGCTTATCGCGCTGTTCACCTGGCGCGAGGGCACCTACGCTTTCCACGAAGGGCCGTGGGATCAACGCGAGGCCCCGCCGATCACGGTGGATCTCACGCGACTGATTCTGCGCGGCGTGCGCGACACGATCCAAGCCGACCGCATCGAAGCGGAACTGCGCAAGTACCGCTCCTTCCCGTTGCTGCGCACTCGCGGTGAGGCGGATCTGGTCACGCTATTCACCGACCCCCGTGAGAGCGCCCTAGTGGCGATGATCGACGGCCGGCGAACACTGGGCGAGGTACTCGACCGCACGTTGCTGGAACCCACGCGCGCCTTGCAGATGATCTACAGTCTGTTGCAGCTAGGTTTGATTCGCTTCAAGGAAGAATAGCGTTAGTGCGTGTTGGCGCGGCGGTAGTGCTCGAGAAACAGCTCGCCGAGGTGTTCGGCGGTCTGTTCGTGGTTGCCGCCGGCCAGCATCGCCACTTCGTAATGGTCCAGCCCGATCCGGGCCGCCGCGCGCTCGATCAGGCTCGGCCGCACCACCAGTAGACTACGGCTGGCTTTGCGCACGACGTGCAGCACGGGGAAGAAGCCGCCGCCGTCCATTTCAAACGGGCCGATTTCGTCGACGATCAGCAAATCGGCGGTCATGCCGCGACCGATCGCCTTGATGCCGAAAAACACGCCGTCTGGGCTGAAGGTGAACGCGCCGTGTTTGAGGCCTTGGAATGCCGCGTGCGTGCGGGCCAGCACCATGTGGCTGTCGTCGGCCAGATCATGCACCGTCAAGGTCCGCTCGGCGCCTTGGTGTTCGGTTTGTGTAAGCACGCCGCCGACACGCATTCCCTCGCCGCGCAGATGCTCGGCCACCTGGCGGCACAAGGTGCTTTTACCCACCTCGCGCTCACCGGTCAGAATGACGATCAGTCGACCCTTGCCCATGGCGCCAGCATAGCGGACTTGCCTCGGGCAATCCATCGCCGGGGCAGCCCTTTTGCGCGGGCGGGTTTTGTGGCACAAACGGCGCATGGAAACGCATGAACGATTCGATGTCGAACCGCGTGGCCAGGTGGTCGGGCCGGGCGCAGTGTCGCGCATGTTGCGCCCCTGGATCGCCCGGCTGCGCGCGCGCGTTCCTGACGCCTGGATGGCGGACTACGTCTACGGTCCGCTCTCCCGCACGGTGCGCAATCGCTACCGCCGCGACTGGGAACGCATCATGCCCACCACGGTCAGCATCGAAACGCGTACGATCTGCAACGGTCGCTGTTCGTTCTGCGCCGCCAGCGTGCAGAACCGCGCGCGGGAAGATCGCGCCATGCCGTGGGAGGTATTCACCCACATCATCGACGATCTGGCGCGCGTGAATTGGACCGGCCGCCTGGCTTTCTTCGTTAACAACGAGCCGCTGCTCGATGCCGGTCTGGAAGACAAAATCGCGCACGCGCGGCAGAAGCTGCCGCACGCCTTCTTCCAACTTTCCACCAACGGGTTGATCCTGAGCCCCGCGCGGGCGCAATCGCTGTTCGACGCCGGCCTCGACGATATGTTGGTCAACGACTACGTGGCGCACTGGCGGGAGGTGCGCGCGAACATCGCGGCGACGATGGCCGAGTTGTCGCCGGAGCGCAAAAAGAAGTTCGTCGTGTACCAGCGCGACCAACGCATGCTGATGTTCAACCGCGCCGGCACCGCACCGAACAAAGGTGCTGCGCCGCGGCCGATGCGCGCGTTCTGCCAGATGCCGTTTACGCAGATCAACATCATCTACGACGGCACGGTGTCGCTGTGCTGCCAGGATCTGCTGGTGCAGGAACCGATCGGCAACGCGGTCGAACAAGGGGTCTGGAACGTCTGGTTCTCCGAACGCTACCGCGAGATCCGCCGCCGCCTACTGGCGCTCGACCGCCGGGCCACCCCGTTGTGTGCGCTTTGCGACTACCGGGGTTTCAAGACTCTCACCGGCGTGCTGCGCCCGCTCAATCGGGTGTTCAACGTGCTCAAATAGAAACGGCGCGGAGTCGCCCCCGCGCCGAAGTTGATTATCCCCGCGGCTACTTCTTCAAGCTGGCTAGATTCCCCATGGTGATCATCGACGACTCGGTCAGCGAGCTGCACATCTTGCCGCCGGTCATGTCGTTAATCTTGTCCCAATTCGCCGCCACGTCTTCCGGGGTGATCGGCGCCGACAGCGGCAGCGTCGCGCCCGGCGACCGCAGCCAGCGCACGCGTGAGAACACGCCCGCGCCGACTTCGTAGATGCCGCCGTTCACCGCGCACTGTTCGCTGCATAGGTAACCCACGAGGGGGGCCACGAAGTCGGGTTTCAGGTTGTCGCAGATTTCCTTGGGCAACACGGTTTCGGTCATGCGGCTGCCGGCGATCGGCGCGATGATATTCACCTTCACGTTGCGCTTTTCGCCTTCCCAAGCCAGCGCCAGGCCCAAGCCCAGAATGCCCATTTTGGCGGCGGAGTAGTTGGCCTGGCCGAAGTTGCCGTATAGGCCGGCGGCCGAGGTGGTCATGACGATGCGGCCGTACGATTGGTCGCGCAGATACGGCCAAGCGGCCTTGGTCACCGCGTAGCTGCCCTGCAGGTGCACGCCGATGATCTTGTCCCAGTCTTCCTGCGTCATCTTGTGAAACGACACATCGCGCAGAATGCCGGCGTTGTTGATCACGATGTCGACCCGGCCGAAGGCGTCGATGGCCGTTTGCACAATTTTCGCGCCGTCGATGACCGAGTTGTAGTCGGGCACGGCGATGCCGCCGGCGGCCTTGATCTCGTCCACCACCCTTTGCGCGGCGGTCTGGCTGGCGCCGTCGCCGGTGAACGAGCCGCCCAAATCGTTGACCAGCACTTTGGCTCCGCGCGAAGCCAGCAGGAGCGCGTAGGCCCGCCCTAGGCCGCCGCCCGCGCCGGTCACAATGGCCACTTTTCCGTCGTAACGAATATCCGCCATGGTTCTTCCCCCTGGTCTTAGGTTGTCGCTTGGCATGAAGTCACATGATTACACCGCCTACAGGGCAAGTCCAGCGCGAACCGAAAACCGGGGCGGACTCCGGCTGCCGGCTTGGTTGACATCGGCGGCGGCGCCTTTCACACTCGCTCAAACGAGTTGGGGGATGCTCTTGACCAAAGAAAAAGTCACCCGTTTTAGTGTGTCGTTACCGCCGGAGCTGCTCGAGCAGTTCGACCGGCTGATCGAAACCAAGCGTTATGCCACCCGGTCGAAAGCGTTGGCCGACCTGATGCGCGAAGCATTGCAGCGCGAGGAATGGGCCGCCGACGACACGCCGGTGTTGGGCGCAGTGACGATCGTCTACGACCACCACGCGCGCGGGGTGTCCGACCGGCTGACTGATATTCAACACGATCACCATGATCAGATTGCGTCGACGACGCACGTGCACATCGATCACGACCGCTGCCTGGAAATCATTCTGCTACGCGGCCCGGCACGCGAAGTGCGGCGCATCGGCGACAGTCTAACCTCGGCGCGCGGCGTGCTGCACGGCAAAACCCTGTTCGTGGCCACCGGCGAGCACGACTGACGGCGAACTCTATGTACTTGGAATTTCCCAAATGAGACGACGACTTGCGCGCCAGTTCGGCCCACCGCCGAATCGGGGCTTTTTGCCCCCCCGTCTTGTCAGGTCGGTCCGTCCGGTTTAGAAAAACCTGTCTATTTGCGTTCGCGCGCGGCGGAGGTAGTCATGCGCAGGTTCTGGTTGGCGTTCGTTCTGGCGATACTGTTTTCTCTTCTGTTCGCCATGGTGGTTTCGGCGGATCCGTCGGCGCCCGGCGGTTCGCGGACGAGAATGGAACAACAAAATACGGGCTGGCTGCGGGGACACACCTCGGTCAGCGATTTGACTTGGGCGGAGAAGATGGCGCTGCTCGGCCACCGGACCGACAAGCCGGTCCTCGGGCCGCACGCGCGCCAGTTTGTTCCCCATCACGATCCGGCTAAGCTGCCACGAAAACTGGATTGGCGTGATCACAACGGCAATTTCGTCACCAGCGTGCGCGACCAGGAGGACTGCGGCTCGTGCTATGTCTTCTCGGCGCTCGGCGCGATGGAAGCGAATTGGGCCATTCGCTTGGGCATGACCAATCCGACCATCGACCTGTCGGAGCAGTTTGGGGTGTCGTGCCAGTCACTGATGGGCTGCAACGGCGGTTGGGCGTCGGAAATTCTCAATGCTGCCTGCGACGAAGGCATCCCCAACGAATCCTGCATGCGCTACGACGCCTACGACACGGCCTGCAACAAGGCCTGTGACGACTGGGCGCTGCGCACCGCGGGCCTCGAATCCTACGAAGTGGTGCTCAACGACGTCGCCGACACACCGGAAGAGTACGAACTGATCATGCAGGCACTGCAGGAAGGCCCTGTGACGGTAGCCTTTACCGTGTACGACGACTTCTTCGATTACGAATACGGCATCTATCGCCCCTGGGGCGCCTATGCCGGCTCGCACGCGGTGGTTATCGTCGGCTACGACGCCGACAGCCAGTACTGGATTGTCAAAAACTCCTGGGGCTCCGGCTGGGGCGAAAACGGCTATTTCCGCATTGCCTGGGGCTATTCGGAATTGGGCAGCGAAACCTATCTGCCCGTGCCGCCACCGTGCACCAATGCGGAACTCTATATCCGGCCCGAAAGCCCACGGCAAAATTTCTTCTTCTATTCGACCGCGGCATTGCCGTTAACGGTGCGCGTCACCAACGACTGCCTGCGCGGCGTGGAAAACGTATCGCTGACCGCGACCATGGCCGGCCAGAGCATCAAGCTGTACGACGACGGCAAGCACAACGACCAGACGGCCAATGACGGCGTGTTCGGCGGCACGATACCGTCGTCGATGTTGCGTTTCGGTGAGGTGGACATTCACCTGGCGGCCTCGCTCAGCGGTTACCCCGACGTCGAGTACAACCTGCACGGCCAGATCAAATACCCGGCCGATGTGCTGATCATCTCCGACGACGGCAAGCCCGCCGAAGAGGACTACTACGGCACGATGCTGAGCCGCTTGGGCATCAACTACGACCTGTGGGATGTGGCGGCACAGGGCCGTTTCCCGGCCGTGCTACTGGCACAGAAGCCCCCGGCCGTGCTGTGGTTCACCGGTCCCTGGCTGGGCACCTTCAAAGAGTACGACAAGAACGCCATGGTCGCTTATCTCGACGGCGGCGGCCAACTGCTGGCCATCGGGCAGGATCTGCTGCAGTACCTGATGGCGTACCGCGGCAAGTTTGTGAAAAACTACCTGCATATCGACAAGCAGTGGAATGACGTCAACTACACCTACGTGACCGGCATCGACGAAGAGCCGCTCACCGCCGGCCTTGCCGCCAATCTCAAGTTCCCGTTTATTAACTACACCGACGTGATCAAGCCGACCGATGACGCCACCAAGATCTGGCTCGACGGCCGCGGGCGCGGGGCCGCCGTGCGTTTCCCGATCGATTACGAAGATCAAAGCACCTACCGCGTCGCGATGGCCGCGTTCCCGGTCGAGGCCTTGCCGCAGGATCAGGCGGATGAGTTTGTCAATCGCACACTGCAATGGTTCTTCCACGACCATTGCTTCGACACTGACGGCGACGGTTATCCGTCCGGCGGCGCTTGCACGGGTGATTTGGACTGCGCCAATGACGACCCGGCCTCGCACCCGGGCGCGACGGAAATCTGCGACGACAACAAGGATAACGACTGCAACGGGTTGACCGACCTGGACGATCCGGTCTGCGAAGGATTCGGCGAGGACGATGACACCTCGACCGACGACGACGTCAATGACGACGACAACGCCGATGATGACGATCAGACCGGCGCGGATGACGATGACGACGACGATAACGGCGACAATGGATGCGGCAGCTAAGGAAAGTCAGGATTTTGGGGCCAGGGTTTTAGGGGCTGAGCATTCGAGATCCGGTTCGAAAACAACGGGGCGGGCCGTCGGGTTCGCCCCCTTTTTTTGATTCTTTCGGATTGTCGAAAAGACAACCTCCTGTGTTCTTTCGGGCCCCTCCACCCAACGGATCCCCGAGAAAAGGCCGTCGGCAACCAAGTCTCAAAAAGGCTTTCGGTGACAGTGTGATCTCGACCGAAGCATGGAGCGAGCGCGATGGGCGAGTGGAAAGAAGCCGGTCCCAAGCCCAGTCAAAGGGGATCTCTCCCTAGCTTGATCCTTTCCACAAAGGTGAGGTATGGCGACGTACGTGGCACGCACTATCTGAAAATCTTAGGATGAACAAAAGAACAAAGGCGGGGAGAACCCCGCCTTTGTTGTGTGCCGTCGGAACGGTGTTAGGCAGCCTGATAGGTCGCGTCACCAAAGGCCAAAATCGGGAAGAAAATAATACCGAGCAGCGCCAGCCCGATACCGAAACCAGTGCTTTTCCCGAACACCTTAGCCAGTTCGATGCTCAGAATGATCATGATGATGAGGTTGACAATCGGGATTAGCATCAAGACGATCCACCAAATCGGCTTGCGCACGATCTGCAACAAAACAATCAGGTTGTAGATCGGAATGATCGACGCCCAGCCGGGCTGTCCCGCTTTGACAAAGATCTTCCACATCGAAACAATTAACAAGACGATTACCGCTAGATAGAGAATGCCACCAATCGCGCCCATAGAAATCCTCCCTCTTCCTTTCGTTTAGGTTCCGAGAAGCCAACCCTCGTTTTTGGTGATTATACCTTGGCTCGTGGTTGGCACAAGAAAAATCGGTAGTCTGCCGTCCGGGGTTAACAAAAAAGTCCCCCCGGTTGCCGGGGGGACTGGTCGACATGAGGACGGTCTGGTTTACCAGTCCTGCTTCTCGCGAATGCGAGCCGCTTTGCCTGTCTTTTCGCGGAGGTAGTACAACTTGGCCCGGCGCACGTCGCCGTGGCGAACCACCTTCAGGCTTTCCAGCACCGGCGTATAGAACGGGATAATGCGCTCAACGCCGACGCCGTAGCTGATCTTCCGCACAATGAAGCTGCTGCGCGAGCCGTGACGGCGGATGGAAATGACCTGGCCCTCGAACGGCTGCAGGCGCTCTTTGTCGCCTTCTTTGATACGCAAGCTGACGCGAACCGTATCGCCAACCTCAAACGCGGGAAGATCCGGTTTGATCTGTGCTTTCTCGAAAGTCGTAATCGCGCTCATCACCTTACCCCTTTGCCAAAAAGAGGCCGTAAATATCAACGAACCAAGCGATGTTGTCAAGCCCGAATTTCCCGATGGCAAAGCCCCTGTTTCGAAGCGATTGGACAGTCCCACAAGGCGCCGCGCCATACCTCGATTTTCGCAATAATACTGCTCTACAACGCAAATACCGAAGAGGACGTTCTTGACATTGCCTAGTTTGTAATGCAAACTAATTTATATTACAAACCAAAAGACGCAACGGGCAATCGCGAGAAAAAGAACGTCTGTCAATTGGAAACGGCCACGACTGACGCCGATCACCAGCGGGGGTACGGTACTACTTGGCGGCAAGATGAGGTTAGATGGGTAAGCGGTCTGCAAGCAACGTCGATCGCGTGGTACACGAACCGGCTCGGCTGTGCATTCTCTCGCTACTTTCGGGGGTGAATGAGGCCGATTTTGCATCGGTGCAACGAACCCTTGAACTGACGCACGGCAACCTGTCGATTCACATCGCCCGGCTGGAGGCCGTGGGCTATGTCGAGGTGCGCAAGAGCATCGTCGGCAGGGCGCCGCATACGTCGTATCGGCTCACCGACGCCGGGCGCAAAGCCCTCGACAAGTATTGGAAATCCATGGCGGAAATTCGCTCGTTGGCGAAAGTGTGGGCTCAGCCGGAGGTCATCTTCGGCAAAGACTGACCCCCTTGGTCAGCAACCACAACCACCGTCGTCGTTGTCATCGTCGTCGGCGTCGTCATCCGACGAATCATCATCCGCGGCGGCGTCGTCGTCGACGGCATCGTCATCCGACAGATCATCATCGGCAGTATCGTCATCGACAGTGTCGTCGTCGACGGCATCATCATCGACGCTGTCATCGTCGGCGGCGTCGTCATCCGCGGTATCGTCGTCGACCACGTCATCGTCGACGGTGTCATCGTCCGTTGGGTCGTCGTCGCCATAGGGCCCATCGCCGGGCAAGATGCCGTAGTACACGCCGAGCCAGTAGCCGATCAGGTAGTCCACCCCGTGCGTAGTATGGGTTGGGTCGTCGCCGTAGTTGCATGAGGTATGGTACGGGCTGCGTTCCCAAAGCACCGAATCCCAGCAACGGTCCCACACCTCGTGGGCGTCGAGAGTCTGGGGGTCGATATCGATGCCGGTCAACTCGCCGATCCAGGGATTGTTGGTCAGGAATTCGTCGGCCCAGACCGAGAACGGGTCTAGCGGCATTTCTGTGCAGGTATAGGCCCGCTGGTAGTTCGGCGCCTCGTTCATGTCGACCAAGCTCTGGTAGGCGTCGGCTTCGATGGCCGTCAACTCGTCCGCCTCGCAGGTGCCCAAGCGCAAACAGACCTGATAATAGACCGCGTCGAAAAACGGGTTGTGGCCGTCGTTCGACCATGCCCGCACATTGACATTCCACACCTGGAACAGGTGTTCCAGCCGCCGGCGGTCGGGCCACCAGCGGTACAACGGCTGCGAGTTCGAATAGTTGTTGATGAACGCGTAGTAGTCCATGTACCGGTTGAAAAACGCGATGGTCGTCAGCCATAGCGCGGCTTCGTTTTTCTCGTATTCCTCGTCAAGCAGTTGCCAGAACTCGGGCTCGTCAATCACCGTCGCGGCTTGCACGAGAATCGATAGACGAATATCGGGCAGGATCTTCGCCGCGGAATACACGCCGCCCCAGGGGTCGATGATCGTCCAGTCGTTGTCTTTGAGGGTCAGGATGACATCGCGGAAATCCTGCCGGATCGTCTCGCGCATATCGGCGTCATCGACCGTTTCGTAGGCCCAGGAGAGGCCCCAGAACCAGGTGATGTACTTGTCGCGCACGTTGTGGCCGAGCCAGAAATAGCCGTCGTAGACACCTTCGCCCAGGTAGAAGTTGTCGGCGCCCTGCGACTCGACGTTCCACGGCGCCTGGTTGGGCGCGGCGTAGCGGGCCAGGTAGCCCGGATCGCCGGTGATGTCCTTGAGAATATGCATATAGTTGGCGATGCGCAGCACTTCATCGCGCGCGTTCTGCTCGCCGGTGATCGCATACCGGATCGCCTGGGTAACCAGGTAGGTGCCCGTCCAGTCGCCGCTGTCGCCGCTGCCCCACGTGCGGTACAGTTCGGTGCGGGATTCGTCGGTGAACACCACGTCCGACACGCCGCCCAGTCCGGTAGAATGCCATTGCTGCAGCCAGGCCGTGTACTCCGCCGCCTTCTGCGACAGATAGGGGTCAAAGTCCTCCGCGCCGACCGGCACTGCGGCCAACACAATCACCGCCGCCAACAACGTCCCCAGGAATTTCATAGCAGACTCCCGCTTTCCCAACACTCAGTCCAAGTCCTTCTCGCCCAAAAACATGTCGCGCGCAATGGCGAAGTAGTTGAAGTTCCGCCCCAGGACGCGCCATTTGATCTCGTGCGGTGCGTTGACGGTGTCGGTGCTCGCCTCGTCGGCCGCCTGCTTCAACCGCGCGCGTTCGCGTTCGATCAACTCCGGGTCGCCGCTGGCCACCAGCCGGTCGAACAGCGCCATCAGATCGACGGCCCGCCCGATCCGCCCGTCCACATATTGATAGGTGTGTTTGTCGATGCGCCCCTTCTCGAACTTCAACCGGTTCAGCCGCCGCCCGGCCTGGTAGGTCACGTCGACGAGTTGGTCGCGTGTCATCCAGTTGGTTTCGTAGTTCAAGGCCTGCTTCCAGGTGGGACCGGAAATGGCGTCGCGATACGAGGCGAAATCCTTGAACAGGATGCGATAGCCGTACTTGTCCGGATTCTCGTACGCCAGCGAACCCGGATCCAGGAACGGCGCCAGCGGGCTGATGAACAGCGCCAGCCGCCGGTCGAAACGGTCCATCAATTCGCCGGCCCATTCGACCGTGTCGAGCACCGACGCCGGCGTCTGGCCCGACAGGCCGATCATGAAATACAGGTCGAACTTGCCCGCGCCGTTGGCAAGCGCATGGTGCACCGCGCTCACCACGTCGTCGTTGCTGTAACGTTTGCCACCCCGTCGCCGGATGGTTTCATCGTGCGTTTCGGGGCTCATCTCGAAATTGAAGTGCGGCACGCTGTCGCTGATCTGCCGGAAGTACGACGGCGGCGCACCGTCGAATAGCTCGATGATCACGTTGTTGCGCACGCGGTGACGCTTCAACCCGGCCAGGATCGTGTCGGCGTAACCCGGCGGGCCCTGGTTCAGGTCGCCGATCAGGAACAGCGGCCCGCTGGTGTGCCGCGCCAGCCGCGCCAGATCGCGGACGATCAGTTCGGCCGGCCGGAACGCGGTGCAATTGCGCGAGGCATAACCCCTCACCGCCGGACCGGCGCCGCCGCAAATGGCGCAGTTCTGTTTGCAGCCGCGGCAGGTCATCACCGCGGTGATCGGGTACGTCCACCAGTCGTGGAACGGAATCTGCGAACCGATCGAGCCAAACTTGACGCTCATTTTAAACATGTTGAGGTAGTTGTTGCCCCAACGGTCGAGCACCTCGGGCACGTTGGTCAGTTCGTTGACGCGCGTCTGGCCGCCGCGGTCTTTCCAGGTCAGATTCGGGATGGCCGCCAACCGGGCGTCACTGGTGTCGCCGTCGGCTAGGGCGCGCATCAACATACCGACCGGGATCTCGGTCGAGTCGCCGCGGAAAACGTAATCGAAGCAGTCGAGTTCGATCAGCTCGCGGTGGAAATACGTCGATGCCCAGCCGCCGACCAGCACCGGCGTGTCCGGATGGTGCTTCTTGGCCAGCCGCGCCACCTCAACCGCGCCGTGCGCGTGCGGCAGCCAGTGCAGATCCACCCCGAACGCCCGCCGCGGCCGCAGGCGCGCGATCATGCGCTCGGCGTCGAACCGGTCCGAGGCCAACATGCGATAGGCCAGATTGACCACCCGGGTTTCAAACCCCAGCGAGAGTAGGTATTCGGCAATGGTGGTGAAGCCGACCGGGTACATTTCGTATACCGGCAATGATGGAATCACATCCGCAATCGGGCCATAGAGAATGGTCTTGCGCCGGAAGTCATATACGCTGGGAGCGTGCATTAGAACCAGATCGGGCCGGACAAACACGTCGCCTCCTCGGGTGGCCTCGGAGGCGCAATTATGGTGTCCCGGCGGCGAGGTGACAAGCGGCGCACCGGCGGCTGTACTTGTGGCATCCGCCGCCGTTTTTCGCTAAGCTCGCCTTGGATGATTCGATCCCCACGAGGCGCAACCATGAAAACTAGTTGGCTGTTGTTGCTGGTTGTACTGATTTCGACCACGGCGTGGGCCGCCGGTCCGCCGACCGGCCCGTGGCACCCGGAAATCACCACCTACCCGCGGCTGATCTTCGGGCCGGGCGATCTGCCCGAGTTGCAGACTCGCATTATGCGCGCCC
Source organism: uncultured bacterium (assembly GCA_964511015.1). Lineage (GTDB taxonomy): Bacteria > Lernaellota > Lernaellaia > Lernaellales > Lernaellaceae > FEN-1099. The sequence goes on along the minus strand of CAZEDX010000009.1, from coordinate 35,545 downwards.
CGTACACCACGCTCATGCAACGCGTGCGCAACCTGGCCAACGCCGGCTACAGCCCCACGATCCCCGATCCGTACAACGCCGGCCGCGAGTACGGCAATGCCAACATCGCTAAAAGCGCCGCCTTCGTGGCTTGGATCGACAACGATTCGGCCGCGGCCGACAAGGCGGCGGACATACTCGAAGTGATGGCGGTCGACTTCGGTTCGCTGCTGATTCCGTTGCAAGACGATATCCACATTGCCGAAGCGATCATGGCCTATAGTCAGGCGTATGACATTCTGGCCGGCACCGGCCTGGTCGATCAGACGCGGCTGGACGGCATCGCCGCATTGCTCGGCCAACTCGTCTCCAACCTGTACGCCGACTACTTCGACCAGTTCGCCTTCTGGCAGGCGTTCTCGCGCAACAACCACTCCACCAAGATCAATGCCGCGCTGGCCATCGCAGCCATGACCATCAATCAGCACAACGACGCCAACAAGTGGTTCAACCTGGGCGTCACCGAAACCGTGACCAAGCTGTTCGACTACATGCTGACGCCCGACGGCGCCGACGGCGAAGGCCCTTACTACGGCACCTACAGCGCCGTGCAACACCTGCCGATGTTCCTGGCCTACGACCGCCTGGTCGGCACCGACGAAACCCTGCTGAAGCGCGATTTCTGCCTGGTCGGCCCCAACTGCTCGTGGAGCGAAATCGAAGTTCAGAATCCCCTCGACAACCCGGCGCTGCTGGCCATGAGCCAATGGTACGTGCGCATTCGTATGCCCGACGGCGGCTACGCGCCGATCGACGACGCGAACATCGAAGGCTTCTTCAACGGTCTGTTGGTCGGCCCGTGGCAAGACGGCCTGCTCGCTTGGGATTGGGTGACCAACGAACGCGAGCCGCTGTTCGCCAACCACTGTTCCGACCTCAATATCGAACTCATTGCTTTCTACGATGACTCCGTGCCTCTCGAAGCGCCGGACCAGACGGATTTCATCATGCCCGGCGACGGCGAGGCCATCTTCCGTTCCGGTTGGGATGCCGCCGCTTCCTGGATGATGTTTCTAGCCGAAGAAGGCCAGCCGCGCACTTCCGGCGGCGGTCACGAACACGCCGACAATCTTTCCGTGTCGCTGTATGCGCGTGGGGAGTATCTGCTGATCGACCCCGGCTACATCCGATGGGAAGACCATCAGGCTGTTCGGCTCGGCGTGCATCACAACCTGCCGACGGTCGACGGCGGTGGTCCGCCCGCGCCCAGCGCGATCACCCAGATGGGCGGGGTCGATGCCACACTGATCGACGGACTGGCCAATGAATCGGCCCCCTTCGTGCGCGGCGTCAGCTCCTACGGCCAGGCGGATATCGACCGCGTGGTCTTTTTTCCGGAGCACGACTACCTGGTGGTGGTCGACGACCTGGTCGCCGACACGGCCCGCACTTTCGGCGTGCTGTGGCACGGCCAGGCGGGCGGCGATTCGGGCTATCCGTTTACATTGCTCGACGATGGCGGCAGGTGGGTGCGCAACAACGCCGGGGTGGACGTTCATGTCGCGGCCAGCACCGGCACAGTGGAGCTGGACACCGTCGTCAACGTGCACGGCTTTACCTGGAACGTGCAGGAACAGCACACGTCGTTGGATGTCCGCACGGCGACGAAGGCAGCGCATGCCCGGCTCATCAGCGTGGCCCTGCCTTATTCATTGACGGCCGACGAAACGCCCCGCACGATAACGTGGCTCGACCGCACCGGCCTCGCGGCGGCGCACATCGAAAGCGACGATCCGTTGTTCGTGCTGGCGCAACCGGCGGCGACTTCACTCGAGTTCACCGCCGCCGAGACCGGCATGGCGGAAGTCCACACCAACATGACCACCTTGCTGCTGTCGACCGACGCCAATGCCGACGCCGGCTTCGCCTACGCCGATGGCGGGCACTACCTCGTGCTCGGCGAACAACGGCCGTGGTTCATCGGCCCCGATCGCGTGTGGGTCGATTGGGATGGCGACACCTGGAATTTTGATCTGCCGGCCAACGGCAATTTCGTTGCCACGTATTGCCGTCAAATGCCGAACATCACCAGCGACGGTAATGTCCATTGGTCGTTGCGCGGCGGCGTGCTGCGCATCTGGGCCCACGAAGCGGCCCGGGTCACAATCGATTTCTGACGCCGGCCCGCCTCTACGCCGTTACCCGTTCTCATGTATGATACCGCCATGCGAGTTGTGTTGATCCGTCCGCCTGTCAGCGGGCCGAAGGGTTTTCCGGTGGTGCCGGACCTCGGCCTGCTCTATCTGGCCCGCGCGTTGGACAGCGCCGGGGTCCGCGTCGACGTGCGCGACGGTTGGCTGGAAACCGACCCGGACCGCGCCATTGGGCTCGATCTGGTTGGCGACGGCCCGGTGCTGGTCGGCTTCAAACTGTTCTCGCTGGGCATCACCGCCGTCCGCGCGGCGATCGGCGAGATCAAACGCCGCAATCCGCTCGCCCGTGCCATCGTCGGCGGACCGCACCCATCCGGCGTGCTGTCATCGCTGTGGAACGACATTCCGGAGACAGATTTCGGCCTGGCGGGCGAAGGCGAGTTGGGGTTGCCGATTCTGGCGCGCGAACTGGACCGGGCTTCGCCGTCCCTGGAGCTGGCGCCCGGCCTGATCTGGCGCGACGACTCCGGGCCGCGTGTCAACCCGTGCGCGTTTGTCGATGACCTCGACACGCTAGATCAACCGTTGTGGAATTCGGTCCCGGTGCCGGGCTATCTCGCGCGGCCCACGCCGATTCGCAAGGTGCCGCACTTGCCTTTGCTCACCTCGCGCGGCTGTCCGTTCGATTGCACGTATTGCGCCGGCCGGCTGATCACCGGCCGCAAGCTGCGTTTCCGTTCCGCCGAAAAAGCCGTGGACGAAATGGAGCAGTTGCACCGTGCGCATGGCGTGCGCGTGTTCGCGGTCACCGACGACAATTTCTCGCTCAACCGGCGGCACGTCGAGCGCTTCTGTCACGCGCTGCTGTCGCGGCAACTGCCGGTGCGGTGGGACTGCCTGGCCACCGGGCTGCGCATCGACAGCCTCGACGAACCATTGCTGCGCTTGATGGAACGAGCCGGCTGCTTCGCGGCGTCGATGGCGGTCGAGTCGGGCAGTCTGCGCGTTCTGGCCCACATGCAAAAGGCCACCGATCTGGCCGTGATGGCGGACAAAATGAAGTTGGTTCGCCGGGTCACGCGCTTGCGCATCAACTCGTACTACATTCTCGGTTACCCGGCGGAAGAACGCGCCGACCTCGAGGCGACGGTGCGTTTCGCCCGCCGCAGCCCGGCGCACCATGCCCAGTTCTTCCTCTTCACGCCGTTGCCCGGCGCGCCGGCCACCGAGCAGTTGCGGCGCGAAAACCGGCTGCCGGTCGGCTCGTGGGAAACGTTCCGCTACGACCGGCCGAGCCTGCCTTTGCGCGATGTGTCCATTTCAGCGCTCAAGCGGTGGCAAATCTGGGCGACGATCTCTTTCTACTTCGGCCGGCCCTGGCGGATCGCCTCGTTGGTGCGCGATCTCTGGTCGCCGGCGGTGTTGCGCGATTTCGTCAACCGCGTCGCTTCGCTGCTGCACCGGTCCGACTGACCGCCGGTTGACAGCCACCGCCTTCGTTGCCGATCATCTCTTTGGTGGAATCCTCTCGACACACTCGTTGGTTGGTGGCCGGCCTGTTGATTCTGGCCGGCGCGCTGTTGTTGTACATGCGCGTGCCGAGCTACACCAACGACTTCTGCGATCCGGACCTCGCCGGCATCTCCTACGGCGCCAACGACCTGCTTGCCGGCGGCACGATTTATGAACACTGTGTGGAAACCAAACCGCCGGGCGCCTATCTAGTCTTCGCGGCGTGCTTCCGGCTATTCGGCCAGCGGCTGACGCCCATCTATTTCCTGGCCGCGTTCCTGCACCTGTTGGTGTTGCTGTGCCTGGCGCGCCTGGCCTGGCAGTCCGCCGGACCGGCCGCCGCCGTGGCCACCGCCTTTTTCTATGCGCTGCTCGCGGGCGTGATCCCGTCGGCGGCCAACTGCCCCAACTACGAATCATGGATGAGCTTTTTCGTAGCGTTTGGCTTGACCTTGGTGTCCGCCACACAAGAACGTCCGCGCCTTTGGCCCATCGTGTTGGGCGGCGCAATGCTCGGCATCGCGTTGTTGATGAAGCAGCAGGCGCTTCTGTTCGTCGCCGTTGCCGCGCTCTGGCTGCCGGCGCTGCGTCGCAACAGCATGATGGCCTTCGCACGCGAGTCGGCTTGGTTGGCGCTGGGGTTCGTCTTGCCGTTGCTGGCGGTCGGCGCGGTGTGGGCCGCGCGCGGCGGGCTGGACACGATGCTGCACGACCTTCACCCCGGCCGCCTCACCAACTACTTGGGCGCCAGCAACTTCAGCGAAGCCGCCGACATGCTCGGCAAACGCCTCGGCGAACACCTGCCGCGAGCCTGGCCGGCGTGGCTGTCGGTATTGGTCGGCACGTTGCTGTACTTCGCCTATCCCGAAGGACGGCGCGGCTTCGGTCGGCATTTGCTTTATCTCGCCGCCGCCGTTGTCGCAATCGTGGCTGGCTCGCGGTTCTTCAAGCACTACATGATCATCCTCTCGGCGCCGCTCGCCCTGGCCGCCGGCTACGCCTTCGGCCGGGCGGAAGAACTGCTGGCTCCGCGCCGCTGGCGCTGGGCGATCTACGTGGTTGCTATCGGGGCGGCGCTGACGGCCGTGCGCTTCGAACTGATTCAATCGGCGCTGATGGCGCAGTCGTATTTCCGCGGGGAGCGCATGGCGCGCTACGAGCTGGTCGCCGTCTACACCTACGACGACAACAACCTCGGCAATCGCGAGCGCGACGAAAGCCTGCAGTGGATCGGCCGCTATATCAAATCCGTCACCCGGCCTGCCGACGGCCTGTACGTGTGGCCGTACGCGCCGCAAATCTACTTCTGGGCGCAGCGGCGCGCGCCGACCAAGCACTACATGTACTTCGAAGTCGCGGCGAATCTGCCGTACAAGTTCGGCGGCTGGCACGCGACGGAGGACGAGCAGGTTCAGCGCAGCCGGCGCACGCTGCTGGCCGATCTCGAAGCCCGGCCGCCGCGGTTCGTCGTTTTCCCGCCGGTCGAGTGCGCGCCCTTCTGCCCGTTCCGCGAGCTGGAAACGTGGGTGCAAGCGCACTACGTGCAAGACTCCGCGGCCCCGCAATCGGATCTACGGGTGTTTCGCCGGGCGCAATAAGAGGGAGTGAACCGCGGGCTACAGGCCGCTCTTCTTGATGAATTCCTCGCCCGCCGCCTGGGAAATCGACCGTTCCTTGTCGATCAGCTTACGCATCTTGGCCGGACCGACGAGGTTGATCACGGCGTTTTCCAGCGCTTTGAGATCGACGAACCAGTTGTTCGTCCAGGACAGTTCCTCAATCAGCTCTTCCATCCTCGCACGCAATTCGCCGACCGCCTGCCGCAAGCTGTCGTTCTGTCCGGCAGAGGATACGCTTTCCTGCACTTGATACACGGAGTCGCGCACGGCGTTGCCGAGATCTTCCAGCCGGCGGCGCACGTCGCCCGAGTCGGTGGCTTCGCGCTGCTGTCCTTCGATGACCTGTTGCAGTTGCTTGCGCACCGACGCCAGCCCTTCCTCGAGTTGAGACTTCTGGCGGGTAACGGATTCATCGAGCTTGGTGCGCAGGTTGGCGAAGTTGGCGGTGACCACGTTGATGACCTGGGCCGCGCGCCGCTGCCGCACGATGGCGACGACGAGCAACGCGATAATGACGAGGATTCCCACGATCAGCAGCAACGGCTCCAGGGGCTGGAGCTTGACGAGTAACGGATTCAGCTTTTCCAGCATAGGTGCGGGCCTCGTTTCACAAAAGGTTCCGGCCTATCTTCCCAGCAAACGGTCGAAAAAGGACTTTTTGCGGTCTTTCTTCTGTTCTTCGAGTTTGATCAAGCGCAGTTCGCGCAACGCTTCGATGCAGTTCGGGTTGCAGATCAGCGCCTTTTCGTACTGCTTCTCCGCGAATTCCTTCAACCCCTGCCGTTTGTAGATGGCGCCCAGGAACAGGTACGCCCGCTCGGAACGGGGGTTGAACTGGATGGCGCGGTTGAGCGCCTCGCGGCCGTTGAACTGCAGATCCGCGGCGGATTCGCCGGCGAACAGTTTCTTGTCTTCTTCGCTGATGTCTTTCTCGTAGGGAATGTTGTACAGCGCCCAGCCGTAGTAAGCCACGTACTCGGCTTCGCTGCCGCTGACTTCCATCGCCGATTTGAATTCGGCCGCCGCGCGTGCGAAGCGCTTTTCCTTGAGGTACTGCTTGCCGTTCTGGAAATGCTGTTCGGCGACAATGATCTTCTTCACGCCCTCGATGCGCACATCGGTCTTAGGCGCTTCGTCTTTCGACTCGACCTTGTTCTTGTACTGCAGAATCTTTTCCTGCGTATTCAGCGCGTCGTAGGCCTTGGCGGCCTGGCGGAAGATTTCCTCGACCTTGGCCTTCACGTCGGCGCTGGCTTTGCCGAAAAACCGGTCGGGGTGGAATTCCTTTGCCATGCGGTAGTAGCTGGTGCGCACCTCGTGCTCGGTCGGATTGTCGCTGACGCCGAGCACCTGGAAGTAGGTGCCTTGCACCACCCGGTCGTAGACCGCCGCCACTCGCCGGCGCAGTTCGGCCTCGTCTTCCGGCATTTCCGCTTCTTCCTCTTCGCCCACCGGTAACGCTGCCTCTTCTTCTTCGGCTTCCGGCTCCGGCTCGACGGGCGCAGCCGCCTTGGCGACCGGTGGCGGCACCGGTTTGGGTTCCGGTCTGGGCTCCGGTTTCGGTTCGGGCTTAGGCGGCGGCACCGGCCGAGGTTCTGCTTTCGGCGCGGCCTTGGGCGGATCGATCGGCTTGGGCGGCGGGGTCGCCTCGCTGATGTCGATAATCGCTTCGGGCTGGTCCAGCGCTTTGTCGATGAGTTCGACCATCTCGCAGGTGACCAGCGTGAACACGATCTGATAGGCGCGCGTGGTGTCCAGATCGACCAGGCCGAGCAGTTCGTCGACCGAACGCGTGCCGTCGATTTCCTGCAACATCGCCGATTCGCGCGGGGTCAGCTCGATGTCCTGGAACCGATAATGCAGGTTAGTGCCCGGGCGCAGGTACTTGTCGCGCCATTCGTCGATCTGCGGCAGCAACCGATCGAGGGTGTAGTGGTCACGCACGCCTTCATTGATCACGTTGGCGGTGCTCATGTCGAGCGTCGTGATGTCGCCTTGCACCTCTTCGTTTTCGGTGAACTTGTAGATGCCGTCGACCCAACTGAAGATGTCGAAAATCTTTTCGCGCATCTGCAAGCGCAGGTACTTAACCAATTCGTGCGGTGTGAGCACGCCCATCTCGATCAGGATCGTACCCTGCAGGCGGTTCGATTTGCGCATGCGCTCGACGGATTCGTCGCGCTGCTCGGAGGTGATGCGGCGCTTGCGCACCAGGAAGTTGCCGAAGTACTCGTCTTCGACGGTCGTGCGCACGCTGACCGGGTAGCCGTCTTTGATCGCGATTTCTTTTTCCGCCTCGTTGCGGCGCACCAACAGGTAGCCGCTGCGACCCATCACATACACGGTGTGCAACAACTCGGCGAAGCTCATCGTCTGATTGAGTTCGCCTTCCAGGCTGATTTGCGCTCGCGCCGGTTCACCGGCCGTAGAGGCGGCCTCTTCCTCGACCGGCACGGCCGTCGGATCGCCTGGGCCGAGCAACGAGGTCACCTTGTCCAGCAGGCGCGAAAGTTGGAACGGTTTTTCCATGAAGTCGTCGGCGCCGTACTTCTGTTTGGCGTCCTGCTGCATCTTGTAGTTCTTGTAGACCGCGCTCATGAGAATGATCGGGGTCTGCTTGCCGGCCTCGGTGTCCTTGAGCGCCCGGCACACTTCCCAACCGTTCATCTTGGGCAACAACACATCCAGCAGCACCAGATCCGGCTGTACTTCGCTGAATTTGACGATTGCATCTTCGCCATTGCGTGAAACAATCGTCTCGTAGCCCTTGGAGCTGAACGACGCGTGAAGAATTTGTCCGATATTCCGGTCGTCATCCACGACCAGGATACGTTTCGGCATGAATCTGCCCCCTGTCAGGGATTCCTCGCCCACAATGAAAACGTGGCAAGTATCGCCATAACCCGAGCGGTGATTTTACACAGCCTGAGCGTGGCAAGCAAACGCCTGCTTTCCTTGCATTACTTGAACAAAGCCGCCAATCCCGGCCCGAACGGCGGGCGTACCACGCCCTTTTCCGTAATGATCGCGGTAATCAATTCGGCCGGTGTTACATCAAAGGCCGGATTGCGCACGGCGACACCGCGCGGCGCAATCTGGACCTGATCGAACACATGAGTCACTTCCCGCACCGGCCGCTCCTCGATCGGTATGTGTGCGCCGTTGGGACAGGCCAGGTCGATGGTCGACAGCGGCGCCGCGATGTAGAACGGCAAGCCGTGCCGCGCGCATAGCGCCGCCACCATGTAAGTGCCGATTTTATTTGCGGTATCTCCATTGGCGGCAATTCGGTCGGCACCGGTTACGGCCAGGTCGATTTCCCCGCGGGCCATCAGGTGACCGCTCATGTTGTCGGAAATCAGGGTAACCGGAATGCCGTCGGCGTGAAGTTCCCATGCGGTCAAGCGCGCGCCCTGCAAGAACGGCCGGGTCTCGTCGGCAAAGACCATAGCCACCTTCCCCTGCTCATGAGCCGCCCGGATCACTCCGAGGGCCGTGCCATAGTCGCCGGTGGCCAGCGCACCGGCATTGCAGTGGGTCAGTATGCGTGACTTGGCCGGAACCAATGCCGCCCCGTTGGCGCCCATGGCGCGGCAGGAGTCAACGTCTTCTTGCCAAATGCGATGCGCCTCGGCCAGCAACGCATCGCGCACCGCCGCCGGTCCTTGCGGCCGCACCGCGGTGTAGACACGACGCAGGCGCTCCACCGCCCAACCCAGGTTGACCGCGGTCGGCCGCGCCTGGGCGAACATCGTGCATAGCTCATTCCAGCGCCGATCGAGATCGGCATCGGTGGCCTGCAACGCCCCCAAGGCCAAACCGTAGGCCGCGGTGTCACCAATCGCCGGCGCGCCCCGCACCACCATATCTTTGATGGCCTGAGCCACGGCCTCGGGCGTAGTCAGCCGCACGTACACCTCTTCGGTCGGCAGGCGGCGCTGATCGATCAACACCACCGCATCACTGTCCCAGCGAATTGTGGAAAAACCCATCTTGCTCAGACTCCTTTGCCGCGATTCAAGGCGCCCCGGAGCGCGGTGTCAAGCGGCTCGGCGACGATTTGGCGAAACGTCGGCCCAATGCTATAAAACGGGCGTCGGATCGAACGAAACCGGAGGCAACATGGTGCCGGCGATTTCCCAACCGTCGCGCGATGAGCATATCGCCCCATGCGGGTTGTTCTGCTCAAACTGCCGCAAGTTCGAACAGGGCCGTTGCGCCGGCTGTCAGGTCGAGGCGCCATTCGCGGGCTGCCCCGTGCGCAAGTGCGTGGTCGCCAAGGGCTTGATCACCTGCGCCGAATGTCCCGACTTCCCGTCCGGACGCGACTTTCGTGAATGCCCGAAGCTCAACAATTTCTTGTCCAAACTGATGGCCGTCGTGTTCCGCTCCGATCGCCCCGGCGCGCTGGCCATGCTGCGCGACCAAGGTCGCGACGTGTATTTGCGGGACAAACGCACTACCAAAAGGATGTAAGCATGCCCCATTGCCGTTTGTGGCCGCGCCGCTTGTTGATAGGTGCCCTGGTGATCAGTTTGTTCGTGCTCGCGGCGTGTTCAAAAGAAAAGAAAGACCCGTCGCCGGCCGCGCCGGAACCGCCGGCAATGGAGGACTACGGCGTCTTTGCCGATCGCGTGTCGATGGTGTTCGGCGGCGACACCAGCTTCGGCGAAAGTTACGGCCAGACGATCCGGACGCTGTTGCGCGAACGCGGTTACGATTTCTCGTTCGCCAAGCTCAAGCCGCTGATGATGGGCAGCGATTTCTCCGTGCTCAACGTCGAAACGCCGATCACCGACCTAAAGCAGTCCAAACTCGGCGGCAAAAAGGAATATGTGCATTGGACCGACATTGAGAAGGCGCCGGCCACCTTGCGCCAATACAAGGTCCGACTCGTCTCGCTGGCCAATAACCACACACTCGACTACGGTCTGGAGGGGCTGAAACAAACCTTCGCGGCATTGCACAAGGTCGGCATTCCCTGGATCGGCGCGGGCCGCAACGAACAATTGGCGCAACGCCCCTACGTTGCGGAAATGAGAATCGGCGGCGCGCCGTTACACATCGCTTTCCTCGCCGGCTACGAGTACAGCAAGCGGTACGATTTGGAATACGGCTTTTACGCGCGCGGCAAGAAGGGCGGCGCCGCACGGCTGGAGATCGACAAGATGCTGGCCGAGATCAGACAGCTGCGCCAGAAGTACCCGGACCTGTACGTGATCGTCTTCCCGCACTGGGGCGGCAACTACGCTTGGCGTTCGGACAAGCAACTCAACGCCGCGCACGAGTTGATCGATGGCGGCGCCGACCTGATCATCGGCCATGGTGCGCATCGCTACCAGGAATTGGAAAAGTACAACGGCAAGTGGATCGTCTACAACCTCGGCAATTTCATTTTCAACGCGCCGGGGCGCTTCGCGAAACTGAAGTCGCCCCCCTATGGCCTAGTGGCTCGCCTGGTGTTTGAAATTCGCGAGGGCAAACTGGTCCGGACGATGAAGGTCTACCCCATTCTGTCGGACAACAAACTCACCGAATACGTGCCTCGCTTTTTGGACGAGACGGAATTCGCCGACGCCTACAGACTGCTCGGCGAACGCGCCGGCGATGCCGAGCAATTCGCCAGACTAGCGCCGAGCGGCGAAGACGAATTCGGCCGTTTCATCGCGCTACCGATGGACTAACCATGAATTCGCTGACGTTACGCACGGCCCGTGGTGTCTGCGAGATCCTGTTCGACGTCGGCTATCGAGACTTTGCCTCGCGCATCGATGCCGGCCAAATTGTGGTCGTCACCGATGAAAACGTAGATCGGCTATACCACCGCGTGCTGGCCCCCTATCCGCTGGTCGTGGTGCAGGCCGGCGAAGAAAACAAGACCGTCTATTCGGTGCAGGAAATCCATCGCCGTTTTCTCGGCCTCGAGTTGGACCGCGAGGCGTTCGTCGTAGGCTTCGGCGGCGGCGTGGTATGCGACCTGGTGGGCCTGGCGGCGTCCACCTACTTGCGCGGGCTCGCCTTCGGCTTTGTCCCCACGACCTTGCTGGCTCAGTTGGATGCGGCGATCGGCGGCAAGAACGGCGTCAACCTCGACGGCTACAAAAATTTGGTCGGCACGTTCTGTCAGCCGCGTTTCGTGCTGGAAGATCCGTCGCTACTGGCCACCCTGCCTCGCTTCGAGTTGGGGCAAGGATTGGCCGAAGCCATCAAACACGCGGCCATTGCCGACCGCGAACTGTTCGCTTTCCTGCAAGACAACCTCGGCCAGGTGCTGGCGCTCGACCGCGGGGCCGTGGCGCGCGTCATCGCCGACTGTGTGCGCATCAAGACGACCCTGGTGGCTGAAGACGAGGACGAACGCGTCGGAAGGCGGGCACTGCTCAATTTCGGGCATACCATCGGCCACGCCCTCGAGCGCGCTACAGGTCTGCCTCATGGCGAAGCGGTCGGGCTGGGCATGATCGCCGCCGCGAATCTCTCGGTCCGCCGCGGAATATTACCGCCGGACGAAGCGGCCGCGCTGAAGGCCCTCATCGCGCAGGCTGGTCTGCCGACCCGGGTGAAAGCCGACCGCGACGCGGTGCTTGATGCCATCGGCAAAGACAAGAAGCGGCACGACCGCAGCATCCGCATGGTGCTGTTGAACAGCCTCGGCCATGCTGAGTTGGCCGAAGTCAGCCGCGACGAGATCGCCGCCATGTGCCACGAATTGCGGGGCTAGTTCGCTTTCACCCTTCAGTACACGTACGTCAGCGCCATCGTCACCGCATGCATCTGGTGTTGGGTCACGTCGATGCGCAGTTCGTGCTGCGTGTCGCCAGGCCGCTTGATGCCGGCCTGTTCCGCGTTCATCACGCCGCCGACAGCGAGCGGGTCGGTGGTCGGGTGCTCGCGCAAGTACTTGTTCTCTTGCGCCAGCGGGCTGCCGATCTGCCACGCGGTCAACTTGTACAACGAGCGGTCGATCACGTAGAGCAGATCGGTCATGGCGGCTTTGTCACCGCGGGCTTTGGCGATGCGATAGGCGCTGATCAGGCCTTCGAGGGCGTAGGCGTGGTTGCGCTTCATCTTGAGCGTCTTGTGCGTATGGATCATCCAATGCCCCAGCGCCAGCGTCACGTCGCCGTACAACTCGTAGTCCTTCCATTTGGCTTCGTAGTACTCAGTGAACGCCATGCTGCCCCACTGGTAGAAGCCCTTGGTCAGCTTTGAATCGGGGTCCTTTTTCCACGCGCGAACGGTGTAAACCTCCGCCATCGTCTTGGCCGCCCGCTCGATGGCCGGCACCAGATCGGTGCGGTTGAGCTGGCGCGCGGCTTTGCACAGGCACAGCAGAGATTCCCCATCGAAATACGGGCTCGAGCCGGCCGATGGTTTGCCGTCCGTCAATTTGATGCTGCGAGGGAATTGGCCGTTCTTCTTCTGGTGCTTGAGCATGAACTTCAGGTAGCCGTCGAGCTTCTTGGTCAACTCATCCCGGTATTCAGGCTTTAACGTCTGGTCTGACGACAGGTAATCGACCAACGACAGCGCCACCAATGCGACCGTTCCCATCCGCAATTCCTTCTGCTTCGGATAGGCGATCGTCAGCGAGCCGTCTTCCGCGGCGCGCGAAACGTCGAAAAAAAACTTCAAGCCCTTGTCCAGCGCCGCGCGTGTCTGATCGCTTGCTTTGAACTGGTGGCACAAGGCGATGCCCCACAGCGCGCCGGCCTGGCGCACCTGTTCGTCGTCGTCGACCATCGTCTTGGTGACCCAGTCGTAGAGGTAGTTGAAGTTGCCTTCCGGCTTTTGGTTGGCCAGCAGGTAGCGCTGCCCCAAGTCCAGCGACTGGGTCAACAACTCGCGGTTCATCTTCGGCTTCACGTAGGCCAGCACGTCGGCCGGGCCCGTCGGCGCCGCGCCGCCGAGTTCGCGCGCGTAGTTCGACCACTTCTGCTTGTCGCGGATCTTCTTGATTTCCTTGGCCAGATTGAACGCCTTCTTCTCGGAAGCGGCCGCTTTCTTCTCGTTTTTCTTGCAGGCGGCCGGCGGCAGCGCGAGCGACAACCCGATGGCCAGAACCAACACCCAACGATACAGCGAACGACGCATGTTCAACTTTCCTTGCGTTTGGCGGTTGATCAGATAGCCCCTGTTGTAGCCGCGACGCTTCGTGCTGACAAGCCCGCGCCGTCGGCCCTGGACCCCGTCCGCCAGACCCGATACATTTGGGCCGGCGCCCACATTGCTCAGGACATCGCGTTGCGCAACCACCTGGAACAATACCGGCTGTACTACCTCTCGGCCTTGGCGGCGTTGGCCGGCGCGATCCTGACCTGGCGTTTCCCCGTTTACTTCCGCGGCGACGACGCAACATACCTGGCCTGGGCCGCCGAACACGCCAATCCATTGGCGGCCTTCAGCCCAAGCGCCGCTGTGCTGTTTGGTTCCTACCGACCGGTGCAAAATCTCGTCTGGTGGGCGTTGTACCGGTTGTTCGGCCTGCACCCGCTACCGTATCAATTCTTCTGTACCGCGCTCTTCTTGTTCTCGTTCGTCGCCTATTTCCGGCTGATCGAGATCATGCACTCACGCCGAGTCGCCGTCGCCGCGATCGTCGCGTACGGGGTCGCGTTCTCGTTTCTGGGCTATGTCGTCTTCTGGTTCTCAGACCTGACGTTCATTCTCGAGGTGCTATTTCTGAATCTGGCGCTGGCATGGCTGCTCCGCGGTTGTCTCGATGGCGGCCGCGCCCTGGTAGTTGGTGGACTGTTCTTCGTGCTGGCCGCGCTGGCCAAGGAACCATCGGCGCTGATCGTTCCCGCGGTCCTGTGGGCCTATCTCTGGACGCGGGCGAAAGCCCTCGGTCCCGCCCAGGTTCGGCGTACGCTGATTGTGGCGGCGGTGTTGCTGGCCGCGGGCCTGTTGTGGGTGCTGGTCAACCCCTATGTCCGGCAACGGCAGCTCTGGAACCCAGCTCTCGACCAGTCCACCTATCTTCTATACGCCCGGCTGCGGTGGGAGTTCTACGCCAAGTTCATTGCTCGCGGCGGCGGCACCCTGGCCGTGTTTGCCACGCTCTATCTGGCGCTATTCAACGCGTTGCTCAAAAGCCGCTTCGGGTATGCGCGCTCACTGGCGGCCTCGATTCTTCTTGCCGCCTTCGCCGCCGTGGTGCTGCGCGATGCGCCACCGGTAGCATTGAACCTGACAATGATTTCGCTTGTGATCTTCGCCGTATGGCGCCACGCCGCGTTGCCCGGCGCCGTATGGTTCGCCGTACCGCTGCTCGGACTGGTCAACGTCGGCTACTTCGCTCGCACCTACCTCATCGAAGCCTCTTTTGGACTGGCGCTGGTGTCAGGTATTGCCCTCGCCGAATGGTGGTCCTTGTTGCGCGTGGCGGCCGCATCATTGCCGCGCCGCGGCAGTCAGATCGCGGGGGGGGTGGCAATCGCCATGGCGGTGCTTCTGGCCGTTGCCTCCGCGCCCAAGATCGCCGGCCGACTGCAAACGCTGCAAATGGTGTCCGACACTCGGCAAAGCCTGCGCGAAGCAACTGATTTTGTGCTTCAAAACCTCGACCAGCCCGGCGCCGCACTGGTGGTTGTCGATTACGCCGATCTTGGCCTTGACTACGTGGCCCATGTCCTGGATCTGCCTGATTGGGAAAAAGCTGCTCGCCAAAAAACGATGACTGGTGAAGAATACGCGCGTTTCTTGCGGATGGCGGGGGCCACGAATATCACGGTACGCGACTTCACATGGTTAAAACAAAACCTTGAAACTCCATTTACTTACGTGCTGGCGATGAACCAAGCAGAATACGAGTTCGCCCGTACCCAACCCTTGCGGTTGCTTACCTGGCGCGAGATGCGGCATGGATCGGCGGCGACGTGGTTGCTGGTTCCGGCGGGGAAGCTGTAGACATATATCGATTTATGTATTATGCTACAATTTAGAAAGAGGAACGACCAGAAGGGATAAAAAAATGACCGAATCCACCAGAATCATGGCGGCAGTGGAGGTCACGCCCGCGGCACAGTCGGAACTACGGCGGGTGTTGGCGGAAAAGGATAACCACGGGCGCGTGGTGCGCGTTGTCTTCCGCGGCTTCGGCTGAGGCGGGCCGAAATTCGGCTTGGCTCTGGACGAGTCAAAGGACAACGATGTGATCTACCGTGAAGACGGCTTGGTGGTGTTGGGTGACGACCGCGTGCGGCAAGAAGTAGAAAGCCACGGTGGCCTACGCATCGACTTTTTTCAAGACCGGTGGCGCGGTACCGGGTTCGCCATCAACCTGACCGGAGTTAACTCGAGCTGCTGCTAACACGGTGGTCAAAGAAAAGCGCCGGTTCCTTTGGACCGGCGCTTGGTCTTCTTCCGAATAGCCGAGACTATTCTTCTGCTTCAGCGGGTTCGCTGGCGATCAGGCCGCGCAACCGCTGGAGCACCGGCTCGTTGCGTTCGATGGTCACGGTCTTTTGCGCCTGTTGCACCCAGGCCTGCAACGTCACCTGGGCCTTCTGGCCGACCAGGCTTTCCCGGATCTCATCCTTCTTCTTGGCGAAGTCCTCGTCGGTCGGCTTCTGATGCTCGATCAACTCGCAAACCACCATGCCGTTGCCGCTGCGGTACGGCGCGGTTAACAGGCCGGGCGGCGCCGCAAACGCCGCGGCGACCAGCTCGGGCACCATGCCGATTTTCGGAATCGAAGCGTTGCCGCGCGAGAACAAACCGGTTTCCTGAACCTCGAGGTTCATGCGCGCGGCCACCGCAGCCAGCGTCGCGCCTCCCTGCACCTGGGCGATGATCTGTTGCGCGCGTTGCTGCAGCACTTCGTTGATCTTGGTCTGTCGCAAGTCTTCGCGGACCCTGTCTTTCACTTCGTCAAAGCTGGCATCGTGCGGCTCGATGATGCCGGTGAGCTGGAAGATGTACACTGCCGCGGGTGTGGCGAACGGCTGGCCGATTTCTTTTTCTTTCATCGAGAAGATCAACTGCGACGCTCGCATGCCGTTCATAATGCCGGGCACCGGTTCGTTCGCGGTAAAGGCCGAGCTCGCGCTGACGCGCAGGTTGCGCGCAGAGCCGAATTGGAGCAGATCTTCTTCGGGTTTCAACAGGCCGAACAGCTCGTCGGCCTTTTTCTTCATGGCTTCGCCGGCTTTTTCTTTCGCCAGCGCGTCTTTGATTTCACTACGCACGCTGTCCAACGTTTGCGTACCGGGTTCGCGTTTCTCAAGCACCTCGATGATGTGGAAGCCGAAGTTAGACTTCACCGGGTCGGAAATCTGTTTGATCGGCATAGAAAAAGCGGCATTCTCGAACTCCGGCACCATCTTGCCGCGGCCGAACCAACCCAGATCGCCACCACGCAGCGCCGAACCCGGGTCGTCACTGTTAGTCTGCGCCAGCTTGGCGAAGTCGCCGCCGGCGCGAAGCTGTTTGACCAGGTCCTCGGCCTTTTTCTGGGCCGCGGCGAGCGTGGCCTCATCGGCGCCCTCGTCGACCTTGATCAGGATATGGCGGGCGTGGACCTCTTCCTCATGCTTGTATTGATCGGCATGCTGCTGGTAGTAGTTCTCGATCTCGGCATCGGTGATGTTGATTTCTTCCTCGAAATCTTCCGCGCGCAATTCGAGATAGTTTACCTTGCGCTTTTCGGGCACCTTGAACTTGTCTTTGTTGGCCGCGAAGTGGGCTTGTACCTCTTCATCGGTCAGTTGAATCTGATTGGCGATTTCCTTGTCGACCAGCTTTACAAACCGCAGATTGACCTTATCCTCGCGGCTGAGAAATTCTTCATAGACTTCCGAGTCGGCCACTTTGACCGTGGAGGCAATGAGCTGCCGCAGTTTCTGCGCCAACAATTCCCGGCGGTGTTCGTTCTCGAACTGCACCGGCGTCATGCGGTACCGGCGCAGCACTTCGACGTAACGCTGACGGTTGAAGCGACCGTTTTCCTGAAACGCCGACATGCGATAAATCGTGTCGGCCAACTCGGTGTCGGTCACCACCAGACCCAAGTCCGCCGCCACCTTCTCGACAATGCGCTCGCTGATCAGCTTCTCGAGCGCCAGCGCCGGCAGGTCCATCTGCTTGAGCAGTTGGGCCGAAGCCTCGCCGAACATGTCACGGTATTGCCGTTCCAGTCCGCGCACGGTTGTATTCAGGGTTTGCATGTCGATTTCGACGCCGTCGACTTTCGCCACCCAGGTGTCCTGTTCGAACTGCTGCGGGTTCCTACGCATACGCTTGACCACGTAGCCGGCCGCACCGAAACCGATGATGAAACTAACGGCAATCGCCAGGTACAGAATTTTGATCGCCTTGGACTTGCCATGGCGACGAAGGAAACTCAACATCTCCGCAACCTCTCGTTGGCCAGGGATAAGACCGCCGAACGCTACAACACGCCCCAAGGGGAAGTCAAGCGACGCCCTTGACCACCCTGGGGTGGTGTGCTAACCGTTTTTCGGACCTCGCAGCGTTCGGTCCCGGTGACTTGAAAACTGATACCAAGGTGGAGGATTCCCATGAAGTTGAGAGCTCTGTTGGCCCTGATTCTGATGCTGGCAATGGCTGGAGCCGTCACCCTGCTCGCTTGCTCTTCGGGCGACGATGATGACGACGATGACAACGACACCTCGGCGGACGACGACGCCGACGACGACACTGCCGGCGACGACGATGCTGACGACGACGCCGACGATGACGCCGATGACGACGTTGACGACGACACCACTGCCGACGACGACACCGGCGGCGATCCGTGGGTCGACGGCGGTTTCGATGTTCCTCTGTGGGAACCCTGCGCCGGCACCGGCTGCTTGGGCATCGTCTATGCTTCGAAAAGTGATGTCTTCCAGGTGCAGCAGTACAGCACCCAGGCGGGTATTGGCGTGCTCAATGACCAGATCATCATTTGGCAGATGGCCGGCGACACCACCGCGGGAGATGTGGATCTGACCATCACCGGCGACGACAAAGCCGAATTGACGAGCTTCGTGGTGATTTACGTCAACGCGAAAGTGAAAATGACCGGCACCATCGAATACGAAGCCCTTTACATCAGCACCGCCGGCACCATGCACATCACCGAAATCGGCAAGACCCAGGGTGCGTCCTTCGATGCTGAACTGCAAGATGTGACCTTCACCGAAGCCGAACTGGACGGCCAGTACATCACCATCGTCACTGATGGCAAAACCGGCCATATCGAGTCCGACCCGGCTTCGGGCAATGTCATTGTGATGCCCATGGATTAATCCCGACCGGCAATTCGCTCGCAACAAGGCCCTCCGGAAACGGAGGGCCTTTTCTTTTGTCTGAACAAACCACAGACACAATCAATGTAGCAGATACTCTGGTTCTATGTTGGCTTTTTGACGCTTCCTCGTATGTTTTGCCTGTCCATTTTTTGACGATCAACAATATTGTTTTGTTCTATGATTACAAGATGTTATCAAACAATAGACGCTTTTGTCTTTTCAGTTTGGCCAAAACGGACGTTCTTGGCACGCGCCGTCCATCTCGTTTTTGTCAAAAATGCGACGTCGGTTTTCGACTCAAAAGCATTTTCGTAGGGCAACAATGAGGTTAGACGTCAAAACTTCGACAAATCCATCTTTTCCACCTGCCGGTCGCTTTTTGCCGATTTGAACATAAGTGTTTGAAATACAAAGAAAATACATCGACATGGCGTAGCACCCACCCGGCAGAAGACGCACACGACACCCAAAACAGCAATCTAACCAATTAATCGCTCGATAAGACAAATAGTCATTATTTTTCAATATGTTGAATCGAATATCGATGACGAGTCGCCTCGACTGGCACGCTGTCTGCAAAAGAACCGTCCGCCAGAATACGCCGAAAGGCATAAGTAAGTTCTTTTATGGAGCTTTCCGGGGAATGTGTTTTTTTTGTCGCAGGAGGGAATCATGAAGCGCAACGTGGGTGTCGCTCTACTGCTGACCGTGGTTATGATCGCCGCGTTCGGTTGTGGAGAAGCCGAGTCGCCAGCCACTTTCGACGACGCGGATTCTTCATTGGACGGCTTGTCGCCGGATCAGTCGGCGAAACTCTCCAACGATCTGGTTTCGACACTGACTGAGCAGGGCAGCGCGGATGTAATCGTGCAGGCGGATCCACAGGTGATCTTCGCCCGCGAAACCGACGCCGCGATGGTGCGTAAACTGGCCGCCGACCCGGCGGTGATCTGGAAAGCCCGCGAAGACGGTGCGGTGATTTGGAAGTTCTCGCCCGAGCAGGCGGTGATCTGGAAAATGGTCGCCGACCGCGCGGTGATCTGGAAGCTGACCGAGGAATTGTCGGCCGCCGGCGTGCCGATCGAGGAAACGTATTCCTCGATTCACGCCTTCAAAGCCCATCTGGACCTCAACACCGTGGTCGAATTGGCCAAGCGCGACGACATCGCCTACATTTCGCCCGACCGGATAGTGGAAATCTCCGGCGTGTCGAACTGGAACCAGGCGGTGGGCGCCGACCTGGTCAACACCCGGGTCAGTAACGTCAACTTCTCCGGCCTGACCGGTGAAGGCGTCGCCGTCGCGGTGGTCGACTCGGGCATCAAGAAGAACCATGCTGATTTCATCGGCACCAACGGCGCGAGCCGGGTGGTGGCCTCACGCAATTTCAGCAGCGAAGGTTCGGTCACGAACGTGGCGGACAATTACGGCCACGGCACGCATGTGGCGGGGATTATCGCCGGCAACGGCAAACGTTCGTATGACGACGGCTACTCCACCACGTTCGAGGGTGTGGCCCCGAAAGCCAACCTGGTGGTCGCCAAGGTGCTGAACACCAACGGCCAGGGCACGACCAGCGGCGTCATCGCGGCGATGGATTGGGTGCTGTCGATCAAAGCGCAGTACAACGTGCGCGTGGTGAACCTCTCGTTGGGCCTGCCCGCCGTCGATCCGTGGCGCAACGATCCGCTGTGCGCCGCCGTGGAAAACGCCATCGCCAACCGGATGGTGGTGGTCGTCGCGGCCGGCAACTACGGCTACTACAAAGGCCGGGCGCTCTATGGCTCGATCGCTTCGCCGGGCATCTCGCCGTCGGCGATCACCGTCGGCGCCGCTGACATCCGCGGCACCGCCCGCCGGCACCAGGACGTCAACGGCCACAACGACGACATCGCGCAGTTCAGTTCGCGCGGCCCGACCCCGTGGGACGGTTTAGCCAAGCCCGATCTGATCGCCCCGGGCGTCAGTCTGATTAGCGCCTACGCTACCGGCAGCCGCCTAGCCCAGTTGTATCCGGCCAGCATTGTCGACGCCTGCACCTACGGCGGTACGAACTGCGGCGCCGCCAACGCGGCCTATTTCCAACTCAGCGGCACCAGCATGGCGACCCCGATGGTCGCCGGCACCGCTGCCCTGTTGCTCGAGGCGAATCCGCAACTCCCGCCCAACAGCGTGAAGGCGGTATTGATGTTGACCGCCCAGCCGTTGCTGGAAGAAAGCAGCGCGGCCTCCTGCTATACCGATCCAAACTGGCGCAACAACGCCAACTGCGTGGCCCATCCGGCCATTGAACAGGGCTCGGGCATGCTCAACATGCGCGGCGCAACCGACCTGGCAGAGAACATTCTGATCACCAGCACCGTCCTGCCCGGCGACAACTGGCTCGCCAACACCAGCATGCAGCCGATCACCTACTATTCGACGACCGGCGAACAGGTGATCTGGGGCCAGGGTCTGGCTTGGACCGGCGGCATCTACTCCGGCATCGACATGTGGCAAATCTACCAGGAAGTATACCAGTCCGGCGTGATCTGGGGCACCGGCCTGGCCTGGACCGGCGGCATCACCATCGGCACCGACCCGGTGTTTGCGGCGCCGATCAAGCAGACCTGGTCCAGTTCTTTCGTCAATCCGTATTCAATCGCGGGTGATAACGACGTTCTCGGCGGCTACAGCTACGATTGGGAAGACCAACCCGATTACTCTTCGGCCGCTGACGAATGGTTCCCTGAGGAGTAGACAGTACTCCCTCTTTGTGTCCCGGCCGGCCCACCCAGGGCCGGCCGATTTTTTTTACCGCCGACCGTTGAGTCGTAACTTCAAGCATTCGAGCAGGTGACATCCTGAAGCGTTGCCGAAGGATCTAGTCTTGAATTGCCGCCGATTGGCGTCAGGGCGGACAGGAACCGTGGTGCGGATCGGGGCCGGCGTATGTCGCGCCGCGCACCAACAGGTTGCCGCGTCGTTCGACACACCAGAGCGTGCCGCGGCTGGCATCTCGAATCGCGCCGCCGCCAATGATGTTGCCCCACACCCGGCTCTGGCTGGTCCGTTCGTCGAGTGCGAGGGCTGTGGTATTCGGATTCAAGATGATCTTATTGTGGTGCACCGCGCTGCCGTTGGTGCCGGCCAGCACGATGCCGCCGGTCGTACCGTCACCCTGAAACGTGTTGCCCTGCACATTCAGGTTCGAACCGCCGGTTGCCAGCAGGATGTGCGGTGCCTTCTCGCCAATGGAAAAGACGATATTCTCGAGGAAGGTGGTGTTCACGCAATTCGTCAACTGGAAACCGGGCACGGTGACCGGATCGTCATTCAAATAGTGATTGTGGGTGATATCGAGATCGCGGCAGTACTCGCCGACCACACCGATGCCACCGCGGGCCAACCAGAGGTCTTGCAGGCTGACGCCGGTCAGCGGGTCCGCCGCTGTGCCGGCCAGGCGCACGAAATCGCCACTCACGTTGTCCAATCGCAATTGGCGCAGGCGCAGGCCGTCGGCCTTTTCCTCGGCAACGATACCTTGCGCGAAGCTGACGAACAAACAGCCGGCCACCAACGCGTTACGCCCTTTGACGCGGATGGCCGTGGCTTGGCGGTTGCCGATGATGCGCGTCTGACGGCACAACAACTGCACATTGTCGCCGGTGATGGTGATGGAATCGGGCGTGTTGCCGTACATGAAATAGAGTCCGCCGCACAACACGGTGTCCCGATCCACGCGCATGCCGTGCGCCGGCCGCACGCAGCCACGCCGCGCAGCTGCTTCGGCCAATGGGTCGCGCAGCAATTGGGCTTCGTAGTGGCGTTGCATGGCAATGACAATGACCGCGACCAGCACGGCCAGCAGCGCCAGGCGCAACAACCAGATCCAGATGCTGGTGCCCCGCGGCAACGGGATATCGTCGAGCGGTTCGGTCACGAATCAATCCCTAGTTCGTTTCACCACCGGCAGCACGATGCCGGACGCGTGCGCGCCGCCGCGATACACGCGAATCGTTGGCGCGCCGCCCAATTGCAGGAAGTGGTCGGCATCGGCGCCGGCCAGCGCCACGCGTAGCGAGTGGCCGCGCCGGAACACATAAGAGACCGGCAGCAGATCGAACTTCAATTCGGCCACCTCGCCGGGCACGAGCGGCTGCGCGTCGGCGCGCAAGAACGTACGATAGAACGGCACCGGCGAACGGTACGGCGGCGTGGCGTCGCTCAGCCGCCGATGCAGGGCGCGCAGTTGACCCTCGGTGACGAAGCTGATGCGTCCTCGCTCGTCAACGTCTTCCAAATAGACGAAGAAGGTACCGTCAGTAGCCGTAGAACTGATATAAAGCACGACGTATGGGTGCCCGGTCACTTCCATGTCGGCCGGCAGTGGACCGGAGTTGTAGCACAACAGCTTGCGATCCTGCTCGGCGCGGTTTGGATACTGCACTGCCACCGCCTCGCCCAGCGAGTTCCACCGCGCCTGCCCGCCGGTGCGCGCCGTCAGGTCGACCTGATATTCGTCCGCCGCCGCCTCCGCCGGCGCGGCGCGGTCAAGCGAGTGCTGATCGCGGAAGAAGTAGGTTGTCGCATCCGCCGGGGGCGGCCAGTTCTCGGCCGCCTTCCAGACGTCGTCCACCAGCGTGAAGTAGCGCACCGGCGCCTCGGCGGCCAGGCCGTTGGGCGCGTCTTTCAGGTAGTAGTCGAAGAAACGCAACAGTTCGCCGTAGTGGTCGAACTTGGCCTTTACCGGCTTGTCGAACGGGCGGTACTGGTCGTCGCCGCCGTGATCCCACGGCCCGAGCAACAACCGGCTGCCCGGAGTTTTCACCGTCAGCCAGCGTTTGATCGCGGCATGCGAATAGGCGCCGTCCATCCAGCCGCTGTAACTGTAGATCGGCTTGCCGGTGGCCTGCAGCGCGGCGATGAAGCTGTGTGGGCTGAAGCGGTCGGGGCTGAACCCACCGCTGGATACGTCGTCACGGTACGTCAGTTCCCGCGCCGCCTCGTGCACGTTGATGTTGTTGGCGTGATCGCGAATGGCCTGCTGCAACAGGGTGCCGTCGACATCCTCGTCCACCCGATTCACGCCACTGGTCAGGAGCGGCAGGTACCACTCGAAATCTTGCGGCCGGTTGTTGTCCATGATGCGGTTGCCCTGTTGCCAGAGGCGGGTGAACCACTCGAGCTGGATGCCGCCGGGAAACGCCACGTCGGCATAGACGTCGAACAACGCGAACGCCGGCGCGACGGCCAACACGTTAGGATGCTGTGTGGTCAGCAGAAACTCGGCGGTGGTGCCTTCGTACGAGCCGCCGGCCGCGCCGACTTTGCCGTTCGACCACGGTTGGCGAATAATCCAGTCCACCACCTCGGCGCCATCGCGCACTTCATCGGGCGACCACGGATACGGGATCGAACCAAACGACGCGCCGGAGCCGCGCACATCGATGCGCACTAGCGCGTAGCCGTGTTCGACGATGCGGTCGATTTCCTTGTACAGCGGAATCGGAAAGTAGACATGTACGCTGCGCCAGTAACGCGTCTGACTGACGATGGTCGGCAGTTTGTCCGCCGGGCCCAGGTTTTTGGGCAGGTAGACATCAGCGGCGATTCGCACCCCGTCGCGCATCGGCAGGTAGAGCGAACGCTTCACCACGCCGCGGTACTGCTTGCCGGGTGCCGGCTGGTCGGTCCACCACGCCGTGTCGAGCGGATTCCCGGGAGCTGCGACACAACCAGGGAGAACGTACAACAGCAAGAGCACGAGCAAGATCAGCGAGTGCAACAACCAGCGCCGGTTCATAGGCAGCAACTCCGTCCGTCAAGGGTCCATCATCGGACGGCGATGATAAATCCGCGCCACGTCGTCGGCAAGTTGGCGTGCGGTCAGTGGTAGACGGGCTTGTCGTCGTCGTCGCCGCGCACCACGTAGAGGTGTTTGGCGTCGCGCCGGCGTTTTTCGAGTTTGCGGCGATAGTAGCGGTCGCGCCATTTCATAAAGAGCTGGTCGTAGCGCAGGAAGATGAAGCCGAACACCATGCCACCCAGGTGGGCCAAGTGAGCGATGCCACTGACGTTCGCTGACGACGATATGCTCGACAGCAGCTCAAGCAGCCCCAGTCCGATCACGAACCATTTCACTTTGATCGGCAACAGAAAATACAGGTAGACCATGCGGTTCGGGTAGGTGATGCCGTAGGCCATCAGCAGGCCATACACGATGCCCGACACACCGATCACCGGTACGGCCAGGGTCGGATTGAACAGCACCTGGCACAACCCGGCGCCTAGCGCGGTGATGATCAGGTACACGAGGAATTTGCGCCGGCCCCACAGCAGCTCGAGTTCGCCGCCGAACATCCAAAGCACAAAGAGGTTGAGCAGCAGGTGCCACAAGTTCGCGTGCAGGAAGTGGAAGGTCAGTAACTGGAACACCCAGCCGCGCCAGAACAACACCGGCGTCAAACCGAGCAGAACAGTCAGTTGCGGCCACAGTTGCTGTACGACGAAACCGACAGCGCAGGCGATCATCAGGATCTTGAGCATAGGCGGCACCGGTCCGCCGATGCGCAGTTGGGGTCGGCCTTGGCCGTAGCCGCCGCCGCCGAAACCGTAACCGCTCATTCACCTCTCCGTTTGACCGTCGCGGCCAGAATACGCGCCAGCGCATCAAGCTGAATGGCCGTGTCGCCGAAGCGTCCGCCCAGGTTGGGGCGCACGCCATGTCCGCAACGATACACCACCTGCCGTTCGATCTCCACTTCCATCGCCAGGTGGTTTTCCTCGAACTCGTCGGCCAGCGAGCGCAGAAAGTCCTGCAGTTCCTCGAGTATCCGCAGCAGCTCCAACGGCGACCGGGCGAAAACGGTCAGGTCGGTGCGGCGCATGAAGAACAGCAGCACGCGTAAGTACATAGCCAGATTGACCAGTTGCAGCCGCAGCCGCCGCGCACTCACTTCGGCCTGCAGGAAAACGACGCCGCCGGCGTGCAGCTCGTAGCCAAACGGGTGTTCGGTGATGCCCGATAGAAAGGCCGCCGCCAATTCGATGATGACTTCGAGGTCTTCCAGCTCGTAGAGCGACAGCACCTGCCGCTGGACGGCGGCCACGTCGGCACGCGGATTGTCGAACAACTCGAGCCGCAGATCGAAACGCCAGTGATCGTCAAACGAGAGCCGCACGAGGGTCTGCGGACCGAGCTTGAGCACGACGCTGCCGCCGACCGAACGGCGGTAAGCGTTGAGCCGCGCCATCGCGCCGTCCACGTCGGTGCGCAACTGATTGAGATGATCGTTCAAGCCCTCGCCACCCGCCGGCCGTTCGCCGACGAGTGAGAAACCGGCATCGAACAGCCGATGCACCAGCGGCGCCACCTGGCGGTGGTGAGCATGCACGAATTCGCAGAAGTATCGAACCAGCGGACGAATCTCGGCCGGCGCGGCGGTCGGCTTCATTCGTCCTTGAGCGCCCAACGCCGCACTTTCATCGTCGCGGTTTTCGGCAGTTCGTTCACGAACACAATGCGTGTCGGGCATTTGAAGTCGGCCAGGTGGCGTCGGCAGTACTCCCGCAACTGGGTGCGACTCGGCTGGGCGTGGCCTTTGGGGACGATGTAGGCGACGACTTCCTCGCCCCAGATCGGATCGGTCTTGCCGACCACCACTGCCTCGGCCACGTCATCGTGGGTCAGCAGCACATCTTCCACCTCGCGCGGGTAGATGTTCTCGCCGCCGCGGATGATCATGTCCTTCTTGCGCCCGCGAATGAAGAAATAGCCGTCGGTGTCGACGTAGCCGATGTCGCCGGTGTGCAACCAGCCGTCGACCAGCGTCGCGCTGGTCAATTCCGGATCGTTGAGGTAGCCGAGCATGACGATGTCGCCGCGCACGACGATCTCCCCCTCATCGCCGGGCTTGGCCTCTGCGCCGCTGTCGGTGATGATCTTCATCTCGACGCCCTTGAGCGGCAGGCCGATCGAACCGATCTTGCGCTTGCCTTTGATCGGGTTGACGCTGCAGGCGCAGGTAGCTTCCGACAGGCCGTAGCCTTCGATGATCTTCGCCTTATACTTCTCCTCGAACTTCTCGAAGACATCGACCTTCATCGGCGCCGCGCCGCATACGCAGAAGCGCAGCGAAGACAAATCGTATTTCTCGGCGTCGGACAGCTCGTTGAGAATCGCATAAACCGTCGGCACGCCGGAGAAGGCGGTGGCCTTGTAGCGGTCGATCGCGGGCAAAAACTCGCGCGGCGAG
Organism: uncultured bacterium; assembly: GCA_964511015.1. Lineage (GTDB taxonomy): Bacteria > Lernaellota > Lernaellaia > Lernaellales > Lernaellaceae > FEN-1099. Next base: position 8,789 of record CAZEDX010000009.1, on the reverse strand, counting down.
AAGCCGCGCATCAGCACCATCGAGCCGCCAGCGTACAGCGGCGCCAGGAAGGTCACCAACTGCGCGTTGACATGGAACATCGGCAGGATATTCACAAAGCGATCCTGCGGGCCGACTTCCATCGCTTCGACAATCTGGCGCGCGTTAGACAGGTAGTTCTGGTGCGACAGCAATGCGCCACGCGGTCGGCCGGTCATACCGGCGGTATAGATGATGCCCGCCGGGTCCTGCGCGCCGATCTCGATCTGCGGCGCCGCCTCGTTTTCGTGCAGCAATTCCTCGTAAGTGTGCATACCGCGAGGCGCCTCGACATCGATCACGAACACCTCACTGAGGTTTTCGAGGTCGGCCTTGATCTCGCGAATCTGCTCAACGAAATACGGCGTAGTAATCAGCCGCTTGGCTTCGCAATTGCTGAGAATGAAACGCATTTCCTCGGCTTTGAGCAGGCTGTTGACCGGCACGGCCACCGCGCCGGCTTTCACGATGCCGAGGAAAGAGATGATCCATTCCGGGATATTGGGCAGCAACAACGCCACGCGCTCGCCTTTGCGGCAACCGCGCGCAATCAGGCCGTTGGCCAACGCGTTGGCGGTCGCCTCCAGCGAGGCATAGCTCATGGCCTCGTTTTCAAAAAGGCAGAAGGTTTTGTCGCCGTGCTTGGCGGCTTGCTTGGTGATGAGAGCTCCGAGATTCGGCACGCTGTTTTACTCCGTCAGTTGCGAGCGTGGTCTTCCAACCACGAGAGGACCATGCCGATCGCCTGGTCCTTGTTCGTGTCGTTGTGTACTTCGTGGAACTGGCCTTCATAAAGCTGGAACTTCTTGTCGGCGCTGCCGGCCGCTTCGAAGAACCGCTTCGTCCCTTCCGGCGAAACGATGCCGTCGGCCGCGCCGTGGAACGCCAGCAGGGGCATCTTCAGTGCGCCGGCGCCATTGAGCGCGAAGGTCATGGCGGCGGTAAACTCGACAAAGAAACGCGTGCTGACCCGGTCATGCACCAGCGGGTCTTCCAGATAGGCGCGCACCACTTCCGGATCGTGCGAAAGTTGATTCGCATCCAACCCGTTGCTCAAGGTCAGCGTCGGCCAGATCGACGACATCAAACGGCCCATCGTTTCCTTCACTTTGGGCACGTCCAGCGCCAGCTTCAGCGCGGGGCTCGAGGCAATCACCCCATTGAGCACATCGCCGTGCCGCAACGCGAATGCCAGCGAAATCAGGCCGCCCATACTGTGACCCATCATGAACAGTTTGCGGTTCGGGTACAGCTCGCGCGCCTCGCGCACCACCAGGTATGCATCGTCGAGAAAGCGATCGAACCGGTCGGTGTGGCCGCGCAGGCCGCCCGAACGTCCATGGCCGCGGTGATCATGCGCAAAAACCGCAAACCCGGCCGGCAAAAGCCGTTCCAGGTAGTTGTTGTACCGTCCGCCGTGCTCGCCCAGGCCGTGGCAGATCAACAAGACGGCCTTCGGGTTGCTGACCGCCCAATGGCGCAAATAGATGGGTGTCTTGTCGGCGGCAACCAGGTTACGAATTTCGGGTTCCGGAATCGGCATGACATCCCCCGAAGTGGCGTTCAGAAGTGTCGGGCATTGTAGGCAGAGGTGCCGCAGCGTGTCAAGTTTTTGCGGCATTCCGGTGGGCAGCGAAATGCCGAGTAGATACGCTTTGTTACTTGCGCCACGAGGAGAAACTTGTTAGTTTTCCGGCCAAGGGGAGTGACAACGCGACCATGACTTCCTGCGAGAAATGCAAGAAACCGGCAAAATTTGTCGCCGAAAACCGCTTCGGTCTTTTCAAGACGAAACCTCGCTATCTGTGCGAGCAGCACGCCAAATTGGTCGAACGGACCGAAGACATCATTCTCGCCGCAGCCTTGGTAGTAACCGTCTTACTGGCCGTGCTCAGCTTTGTGCGCGACCAGCGAGCGAAACAGCAACGGGTTCACGACGCGGAACAGCAGCGGCTGCAAACGCTCGATCTGGACCGCAATGGCGTTGTCTCGATCTTCGAAGAGCAACTGACCAGCGAGCAACGCGACGCCTTCCAGGTGGTCGGCTACCCATTCACCTTGCTCTTCCAGAACGGCCGGCAGCCGGACAAACCGATCCGCAATCGCCTCGACCCGGCGGCCATCGTCCAGGTCTTCACCGACGCCAATGCGCCCAACTCGCTGCTGTCGTATCTGTCCCATCCGCGGCTGATGCGTAACTTCGTTGAAAAGCACAGCGGATCCAACTGCACTTCCTGCATCGCCGCGGTCTACCTGACCAGCGATGACTACCTTGCCTTCCTGCTCCGCTCGACTACCACCGGCCAGACGGAGACGATCGGCCTGGAAAAGGTCGCTCCCGACCTGGCCAAGATGCTGTCCACCTTGCCGGCCGCGCCCGGCGAAGAAAAGAAACCGGGAAAGAAATAGGTAGGGTCTAGGGACTGGGGTTTAGGGTTTTGGGTGAGACAGCGGGTGCCGTGCATTGATCTCGCGTTCCACTTTTCAACAGACTTCAGATCAACTGCGTTGTGGAAAACGGAGACGTCGGTAGCCACACGATGCCGGCCGCCCTCACCCTGGCCCCTAGCCCCTCTTAGATCACTTGCTCGAAAATGAACGGGAACAGGAACTTGACTTCGCCGCCGCGCGGCTTGGGGAAACGCAGGCGCTGCATCGCACGCGCCAGGCAATCGGCGAACACCTGGTCTTCGGTGGTGTTTTCCACCACTTCCACCTTGGTCACGTTGCCTTCGGGGCCGATGACGAATTCGACGAACACGCGTCCCGCCAGATCGGGGATTTCGCGCAACCGCCGTTCGAAGCAACTGCGGAACGCGCCGACGTTCGCCTGGATCACGCCGGCCACCACCTTCTGGTTGAGCGAGCCTCCGGTCGCGCCGATGCCCATCGCGCTGTCGGAGAGTTGCATCAGCACGCGTTGCTGTTCTCGCGAGCCGATCTCGACGGTCGAAAGTTGACCGACGTTGAAATCAACCTCGCCCACGCGAATCATCTGGCCGGGCTGCACGCCGCCGCGCGTGCCGCTGAACGGCTGCCGCTTGGCGTTGACATCGATGCCCAATTCCCGCAGCGCCGCCAGGGTCTGCTCGTCCACTCCTTCGAACTGGCGCACGTCGGCGTTGACGCGCACATTGGAGTTGGCCAATTGCTGTGCGCTCTGATGTGCCTGCGAGCCGGACACCGACACGCCGTCCTCCAACACCAGCTCGTCCGGATTGCTTTCGTTCGCCGTCGGCACGGCCAGCTCGGCTTCCACGCCGGCCGCGATGGCCTGCTTCTGCATCGTCACCAGCGGCGCCATGACGTCGCCGCCCGTCGGCCGATACACCTCGACATCGGTCGAGGCCATGCGCGGGTACACCTCGGTGCCGAGCGGCTGCCCGGTGCCCAGATCCAGGCCGGCGTTCAGCGCCACCGTCGTCCAGACATCCACCGTCGCGTTGACCAGCAGCGAATACAGCGACGCGATCTGGTCGGCAACCGCCGGGTCGCAACCATTGAGATTGCAGGCGACGCGCTGCGAAACGTCTTGCGTCATCCCGCTCGTCGTCTTCTCGATCAGGCTGATGTAGGCGGGGAAGTCCAGCACGCGGTGATAGCCGTCGAGCCGCACGCGCGACACCGCATTCCCGCGGTCGACGAGTTGGAAGAACTCCGCCGGCGCGTTGGGCGCGGTGCGATCGACGTAGTACATCGATAAGGTGACCAGTTCGACCAGCAGTTGCTGCGGTTTGGTTTGCGGATCGCGCAGCATGCCGCTGACCGCCATGAAATGCAGGGCCGGATCACGCCCGCCGAGCGTCGCCGCCTGTTGCACCGCCTCGCGCACCGCCCCGATGTCTTGCGGCAACCGGGCGCGCACGCCGGCCGGCAGCAATTGCAACGCGGCGTCGGCCACACAGACCTTGAACTCGACGCCCCACCCGGCAGCCTGCGCCGAAAGGGTGAGTACCAACGTCAACAACAACAGGAGCATGGCTGCCCGCCGCATGGCGGTCTCCTTTCGCCCGGTCTACCGGGCCGCCAACACGTCGCGCACGGTCGAGCCGATGCGCGAAGGATCCTCCACCACGTGAACGCCCGCGGCCGACAACGCCGCCAGCTTCGCCCGCGCGGTGCCCTTGCCGCCGGAGATGATCGCGCCGGCGTGTCCCATGCGTTTGCCCGGGGGCGCCGACAAGCCGGCGATGAACGAAACGACCGGTTTGGTCATACTGGCTTTCACGAACGCCGCGGCCCGCTCTTCCGCCTCGCCGCCGATCTCACCGATTATCAGCACCGCGTGCGTTTGCGGATCGTTTTCGAACGCGGCCAAGCAGTCGACAAAATCGGTGCCCACCACCGGGTCGCCGCCGATGCCGATGCAGGTCGATTGGCCGATGTCGAGCGCGGTCAGTTGCGCCACCACCTCGTAGGTCAGCGTGCCGCTGCGGCTGATCACCCCGACGTGTCCGGGGCGATGGATATAGCCGGGCATGATGCCGACCTTCGCCTCGCCCGGCGAAATGACGCCGGGGCAGTTCGGGCCGATCACGCGCGTCGGGCTGCCTTCGATCGCCTTCAGCACCTGTAGCATGTCGAGCGTCGGCACGCCGTCGGTGATGACCACCACCAGGCGCAGGCCGGCGTCGGCCGCTTCCAGAATGGCATCAGGCGCGGCGGGCGGCGGCACGAACACCAGGCCGGTATCGGCGCCGGTTTCCTTCACCGCCTGCGCGACCGTGTCGAACACCGGCACGGCGTCCATCTTCTGGCCGCCCTTGCCCGGGGTCATGCCGGCCACGACCTGGGTGCCGTACTCGATGCAGTTGCGCGCGTGGAAGCTGCCTTCTTTGCCGGTGATGCCCATCACCACGACCTTGCTGTCCCGGTTAACGAAGATGCTCATCGCGCACCTCCGGGTAACGCGGCCACGACCTGGCGCGCGGCATCGGCCAGGCTGTCGGCCACGGCAAAGTGGAAGTCGGCCTCCTGTAGTATACGACGCCCTTCGACGGCGTTGGTTCCCTCAATGCGCACGACAATCGGCACCTTCACCGCGATTTCCCTCAGCGCCTCCACAATGCCGGCGGCTACCATGTCGCAGCGGACAATGCCGCCGAAGATGTTGATCAGCACCGCCTCGACGCGTTCGTCGGCGGTCAGCAGCTTGAAGGCGTTGATCACGTTCTGCTTGTTGGCGCCGCCTTTGATGTCGAGGAAGTTCGCCGGCTCGCCGCCGTTGAGTTTGATCAGATCCATCGTCGCCATGGCCAGGCCGGCGCCGTTGACCATGCAGCCGATGCGGCCGTCGAGCTTCACGTAGTCGACGCCGTAACGCCGCGCGAGAATCTCGAGCGGTTCTTCTTCGTCGAAGTCGCGCAGCGCGCGCATATCCGGATGGCGGGACAGCGCGTTGTCGTCGATGGCCATCTTGGCGTCGACCGCGAGCAACTCGCCCTGCTTGGTGAGCACCAGCGGGTTGATCTCGACCAGCGAACAGTCTTTCTCGTAGAACAAACGGTAGAGGTTCTGAATCAGTTTCGCGCACGCCGACGCCGTCTTGCCGGTGAAGCCGAGCCCGAAGGCGATCTTGCGCGCGGTGAACGCCGGCAGCGCGGCGGTGTACGAGCCGTGCTCGATGATGATCTTCTCCGGTGTTTTCGCGGCGACCTGTTCGATCTCGACGCCGCCCTCGGCGCTGGCCATGATCGCGGGCCGCTTCGCCGCGCGGTCGACCAGAATGGCGAGGTAGTATTCCTTTTCGATTTCCGAAGCTTCGGTGATGAGAATCTTGCCGACCTTCTTGCCCGCCGGACCGGTCTGCGGCGTGACCAGCACCTTGCCGAACATCTCCTCGGCGATGCGCGCGGTCTCCGCCACGCCCTGCGCCAGTTTGACGCCGCCGGCCTTGCCGCGCCCGCCGGCGTGGATCTGCGCCTTGACCACGAATCGCTCGCCGCCCAGTTCCTGCGCGGTTTCGTAGGCTTGCCAGGGGTTGGTGATCAAGCGCCCGCGGGGAATCGGAATGCCGTAGGCGGAGAAAAAGTCTTTCGCCTGATACTCATGGAGTTTCATACAAGTCCCTCAAATGACTCGGCTCACCGTCGCCGAAGCGGTGTGCGGACGCCCGCCGGGCAGGCGAATGATAAGTTCACAACTTAGGATTGACAAGCAAAAACCGCCGAACGATTACCGGGGTTTGTTGATGCGCTGCCGCAGCTCCTTGCCCACCTTGAAATAAGGCAGTCGCTTGGGCGGAACCTGTATGGCTTCCTTGGTTTTCGGGTTGCGGCCGATGTACGCGCCGTACTCTTTGTTGGTGAAGCTGCCGAACCCGCGAATCTCAATGCGGTTTCCCTTCGCCAGCTCCTCCGACATCGAGTCGAAAATGATGTCCACGGCCAACGCCGCGCGTTTCAGCGGTACTCCGGTTTTTTTGAATACCTCTTCCGCCAAATCCGACTTGTTCATGACCTCACTCCTGCAAGCAAGGGATTTCTTCTTTCGGCTTTAACTATGCATACTTATATTACCCTATGTCAAGCCAAGATAAATCTTTCGGCGCTCCAATATTGGACGGTTCAGCCGCCCCGGCGAACGGCAGTACTGTCCCCTGAAAGCAAGACAGGTTTAGTCGACATTCAAGACAGGTTTAGTCGACATTGAGGAAGAACCTTTCCTGTTCCATCTCGCACGGCGTTCGGCAATCGAGCGCCGAGTGGATGACGTTCTTCGTTGTACCAGCGAACATAGCGGTCGATGGCGGCGTGGGCTTCGGACCACGATTCGTAGGCGCTCGGCCAGATCTTTTCTTCCTTGATCGTGCGAATCACCCGCTCAACGAAGGCGTTGAAGAACAAACGGCTCACTGAGCAAAAACAAACGCGCGTAGTCACTGCCTGAGCGCGCGCCGCCCTCCCTCCCCGAGAGGACCGGGTTCAGAGGAGAGATCAAGACCTAAACCGAATGAAGGCCCGAACGAAAAAGCGGAAGAATGCTGACACTACCGTGCCGGGGGGCGCCTTCGAAGTCGGCAAGATCGCCGGCATACCAAGGGGCCCAGTCGAATCCGTGGTCGATACACGGGTTGCCGTCGCTCAGGCGACAATGATCGTTCGTTGGAATGCTGTTATCCGCTGGACATGGGCTAAACCATCGTGATCCCACCACATCGTTTCATTGCTCCTCCTCTGCGGCAATCGGGAACGTCGCGTAGTACACACCGTAGTCGAGGAGAAAAACCACATGAGCCAGACCGCTGTTGTCGATCGCGAGTTGAATGGACAATCCGGCCCCGCCGTCGGCTAGGACCTTGCTGGTCCAGGAGCCGGACGCGTTCGTCGCATACATGGCGCGTTCGTTGGTCTCGTCGTAATAGGCGATGTGCACGTACCCTGCGCCGTCGAGCGCCAACGATGAATACCTGCCGGCGTCGAACGAACTTTCCACCGTGAAGGCTTCCCACGCTCCCGATTCGTTGGTGGCGTACTTCAACGCGCCGTTGGCGAGATCGTAATAGCTGATGTGGGCATGACCCGAGTCATCGAGGGCCAGCGCAAGAGAACCCCAGCCGCGTTCTAAAGAATCCACCGCCTCGCTCACCCATACGCCGGAGCGGTTGGTGGCATATTTTATCGTGTCGTCGGTGGCGTAATAGACCAAATGTATCTTTGAGTCGGCGTCGATCTTGAGCGCAACTTGATTCTCGGCGTCGGTTACCGCCGTTTCGGAAGTCGGATAGCCATAGATGAGAATAGTCGTCGGCAGCACGTCGTCCAACCAAGGACTTCCGGTGCTGAATGGCGCCGCATAATAGGCGATTTTGTAGGAACCGGCCGGATCGGCCGCGATGGCAGTGTCGCCACAGCCGTCGGTGTCGAGTATACTGTTGTTCGGGCTAAGGCACAGCGCATATTCCTCCCACCGCATATAGCCCTCGTTATCGCCTTCGTAAAAGTAAGAATACCGGGCGGAACTAATCCGCGGGCCGACGGAAGTGTAGGCGATCGAGTTGCTCAATCCCCATTGCTGTTCCTCGCGATTGTGCAGGAAATAGTGGTAATAGCCCTCGGCCAAAAGGGATACGTTCCAACCAGCGCCAGTATTCGAAGCATAGTAGAGGTCCCGGTCAGACTGGTAGGCAATATGCGGATGTCCATCATTGTCGAGTGCCAGCACGGGCTCGGAGCAAGAACCGCCAACGGTGGTGACGAACGATTTGGTCCAAGACTCGCCGTTCGCGACGGCGTAGCGCAGGCCGGCCGGCCCCTCGTCTTGGCTGTACCAGTAAACCAGACGCAGCATTCCATCGGCGCCGACGGTCAGGGAGTTGTGAGGCCCTGAAACGTCGATGCCCCATGGCTCGGAGTAGTACATTTTGTCCCATTCCACCATGTTGAAAGTCCATTGCCCATTTTGGCGTGAAGCGACGTATATCGCATAACTGCACCAGTCGTAACCGTTGAAGCTGAAACCATAGGACACATGTACATTCTTGTTTGCGTCCAGGACCAGGGTGTTGTCCTCCCCCAGACGGCTGATCTCCTGGGGATAGCCGGGAATCGACGTCGGCTCCTCGATAGACCAAACGCCATTGGCGTTGGTGGCATAGTGCCAATGGCCACGTATGTTGCTTTCCGCCATGTAGTAGCTGAGGTGCGCGACGCCGTTGTTCTGCACGGCAATCGAGGTCCGGCCGCTGGTTGAAACGCCGGTTTCGATGGTAGAGATTTGCCAACCGTCGCCGCGGTTGGTGGCGAATTTCACGCTGGCATCGGTCACGCTTC
>CAZEDX010000008.1:74843-87015 GCA_964511015.1 uncultured bacterium | reverse complement strand
GTGAACGCGTTGATTGTCTCCGTTTCATAGATCACGCACGATGACCGACGGTTGATTTCTGGATATCACTTTAATACCTAATAAAGCCTGTGTCCTAAGCCTTAGGCCTATAGTCTAATTCCTCGGCCGCGCTTTCCTGGTGTCTGGCCTTCTGGGCCGTTTCGCTTCCGGCGCTGGCTTGGTTTCCGCGGTCAATTCGAATTCGCCCACCAGACTCGCGAAGTAGTCCGGCACCGGCGTGGTGAAGCTCATCGGTTCGCCGGTGTAGGGGTGTTTGAACGACAGCGACAGCGCGTGCAGCGCGAGGCGCTTGTGTTCCAGGTCTTTCTCGCCGTACTTGCGATCGCCGACGATCGGGTGGCCGGTGTCGGCCAGGTGCACGCGGATCTGATGCTTGCGGCCGGTGAGCAAATTGATTTCGAGCAGCGAAAAGACTTTGGTCTCCTTTAACACTTTGTACGCCGTGCGCGAAATGAGGCCCTTGCGCGGGTCGGTGGTCGCATAGACGTGAAACGCCTTGTTCTCCGTGAGGAACGACGTAATCGTGTCGGCCTTCTTCGACAGGTGGCCGTGAATGACGGCGAGATAGGTCTTGGTCACCTCGGGCCAATGATCGCGCAACTTTTGTCGCGAATGCGGCCCCTTGGCGAAAACGAGAATCCCGGACGCCTCGCGGTCGAGCCGGTGCACGACATACACGTGCTTGGTCGAACGGAACTGGCCTTTGCGCACGTAGTCGGTCAACGCGCGGTAGACCGTGCGTTCCTTCTCGTCGTCATTATCGGTGGTCAACAGGCCCGGCGGTTTATCGACGACGAGGATGTCTTCGTCCTCATACAGGATCGCGAGGCCGAGCGGCAGGTGCCTCGTGTTCAGTTTCGATCGCGTCGGTTTGGGCAAGTGGTGCTCCGTGCGAGGACTACTACAGATTACACCGAAGTAGACACCGATATAGGGCTATTGTGCAAGCGAGAGGGGGAATGATGGGAATTGTAGGAATGATAGGACGAACAGGATTCCAATCGGCGATGAGCGTCGTTTGAGAACCAGGTCTTCGCCATTCCTATCAACACGTCCTATGCTTCCCAAACTCCGGAGTTCAGGAGGCACGGGCAAGATTCAACATATCCAATTGATCAACGAAGTTGGTTCCCGAACCTTCTCAAGGATCCAGGAAATCCTCATCGAACAGCGGCATCGTCTCTTCGGTTGCCGGCGGCGGCTCGGGGGTGCGGACGGTGGGCAACACGGCCGCGGAAACGGACGGCTGGGGCGCCGGCGGGGCGACCGCGGTTTCGGGCAGCACCTTGCGCAGCTCTTCGTACCAGGTCTTGGCTAGTTCGCGGCGGCTGATGCCCTCGGGGGCAACACGGATATCGAGCTGCGCCATCTCGAGGTCAAAGCCCGACTTCTTGAGCGATTCGCGATCCAAGCCGAATTCGTGGATCTTGTCTTTCAGCTCGGCCACCCCAACACCGAAACGGCGGGCGAGGTCGTTGAGTTGCAGCGGGCGGTAGTGGTCGCCGTCGGTCAGGCCGAGGTACAGCGCGCCAAACAGGGTGAAAGGATCGAGCGGCAGCAGGCTCGTCGGAGCTCGGTGGTGATTGGCGCCGTTGGTGCGCCCGTGCCGGTGCTGGTGACCGCCCTGCTGATTGTTGCGCTTGTTGCGGTTACGGTCCCGGGACTGGCCGGAATGATGTGCCATTGCAATGTGTTCCTGACGTTGTTACCGGTTGTTAGTACTCAATCATACTGCCGCCACACCGGCGGCTTGGGCCACGCATTCTCTTCACTGTTTGCGGGGCGTCACCGATCCCTCGCGTCCACTTTTTCTCTAGACCGCGAACCGGGACCGTTGGTGAACTGAACAGGCCGCCTTCACGTACTCCACGTAGGCGCCTGTGGAAGAACAAGATCATTCTACCCGAATTGAGGAGTCCTTGTCCAGCGAAATGATAAGGCTTTTTCGTCCTGATTATTCCAGGATGCTGACGGTATTGGCTATGAAATTGGCTACGTAGACCCGACGACCGCGGGGAGAAACAATAATGCGGCAAGGGTCGGCCCCGACCAGGACTCGGGTGATGATGGCCGGGGTTTCGACGTCGATCACGGCCACTTCTCCCCGGTTCTTTCCACCACGCGAGAGCAGGGCATAGAGTTCGAGGCCGTCGGGCGCAACAGCCAGATCCTGCGGGTTGGCGGGCAGGTCCACTTTGCCCGAAGCCTCGTAGCGAATCAGGTCGAGGCGCGTGGTCGAGTGCGCGCCGGAATCCAGCGTGAAGGCCCATTGGCCGTTGGGGGTGGCGACAATCTTTTCCGGCGCGGCACCGACCTGGATCGAGTGCAACAACCGGCGCTGGTCGACGTTGAATACCGCGACCGACGCGGTCTGGCGGCTGGGCACCAGCAGAATAGACCCCCCGCGCGTGAACAAGCCCTGGCGCGCTTGGCTGCCGCCGAACCGGAGTTGGTCGTTGGTACGGCCGGCGACGTTCGGGTCGAAAAGATAGATCGGTTCAAATAATGGCCGCGTGCCGCCCACGGTGACTTCCCAGATGCCGCAGCTCACCGCGGCCAGTTGTCCGTCGGGGCGCATGGCCAGCGAGCCGGGCGGCGAGGGAAAGAGCACTTCGCCGTCGACGGCCAGTGTCTCGAGATTGACCAGCGAGGCCTGCGGCGGATTGGTCGCAGTCACCACCAGCCGGTCGCGGCCGGGCACCAGCGCCAAGTCGGTGACGTGGCTGCCGACGGGCAGGCGTTCGATCTCGGCGCCGGTACTGCCGTCAAACGCCGAGAGCAAACGGCCGTTCAGACCAAGCGCGTAAACGCGGTCGCGGCGCGGGTCGGCGACCACGCGGAACGGGCGTTCGTCGCCGGGCTGGCTGGCCCAATCGAGGTCGAGCCTTTCGGTGTCGACCGCGACCACCTGGTTCGAACCAGCGCACGCGACGAACAAACGGCGGCCGTCGGCGGACAGAGCTAGGTCCATCGGCCGGCGGCAGACCGGAATTTGCTCGCGCACCAAATGGGCACGCAGGTGTGTCGGCGCGGGCTTGGGGGTGTGCATGACGCGCATGGTCGAGGGCTGCCGCGTCCGTTCGTGCGTGGCTAGATTGTCGCAGGCGAACGCGAGGCCGGCCAGCAACAGCAACAACAGCGCGCGTTTCATGGCCAGTCCTCGCCGGTGGTCGTGGCCCACCGGCTGCAGCGCATGATGCGCCGCAAGGCCAGGTAGGACCCGCGATAGCCGCCATAGCGCCGCACGGCCAATTCGCCGTAAACCGAGCACGACGGCGTGTACAGGCAGCCGCCGCTTGCGACCAGCACGGGGGAAAGGCGTTGCCAGGCGTTGATTGCCGCCAGCGCCAGACGCGTGCCGCATTGCCGCTGGGGCGCGCGTTGGGCGTCGATCGCGGCCAGCGCAAACACGAGGCACGCGACAATCAGCAATCGGCGGGAGGCGGGGCGGGAAAACGGATTCGACATGCCCCTTAATAGCAGAAAGCGCGGACAATGGAAAAAGGCGGCGGCTGTGGTAAGATGCCCACCTTGTCCGGGGGTTTGATGCCGGAAAAACGCACCAAGTTGGATATGAACGCGATGCGCGAAGGCGCGTCGTTGGGCTCGGTCGGCCTGGAGATGGGCCTCAGCGTGGCCATCGGCTACGTCGTCGGCTACTACCTCGACAAATGGTTGGGCACCGGCCCGGTCATGACCATCATCTGGACCTTCTTCGGTTTCGGCGCGGCGGCAAAGGCGGTGTGGGTGGCCTATCAGCGCGCGAAGAAGATGGGAGAGGAGCCGCGCCCTGAAGATTAAGACGCGCATCACCGAGCGCAATACCCTGATTTTCGTCTCTCGCATCGGGGTTCTGGTTTACGCCGTATTTGTGATTGCCGCCGTCATCCTCTGGCAGACCGGCCGGAACTTCGGCGTCGTCACCGGCACGCTCGTCGGCGGCGGCTTGAGCCTACTCAATTTCCGCTTGCTGGTGATCATCGGGCGCAAGATCGTGGAGAACCCGAAGAAGATCAAGTTGCACTACTTCGTGTTGATGTGGATCAAGTTTGTCATACTCATCATGTTGTGCTTCATCATCGTCTACTACCAGTTGGTCAATGTCCCTTCGTTCGTGATCAGCATGTCCGTCATCGTCGTGGCGATCATCCTCTCGATCATTTACTCAATCTTGCAAGGTTTTCCCGATATGGTCGATGAGGAATGGCAAAAAACCGAAGAAAAATTCATCGGTTGGGACGATGTAGACGGGCGCGGAAAAATCGGTTATAAACCGCGTGGCAAAGAGACCACTTTTGACAAGTTGTGAGCTGCCAGGAGATCATCTCGATGAAGCTTTCCCGTGTTCTGTCCCTGGTCATCCTGACCCTCGTCTGTTCTGCCGCTGTTGTCTTTGCGCAAGGTAGTTTTGCAATCACGCCCGCGCCCACGCAGGGCTCCGGCTTGATCGGTCCGACCACGACGCAGCCCGCGCCTGAAGCCGCGCCGGGTGCTGCTCCCGCCTTGGGCGCAGAACCGGCGGCCGTTTCCGCGGAACCCGCTGCCGCGCCGGAAGGTGAGGCCGCCGCGGCCGAAGGCGGCGCCGAGCCGAAGAAGAGCGAGCACTGGACGGTGTTCAATCTGATTCCGATGGAATGGACGCTGGGCGTGGCCGAAACCGTGTACGGCTGGATGGGCAAGACGGTACCCGAATCGCAGCACCACATGTACAACAGCCACGGCCTGTTGCACGTAATGATCATGTTCTTCGTGCTGTGCCTGATCACGATCTTCTCGATCACGGTCGGAGCCAAGTACAAGAAGATGCTGAACGAAGACCCGGCGCCGCGTCCGGGCGTGTCCGGCGCGAACATGTTGGAAATGATCGTGCAGACCGTGCTGGGCCTGATGGACGAGATCATCGGCCACGGCTCGCAGAAGTACCTGCCGCTGCTCGGCACACTGGCCTTTGTGATTCTGTTCAACAACCTGTTGGGTCTGGTGCCCGGCTTCTACACCGCGACCGACAACCTCAACACCACCGCCTCGATGGCCATCGTGGTGTTTGTGCTCTATCACTACTACGGCATGAAGACCCACGGCGTGGGCAAGTACCTCGCGCACTTCATGGGTCCGCTCGAAGGCAAGATGAAATACATCATGGCCCCGCTGATGGTGCCGATCGAAACGATCAGCCACTTCGCCCGGCCGATGTCGCTCAGCTTGCGTCTGTTCGGCAACATGTTCGGCGACCACAAGGTGTTCGCGGTGTTCATGAGCTTCGCCGCGCTGCCGCTGATCTACCCGTTGCCGTTCCTCGCGCTGGGCTTGCTGGTGGCTATCGTGCAGACGCTGGTGTTCTGCCTGTTGACGATGGTCTATATCGGCTTGGCGACGGCCAAGGAGCACTAAGGCTATTGGCGGCCGCGGAATGGTCCGAGGCCGTTTAGGACGCACCGAACGGAGGAGACGATGAAGAAGACCGTGTTGATCATGACCGTGGCGTTGGCTTCACTGCTGTTGCTGTCTGGTACGGCGTTGGCGCAGGAAGGGAAAGATTTGGACAGCAGCGTGAAGGCAATGATCGGTCTGAGCTGCGGTCTGGGCATTGCCATTGCGGCGTTCGGCGGCGCGATCGGTCAGGGTCGTGCGGCTGCCGCGGCAATCGAAGGTATTGCCCGGAATCCTGGCGCGTACCAGAAGGTTTTCACCCCGATGATCCTCGGCCTCGCCCTGATCGAGTCCCTGGTCATCTACAGCTTGCTGATCAGCTTCCTGCTGTTCTTCAAACTGTAGTCGAAAACCATAGCGCCAAAAGGGCTGTTCGCGAGAACAGCCCTTTTCATTTAACGCTCCCGGCGTGGGCCCGTCTTGCTCCTGTGCGATAATTCGCCCATTCCAGCCAACGGTCGGAGATTGTCCCATGTACGAGGAAGGTGCCGGCTTCCGCGTCGTTACGCGCAAGAGCCTGGGGTGGATCTACGGCACGATGGCCTTTTTCGGCTTGTTGTCACTGGCCAGCGTCGTGTCGGCGGCCTTGTGGGGCACCGGCGCGATCGACCGTGCGCAAGGAGAACGATTGATTCAGGCTCTGGACCGGTTGCGCGACGGGCCCTGGCCCGCGCTCGGCCTGTTCGTGTTGGTGCTGGCCGGCACCGCCATGACGATGTGGTATACGAAGCCGCGGCGGCGCGACCTCGAACTGACCGGCAACCGCTTGCGCGTCGACGGCCGCGAATATGCACTGCCGCAGCCGCCCGCGCGGCCGGGTCGATGGTCGCACCGCCTGGCCGGCACGCTCGGCTCGGTCCTGGCGTTGCGTGACACGCGCGGCACGGCGTGCTGGTTCGGGTTGAAGAATCTGGTCCTCCCCGATGCGCAGTACGGGCCGCACCGCGCCGAGGATTGCGTGTTGTATCTGGAAACGGAAGAAGCCAGCCGGCGCCTGGTCGACTACCTGGCAAACGCCGGGCTGGTCGATCTGGGCGCGGAAACGGCCATGGCGTCGCCGAACCACGAGACAGAGGAGAAGTTGTGCGTCTCGCTGGTCCCCTCGACGACGCGATGGAAGACCTGGGTGCCGCTCATCGCCGCGTTTTCCCTCGGCGCCGCCGCCGTCTCGTTTTTGGCCATGACCATGCGTGACCGGTTCGGTGCGCCGGACAACCTCGCGTACGCGGTGACGCTGGTCGGCATATTCTTGTTGATCGGCGGCATCGTCTGGTTCGGCAACCAGCGGCTGGCCGGCGGCAATCTCCGCCTCGAGATCGACGCGGATAAGCTGACGGTTCGAAAAGGTCAGGGCCGAGTCGTCGTGCGACGCCTGTTGGCCGAACTTCGGTTCGAGACGCCCGAATGGCTAACCTATACGCGGTACGGCGGCAGTTACTACGTCGGGCCGGCGCTGGGGGTTCATGCCGGCCGCCGGCGCCTGGTGCGGCTCGGCATGATGGAGCCGAGCGTCCACTGGATCACGGAGCAAGGTGCGTGTTCGTCTTGTGACTACGTGCTTGGTCTGCTCGACTGGAAACGCGCGATCGAACGACTGGGGCTGGCCGGCCAACTGGCGCGGAAACCGCTGGACGGCTAAACGCCCGCCCGGCTCATTCTTTGGGCGGCTCTTCCGCTTCGGCCTTTTTCTTGTCCTTTTTCTTCTTCTTGTCTTTTGGCGGCGGCTCGATCGGTTCGCCGGTTTCGTCGTCGACCTCGATCTCGACCGTTTTGCTGCCGGTGAGCCAGCCGCCGACGGCGTCGACGGTGCTGCGCGCGATCATGCGCAAGAGTTTCCAGAGCGACAGCCCTTCGCGTTCGGGGCCGCCCGGTCCGCCGGCCAGGCCGACCTTGAGCTTCAGGTGCAGCGTGTCGGATTCCTGCAGTCGCGCCAGGTCGTCCATCGTCAGGTTGGCCTTCTTGGCCTCGCGGCGCAGCTTCTTGTCGGTGACGAATTTCAGGTCCTTGGCGGCCAGCAGGCCCGCCAGCATCATGTGCTTGCCGGCAAGTCGCACTTTGAAGTCGTTCAGCTTCTCGCGCATGACGGCGATCTCGCCCCGCCGCGCCGCCACGGCCGGCGAGCCTGCCGCGCTGTCGAGCAGCAGTTCGAGGAAACCTTCGACGAACGAAGCCTTGCGGAACGCCGTCTCGACCGCCGAGCCGTCGGCGGTGTCGATCGTCGCGAGCACCTTCTGCGCGGCGGCCAGCGCGAAGTCGATTTCCTCGTTGCCGAAGTTCAGATCGTTGGTGCCGAAGTCGTCGACCTCGATCAGCGTCGTGGTGACCTCGCGCCATTGGTGCATCAGGTGGCGCTTGTGTAGATCCTTCACCTGGTCGCGATCGAGGCCGGCGATGCTGTGGTCCTTCTCGATCATGTCTTTCAGTTCCGACGGCGACGGTTCGGGCGAGTCGCGACCGATCTTGAGCATGTGGATCTTAATGTCCGTGCCAAGCGCTTCCTTTACCCGGTCGACCTCGATGTGGTCGCAGCCGTCGGTGATCAGCATGATCTCGGCCTTGTCGAGCATGCCGTCGAAGCGGATGTCCTGAATTGCCGTCATCAGCGCGAGTTGAATGTCGGTGCCTTTGCCGCCCGGTTCGATGAACAATAGGTGGCGGATGAGATTGTCGAAGTCGGCTTTTCCCACCACGCGCTGCAGTTCATAGGTTTCGTAGTCGAAGGCACGGTAGAACAGCCGCGCACCGGTGCCTTTTTTGCGGCGCAGGAACTCGATCGCCAGCACTTTAGCGTATAAGAACCTGTGCTGTTCCCACATCGAAAAGCTGCGGTCGAGCAGGAGATAGAGCTTCTGCTCCGCCGCGTTGCCCATCTGGCGCGAGCCGCCGTCGCGGATTGGCGCGAGTTCGTCTTCCGCCTTCTTCTCGTTGCTCTTGAGCA
Organism: uncultured bacterium; assembly: GCA_964511015.1. GTDB lineage: Bacteria > Lernaellota > Lernaellaia > Lernaellales > Lernaellaceae > FEN-1099. Next base: position 78,626 of record CAZEDX010000008.1, on the reverse strand, counting down.
GTACGCGGATGTCGAGCTGGCGTTCTTCCGCCTTGCGCAAAAGTTCCGTGAAATCCTCGATGGCGACGTCGACCGGTTTGACCGAACCGATCTCCTCCACGCCCGTGATGCGGCGTTGGCCGAATTGCGGATCGTGGCCGGTAAGAATCGGCACCTCGCGGCTGAAGCGGGTTGTTTTGGCCTGGGTCGTCTGCGCCATCCGGTCGGCGCTGCGGCAGATGTCGTAGAAGCCCTGCAGTTGGTTGGTCAATTTGCCGTCGGGCGTTTTGAGCACGCGCGCGATTTTAAATAAGAGGAAGAACGAGGCCGGCACCAAGCCGCGTAGATCCTCGAACAGGTCGAGGAACTCGTCGAAGTCGCGGTCGATCGGCGGCTGTGCTGCCGGGTCTGCCGGAGCGGCGGGGCGGTCGACCTGGGCCAAGCGGCTGAGCGTGTGCATCGGTGCTTTTCCCTTGCCCGTAGGCGGGCTCGATTATAGCCGAAGTGTCGAAAAGGGGGCAGTGTAGACTGGAAGATCTAGGTTGTAGATCTGCGAACCCCAGACTCCAAGCTCTACCGCTTGAGTCTCTGCCCCAAGCTTCCACACCTCTGCTTCCCCCCCGCTTCCGCTTGTGGCAAATTAAGCGCTCCGGATCAAGGAGGCTTCCATGCGACCGTTGCGTGGCGTGCGAGTGTTGGATCTATCGCAGTTTCTGTCTGGCCCACGGTGCGGTCAGATACTGGCTAATCTTGGCGCCGATGTGGTGAAGATCGAGCCGCCGTCCGGCGATACGATGCGTCTGCTGCTTGCGGCGACCGGGTCCGAGCGCGGCATGCATACCATCCATGCCGGCAAGCGCGGCATCATGCTCGACTTGCACCGGCCGGCGGATCAGCGCTTGTTTCTGCGTCTGGTGCGTGTGGCCGATATCCTGATCGACAATTCCGCGCCCGGGGCGATGGACAAGCTGGGGCTGGGCTATGACGAGTTGGCGGTGCGCAATCCCGGGCTGATCTACGTGTCGATCTCCGGCTTCGGCCGCACCGGCCCGCACGCCGACCGCGTGGCGTTCGACATCATCGCGCAGGCGACCGGCGGCGCGATGTTCGCCAATCACCAGCCCGAGCGGCCGCCGGGCGTGTTCTTCGCCGACCTGGTCAGCGGCGCGTATGCGGCGATCGGCGCACTGGCGGCGCTGCGCACCCGCGAGCGCACGGGGCAGGGACAGCTCGTCGACATCTCGATGCAGGATGTGATCTACTTTCAAAACTTCTGGGGATTCCTCGACCGCACGACGGAAGTCGACAAGGGCCGCATGGAGGGCATTCTTGGTCGGCCTCTGACGCGGTTGCTGAACGACGAGAACAACCCGATGTGTTTCTGGAACAGCTACGCGACGAAGGACGGGCACGTGGTCATCGTCGCGCTGACCGAACGCCAATGGCAGGCGCTGGCCCAAGCCACCGGTCTGGCGGAATTGACGGCCAGTCCGCTGTTGGCGGATTTCGTCAGCCGCATCAAGAATTCCGCGCGAGGCGTCGAGGTGATAGCGCCGTGGGTGGCGGCGCACACCAGCGACGAAGTCGTGGCGACGCTAGCCCAGGCGCGCGTGCCGTGCGGCAAGGTCAATGACTACGACGCGTTGAAAACGGACGAGCAACTTGCGGCGCGCGGCATGCTGACCCACACCACCCCCGGTCCCGACGGCCCGATCGCCGTGCCGGGTAATCCGATTCACTTATCGGCTCACCCGTGGGAGCCGCCTCCGCCGGGCCCGGCAATCAACCAGCACCGCGCCGAGATTCTCCGCGACTGGCTGGGGGAAGAGGAAGCATAAGTGTCGACTGACCCCGCCGACCACTCCGGCCGTCGTATCGTGCTCGTGTTGCTGACCGGCATTCTGTTGGCCGCCGGCGCGATCTACGTGTATTTCGCCACGATGCATGCGCCGCAGGTGGATGAGGCGGTGTTCGGCCGCGGCTCGCTGGCCATTCTCGACGGCGACCTAATGCTGCACGGCTGGCGGGTGATGAAGCCGTACATGGTCTACTACGCACAGGCGCTGGCGCGGCTGGTGTTAGGTACCTCGGCCTTCGCCGGACGCATGCCGGGCATTCTTTCGTCGCTGGCGATCCTGTGGTTGCTGTTTCGCATCGGCCGGCGCTGGTTCGATCAGTGGACGGGACTGGTTGCCGCGCTGCTGCTGGCCTTCTCGCCGTACGTCATCTTCCACTACCCGACCGGGCGCGCCGACGCGCTCTCGTTGGTTTTCATTCTTGCGGCGGTCGAATTGGCGGGACGCGGGCGCAGCGGCTGGGCCGGCTTCACCTATGCGCTGTCGTTCTGCACGCGCCAACTCGCGGCGTTTTCGTTTCCGCTGGTGATCGCCGTGCTGCTGCTCGACGGCCATCTAGCCTTGCCGGTAGACACGCCATGGCGGCGCATGGCCGGCCGGCGCATCTGGCGTTACGCGCTCGGTTCGCTGCCGCCGCTGGTGGTGCTGCTGTTCTGGTCGATGTTCACCAAGATTCCGTTTGCCTGGCTGGTCAACGAGTTGCAAGGTGAGAAGTACGCCACCGGCAAGCACCTGGCCAAGCCGTTTGTCGAGAAACTGGCTTTCTGGGTCGGAGAATCGGCGTCGTTCTTTGCCTGGCTGCCGCTCGCGGTGCTGGCGCTGGCGCTCGTGGCGCTGGCGGCGGTCTTGCTGGCGGTCTGGCGCGCTCGCCGACGCTGGACCGTGCGCACGCGGCCTGATCTCGCGTTTCTCGCCGTGCTGACGGCGTTCGTGTTCTTTTTCTACCTCGTTCACAGCGTACGTGAACTGACGATGTACCAGCGCTTCCTGGCGCCGGTGACGCCGTGGGTGATGCTGATCGCCTCGTTCGGTGCGGTGGCCGGAATGCGCGGGATCGTCACGCGCGCGCCGAAGTGGCGGCGGATCCTGCCGGCCGTTTCGTTTGCCGTGCTGGCCGTCGTGCTGGTGATACCGGCCGTGCAGTACACGCAATCGTTGCGCACGCCGGTCTCCGCCGATGACATTCCGCTGGTGGTGCAATGGCTCGAGAGCCGGGTCGGCGCCGGCGCCACGGTGCTCACCAGCCAGTTCGGCCCCGAAACCGATTACGCCACCTGGCACACCCGCGTGGCGGCGGCGCAGTTCGACCGTAAACCCGAGCTCCTGCCAGCCATGGTCGCTGAACGGGCCGGACGCGCGCTGTTTCTGTATCTCGACGCCAACGACCAGAAGCGTTGGCTGGCACAAATCCAAAGCCTGCTGGCGCCGCAGTTCGTATTGCACCCGGTTGATGAACTGCGCTTGCCGGTCGGCCGACTGTATCGGGTGGAAGCGCTGGCCGCAGGTGGCGTGGCCGGCGGGCAGGTCACCTATCTTGAAGACGGCCGGTTGACCACCACCGAGTTCAATTGCGACATGTTGGGCTGGCTGTTGCAGGAAGCGTTCGCGCGGCAGCGCAAATACCCCGGCCGCCCGCCGCTCACTTTTGCCTGGCGCGCTTGTGACCCGACCGCCGAACCGGCGGAACTGTCGTTTGCCGTGACCGGTTTCGAACACCAACGGCTGCCGATTACCCTCGGCGAGTTTTCTTTCGAGTGGCCGCGCCTCGACTGGCCGGCCCTGCTGATCGCGCGCCAGTTCGTCGTTCAAGGCGGACGCGCCGGCCGGGCCGTGTTCCACCTCGACACCGCCGATCTGGCACGCTTCATCGCCGCGCGCAACCGCAATCTGGCCGATGTGACCGTCGCGGTCGAGCCGCAACGATTGATTTTGCGCGCGGTGGCCAAGT
>CAZEDX010000008.1:15691-74833 GCA_964511015.1 uncultured bacterium | reverse complement strand
GTCGGCGCCGCTGACGGTGGCCGGGCGCATCGAACTGCAGGGGCGGCAGGTGTGGTTTGCGCTGAATGACGTGCGCCTTGGCGGGCGCGTGGTGCCACGGTTCGCCTGGCGTTACGCCGAGGCGGTGATCAACCCGGTGCTAACCGCCGATTTACGGGAATGGTCGTTGTGGCCGATCGGTGTTCGCGTGGAATTGCCGGCCGAAGGGGAGACAAACGGCGGCCTGGTGATCGAGGCCGCAATCCAGCCCTAACCGCGGCTAGCAGCCGCAGCAGCCGTCATCGTCATCATCGTCATCGTTGCCGGTCGGTTCGGTGTCGTCGTCATCGACTTCGGTGTCATCGTCGCCTTCAGTGTCGTCATCTTCAGTGTCGTCATCTTCGGTGTCATCATCGGTTGCCGTGTCATCGTCGGTACCGAACGGCAGGTCGATCACGTGTTCTTCGTCGACGCAATTGAGGGCGATCGCTTCCGCGCTGTCCAGCGGCGAAAAAAGTTCGCTCATCCCACCGGCCACGACGATTGAACCGTCGAGCAACGTCGCCTCGGTGGAGAAGCGCGCGGTCTGCAAACGGCTGATCGGGAACCAACGGTCGCCCGCCAAGTTGTAGCCATACACTGCATTCGAAGCGGCGTCTTCGTAGCTGCCGCCGATGACATAGAACGTGTCGTTGCACGTGGCGTCGGCCGTTTCGCGCAGTGGTACCGGCAGCGGCGCGCCGTCGGTCCAGCTGTCGGTTTGCGGATCGTAGACCTCCACCACGTCGAGCGCCGTCTGGTTGAAGCCGCCAGCCACGACGATCTTGCCGTCGACTACGCCCGCCGCCGGGCGCACGCGCGCGTAGTTCATCGGGGTTAGGCGCCACCAGCTCGCGGTGTCGGGCGAAAAGCGGTAGAGCGTGGACAGCGGTTCTTCGCCATCGAAGCCCCCGATCACATACAGCATGTCGTCGAGCACGACCGTGGCGGCATACGCCAACGGCTTGGGCAGGGGATAGCCCACCGTCCAGGCCGCCTCGGAGATGTCGTAGACATAGAGCTGGTCGGTGATCTGGCCCGTTTCATCGACGCCGCCGGGGAAAACGAGTTTGCCCCACAGGTACGAACCGTCGGCGGCGTTTACGGCCGGAGTCAGCGAAGGCAGCGTTTCCACGGTGCCGTCGAGACGGAAGCGGGAAAGGGTGCCGACGATGCCCGGGGCGAGGTAGTTGGAAAAGACATACACCCACTCGGTGTCGGTCACCACCGAGCTTTCCTGCACCGCCGTCGGCACGATGAAGTCGTGCACTACCCAGTCCGGACCGGCGATCGCCGACAGGGCGGCGGTGGCCGAAACCGACGGGTTGACCGCAGAAGTCACTTTGACCTCGAAGTCGTCGTATGACCAGCGCGTGGTGCCTGTCGGCACTTCCATATTCACCCCGATTTCGCCGGTCTCACCCGCGGCGAGAAAGATCACGCCGGGGTCGGCCTGGGCGGTCCAGGAATTGCCGGAGAAAGTGGTGACGAAATTGGCGTCGACGCCGGTGACGTTCCGGACGAACAGATCGAAGTGCGCGGTCTGACCTTCGAACACGGCGGCATACGGGTCATTGGCGGTCAGTTCCACGTAGGCCGGGTGCTGAATGAAGATGTTCTGGTTGGGGCTCAACACCGCCTGATTGCAGACGATCGACAAGCCGTCGGTGCCGTCGGGGCTCATCATGCCGACGGTCGCGCCGGCGCCCAATTCGTCGCTCGGGTCGAGGTATTGCAGGGCCAAATGAGCGGTTTTTTCCGCCAGCACGATTTCGGCGGTCACCGTGTCGGTGGTCGAGCCAAAATGCATGACGTGATCCCACTCGACGATGAGCAGGCGATCGGGTTCGGTGCCGATGGTTTCGTAGTAGACGACACCGCTTGTTTCCGGATCGAGGTCATCCCAGTACAGCGCAATGTAGTTGAGATAGGGCGCCGTCGAGGGAATGCACGGAATCTTGAATGTTTCCGGTTGTTCCTCGAACATCAGGCGTCCGTTGGCACTGACGTAGAACTGGCTGTAAGTTTCGCCGTAGAAATCGAAATCGAAACCGATCGGGAAGGGGCCGGCGACCTCGTCGTCGACCAGGTGAACTGCGGTACCCGAGTCGTTGGCTTCGACCCAGGTAAAGGTAGGATAGTTCTGCCAGACATAGCCGAACAGGTCGGGACCGCCGTCGGCCACGGCGGGGGCAGTTCCCGTAATCAGCCAGAGAGCCGCCAGAGTAATCAGCAATCGCTTCATGTCAGCCTCCACCCCCAGAGAGCCTACGAATAGGTCATTTTACCATGTACGGGATCAGAAATGAAACAGCGACATACGGAAAACGCTTGGCGAAGAAACCTGGGGGCTTGGTCACGCCGGCGGCACCGGCAGGTCGATGGCGACGATTGTGCCCTTGGGTTTGTTGTCGAGCAAACGGATGCCACCGCCGTGGTCTTTGACGATCCGGTGCACGATGGCCAAGCCCAGGCCAGTGCCCATTTTTTTGGTCGAGAAATAGGGCTCGAACAAGCGGCTGCGGTATTCCCGCGGCAGTCCCTGGCCGGAGTCGGCAACCTCCAATCGCACAAAGCGACCCTGGTCGGTCAGCCAGGCGCCGATCTGCACCTCGCCAGCGCCGGAGATTGAGGCAACCGCGTTGTCCAGCACATTGATCAGTGCGCGTTTGATCTGCTCGCGGTCGAGCAACAGTTGGGGTACGTTGGGGCCGATCTTGCTTTGGAACTTGATTCGTTTATGGGCTTCGCCATAGAGCACCAGCACCTCGCGGATGATTTCCGACAGGTCGGTGAGTGCCGGCTTGGCCTCGGCGATGCGCGCGAAATCGGAGAACTCCTTGACCATGCCTTTCAGTTCGTCGACTTGGCGCACGATGGTGCCGGTACATTCGAAAAAGACTTTGTCCTTTTCCGGGTCGAAACGGTCTTCGTAGCGTTTGCTCAGCCGCTGGGCCGCGAGTTGGATCGGGGTGAGCGGGTTCTTGATTTCGTGCGCGATCTGCCTCGCCATTTCTTGCCAGGCGGCCATGCGTTGGGCCTTGAGCAGTTCGGTGAGGTCGTCCACCACGAGCACGGCGCCTGACGCCGCGCCCTGCTGGTCGCGGATGACCGACAGAATCGCCAGCACGGTGCGCCGTTCGTTGGCGACCTGGATCTCCATCTGGCGAGTGACGGTATGGCCGTGACCGGTGCGCAACTGGTCGGCCAGTCCGGCAAATGACTGGGTCAGTTCACGTGGGAACACGTCGTTCCAGGAGTGGTTCAACGCCTCTTCCTGTCGGACACCGAGAATGCGTTCGGCGCTCGGGTTGATGGTCAGCACGTGGCCGTCGTTGTCGAAGGCGAGCACGCCGGCGGCGACGTTGGACAACACGGCTTCCATGCTGGCGCGGCGTCGTTCCAGTTCAACATTGGTCTGTTCGAGGTCACGCAGGGCGTTTTCCAACGCGCTGCGGCTGGCGCCCAGATCAGCCCACATGCGGTTGAAAACGTCGACCAGGGTGCCCATTTCGTCGTCACTGACGTGCGCGATCTGCACGCCGGTTTCGCCGGCGGCGACGCGGCGCGCGCCGTCGGCCAGATCTTGCAACGGTTCGGTGATCTGGCGGGCCAGGTAGAAACCGAACCAGGTGGCGCTGAAGAAGATGAAGATATAGATCAGGCCCAGAATGATCAGGTAGTTCGAGCGGATCGGGTTTTCCAGCACGCGCAACTGCCGGTACTGTTCGTAGGTGGTTTGGATCTGTTTCATCTTGCGCACGAGGCTTCGCGGCACGAAATAGCTGACGACCACCGCGGCTTTGATCTGCCCCTGTTTGTCGGTGAGTGGTGCGATCCCGCGGATCAACTCTTTCTCGCCGAGAGTCAGCACCTTGCCTTGCGGGTTGTTGGCGAAGCCGGCTTTGACGAAGTCGCGATCTTCCTCGATCCAGGTGACCTTCGGTGCGCGCTGGCTTGTTGCGGTGATCGGCGGCCGGTCAGGCGCCAGATACACCTCGATGACGTCGAGTCCCAGTTGCGCGCATTGTTGGTCGATGAGGGTTTGGATCTCCTTGGCCTCCAACCGGAGCGGCGGCACGGCCGGCGCCAGGGCCGGCTTCTTGTTCTTTTTGTTCGGTTTGGCTGGCGTTTCCGGCGGTGTGGCATCCCGGCTGATCGCTTGCGCCAAGTTCGAGGCGTTTACTATGGCCATGTTCTCGAATGTCTCGTAGTACGTCTGGGCGACTTTCAATGACTGGTCGAGACTCGATTCGATTTGCAGCGAGAACCAACGCTCGATGGAGTTGGTGATGAAGGTCATGGCGACGTAGAACAGCAACGCGGTCGGCACCAGCGCGAAGCTGACGAAGGCCACGACCAGGCGGGTGCGTAGACGCGCGCCGAGCACCTTGCGCCGCCGCTCGAACAGCAGTTTGGTGACATTGCGCAGGATCAAGAACAGCAACACGCAGGCCAGGATGACGTTGATGTTGATTAGGCTGAAGAACAGCAGGTTGGAGTAGCCTAGCGCGCCGCGGAAGTCGAAGAAGACCGTCTCGAGCAGGAACAAGACGCCCAGCACGGCGCCCACGGCGATGATGGCCCGGATCTCGTTCTTTCGCCGCCGCGCCTCGCGCTCCTCCAGGCTCAGTTCCGGCTGGCGTTCAAGGTTCAACGTCGGCCACCCCCGTCGGCAGATCGATGCGCACCCAGGGCGTTTCCAACGACCAGGTGCCCATAAACGGGAGCACCTTGTCCAGCAATAGCGGCAGGCGCACCGGATCGAGTTCCGCTTTCACGCGCAGGAAGTGCTTGTAACTGCGGTCGAGGGAGGAGGCCACCGCGACCGGGTGATCGACGAATTCCGTCATCCATCGTTTGGCCAGGGCAAAATCGGTCGTCTCCTTTGGCCGTCCGCCGGCGCCGAAATCGACTGTGTAGGTCTTCTTAAGCGTGTCGTAGCGGATCGTCCGTTTCACCGCCCAGTGGAAGAGGCGGAGATCAGGCCAAGCCGGAATTTCGCGGTAGATTTCAAAGCGATAGGTGAACGAGTAAGACATGCCGCTGAAGATGGCCTGTTCCAGGTCGGCATTGAAGGCGTTGGCAACCTGAAAACTGACCACGATGACCTGGTCGTCGCGAGTGCGGGCCGTGCCGCCGGTGATCGATTGCGCATACACCACGGTCGCGACGGCGAGCAACACACCGACGAAAAGGCACCATGCGACACGTCTCGTATGCACTCTGCCCCCGGGAATTGTCCGGCTATCGTACGGGAAAAGGGGGCGAGGGGGCAATTGGGGGTGAAAAGTGGGGTGGTTGGAAGCCGCCAAACGCCCCCCGTCTTGTCATCTGGCCCTTCGGAGGCTACCCTTGCCGCTCCCGAGTCCGGAGGACAAAGATGGCCCTTTTCTCACGGAAAAAGAACAAGGTAGTGGTGGTCGGCCTTGACGGTATGCCGCACAGACTACTGGTCGATTTCATGCAGCGGGGGTTGCTGCCCCATCTGGCGCGCATTACCGCACAGGGAAACCTGCGCCGGATGGAAGTCACCGTGCCCGAGATCTCGGCGGTCAGTTGGCCCAGCTTCATGACCGGTGTCGACCCCGGCACGCACGGCATTTTCGGCTTCACCGAACTGGCGCCCGGCACGTACCAACAGACCTTTCCCAACTACGCCACACTCAAGGCGCCGACGATCTGGGATCGCCTCGAAGGGACGGGCAAGCGTAGCGTGGTGATCAACCAACCGGGCACCTATCCGGCGCGGCGAATCAACGGCGCACTGGTCAGCGGTTTTGTCGCGATCGACCTGGTCAAGGCGGTCTTCCCGGCCAAGTACATCGGCCCGCTGCGGCGTATGAATTACGAGATCGACATCGATACCGCGCGCGCTCGCCAGAACCACGTTTTTGCGTTGCAGGATCTGGACCGCATGCTCGAAATCCGGCGACAGGCAACCGCGATGTTCTGGGAGCAGGAAGAGTGGGACTATTTCCAGGTCGTGGTCACCGGCACCGACCGGGTGCACCATTACCTGTGGCACGCGCTGACCGACGAACAGCACGAATTGCACGCGCGGACGATCCAGTTCTACCAGGCGGTCGATGCGTTTGTCGGCGAGATGGCTGACCGCTACGTGAAAGAAACCAAAGACGATTCGCTCGCCGGGTTTTTCCTGCTCAGCGACCACGGCTTTTGCGCTATCGAGCAGGAAGTCGCGTTGAACCGGTACTTGGTCGAGCAGGGCTTGTTGGCGTTCGAGACCGACGCACCAACCGACCTCGCGCAGATCTCGCCACAGGCCAAGGCCTTTGTGCTGGATCCGAACCGCATCTACGTGCATCTGAAAGGGAAGTACCCGCGTGGTTGTGTCGACCCGGCCGATACGCCCAAGGTGCTCGACGATGTACAAGCCGCCCTATCCAATTTGGAACACAATGGTCGCAAGCTGGTGCGGCGTTTTTTCCGGCGCGAAGAAGCCTACCATGGTCCATATGCCGCAAACGGACCGGACCTAGTGGCGGTGTCGATTGATGGATTCGACTTCAAGGGCGCAGTCGACCGTACTGAGCTGTTCGGACGTTTCGGGTTGTCGGGCATGCACAACCAATACGACGCTTTCTTGTGGACCACCAAGCCGGTCGCCGACGTGCCGCAAATCACGCAAGTGGCGGGCCTGATTTTAGAACATTTGGCCTAGTAGGCGTTTTGTATCGGAACGTAAAGTACGGTTGCCAAGCCTGCCCGTGCTGATTAGGCTTGCACAGACGCTAACGGCGAAGGCCGGAGAAATTTCGACTTGATGCGGCGACTGTATTTGATTGTTGTGCTGGTTGTTCTGGTGCTGGCCTTTGCCGCTCCGGCCTACGCCTACGTGGGTCCCGGTGCCGGCTTTGCGTTCATCACCAGCTTCTTCTTCCTAATCGCCACGTTCTTCGTGGCCATGTTCTCGCTCGCCATCTGGCCGCTGCGGTTTGTCTACCTGTGGTTCCGCCGCCGGCGGGCGCTGCGTCATGCCAAGGTCAAGCGCGTGGTCATTCTCGGCCTCGACGGCATGGATCCGCAACTCGCCGACAAATGGATGGCGGAAGGGCATCTGCCCAACTTTCAGAAGCTGGCGGCCGAAGGTCAGTTCCATCGCCTGCGCACGACCTTCCCGTCGGTGAGTCCGGTGGCGTGGTCGAGCTTCATGACCGGGGCCAACCCCGGCCGGCACAACATCTACGACTTTCTCAGCCGCGACGTGCGGACGTATTTGCCGACGCTGTCCTCAGCGTACATCGGCGAAGCGCGCAAGACCTTGAAGCTGGGCAAGTACGTCATTCCGTTGTCCAAGCCCGAGATCCGGCTGCTGCGCAAGAGCAAGCCGTTCTGGACGGTGCTAGGCGAACACGGCATCTTCTCGACCGTCATTCGCGTACCGATCACCTTTCCGCCGGAGAAGTTCAACGGCGTGTCGCTGTCCGGCATGTGCGTGCCCGACATTCGCGGCAGCCAGGGCACCTTCAGCTTCTACACCACCAAGAAATGGGACGGTGAGGTCGAAGAAGGGGGCGTCATTCTGCCGCTGACGCGCGAAGGCGACGTGCTGCGCGGGGAACTGGTCGGCCCGCCCGATGCGCTGCTGGCCAGCGCGCCGGAGATGAAGATTCCGTTCACCATGCGGCCCGGCAAGAAAGACGGTTTCGTGCTCGAACTGCCCGACCGGAAGATCGAGCTGGCGCCGGACCAATTCAGCGAATGGATCCGCCTGTCGTTCAAAGCCAGCCTGCGCATTACGGTCAGCGGTATCGCGCGTTTTTTGCTCACGCGCTACCAGGGCGAGCCGGCGCTGTACGTTTCGCCGATCAACCTCGACCCCGAGAAGCCCGCGTTCGCGATCAGCCATCCGAAGGCCTATTCGTTGTATCTGTCCAAGCTCATCGGCCCGTACGCGAACCTGGGTCTGGCGGAAGATACCTGGGTGTTGAACGAAGGGCTGATTTCCGACGATCTGTTCCTGACCGAAACCTACCTGATCAACGCCGAGCGCGAGAAGATGTTCTTCGACGCGCTGAGCAAAACCAAGACCGGTCTGGTCACCTGCGTCTTCGACGGCACCGACCGCATCCAGCACATGTTTTTCCGCTATCTAGTCGACGATCATCCGTCGCTGCGCGGCAAGAATGGCGGCGGCCGGCCGGACGCCGTGCTCGACCTGTACAAGAATATGGACGCGTTGCTCGGCCGCACGTTGAAGAAGCTGAAGAAGGACGATTTGTTCCTGGTGATGAGCGATCACGGTTTCAAGCCGTTCAATCGCGGCATCAACTTGAACAGTTGGTTGCACCAGAACGGCTATCTCGCGCTGAAGGAAGGCAAGCGGGGCGGCAAGTGGCTGACCGACGTCGATTGGTCGCGCACGCGCGCTTATCAGGTCGGCTTGGGCGGAATGTATCTCAACGTGCGCGGCCGCGAGGCGCAGGGTATCGTCGAGCCGGGCGAGGAAGCGGCGGCGTTGCGCAAGGAACTGGTGGCGAAGCTCAGCGGCCTGATCGACACCGACAAAGGCCAGGTCGCCATCAACCAGGTGTGGGAAGCGGAAGAACTGTACACCGGGCCGTACAAAGGCAACGCGCCCGATTTGATCATCGGCTATGCAGTGGGTTACCGCGCCGGGTGGGACGGCACCACTGGAGTCATCACCCCGCATGTTTTCGAAGACAACGTCAAAGCGTGGAGCGGCGACCATTGCGTTGATCCGCGCGCCGTACCGGGAGTGCTGTTCACCAACTTCAAGTTGGCCACCGACGATCCGTCGATCATGGACATCGCACCCACGGTGTTGCACCAGTTGGGCGTGGCGAAGCCGGCCTACATGGACGGTCGCGTGCTCACGGAAAACAAAGGGACTGCGTCATGAACGGCAAAGGCATTAGCCGCCGCGACTTTTTGAAAGGTGTGATGGCCGGCACGGTTGGCCTGGCGCTCGGCTGTGGCGCCGGCGACGAGTTGGCCGGCCTGCGCACCAAAGACGGCACGAAGGTGCTGGTGATCGGATTCGACGGTCTCGATCCGGTTCTGACCCAGCAATGGATGGCGGAAGGGTTTCTGCCCAACATGTCGCGCCTACGCCAACAGGGAGGCTTCTCCGAGTTGGGCACCAGCATTCCGCCGCAGAGCCCGGTCGCCTGGTCAAATTTCATCACCGGCATGAACCCCGGCGGCCACGGCATCTTCGACTTCATCCACCGTGATGCCGAAACCTACCTGCCGTTCCTATCGACCTCGAAGACCGAGGCGCCGCAGAATTTCTGGCGATTAGCGGGTTATCAGATTCCAATCGACACCGGCCGGGTGCATCTGCTGCGCAAGGGACGCGCGTTCTGGGAATACCTCGACGAGCAGAACGTGCCGGCGACCATTTTCGCCGTGCCCAGCAATTACCCGCCGGTCGAAGGCCGGTTCCGCTCGCTGTCGGGCATGGGCACGCCCGACCTGCTGGGTGGCTACGGCAGCTTTTCGTACTACACCGACGATCCGCCCGAGCAGGAAGAGGGCAAGGAGAGTTCCGGCGGCCGCATCTTCCCGGTCGACGTGATCGAAGGCTCGGTCGCGACCAAGATCTATGGCCCGAAGAACACCTTCCTCAATCTGCCGGCCGACGAACCGCCGCCGGACGCCGAGGTGCCGTTTGAGGTGCATATCGACCCGACCGCCGACACCGCCGCGCTCGACATCGAAGGCCAGCGCTATGTTTTGCGGCGGGGCGAATGGACCGACTGGATCCAGGTGCGCTTTCGCATGGTGCCGCACCTGGTCACCGTGACCGGCATGGTGCGTTTTCTGCTTAAGGCCACGCACCCCTCGTTCAAGTTGTACTGCTCGCCGATCAACATCGACCCACGCGATCCGGCGATGCCGATCAGCACGCCGCCCGAATACGCCGCCGAACTGGCCGCGGCGCGCGGCGGGCCGTTCCATACGCAAGGCATTCCGGAAGACACCAAGGCGTTGTCCAACCACATTCTGGACAACGCGGAATTCCTACAGCAAGGACATGTGGTGCTGGCGGAGCGGCTTGATTTGTATCGCCACGAGCTGGCCCGCTTCCGCGACGGGTTGTTGTTCTTTTACTTTTCCAGCTCCGACCAGCTTACGCACATGTTTTGGCGGACGATGGACCACGACCATCCGGCTTACCGGGCAGAGCAGGATGAGCCGTACACGAATACCATTCGTGATATCTACCAGCGTTTGGACCAGGCGCTCGGCGAGGCGATGGCCAAGGTTGACGAAAAAACCACGCTGATCGTGATGAGCGACCACGGCTTCGCGCCGTATTACCAGTCGTTCCATCTTTCGACGTGGCTGCTCGACAACGGCTACCTCAAGCTCAAGGACGCGAATGACCGCGAGGCCGAATTCCTGCAGAACGTCAACTGGTACGGCACGAAGGCCTACACATTGGGCATCAACGGCCTGTACCTCAACCTGATGGGCCGCGAGGGCAAGGGCATCGTCAGCCCGGCCGACGCCAACAATATTCTCGACGAGCTTTCGCGCAAGCTGCTGGAAGTGCGCGACCCAGCCAGCGGCGCGCGGGTGATCGACCGTGTTTACAAGACCGCCGAGGTGTACCAGGGTCCGCACGTGAAGGAGGCGCCGGATCTGATCATCGGCTATGCGCGTGGTTACCGCGCGAGTTGGGAAACGGCGCTGGGTAAGTTCCCCACCGGCTCGTTGCTGCGGGCCAACGACGACGCTTGGAGTGGCGACCACTGCATGGCCGCCGAAGAAGTACCCGGCTCGCTGTTTGCCAACCGGCCGATCAAGCTGGCCGATCCGAAGCTGTTCGATCTGCCGGTGACCATTCTGGAACTGTTCGGTGTGCCGCGGCCGAAAGACATGATCGGCCGCAATATCTTTACCGGGAAGTGAGAGGCGACCATGTTCGGACCGAAGATCAAGCTCGACAAAGACCTGTATGAGCGGGTGAAGAAGTTCGCCGCGCTCGCTGGCTATTCGTCGGTCGAAGAATTCGTCAGCCACGTGCTGGAAAAGGAGCTGGCGCAGATCGGTGAAGGCGACAGCGAAGACGAGATCAAGAAGAAGCTGCAAGGGCTAGGCTACATCAGCTAGAAGGACGGTCGATGCTCGCGTTCGCCAACGCCGTTGGATCCGCTTTCGCACTCGTCATGACGCCGTTGCGCGGCTGGCCCTTGCTGGGCATGCTTGCGATCAGCGTAGTGACCGGCGTGCTGATGCTGATCATCTACAAATACACCTCCAACCAGCGGGGCATCACCAAGGCCAAAGACCGGATCAAGGGCAACTTCCTGGCCATCATGCTCTACAAGGACAGCCTGGGCGTGTTGCTGCGTTCGATCGGCAACATCATCGGTTGGAACCTGGTGTACATGGCGCATAACCTGCGGCCGCTGCTGGTCATGATTGCGCCGGTCATGCTGCTGCTGGCGCAACTAAACCTGTGGTACGGCTACCGGCCAGTGGCGGTCGGTGAGGCGGCCGTGGTCAACGTCCGCGTCGGCCAACAGGTCAACCTGTTTGAAACCCCGGCCACGCTCACCGCCGACGGCGGTGTGACCGTCGACACCGACGCGGTGCGTATGCCGCTGACTGGTGAGGTGTCGTGGCGCGTGCGCGGCCAGGCGGCCGGCGCGCACCAGTTGACGGTGAAGATCGGCGATCAAACCGCCACCAAACAACTGGTGGTCGGTGACACCGCGAAGCTTCATCTGCTCACGCCATTGCGGCACAACGGCAACTTCTGGGACGCGTTGTTGTACCCCGGCGAGCCGGCATTGACCGGCGGCATTTCTGCGGTCGAGATCCGCTATCCAGGCGAAGAGATGCGCGTATGGCGTTGGCGCGTGCACTGGATCATTGTATATTTTGTCGCTTCCATCCTCTTCGGCCTGTCGCTGAAGGGCGTTTTCAAGGTAGACATCTGACATGAACAGCCGCATCGATCTGCACGCCCACACCACCGCTTCCGATGGTTCCTTGACGCCGACCGAACTGGTTCGCCTGGCCCGTGATTCGGGCCTGGCCGCGGTGGCCGTCACCGACCACGACACCGTCGACGGCGTCGCCGAAGGCCTGGCCGCCGGCCGCGAACTCGGCTTTGAGGTTGTGCCCGGCGTCGAACTTTCCACGGACGTGCGCAAGAAGACCGTGCATATCCTCGGCTACTTTTTCGATCCGGCGAATCCGCAATTGCTGGAGAATCTCGAGTGGGCCAAGCGCGTGCGCAACGAGCGCAACGCCAAGATCGTCGACCGCTTCAATGAACTCGGCGTGAAGATGACGCTGGCCGAGGTGGAAGCCGAGGCCGGCGGCGAGGTTGTCGGCCGGCCTCACTTCGCGGCCGTGTTGTACAAGAAGGGCGCGGTCAAGAGCTACCAGGAAGCGTTTGACGTTTATCTCGACCGCAAGGGCAAGGCATATGTGCCCAAGTTCCGCTTTACGCCCGAGGAATCGTTGGGCCTGATTCGCGCCGCCGGGGGATTGCCGGTACTCGCGCATCCGATCGACTACAAATGGTCGCCGCTGCAACTTGACGAAGTAGTCGGCGAGTTGTGCCAGTTGGGGCTGGCCGGCATCGAAGTGGCGTATTCGACCCACAATCCTTCACTGGTTCAGATCTACGGCGATATCGCCAAACGCCACGGTTTGCTGTGGACCGGCGGTTCCGATTTCCACGGCCAAACCAAACCCGACATCAAACTCGGCTTCGGCTTCTCCGACCTTAACGTGCCGTACCCCTGGTTGACCGAGATGAAGAAAAGGCTATCGGCGTGAAAAAGGCGGTCGTCCTCGTCAGCGGCGGCCTCGATTCGGCGACGACCCTCGCCATCGCCCTGCAGGAAGGCTACACGGTTTATGCGCTCACCTTCGCTTACGGACAAAGGCACGCGATTGAGGTAGAGCATGCGTGCACTGTTTGCCGGCTGGCGCACGTGGCCGAACACCGCGTCGTTACCCTCGATTTGACCTGGATCGGTGGTTCAGCCCTGACCAGCACCGAACTCGCCGTGCCGAAAGACCGCGACGGCCAGGAAATCGCCAACGGGATACCAATCACCTATGTGCCGGCGCGCAATACCATCTTTCTTTCTCTGGCGCTGGCGTACGCCGAGGTCATCGGCGCTTACGACATTTTCATTGGCGTGAACGCGCTCGACTATAGCGGCTACCCCGATTGCCGGCCGGAGTTCTTGCACGCGTTCGGCGACCTGGCCAATCTGGCCACCAAGGCGGCGGTGGAAGGGATCGGGCACTTCGTCATCCACGCACCGCTGGTCAATTTGACCAAGGGCCAGATCATCCGCCGGGCGTTGTCGCTGAATCTCGACCTGACTGCCACGTTAAGTTGCTACGATCCGCTGCCCGACGGCAAACCGTGCGGGCGATGTGATAGTTGTTTGCTACGGGCGAAGGGTTTTGCCGAAGCCGGTGTGCCCGACCCGGCGCAGACGGAGGAATAGTACGGAGGAACGGCGATGGCAACGGCCTCGCGTGGCAACCGGCAGCAACCACACGATCTCGACCACACCTTCCGTGTTCTGCCTCAGGTGCTTGGCGAACAGGGTTTCACCGCCGAGTAGATCAAGCTGGTGAAGACGGAGATTCGTGAGGGATTTCAACGGCTTCTTCAGATTGCGGATATCGGCGGCGCGCGCAATCGTCATGTTCTACGGCACCCAGGGCGCGGCGAAACTGGTGCCGTGTTGCTGTCGGTAGGATTTCCCCATGAGCGACGTGCTCGGCTGAGGCTTGTAGCGCACCGCCACCATCGCCGAAGGCTGCGCCATCTGCGACTTCCGGTTCAAGAAACCGCGGGGTATTAGGCGCGGCGGATACGCGCACAGACGCGGCAGTGGCGTTCGAACGCCAGGCCGTGTTCGCGCAAAAAATCAGGCCGGTCGAACAATTCCTCCAACGCGCCGTCGTAGGCCACGCGTCCGGCGGCGAGCACGATCACCCGTGCGCATACTTCTGCGACAAAGGACAGATCCTGCGTGACGACCAGCACGGTGTCGGTGCGCGAGGCGATGAACTGCTCGACGGACGCCTGACTCTGGGGGTCGAGATTGGCCGTAGGCTCGTCGAACGCCCAAACGCGCGGTTGCATCGACAACACAGTGGCGATAGCGACGCGTTTTTTTTGGCCGAAGCTCAGGTGTTGGGGCAGGCGGCCGGCAAAGTCGGCCAAGCCGACCAGCGAGAGCGCTTCGCGCACGCGCTCGGCGACCTTCGGTTCGGGGAGGCCCAGGTTGCGCGGGCCGAAAGCGACATCTTCGGCCACGGTCGTGCTGAAAAGCTGATCATCCGGGTCCTGAAACACCACGCCGACCATTTGCCGCACCTGGCGCAGCGTTTTCTTGCCGACCTCGATGCCGTGCACACTCACCGTGCCGCCGGCGGCGCGCAGTACTCCGTTCAAGTGCAGCAGCAGCGTCGATTTGCCCGCGCCGTTGGGGCCGATGATGCCGACTTTTTCGCCCGGTTGGATCGTGAGCGACACGTTGTCGAGCGCGCGGAAGCCGTCAGGGTATTGAAAAGTCACGTCGGCCAAACGAATCGCCGGTTCGGTCATGCCAATATCCATCGTGCGACGAGCAGGGGCGCGCAGAAAACGGCCAGCGCCGCTAGGTCGCGGACACGCCAGGCGAGGCGGGGCAGGTGAGGGAAGTGTCCGGTAAAGCCGCGCGAAACCATCGCCACATAGACTCGTTCGGCGCGTTCGTACGTGCGCAGGAAAAGCGCGCCGATGAGCCGCCCGAGCGACGCGGCCTGCCACAGCCAACGTCCCCGGAAACCGCGGGCGGCGTGGGCGCGGCGCAGGCGGCGCAGTTCGTCGCCCAGTACAAACAAATAGCGATAGGTGAACGACAGCAGCATCACCAGAATCTCGGGCACCCATAGGCCGCGCAGTCCGTTCAGCATTTCGGGGAAGGGGGTAGTGCCGGTCAGTACGACGATCACGGTCACAGAAAACAGCGCCTTGATCACCACGTTCCAGACGACCAGCGCCGGAGGGGACGCCGAGCAGGCGCCGAGGCCGAGGCTGATGCCGCCGCCGGTTTGTCCGGCGTGCAGGAACGGCGCGAACGCAGCGACCATAATCGCGAAAGGTACGATCACCAGTGCGCGACGGGCAATATGGCGCCATGATAGGCGCGAGAGAAAGATGGTCAGTAGTAAAACCGCAGCGTAGCAACCGAACGCGCCGAACGCCGCGGCCGGCGTGCTGACACAGACCACGATGGCGGCGAGTGCGCCGATGATCTTGATGCGGGCATCCAAGCGATTGGCGAACGGCGAGTCGACGGCCAATTTTCGGCTCATTGCTCTTCTGCTTTCCGGTCCAGCCGGTCGCGGACGCGCATGAATTTTGTCTCCCTCGCCATTTCGTTTGCCGCCATGGAACGTAGCACGATTTTACAAAAAGTATTAACAACGTCAAGAAGACTGGAAGGAACAAAGATTCACGACAAAAGGACCCGAGAGCGGATCAGCTTGGTATCCGCTCCCGATATACTCCCCTTATCAGGTAGCATCAAGAGTGTTGTGTCACGAGTAGGGGCGCGCTGACTCCCTGTTTGTGGTTTTCGTAGCTGAACACCGCGAAAAGGATGCGCTCGATCGAGGTGCGGTCGGCGAAGACGTCCATCGGGCGGGTGCGCCAGCGCACCTCAACGAAGCGCCGCTCGATCAAATTGTGCGATCAGCGCTGACGGTCCTTGATTGCGAAGAAGGCCAGCAGTTCTTCACTGTCGACCAGCACGCACTTGACGGCGGTCGGGTAGGTGTTCTCCCAGTGCGCGGCGAAGCGGGCCAGCGCCTGCTGCGCCTGCCGCCGGTCCTGCGCGTGGCTGATTCGGTGGAGATCCCGCTTGACCGCCGTTGGTAGGCCGCGACCTGCGCGTCCAACCGCCGGGCCAGCGTGCTGACCAACTGCGGCGAGACCCGCTCGCCCGCCAGCGGGGCCAGCATCTGCCCCACTTTGCGGGTCGAGCCGCCCAGCACAAAACAGTCCACTGCCGTCTGCTTGACCGCCGCCGCGCGGCGGCGGTAGCGGCCCAGCACCTCGCCCACGCTGTAGCTCCGGGTGCGGCTGACCGCCCAGACCACGTCGCCGACCTCGGTCAAATAGTGCGGCGTGTAGCGGCCGTTGCGCCAGTCCGGCAAGCCGGCCGCCGCCATTGCCTCGAGGTGTTCGTCCACCGTCGCTTGCATCAATTCTTCCAGCAACTCCCTGATCGCGGCGCGGGCCGGTGGGCGGTAGTCACCCTCCCACTCAAACCGTTTGACTTCACGCAACGCCTCTCGTACGTTTCGCTTCACCGTAGATTGTGTCACGGGACGCCTTCTGGACCCTGACACAAGATCCATTACACCACCCGGGAAAAAGAAGTTGACACCAGGGAAAGCAGTTTTTTACGATATCACCGGTTCGTTTATCTTTTTGGTGGAGGACGCAAATGAGAAGCAGACCGTGGGTTGCATTGTTGGTGATGATCGCCTTTGCACTGGCGCTGGTGGCCGCACAATGCGGTGAAGTGGAAAAGAAGCGAGTGAAACTATCGGATATCGACAAGAGCCTCAAGAAATATGAAAAAACTCAGTGGGATGCGTTGACCAAGAAGAAGGTTAATTATGTTGTTGCCGGCAACAAAAAGGTCGACGAATTTGCCTTGCAGTCCGCTTTGACTTTCGGCGCGTTCGTGCAGGCACGTTTTGTGTCGAACAAGGTGGGCAAAGACCTGAAGCAATTGAAAAAATCCAAGAACAAGAAGGCGATCGACGAAGCGCGCGACCATGTAAAGATTGCTCAGAAGATCTTGGAAACAGCGATTGCCAATGCGCCGGAGATTTACAAATCCGGTCAGGCGTTGGTTTCCAACCCGTCGTCTTTGGTATCCAATCCGACCCAGATTCAGCAGGTCGTCAAGTCGTTGCAGCAGGCGTTGGACAATCTGATGAAGGTCACTGAAGAAGGACCGGCCTTGGTCAAGGATCTGGTAAAGCTTACGCAGGATCTGGCGGCTCTATAGCCGGCGCCTCGCGTAGACTGATTTCGAATCGCTCCGACAGGACGAGCGTCGCATGGTACCTGTTCCTTCCGAAAGAGGTGGTAGATGGAGTGGGTGAGCACCAACTGGGAACTGATTATGGCGGCCTTTCGGCAAGGGCAGTACTTTTCGGGGCTCATTAATCCCTTGGGTCTCGCGTTCTGCGCGGTGTTGATCCTGGCCTCGGTGGTGCTCCCGCGCGCGCGGAAGAAACTGCTGCTGGTGGTTTGCGGCACGTGGGCCTACATCACCGTGCACCATTTCACGTTGGAAAAAACCGAAGCGGAGCTTCGCTCGTTTGACGTTGTCGCCGGCACTTCGTCCATCGGTGACATCGCACTTTTTTTTATCGGTTGTGCGCTGATCACCGGGGTGCTGCTCTACTTCATTTTGGTTCGCGACTGAGATTCCGGCACGATCTCGATGGGCAAACGTATTGGCATCACTACCACAATCCCCCACGAGATTGTGATTGCGGCCGGTCACACGCCGGTCG
Organism: uncultured bacterium; assembly: GCA_964511015.1. Classification (GTDB taxonomy): domain Bacteria; phylum Lernaellota; class Lernaellaia; order Lernaellales; family Lernaellaceae; genus FEN-1099. Next base: position 57,253 of record CAZEDX010000008.1, on the reverse strand, counting down.
ATCTGAACAACGCCTTTCTTGCCCACCCAAAACGCGGCCGACTGCTGGAACTGGCGGAAACCGAAGGATTCCCGTCGGGCGTATGTGCCTGGATCAAGGGTATCTATGCCGCCGTTCGAACCGGTGCAGCCGATGCCGTCATCACCGTCCTGACCGGCGACTGCTCCAACACTCGGGCTTTGGCGGAAGTGCTTGGTTACCGCGGGATCGAAGTGATTCCTTTTGGCTTTCCCAATACCCCGGAACCGGACGACGTGCGCGCGGCGCTGGCCGATTTGGCCGCTCGCCTTGGCACTTCGCTCACCGCCGCCGAGGAAGTACGCCGTTCGTGGAAGCCATTGCGGGAGAAGCTGGTCGAATTGGATCGCCTGGCTTGGGCCGAGGGAAAGATCTGTTCACGCGAACTACACGACTACCTGGTTTCCGCCAGCGATTTCGCCGGCGATGCCGACGCATTCGAACGTCGGCTGACCGCCTTTTTACTGGAAGCGGCCGCTCGGCCCGCACGACGTGATTATGTTCCGCTGGCGCTGTTGGGTGTGCCCCCGATTTTCGACGGTCTGTTTGAAGCGCTCGAACAGCGCCACGCACGCATCGTGTTTGCCGAAGTTCCGCGGCAATTCGCCATGCCCAATGATTGCGCGGATCTGGTCGAGCAGTTCTGTCGCTACACCTATCCTTACGACTTGCGCTATCGGCTGGCGGATCTGCGCGCGGAAATTTCGCGCCGGCGCGTGCGCGGCGCCATCAATTACTTGCAGGCCTTTTGTCACCGGCAGATCGAAGACATCGTTCTGCGCGAGACACTGCCGGTTCCCGTTCTGGCGCTGGAAGGCGATCGCCCTGGTCCGCTGGGCGGGCAGGCGCTGACCCGCCTGGAAGCCTTTCTGGAGATGCTACGGTGAAACGCGTATTTCGCCTGGTCAGTTTGGGTTGCGCCAAAAATCTGGTCGACAGCGAATCGATGGCCACAGCGCTATTGCGCCGCGGCTGGACCATGGTTGCCGACGGTCCGTCGGACCTTGTAATCGTCAATACCTGTGCGTTTGTCGAGGACGCTGCCCAGGAATCGGTCGACACGCTGCTGGAGGAGGCCGAGGCGAAACAGAAAGGCGAAACGCGCTGGCTGGCGGCGGTCGGATGTCTGCCGCAGAAGTACCTGAACGAATTGGCCGACGGCATGCCCGAACTCGACTTGATCGTCAGCGTCGGCGATCTGTGGCGAGTGGACGAATTGGTCGAGCAAATGGTCGCCGGCGGCGGGCGACGGCTTGCGTTGGCGCCGGTCACCGAGGCTCGCCATGTGGACCTGCCCCGTGTATTGTCGACGCCGCCGTACCGGGCCTATCTGAAAATCGCCGACGGCTGCTCCAACGATTGCGCCTACTGCATCATCGGCCGTCTGCGCGGACCGTTCCGTAGTCGGGAATGGAACGCGGTGGTAGAGGAAGCCGAACGTCTGGTTGCGGGCGGCGTAGTCGAGCTTAGCCTAGTGGCGCAAGATCTGACTCGTTACGGACAGGATCTCTCGCCGAGCCGTTCTTTGCCCGAGTTGCTGCTTCGGCTGGATCAAATCGAGCGCTTGCGCTGGCTGCGGCTGCTCTATGTGCATCCGGCGCGGGTGGACGAGGAATTGGTGCACACCATGCTGGCCTGCCGGAGTGTTGTGCCGTATTTGGACGTGCCGCTGCAGCACGTTAGCGATCGCATGCTCCAGGCAATGAACCGCCCGCAGACGCGAGCCTCAACCGAACAAGTAGTCTCGATGTTGCGCGAATTGGCGCCCGACCTTGCCATTCGCACCACGTTTCTGCTCGGTCACCCCGGGGAGACCGAGGACGATGTCGAGGAACTGCTTGCTTTCATGAACCGTTGGCGTTTCGACCATGTCGGGGCGTTCGCCTGGTCGCCGGAAGAGGGTACGCCGGCATACGACCTGCCGAACTGGGTCGACGCCGATCTGGCTCGGGCGCGGGTGGATCTGATTATGGCGCGGCAACAGGAAATCAGCGCCGACCGTTTGCGGCTGAGGGTGGGTCAAACCGTCGATGTGCTGGTGGAAGAGGTGTTACATAAACACGACCGACAGGCCTACTCGCATGTGGGCCGCCTTCCACAACAAGCTCCCGAAGTCGACGGTGTGGTCTACCTTCGCGCCCCACGAGAGGATTCCTGCCGCGAAGGGCAGATTGTGCGCGCCAAAATATCCGAAACCGATCTGTACGATCTGTTCGCCGATCTTGTCTAGCCGCAATTCTCCAGACAGAGTTTAATCGACATGCAAAGGCCTTTGTTGTGGAAAATGCATTCGTCGACGCACGGCCAGTCGAAGACCTGATCCTGCTCGCAATAGTCTTGCGCCTCTTCGAGATCTGGATACTCGCCGTCAACCATCGGCATCGTGAGACTGCATTCGTCGTAGATCTCGTAGAGCAGGTCGGAACAGTCTTGCATGGTCAGGGAGTCGTCATCGCTGCTGTCATTGCAGGCGGCCATCAAGACCAATAGCACCAGGAACAGAGACAAGCTTTTCATCGTTGACCTCCAATGGGGTTACGAACAGCCGCAACCGTTGTCATCATCCCCTTCTTCCTCTTCAGGGGTGGGCGATTCCTCAGGGGGGTCCAGGGAATTGCTGCTGCAGTATTCATCGGATTTGCCGTCGCAATCCTGGTCGATTTCGTCTTCGCACACGTCTTCCGCGCCAGGATGCAAAGCCGGGTCCTGATCGTCACAGTCGTCGCCGCCGCAAGACGCTCCAGCCGACCGGTCTCCGTCGGCATCGCACGCCAAATCACCCAGCACCCAGCCGGCTAAGTAAAAGACTTGTTCGGTCAGCAGATTCGCCGCGAAGACGCGGACTGTCCAGTTCCCGGCCGTTGGTGAAATGACACGTACCTGCTCGACGTTGTTGCGATGGTCTTCGCCCGCGACGGCCGCCGCCGTTGGGTTGTCCGGGTCGAGAGTCCAAGGTAGGTATTCGTTTCCTTCGGGATCGACCAGTCGCAATTCCAAATCGTTGACCAGTGTCCGTGCCACCGTTTCCGCCGCGGCCGGATCGTCCCACGCCAACGTGAGCTCGATCACGGGCGTGTCCGCGGGCACTTCGAATGACGACACATAATCCGTTTTGCCGGTAGTGACAGTCCCCTCCGCAAAGCCGCCTTGTTGCATCATCGCCGCGGCCGTAACCAGGTCCAACGAGCCCCAGCCGGTGACATACGAGGGGCCATCGGTCAACGGATGCGCCGACGCGATGAGCAAGGTCTTGATCAACGCCGGCCGCAACGCGAGTTGGAGTTGGTCGGCCAGTTGCTTCAACAACGCCGCGCCGCCGGTGACCTGTGGCGTAGCCATGCTGGTGCCGCACCAGCCGCTGCCGCCATATTCATCCGGCGGCAGGGTGGAAGTGACATAGCCGCGCCCAGGCGATTCGCAGCCGAGCGCCATGATGTCGGGTTTGATGCGGCCGTCCGCTGTGGGTCCACGGCTGGAAAAGCTGCTCGCTTGGCGGCCATCGTCGGTCGAACCGACGGCGATCACGTCCTTGGCGGTGGCCGGCGGCGGAATACTGCCGAAGCCGCCTCGCGAAGCAATACCGCAGTCGGTCATGCTGCCCATGTTTCCCGCGGCAAAGGCAAAGCCGAACAGGGCGGTGGTCGACACCGTAGTCTCGTCATACCGCGCCGTAAATTCGTCGTAGGAGTTGAGGTAGTCGCAGTTGTCTTCGTCGTTGTTGATCAGGTAGACCCAGCTGTTATTGGCCCAGAAGGCGCCGGTGGCCTGGCCGGCAGTGAGATCGGCGGTCGGATCGTCGAAGCTCCACGAGTAGATCGTCGCCGCGGGTGCCACACCGCGGTATTCGCGATCGGTCGAGCTCACACCGTTTCCCGCCATCGTCCCGGCAACGTGAGTGGAGTGCTCGCTGACATCGGCATGCCGCATGATGGTCAACCGATCGGCCAGACCGGGATGATCGATGTCGCCTTCATCCCAAATAGCCAGCGCCACACCGTTGCCATCGAGATTCCACGGCGCAGCTTGTACTACTTCCGCGCCGATGGTTGCGCGGACCACATCATTGGTCGTCTGCAAGCGCGGACGCAACCCGTCGACGGCCCAGACGTCAGGCCGGCGAAGAACCTGATTCACCAGAGCCGTCGAACCGCCGGTTATTGTTCTGACCGGCAGATTCGCTTCGCGCAAACGCAGACCGGCCGGCACATGGCCGTCGGCCAACCCCGGTCCTCGTTTGGCGTCGGGTGGCAGTATTCCACACCAACGCACGAAACTGGGAACGTGCGTGGCCGGCGCGACCGGCATGACGATCCAGCCGTCTGGAGGAACTGGCGCCAGCCAGGTCAGCCCTTGCTCGGTGGTTGGACGTGCGTTTGAACGCACAAACGCGCTGTCAACACGAATCAAAAACGGGTGCCCGGCGGCGGTCAATATGGCCCATTGTCGCGCGAGTCGATCGGCGGGCAGTTCCGGCGCCAATACCGTTGCATGCAGAAAACGCAAGACCGGCGTGTTCGAAGTGCCGGCGGTTAACAACGGCAGCAGCAACAACAGTGGTAGCAGACGTTTCATGCCAAAAGTATAACCGGCGACCGGTAAAAAGAAACGGGCCCGCCGCCGGGCCCATATGGCTGACTGGAGGTTTGGCTCAGGTCGCCGGTTGCCCCTGGTCGACCTCGAATTGGTAGTCTTGTTTGGCGATGAACTCGTGCAAGGAACCCGTGTCGGTTTCTTCAGAGAAATACAGGGTGAACGTGAAATTCAGTACGGTGGGTACGGATTTGATCTGCGGGATGTAGAAGTAAACCTCGGTCTCGTCACTGGTGACTTCGAAGTACTCGGCGTACTCGTCGACCTTGGTGGCGTCGGTGTTGTTGAGCACGATCGAGCCCGCTAATGTGGTGTCTTGGAAACGGTCCCAGTCGTCCAATTTCAGATTGCATTTGATTCGGGAGCCGACCAGGCCTTTGGAGTCCGAGAAGTGCAGGTCGCCGATCTCGGAACCGCTGGTGAAGCCGAATATCTGGTCGCTGTCAACCAGCAAAGGAAACGAAACGGACTGGTCCGCGTTGTCTTCGTTGACCTTTTCAGCGGGTGCGCAGCCTACCCAGGCCGCCACCACCAACGCTAACATGACGATCAAAACTCGCTGCATCAGATCCTCCCGCCGCGGGCCGACCACAACCGCCGGATTCGCGATAGCTCTTACTTTCCTATGCCACCGGGGGGCTACTGTCAACCGAGCGCCGACGGTAGAATTGGGACCATGTTATGGTCGTCCCGTACTCGGCGTCGGCTGCATAGGGCGTTTTTGTCACTGGCGGTAGCGTTGGCGATCGCCGAGGGGACTATTCGTGTCTCAGGTGTGGACTGGCGTTACGTTGAAAAGAACCTCTATTACGCGCGCGGCGATTTGGCAAACTACATCGCCGATCCGGACCCCAATCTCACTTTCCGCCTAAAACCTGGTTCATCCGAGCGCTATCTGGGGCCGTTCGGTTGGTATCGTGTCACCATCAACTCTCTCGGCGCGCGGAGCGCAGAAAGGCCGCTGACCAAGCCAGCTGGCGCCTTTCGCGTCGTTTGCCTCGGCGGTTCGAACGTGTTCGGCGCCATGGTGAACGATCAGGAAACCTGGCCGGCCCAACTTGAAGCGTCGTTGAACCAGCTTTCTTCTCAGCGCTGTGAGGTATGGAACTTTGGGACCAGCGCCTACATTGGGCTGCAAATGGCCACCCTCGGCCGCGAGGTGGTGCAACGATTCAAACCTGATCTGGTGATCGTCGCGCCTTCCAACACCACGCCGATCGGCTTCTTGTGGGGCGCACCGGTCGCGCCGTACTTCGCGCGGCGACCAGACTATTGGGACCGCCTGTTGCCGGTTGCCACATCTTCGAGTTTCAGGCGTACGCTCAATCGATGGTTCATGGGACATTTGGCGATCTACCGGTACGCGCGGTTGGCGTGGGCAGAAGCGCATCGAACAAATGATCGGGTTTTCTGGATGGATTCCGGTGATCAGTTCCGTGCCGAAAGCGCCCGAGCCTTGGGTAGTTTTCTACGCGAGAGCCGGGGAAGAGTACAGACTTGCGTCATCCTGGGTCCGTTTATGGAATTGTTCCAACACCAAGCAAGGCCGATCGTCAATGGTCTCAACTCGTTTGCCGGTGTAACCGCACCGACGCTGGTCCTGAATGCCGACGATCTGCCGGAAGAATACCGGCAAATACACCCTCCGAAGAAGGTTCTTGCCTGGTACGGCGAGCAGATTGCCAAATGGTTGATTGACCAGCGCTTCATTCCCGGTACGAAGTTTTTTAACGAGGGGGATGGGGCAAGCAACTGAGACGGCGGCAGAGCGCAAAGCCACTCTCGGCCGCGCTTCGTAGGTTCGGGCCGTAGTTGTGCGCGATGGTTTCAAAGTCGCTGGTTTGAACACCGGCTTTGACCGCCATCGCGCAACCCAAGCCGGTGAAGAACGGTATTCGTTCCGCCTCTGTCGGCGGTGGCGTGAGGGTATGGAAGTCATAGGCCAGACGATTCGGACGGTACAGAAAATGATTCCAGCTTTCTTGAATCAGGAAGCCTTTCGAGAAGCCCAAACGGAAATTCATCTCGCGCATGCGGTCGGGCAACTGATCAAGCACACAATTGACCGCGTCCACTTCTGGTCCGAGTACGTGGTAAATGAAGTAGGCTTGGTAGGTCACCCCCCGATACCGCCCGAGCATGTTGCCATCCAGCGGATCGATCGGGCGCAGGGCCGCTACGGCGTTCTGGGCGACCAGCAGTAACAGCAGCAGTGACTTGATCACCGTTTCCAGCGGCACCAGTCTCCGTCGCCAAACAGGCAATTCCGCGTATGTCAGGCGCTCGGACAGGAAAAAACCGGCACAGACCATGCCAGCTGGGAAGAACCACAATACGTGGCGCATATCGAGGTTCTCCGCAAAGCGGAACGTGGCGATCATTATCGTGCCAAGAACCAGACTTAGTGGAAAAATCAATTGCCACCTGGCACGCGCTTCGCCTCGTCGGCTCCAAAAACCGGATACCAGCAGCCACAAGGCAGAGAAGAGGACCAGAACGGTTTGCCACGGACGACCATAGAAAGAAAGACCCTCTAGCCGGTCGACCAGCAAACGCGCAATTGGCGACCAGGCGGGGGCGCGAATGGCGTCCAACAGCGGAATCGCCGCCGTATTGTTGCCCGCGATGGCATGTGCTTCGAACGAAAGATGAGTTGCGTCTTGGCTAAACCACCAGAGCAGGGGTGACAACCCGATCACCGCGCCTAGAATCAACAAGGACGCCTTCTTGAACCAGCCGTTCACGGGCACGGGCAGAAGTAACACCGCGAACATCGCCAAAGGTACAAAAGCCACTGATGGAGAAAACGCCAATACCAGACCAGCGGTGATACCCGCTGTCAACGGCCAGAATGCCCGTTGGCTTTCCAAGGCCACGCCAAACAAGGCCAGTGGCAGTAGAATCAGACTGGCGGCCTCGGGGTAGGCTCCCCAGGTCATCAAGCTCCACTTGAGAAACGGTTCGCTGGGGAAGATGAACAGCGCCGCCAGCACCATGGCGGTCCGCGTTTCCCAACGCCAGGCAATAAAAGAAATCAGCGACACAAACCCCAGCAGGGAGACCAGCAAGGCGAGAATCTTGGGTGCGGCCATGTCGGACAGGCCGAGTTTCATCAGCGCTATCAACGCCCACATGGTCGGCCGGTAGCCCCAGAGGTGGACGAACGGATTGTAGTAGTGGCCGAATTGGGCGAGCATTTTTGCTGCGACGACAACGGGGCCTTCTTCACCGCTCGCGTGACTGAGGTGGTCGATCCCCGTGATGATGATCGCTAGCCTGATGGCGACAAACAACACACTGGCCACCAATACCAGCCACTTGGCGGAAGCGGTCTTGGCGGGAATGGCTGGCGTTTTCTCGCTCATCAGAATCAGCTACTCCTTACTGTCCCGCCAGCTTTTGATCGCGCGCCACCAATTCATCATGGGTGGGAGCGGGTTGAGGGTTTCCCAAAGTGGCCGGCAAGAGGCGCCGGCGCAACAATTCGGCCTCGATTTCCAGCATCATTTGATAGTAGCCGTGTTTGGTCAGATGGCAGTAGTCCCAATAGAAATCCGGGGGCACAATCGCCGCGCCGGCAAGCCGGTCGGCAGCCCGTTCGAGATCGACCAGTGGCACACCTTGTTGTTTGGTGGTTCGGCGAACGAACTCATTGAATGACGGGCGCGTGCGGTTGTTGGGTACCAGTTGAACATGCAGGCGGTAGAGTTGGCGCGCCATGTCGATTTGCCCGAGCCGTTCTTGGATCTCGGCCAGGTACAATGCGGCATAGCCCTGGTTCGTCGCCTGTGACAACTCTTGCGCCGCCCCGTTCAAATCCCCCGTTTTCAGCAACTCGCGGCCTCGCTGCAGATGGGGATCGGTTTCAGGCTTGCCCGAAACGCCATGTACACCAGGATCCGGACCACGATATGTCCAGTTAATTGGCAAGGTGCAGAACAAAAGCGGCACCTTGGCCCCGCGGCAAGCGGCGATTATCGACCGGATGTTTTCCTGAAACTGATCCTCGATCTTTTTCGTTTCCGGATCCTGGGGGGTAAAGAATGAACGTTCGTCAATCCGCGGTGGGCGGATCAACGCCTTCTTCAGCACGCGATAGACGACCCACTCCCGCAACAGTTCATTGACACGTGAGGGCGGCACGTATCCCTCGTTGTTGCCGGTTGCGACGATCATCAGATCAGGTTCGACCTGAACCATCCGTTCGACAATTTCCCGCACGCGAGTGGAATTCTGCGCCCCCACGGCCGCATTGATGATTTCAAAGCGAGCGTTTGGGAATCGCCATGCGAATTCAGCTTGCAGCCAATCCGGAATGCCCCCGGTGATGTTCGGGTCGCCGTCCTGAATCACCCAGGGGGATCCCATCATGAACGACTCTCCCGTAAGAATGATCCGGACCGTGCCGGCCGCCTTGGTTACCGGAAATGACCGCCGCAACATGTACTTGTCGTTGAACCGGTAGACTGTTCCGGACGCCGTGTCTTCGGTGTACAGCCAGTCTTTCGGGAGATGGACGACCTGTTCCTGTTCCCCGCTGGAATCAACCACCTTCCGCGTTTCCAGTTGTCCGAGAATGATCGTCACGAAGACCAGCAGGAAAACGACGACAACGATGGTGAACATGATTCGCTGACGCAGCCGTTGGCGCTCTCGATGTTCCGAGGTCGGTGTCACGGTGAAAGGTCCTGATTTCCGGCGATTTTCGATCGGGTAATGGTAGCGTTGGGGCCGAGCCCGCGCAAGTTGGCGGACGCCCCTGGCGAGTGCGCTTGACCCCTGGCTTGGACAACAGGTAAGAAGAAGGAAATCTCATTGCGAATTCGCATCTCCGTGGGAGGCTAACATGTTTGCACGGTTTGTGCGGTGGCTACGCAGCATCTTTGGTGGGGCCATGGAATCGCTGGAAGATCCGGAAAAGATCTTGCGGCAGAACATCCGAGATATGAACGATCAAGTGCCGAAGATGAATCAGTCGATCGCGATGATCAAAGCGAATGTCACATTGATCGAAAACCGGCAACGGGCCCGGCAAACCAAGATCGACGAGCTCAAGGCCAAGATCAAGGCAGCGCTACAAGGTGGCCGACGCGATCTCGCTCTGAATTTCGCCACTACGTTGGAAGCGATGACCGCCGAGGCGGCCAGTGACGAAGGTCAGCTCAAGGTCAGCCGCGAAGCCTACGAGAAAGCGCTGAAGGTAAAAGAGGCCTTCATGATCGAGAAAAAGCGCAAGATCGAAGAAGTGCAACGCGCAATCGCGACGCACCGCCAGAGCGCCTGGCAGAAACAAGTGGCCGATGCAATGCAGACCTTTGAAATCGGCGGCATCGACCAGACTCACGACGAAATGATCGAGCGCGTCAACAAGGAAGCGGCGCTGAACCAAGCCAAGATGTCCATGGCCTTGGACAATGTCGATATCGCCGGCATCGAAATCGAGAAAGAGGCCCAAAAGATCCAGGCCAACGAGCTACTCAAGCAATTTGAAATGGAAATGGGCTTGGTGTCGCCAACGCCGGTGGAAGAAAAGACACTAGGGCCGGCAGAGCAGGCCACAGTGCAGGCGGAACCGGTGGCGGTCGAAGTGTCCAAAACCGTTGGTCCCAAGAAAGTAACTGAATAGTTTAACACTTATACTTAATTGTAACCAATTGTATTTATTATGTATTTCTACGATATGGTGGTGCTTAGAATCCGGTCAAGAGAACGCGCGTTCTAGCCGAACAATTAGACAGGTGCTGTTACAGCGGCGGTAACGATGGAAAAACTATTTCAGTTTGTGTGGGACTACCTGGTGAGTAATCCTCGTTTGGTAGTTCTGCGACTCGACAACGAGCTAAAGGTGGTTGAAGCAGGGCAAGGGTGTGTCGCCGCGCTCGGTTTCCCACCGGAAGAACTCGTTGGCCGCGGACTGTACCAGATTCTGATCATGGATCCTGAAGGCCATACTGATCGTGCGGTGGAGAGCGGGCGTTTCACCGGGGAAATGCTGGCCGCGCGGGACGCGAATGATCGACGGGTAGATCTAATCGCCTCATTCTTCCGCGACCGGAACGGCGCCGTGCTTGTTGCCGAGTCGGTACAGCAGGCCGGTCGTAATTTCGCCGACATTACTCTCGAACTACACAAAAAGGCATTTACTCTGGCCAAGTCGAGCGAAGACCTACGCCGGCGCAATGCCTACCTCGAGTTGGCCAACCGCCAGATCCGGGACAATCAGGTTACCGATCCGACCACGGGCTTGTACCGCCGCAATCATCTCGACCGGTTGTTGCGCGCCGAATGGGAGCGGACCAAGCGCCACGGCGCCGATCTAGCCTTTATGCTGATCAGCGTTGATGGCTTGCCGGCGTTACGCGAGTTGCAGGGTACTGAATCGGCTGACCGCGTGGCGCGGGGGGTGGCCCGTGTTCTCGAGAACCGCAAGCGCATCTTCGATATCCTCGGCCATTTTGACATCGACAGCTTTTTCTTGATTTTGCCGCACACCTCGCTCAATGGGGCGCGCGAACTGGCCGAGCGCTTGTTGGTCATGTTGCGCAACCGCGAGATCCGCGCTGGTGACTATCCGTTCCGAATTTCACTGTCGATCGGCGTTTCTTGCTATCACCCCCGCCACTTTCCGGTGAAAGGGCACGACGAGCTGATTCACATCGCGGCCGACGCGCGCACCCAAGCCCAGCTTGGCGGAGGTGACCAGCTTGCCTCGATTCAAACGCCGGTGAGCAATCTGCGCGCGATCCTGTAGCACGCCCCCTTTCGTCATTGACACCCACCAACGCTAGCGATAGCTTCACCTGCTGCAGGCCGGAACGAATTGCGCAAAGGGGTAACATGTTCGACGTCGGTTTCGGCGAGATTATCCTGATCCTGATCGTCGCCCTGATGGTGGTCGGGCCCGGCAATTTGCCCAAAGCGGCGCGAACGCTGGGTCGGACTGTCGCCTGGTTGCGGCATTTGATGCTGACTCTACAGCGCGAAATCAACATGGAAATTCGCCAAATCGAGATGGCCGACCGTGAGCGTCGGACTGGGCCGAATGTGCGTCCGCCGATTCCGCCGTCGGCGCCACCGTCTGGCGGTCCAGCCTATGACCAATCCGAATCACCTGTCGAACAGGTCGAAGTAAGATCGACGAGTTCTTCTCCCGTTTCCTCCGAACCGGGCGAGGAGTAGCAATCGTGAGCGAACAGCCCCCGGTTGATACTCCGGAGAAGGAGAAACAGCTACCTCCGGTGCCTGTTCCTGACGGGAACATGGGCATTCTCGAACATCTGTCCGAACTGCGCCGCGCGTTGTTGTACAGCATGATTTCGATCGGCGTGTTTACTGGTGTCGGAATCTATTTTTCGGCTGACATCTTTCGTGTGCTCACGCTACCGATTATGGAGGTCTACGCGCGACTGGGCCTTGACCAGCGGTTGATCTTCACATCGCCGCCGGAGGGTTTTGTGACCTACATGAAGGTCGGCCTTTTTGCCGGCTTCCTGGCGGCTACACCGTTCTGGATGTATTTCCTCGGACGTTTTGTCTGGTCTGGCCTGCATCGGGGCGAACAGCGCTTTCTGATGGCCTTCGTCGGCATTGGCTCGCTGTTGTTCGTTGTCGGCGGGGCTTTTGGCTATTTTGAGATTTTTCCTATCGGTCTGACCTACTTCATCGGCAACTTCACCAGTGATTACTTGAAAGCGCTCATCAGTACGCGCGAGTACTTTTCCTTTGCGGTCGGGTTGATGCTGGCGTTTGGCGCGGCATTCCAACTGCCGCTGGTAATGTTCATCCTGGGCCGTATGGGGCTGGTGACGGCCAAACAGCTGCTGCGCGGCTTACGTTGGGCGTTGGTGCTGATTTTTGTCGTCGCGGCGGTGCTGACGCCGCCCGATATCGTTTCCCAGATCGGCCTGGGAGTGCCGTTAACAATCTTGTACCTGGCCGGCGTGGCTTCGGTTGCCCTGTTTGGCAAGAAGAAACCGATGGCGCCACCAGCTGAAGATAACGAACCACAGGACGGTCAACTTGCCGGATAATTGTCTTCCTGCTTGCAAAGTTGCAAATAACCGGTTTAATAGATTGTCATGCGATTAACCATCTCGATACGACTTCTGATCGCCGTGATTCTCGCCGGTATGGTGTGTCTTGTTCTGGGCGCGCCGGGATGCGAGACCTCCACCGCCAACGGTCCCAACCAGCCTGGTATGCAGCCGGATGACGCGTGGTGGCAACAGGGCGCTTCTCCTGAAGACGACCAGGCACTGCGCGAACGCGTGCGCGGCATGGTGGATAGCGCACGGCAGCGGCGCGATGTCTACCGCCTGGGTCCGGAAGACAAGCTCAAAATCACTGTTTGGAGCCGACCCGATCTGAGCAAGGAAACCCGCATTCGCCCCGACGGCATCCTGTTCATGCCGTTGGTCGGCAATATTCAAGCGGACGGCATGAGTGTGGCCGAATTACAGGCGTACATTGTCGAAAAGCTTGGGCAGGTGCTGCGCAACCCGCAGGTCGACATCGAAATTCTGGAATACGCCAGCAAGATGTACTACTTGCTGGGTCAAGTCACCAAACCCGGCATGTACCCGGTGACCGCCACCACGACCGTGTTAGAGGCCGTGGCCGTGGGTGGTGGGCCGACGGAAAAGGCCAATCTGGAAGGCGCCTGTCTGCTGCGGCAAGGGCTGGTAGTGCCGATCAACTTCTTCACGCTTTTCCAGCAGGGTGATACGAGCCAAAACCTGCCGGTTGCCGACGGCGACGTGATCTATCTGCCCAGCGTGGAAGACATGAAGATCTTCGTGTTGGGTGAAGTGAACCGCGCTGCAGCAGTGCCGATGCGCAACCGCCGGATGAGCCTCTCGGAGGCAATCAGCGCGGCCGGCGGCTTCAACGAGATCACCGCCTACAAGCGCGCGATCAAGGTCATTCGCGGCGGGCTCGCCAATCCGCAGGTGTATACGATCAACTACGACGATATCCTGCACGGCCACAAACCGGATGTTGCGTTCTTGCGCAACGGCGACATCGTGTTCGTGCCGGCCGGCGGGCTGACCAAGTGGGACCGCGTGCTTGGCCAGTTGCTCCCCAACCTCAGCCGGATCGTGGTGGATGCCGCCGCCATCGATTCCTTGACCCGCAATAGGTAGTCGGAATGGAACTGCGTCAACGGACCGCCGATGTTGGCATTGCTGACTATTTGCGCGTGCTCTACCGCCGCCGCATCGTGGCGATCCTTACTTTCCTTGCCGTTGTGATCAGCGTCGCGGTGCATACCTTCTTGATGACGCCCATCTATGAAGCGTTTTCGATGGTGCAGATCAAAGAGGAAGCCACCGAGAACCTCTTGCTCAAGGAGTTGATGCGACTCAACCGTTCCAATCCCGTGGCCGCCGAAATGGAAATCATTCGCAGCCGCAGTGTGGCGGAAGCGGTGGTGCGCAACCTCAATCTTGACGTGATGGTAGTCGAACAGTCACCCGACCTGAAGATCCTGCTAAAGAACGTGAACCTTAGCCCGGAACGGCGCGGCAAGACCCTGGAAGTCGAATTCATCGACGACCATGGGCGCTTTGCCGTTCGCTACAAGGGCGATCAACTGGCGATCGGCGATGCCACCAACGGATGTCGCGGCGCCGGACTCCATTTTGAGTTGGAAACCACCGCGATGCCGAAGAAGGCAGCCTGGTTCAAGTTCGTGCAGCGGCCGTTCGACGCGACCGTGATGATGGTGCAGAACAATCTCGGCGTGACCGAGGTCGGCGACAAAACCAACATCGTCAAGATCGATTACCGCAGCCAGTTTCCGGAATTGGCGCGGGATATCGTCAACCAGACGGTGGAAGTGTACCGGCAACAGAACATCGATGAAAAAAGCCGCGAAGCGTCGTTGATGCTGGGTTTCATCGAGTCGCAACTTGATGTCGTCCGTGACAGTCTCGACCTTTCGGAAGACGATCTGCGCCGCTATAAGCAAGAGAACAAGATCGCTGCGCTGTCGCAGGAATCGAATGCGCTGATTGACGCAGTGGCGAAATTCGAAGTGCAACGCGCGCAGTTGCAGATCGAGCTATTTAAGTACCGTACCATGCTCGATACATTCCACAACCAAGGTGTGGAGCAGTTGTCGTTGCCGAGCATGTCGTCGACAGAAGACACGGTGCTGACCAGCCTGGGCATGAAGCTCGCCGAGTTGAAAGCCAAGAAGGGCTCGCTGTTGTCCGACTTGACCGAAAACGCGCCGGAAGTGCAGGCCGTCAACAGCGAAATCGCCGCCGTCGGCAAACAGATCGAACAAGTACTGGTGGAAACGGTTTCGAACATGCAGTCGCGCCTTACGCGACTGAGCGGCATCATCGATGCGTACACCGAGCAGGTCAGCAATCTACCCGAGAAGGAACGCGCGCTCGCCGGTCTCATGCGATCGAGTGAGGTCACCAGCCAGATCTACACGTTCCTGCTGCAGAAACACGAGGAGACGCGAATCGCCAAGGCGTCGACCATCGGCAATATACGCGTCATCGACCTGGCGGTCACGCCCAAGACCCCGATCAAACCGAACGTGCGCTTGAACCTGTTGCTCGGCCTGGTGGCGGGCCTGCTGCTGGCCTTGGGCTTGGCATTCTTTCTCGAATTTATCGACGACTCGCTCAAGTCGATCGAAGAAGTCGAGCGCTTCGTGAACCGGCCGATCTACGGCGTCATCCCGCGTATTCCGGACTACCGTAAGGAAAAGGAGTTCGAAGGGTCGCGCACAGCGTCGGCAGCGTTGGTCACCCAACATAGTCCGAAGAGCCCGATTTCGGAAGCCTTCCGCACCTTGCGCACAAACATCCATTTTGCCGATCCCGACCGCAAGCTGTGTTCACTGTTGATCACCAGCGCTGGTCCGAGCGAAGGCAAGTCGACCATCGTCTGCAACCTCGCGCTGACCATGGCCAACATCGAACGCAAGACATTGCTGATCGATTGCGATTTGCGCAAGCCGAACGTCCACAACTTCTTTGAATTCGACCGCGACCCGGGTCTGACCACCGTGCTTTCGCACGAAGCAAGTTGGCGCGACGTGTTGCGTCGCACGGGCACCGACAACCTCTTCGTCATTCCGTCCGGCCCGATTCCGCCAAACCCGACGGAGATGTTGGGCAGTAAGCAAATGAAAGACTTGCTGGCCGAGCTGAGCCGCGAATTCGATATGATCCTGTTCGACAGCCCGCCGGTGCTGGCGGTGACCGATGCCGCCGTGCTCAATTCCGCGGTTGATGCAACATTGCTGGTGGTCGAACTCGGCCGCAGCCGCGCCTCAGGCGTCGTGCGGGCCATCGATTTGCTGGAGAAGGTCAAAGCCAATCTGTTGGGAATCGTCACCAACAACATCTTCGCCGGCTACAAGTACGACTACGGCTACTATTCGTACTATTACTACTATTCGGCCGAAGGCAAGAAGAAGAAGCGGCGTCGTCGCTCACGCTACGGCTACTAGCCGCTCCAGGGGCTGCGGCATGAAGCTGCTTATCGTCATTCCGGCACTCAACGAAGAACAAGCGATCACGGCGATCATCGAACGTTGTCTGGCCGCGCGGCCCGAGATCATCGCTCGGACGCCGGTCGACGAGGTCGAAATCACCGTTGTTTCCGACGGCTCGAGCGATCGGACGGCGGAACTCGCCCGGCAGTACGTGCCGCAGATCAAACTGATCAGTTACCGGAAGAACCGCGGCTATGGCGCCGCGATCAAGCTCGGCTGGGCCAATTCCGACGCCGATCTGCTGGGCTTCTTGGACGCCGACGGCACCTGTGATCCGCTGTTCTTCATCACGCTGGTCAACCGCGTGGTGGACGGCAAGCTCGACGTGGCCCTTGGTTCGCGCCTGAGCGCCGACAGCGAAATGCCACGTGTGCGGCGGCTGGGCAACCGCATTTTCGCCGCCATGATCAATCTGGTGGCCTGGAGCAATATCTCCGACTCGGCCAGCGGCATGCGGGTGGTGCGGCGTAGCGCGCTCGCACGGTTGTACCCGTTGCCGGACGGACTCAACTTCACGCCGGCGATGAGCTGTCGCGCCGTCCTCGATCCGGAACTGAAAATCGGCGAAGCCCCGATGCCCTACGCCGAGCGCATCGGCGCATCGAAGCTGTCGGTGGCCAAAGACGGTCTGCGCTTTTTGCGCATTATTCTGGAACTGGCGATCACCTACCGCCCATTTCGCATCTTCGGTTCACTGGGTCTGCTGATGGTGCTGCCGATGCTGTTCTTCGGCGGTGGGGCGCTCGCCGACTACGTGGCGACAGGGCATGTGAAAGAAGGCATGATCTTCCGTATTCTGGCCGTGCTGGTGCTCGGCTTCGGAGGTCTGTTTGTTTTCAGCGTCGGCATGATTGCCGAACGAGTGGTGGAGTTGAAGACTCCGTGGATTCGACCACATCGTGCGTTCTATCGGGTCGTGCACCGGCTGACCCAGTCCGACGCCATGCTGTCGATCGCTGGTGTGTTGTTGTTTGTGGCATTGGCGTTAACCGCCCACCCGGCCTGGCAGTATCTGCGCGCGGGCAAGATTTATATTCACTGGTCGCAAGTCGCCCTGGCCGGAGCGTTGTTTTTGCTGTCGCTGCAATTGGCCTTGATGGCTGTGTTGCAGCGCATGCTCACCACCATGCTCGCTACTGAACCCGAACAGCGCGACGCGCGGTTCGACCGCGAGCAGATCGACGGCTAGCCGATGCGTGTTTCGTTGATCAACGGCCCGTTCCTGCCTCGTTTCAGCCGGTCGCAGCGAAGCCCCGGTGTGATCAAGAGCAACGTGTTGTACTACCCATACTGGTTGGCGCACGCCGCTGCGTTGCTAGATCGGGAAGGGTTTACGGTCGACTTGTTCGACGCCGTGGCTGCTGGTGCCGACGAGACTCAGGCCGTGCAGCGGGTACGCGATTTTGCTCCACGGTTGGCGCTGGTTGAAACGAGCACGCCTTCCATCGTGGCCGACGTGTCGTTCGCCACGCGTCTAAAACGTGAATCGCCTAACGTGGCGGTCTTTCTTGTAGGCACTCATGTCAGCGCCATACCGGCGGAAACGCTGACCGGAACACAACTCGACGGCGCGCTCCTTGGTGAATATGACCAGACGGCGCTTGAGCTGGCCCAAGTGTTGCGTGATGCAGGGGCGCTGGACGGTGTTGCCGGCCTGGCTCTGCCCAGGGTCGACGGAATCCACCAGACCGCGCCGCGCGCGCCGATCGAGAACCTCGACCAGTTGCCGTGGGTGGCTCCGCTCTATCGGCGCTTTCTTCCCGTTGAAGCGTACAATTTCAGCTTGGCCCATCACCCCATGGTGATGTTGATCAGTGGCCGCGGCTGTCCGAACAATTGCTTCTTTTGTCTTTATCCGCAGGTCATGCATGGGCGCCGCTACCGTGCGCGCAGCCCGGAACATCTGGTGGGTGAAGTGGAATGGATCGCGCACGAAATGCCGGCCGTGCGCGAGGTTGTTTTCGAAGACGACACTTTCACCGCCGACGAGGATCGGGCCATTCGGTTTGCCCAGCTTAAACGTCAGCGAGGCATCGGTCTGCCGTTTTTCGCCAATCTGCGGGTCAACACGCGTGCCGAAACGATGCGCGAGTTGGTGGCGGCCGGTTTGCGTTCGTGTGCCGTCGGCTTCGAATCCGCTGACGAAGATGCGCTGCGCGAGATGCGCAAGGGGATAACGGTCAGCCGCGCACAGGAATTCATGCGCGAGGCGAAGGCAATCGGCCTGCTGGTGCACGGTTGCTTCATGGTGGGTTTTCCCGGCGAGACTGCGGCGTCGATGGAACGTACACTGCGCCATGCGATCGCACTTGAGCCGGATTCCGCGCAGTTCTACCCCGTGTTTCCATATCCGGGCACTGAGGCCTTCCGGTGGGCCGAGGAGCGCGGCTACCTGGCGCACCGTGAATGGCGGCGCTGGTTGACCCCTGCTGGCGGCCATGCAGCGGTGGTCGATCTGCCGGGAGCGACCGCGGCCGAGCAATGGGCGTTTTGCGAACGGGCCTACCGGCGTTTCCATTTCCGGCCGAAATATATCTGGCGCAAACTGGCACAAGCCTTGCGCCACCCGAGTGAAGGTTGGCGCAGCGTGCGCGGCTTGTGGGCCTACCTTCGCTATCTTTTGCGGGGTACGCGATGAAGCGCGTTACCGTCGCCGTGGTGGCCTACAACGAAGAGCGCAACCTACCGGCCCTGCTCGACAGCCTCGAACGCCAGTCTTTGCCGCGGGACGAGTTCGATGTCTTGATTGTCGACAATGGCAGCACTGACACCTCGCGCGATCTGGTGCGGTTGCGTCAGATGCGTTGGAAGAATCTGGCGTTGGCGATCGAGCCGCGCCCGGGCATCTCTTTCGGACGCAACCGCGCTCTGCGCACCGCGCAAACCGAACTGATCGCCTTTACCGACGCCGACGTGGTTTGCCCCCCACATTGGTTGGAAACGCTGGTCAAGGGCTTCGATCGCTGGCGGGCGCGCCTGCCGAATTTGGTGGCTGTCGGCGGCGGCAACGTGCCGGTGACGGACGGCGGCGATTTTCTGGCCGCGGTGGGGATCACCCTCAACAGCTTCTGGGGGAGTCACGGCAGCGTGCAAGGCATGCGATTCACGGAAGACCACGAGGTGCCGCACATCCCGACTTTGAACATCCTCTATGACCGCCAAAAGGTGCTCGCCGCCGGCGGCTTTGACGAGGCGTTCCGCTTTGTCTGCGAAGACCCGGAACTCAACCACCGTCTCTTACAAGCCGGCGGACGGATCGTGTTTATCGCCGGGGCGGACGTAGAACACAAGATGCGACCCGACTTCAAATCGTGGATGCGCAATGTCTATCTTTACGGACGCGGCCGCACCCAGATTATCAAGAAGCACTTCGATCATTTGAAGGCGAAGTTTCTGGTGCCACCTCTCATCGTTCTGACACTGGCGCTGACTCCATTGTGTTTGTGGCACCCGTTGTTCTTATTGCCGATGCTCTACTTCCTAGTTCCCCTGCCGATCGCCTATCGCCTTTGCCGCCGTGCCGGGCAGTCCAGCTTGTGGCCGATGGCGTATGCAATTCTGGCCGGCAACCCGATCGCCTACGGCATCGGCATGATCCACGGGCTGTGGTTTCGCTATCCGCCGGTGGTGCCGCGGTTGGTGCGGCGTGAAGAAATGGACAATAGCCGCGACTAGACTTCCGGCAATTTGTTCTTCTTGAGAGCTTCCTGCTGCTCCGGCGTGAGTTGGGCCAAGCGTTGTTGGGTGGCAATGTTCTGGCCGAGGTTGTCGCAAGCGACGAGGCAAGCGATCGGGGCGAAGAATGGATCGCGCTTGCTAGTGGTTAACGCCGTAGTGCGGAACTGGCGATAGAGCTCGTTCGTCCAGATCGAGCGAAAGTCGTGCTGGTATAGATTGCCCAGCGGCATTTTGTCGGCCTTGCAGCAGGGAATCACCGAGCCGTCGGTCTTCACCCGAGCGTAGGTCCAGGCGACGCAGCACGGCACATCGTCGATCTTGTCGGCATCGTAGCCGCCGGCCGCCGCGGGCCGGGCGATCCGCCGGAGGAACGGTCCGAAGCCGAGGAAGCTGGTGAACTCGACCTTGACGCAGAAACGTTCCTGGTCGATGGCGCAATCCGGACGTAGCGGACAATTTTCGCATTCGTGCCGCGGGTAGAAGAACAACAAGGCGTTTTCGACTTGATTGTCCTCGCGCACGTCGAGGCGCCATTCCTTACGCACACAGAGCACATCGAAGCGGGTGATGTCGTCTAGCTCGTACCGGAAGCCGCGCGGCAGGATCGACTTCTTTACAAACCGGGCAAATTCTTTATTCTCCGGATCGGCGGGCTGGCTGCCACCCGGCATCGGATCCAGTTCGAGAAAGTCGGGCCTCTGGGGCAAGGCGCAAAGCTGCTCGACGATCAGTCGGCGGTCGTTGTCGGTCAATGCCAACTCGTCGGTGTAGCCAGGAATGACGTCAACCGGCGTGAACTCGATGTATTCGACCAGCGAATCGACGGCAAAGTCGACCATCGCGCTGACGTCATGTGCGTTGCGATGGTTGACCACGTGGTACATCTTCACTTTCGGCCAGAAGCTGCGCCGTTTGGCCTTGGTGTCGTGCAACAGCCGCAGCGTGTGCCGCAAGCGTTCAAGTGTTTTTCCCTTTTGGTTCGGGTGCGTCATCTCGTACACGGTCGGCGTACCCGCCCAAACGCTCACCGTCAGTGAGTCAAGCTTTAAGTCGACCAAACGTTGTACGATCTCGTCGGTCAACAAAGTGCCGTTGGTGATGACCGCACATTCGAGTCCGTGCGACTTGATACGCTCGATCGTGCGTAGCGCATCGGGGTGGCAGAAGGGTTCGCCGGCGCCCGACAGTTGCACCTTCTTGGCACCGAGGGCGGCCGCGTCGTCAATGAGCTTGAACAGAAGATCGGTTGGTAGGCGACGCTGTTTTTCTTCGCCGGTCATGCGGCGGTTGCCCATCAAAGGAGAATGGTTCCAGCAACCAATGCAGTTCAAGTTGCAGAAGTTGGTCAGGTCGATTTCCAGCAATTCCGGTCCGGCAAATACGCGTCGGCCGTCAAGTACACCCGCCAACACCGCGTTATTTTTGGCGAAGGATGGATCGACGGAAACCGCGGTATCCGCGGGCGGTGGCGTCTCCGGCTGGGTCGTCGGTGACTTCCCGGCAAGGTCGGCCGCTTCCACCGTGTCGGTTTCGAACGAACGCAAATCGTTGATGTCGTCGATCAAGCGCTTCATGCGTTCGTCGAGGGAAAGCCGTTGGTCGGCGATGGCTTCCGCGAGCGTATTTTGCTTGCCTTCGGTCAGGTTGGTCTCACGCACCTCGATGCCGGTTTCCTGGCAGAGCTGCAGCAGCTCCCGAATACGCCGATTGCGCTCGGCAGGGGTGTTGGCGCCGTCTTCCGTTGTCCAGAGATAGTGGTAGTCGCGTTCAGGCAACACGAGGTGGAATTGTGCGGCATGGCGATGGACCGCAGTGTCGGTAATGATGTGAAGCGAATTGATGCTCTTGACCTGATCGATCCAGGCTGCGTTTCGCCGAATAAAGGCAACGGTCTTTTCGAATTCTTCGACCGTTTCACCGGGAAAGCCGACGATGATGAACAGACAAGTTTTAATGCCGGCGTCGTGGCTGTTACGGATGACCTGCTCTGCCTCTTCCACCGCGAAGCAGCGTCGCTTGCCCATCGCCTTAAGCACGACTTCGGAGGCGGATTCCAAACCCCACTGCAATTCGTAGCAACCCGCGCGTGCCATCTTGTCGAGTACGCGGCGGCTCATGCCGGGCAGGGGAATGCCTTCACCGTTCCAGCGGATCTTGAGCCCCGAATCGATAATGCGGTCGCACAATTCCTCGAGCACTTCCGGCGAACCGTTGAGCAGATTGTCGCAGACGGTGAAGTTCGCGTAGCCGTGCTGGTCGTGGTGTCGTTTGAGTTCCTGGAAGATATGTCGGGCACTGTGCGTGCGGTAGTCGCCGCTGATTTGTTTTCCCTTACAGTACGTACAATTGCCGATGCAGCCGCGGCTCCATTCGACGATCAGCGCATCGCCTGGATACAACGCGTGGTCGAACTCGTCGTAGGTCGGTGCCGGCACATCATCGAGGTTCATGATCGGCGGTCGCGGCGTAAAACGACATTCGCGCCGTTCGTCGAGCACCATGAGCCCGGGAATGCCAAGCAGATTTTCGTGGTTCTTCACACGCCGCACGGTTTCGAGCAATGTCTGCTCGCCTTCGCCGATGCAATAGCCGTCGATCAGTTCGCCGGCCTGGTCAATGAAGATCTGGCGATACTCGGCGGTGAAACAGGCCGGTCCGCCGAGAATGATGCGCGTGGTGCGGTTGTGTTGGCGGAAACGGCGGATCACCTCGATAGTGATGCGTTCTTTCGGGTCGACCACGGAAAAGCCGAGCAGCGGCGGATTCAGCTTGACCAGTTCCGCCACCGCCTCGTCGAGTAGGCCTTGCAGGCTGTGCCGGACGACTTCGAAGGTCTTCTCGTTCGACCAGTAGTTCTTGTTCTCGACGTGCCACAGCATCCGGTAGAGCTGGTGGACGCCGTGATAGAAGCGGATGTTGTAGTCGATGACCTTGGTGTGCATGCCGTGGTGGCGTAAATAGGTCGACAGGTAGGCCAGGCCGACCGGCGGATTCTCGTAACCCCACGGAGGCAGGGTGACCAACACCGCATCAGGCGCCGGCGTGATCTTCTCGGCCAGCCGCGCGCGAATGCGGCCGGCGATGTCGCGCAACGGGTCGCCCGGCGGCAGGAAAAAGTCGTAGTTGAAATGTACGTCGAGGCCGCCGGCCCAGGCGGCGAGTTCCTTCGCCCGTTTTTCCCGCCAGGCGTGGTTGTTGTAGCTCTTGTGCGACCAATTCAGATGGTGATCGCCGGCCGGCAACAGCACTTCGTATTGACGGCTGTCTCGTTCAAGGGCGCAGCCGGGCAGCACAAAGCACGGTGTGATCTCGTCCACGTAGTCGATCATCGACTGCCCGTCGCGCAGCGCCTTGACGGAAGCCAGCAAGTCGGCGTCCGTTTCGCCCGGGAAACCTGCGATCAAATTGACGTGTGTTTCGATGCCCGCTTCGTGTGCGTGGCGCAAATTCGCCATCGCGTCGGCTGCGGTATAGCCCTTGTTCATGCGCCGCAGGAGATTGTCGGAAAAACTTTCCACGCCGAAGCGCAACATGGTGCAACCGGCGTTCGCCATCCGCTCAAAAAGCGTCGGCGTGAGGTCTGCCCGCGGCGCTATCTGGCCCGACCACCGGAACCGACGGCCGCTCTGGATGATGCGGTCGCAGAGTTCGGCCAGCACCCCCAGGTCGCCGTCGATGATCAGGTCGGTGAAACGGAAGGTGAAGATGTCCCAATTGTCATGGTGGTAGCACATCTCCGCGAAAACCGTCGCCGCCGACCGGGTACGGAACGAGCCTTCCGTCGGCTGCTCGCCGCAAAAGGCGCAGCGAAACGGACAGCCGCGGCTCATGCGTAATGGCAGAATCGGGCTCTGGTACCGATGTGGCACGAACTCACGGAACGTCGGGTGGCCGATCCTGTCTAGATCACGCAACGGTTCGCGCGGCAGGTAATGCGGATTGCCCTGGGCGTCGATCCAACGCGCGCCGCGTAGATGGTCGGTCGACAATCCGCGCCGGCGGCGGCGGGTGAGATCGGCCAACGTCTCTTCGAGTTCACCGATCACGGCGAAGTCGCAAACGGCTTCGGGGAACAGATCGCGTTCGGCCCCGATGCGCGTCGGCGCACCGCCGATAACCAGTTTCCGCTCGGGAGCCAACTGTCGTACCGCGCGCATTACGTCGCGAGTTAGCAACAGATTGCCGCGCACCAAATGGAAGTAGACGAGTTCGCCTCGCGCCGCAACGATCTGTTCCGCCAGACGGTGCGGATCGAGATCGAGCCGTTGGCGGAAGCGTTCGTAGTCGGTGGGATCAGCCCAACGGTCATGCAGCGGCAGATCCCACAACCCGCGGTGTTCTTCGACTGCGCGGCGGAATTCCAGAATGTTCAGGTCTAGCGCAAAGGACTTGAGTCCCCTGGCGGCCAGATACGAGGCCACCGAGGCCAGCGCCAGCGGCGGATGCGTCACGTCAAAGGGGGGACACAGCACGAGGAGCAGATCGTTGTCTTCGCCGGCCAGGTGGCTGGCTTCGTCGACAAAGTCCATGTTCGTCTGGCGGACCGGAACGGCCAGACGGTCGAGCAGTGTCTTGGCTCGGCGCAGGCGGTCTTGGCGCAAGGCCGGTGTGTTGCCGTCCTTGCTCACCCACGCCACCTCGCTCCACGGCGGCTCGAGCGGGCCGAGGATGCCGTATTTGTCCGGCCGTTCGGCGAGCAAAGAGTAGTCCAGGATATTGCAGGCGTTCAGCACGCTGACTTCGTTGATCGACGCCGCATTCTGTTCGACCCACGCCAGCGTTTCCGCGAAATGGTCTTCGGTTTCGCCAGGGAAGCCGAGCACGAGGTTGATCCAAACGATCATCCCCGCGTCACGCACCGCACGCATGGTGTTGGCGGCGGCCGTGGCGGTAGTGCCTTTGTTCATCATCCGCAACACGGCGTCGCTGCCCGACTCGACCCCGAGCGTCAACGTGTGGCAACCGGCCCGGCGCAATGTCTGTAACACCGGCGGGGTCAAAGTCTCGGCAATGGCGGCATTGGCATTCCAACGGATCTCGAGCCCATCGGCGATAACCATTTCGCTCAGCCGCACGGCTTCATCGATGATTTGCGTAATTTGCAGATCGACGATCATGAAATCGCGCACCTTCAGCTTATCGACATGGTGCTTGATCTCGGCATAGACGCTGGCGGCGCTACGCGGCCGGAAACGGCCCATCAGGATCCGATCGTTGCAGAAGGTGCAGCCTTTGACGCAACCGCGGCTCATGGCCAGCGGCAAGTTGGGGGTGGTGTAGCGCGAAAGGTCGAAGTCTTCGTATGTCGGAAAGGGGAAATCATCGAGCGATTTGGCTACGGGCCGTTCGATGCCTGGTTGTCCGGGTACGGCGACCCCGGGGATGGCACTTGGATCTTTGCCGGCGAGCAAAACGCGAACCAATTCCACGGCAGTGATTTCGCCTTCGCCGAGCACGAAGGCGTCGACGATCCGTTTGGGGAAGGCCGCCCGGCCAGCTTCACCGAACACACCCAGCCCGCCGACAATGATCTTGATCTGCGGGCGTCGGGCACGCAATCGACTGATCAGTTCAATAGTGATGCCCAGATTGTCGCTATGTACAGAAAAACCGGCGATGGCGGGGTTGGCCGCGGCGATCTCGCTGGCGATGTCATCGAAGGCAGTACCGAAGCCGGCAATGGTACCCTGTTGGCGGCTGGGCCAGACCCAAGCCGCCTTGTGGGCCGGCAACCAAAGATGCCCGAGTTCCCCTTCGAATTGGCGATAGAGCCGGATGTTGTAGTCTTCGGCCCGCACCTGAAACCCAGCTTTTCGCAACGCTGCCGCCACACAGGCCAAACCCAACGGCGGTCCTTCCGGGCCGAACGGCGGCATCAACGCGAGAAAGACTTGTGGTTCTTGCTCCATCATCGGCGCAGTCTAACCACCAACCGGGAAACTCGGCAAGGGAGCGTTCGGCCACGGTATTTGGCAAATGGGGCCGAGAATTCTCGCTAGACACGGAAGGTCGTTTCCGTATAATAAGGCCCGCCGAGCCACCGTAGCTCAGTCGGTAGAGCAGGCGATTCGTAATCGTCAGGTCAGGAGTTCAAGTCTCCTCGGTGGCTTTATTACTTTGCGGGGCGGGGGCCAGGTGCGGAACCAAACGCATCTGGAGGGGGTCCAGCAGTTGGACTCCCGGGAAACGGAGAGCCGATGACCGCCACTCGCTCGCGAGGCAACACACCAAAAAAAACGCCGGGTTCAGGCCCGTGGTGGGCCATTGTACTTTGGATTTTCTTCGAAATCTGCATCTGGGGCGGGGTAGCAGCGGTCATCGTCGGCGGTATCTTCGCCTTTTCCGTCGACCAGGAACTGACCGCCAAATTCGAAGGGAAGCGCTGGAAACTGCCGAGCCAGGTGTTCTCCGACACACTTTCGGTCACGCCAGAAACGACCTTTTCCACTTCCGGACTGGTCGATCGTTTGCGTCGCCTCAACTACCGCGAGGTCAACAACGAACCGAAGCAGGTAGGCGAGTTTCACCAGCGCGACAATGCGTTGGAGATCTACCAGCGGCGATTTGAATACCCGAACGAAGTTGTCGAGGCCCGACTCGTGCGGCTGACCGTCGTCAACGACCGCATCGCCCGCATCTTCGATCTGACCCACCAGCGCGAACTGGTCATGCTCGACATCGAGCCCGAACTCATCGGCCGCTTCTTTGGTCAGGTGCAAGAAGTACGGCGCATCATTCCGTACAATGATATTCCCAAAAGCCTGGTTTGGAGCGTCGTAGCGGTGGAAGACGCCAATTTCTTCCACCACTACGGCGTGAACGTGCGTGGGATCGCCCGCGCGGTGATTAAGGGTTTGATCCGGTTGGATCTCCGTGAAGGCGGCAGTTCGATCACCCAGCAATTGGTGAAGAACTTTTACCTAACCCCTGAGCGTACCATCGTTCGCAAGCTCAAAGAAATGGTAATGGCGATCGTGCTGGAAATGCACTATTCCAAAGAGGAGATCTTCAAAGTTTACATCAACGAAATCTACTTCGGCCAGTCTGGTTCCGTATCGATCTGCGGTCTGGGGGAGGCGGCCGAATTTTACTTCGCCAAGCGGGCCGAAGAACTGACGCTGGCGGAATCCGCATTGTTGGCCGGCTTGATCCGCAGCCCGGCCGGCTACGACCCGCGCAAACACGAGGAACGCGCCAAAATCCGCCGCGACTACATCCTGGCGCGGTTGGCGAAAATGCCGGCGGCTATGCGCGAGCTAAAGGTGACCAAGGCCGACCTTCAGAACGCCGCCAAACAGGAATTGGCGGTGCATCGACACTTGCCACCGCGCACCATCGCCCGCTATTTCATCGATCTGTTGCGCCAGCAGTTGGCCAAAACCTACGGCGAAGAGGTGCTGCAGAGCGAAGGGCTGCGCATCTTCACTTCGCTCGACGTGCCCATGCAGAAGCGGGCCGAACAGGCCGTCGCTGACGGCTTGGCCGACTTGGAGAAGAACAACCCGTCCTTGCGTGGCGAGGGCGAAAACCGGCTGCAGGCCGCACTGGTGGTAATCGAACCCAGCACTGGGCTGGTGCGCGCGATGGTCGGCGGGCGCGACTACGTTTCGAGTTCATACAACCGCGCCGTGCAGATGCGGCGGCAAACCGGTTCGGTCTTCAAGCCTTTCGTCTATACCGCTGGTTTTTTACGTGCACATGAAGACAGCGGATTCGCGTTCACCGGGGCCAGCACCGTCGAAGACAAACCGTTCACCGTGACGAGCGGCGGGCGCCCTTGGTCGCCACAGAACTACGACCACAAATACGAAGGCCGGATCACCGTGCGGCATGCGCTGGAAATGAGCCGCAACGCCCCGACCGCCAGACTGGCGATGGACATCGGGCTCGAGCGCATTGTCGACACCGCTCGCGCCATGGGGGTCACGGCCGACTTGCCGAAGTATCCGTCGCTTAGCCTTGGTATTGCGGAGATGAGCCCGCTTGAGGTTGCCAGCGCCTATGCCGTGTTGGCCAACCAAGGCTCGTTCAACGAGCCGATCACCTTCCGCGATGTGGTCGACCGGCAGGGCAACGTGTTGGAAAAGCGCAGCATGAAAACGCGCCGGGCGCTTCCTCCGGAAGTGGCCTTCCTGACCACCAGCCTGTTGCAGGGTGTGCTCGATCGTGGCACCGCCGCATCGGCACGGGCGCGCGGCTTTTTGCTGCCAGCGGCCGGCAAGACCGGCACCACCAGCGACGCCAATGACGCCTGGTTCGCCGGCTACACCCCCTCGCTACTGGCGGTGACCTGGGTCGGCTTCGATCGTGAACGCAAGGTCGGCCTAACCGGCGCCTCGGCGGCGCTGCCTCTGTGGGTGCGATTCATGATCGAGCAAACGCGTGGCCGGGCTGCCGAACCGTTCGAGCCGCCCCCGGGGATTATCTTTAAAAAGATTTGCCAGGACTCCGGCCTGCTTTCACGGTACAATTGCCTGCACGTGGTGGAGGAAGCCTTCGAGGAAGGGCGCGAGCCGACCACCGAATGCAATCTTCATCGCGACGGCATCCTCGATTTCTTCCGTAAGAAGGAGTGAATGGCGTGGGTTGGCGTTGTCTCGTGGTTACCGTGCTATTGCTGGGCGTCTGGGTTGGATGCGCGGTGCAGACCCAAGGGCGCGGCATTAGCGAGCGAGACATCGACGACGAAGAACATACGCCGGTGCAGGCCACGCCCCGTGCGGAAGACGGCCAGCCCAGCAGCCTCGAACAAGAGGATCTCAACGACTACCTGAATCAGCAAGAACAAAATCGTCACCGTCGGCCGAACGCCAGTCCGACGCCGCCGGTGCGCAATCGCGATCACGTTCCCGAACCCCACACGCCGGATCCGCGGAACCCGACGCCACGTCCGCCCGTGCCCACACCGACGCCGGTGCCGCCCTCTGTGTCGCAACCTTCACGTCCGGCGCTCGCGAACCTACCGCTGCAGCCGCCTCTGCCGGCCCCCGACAATAGCCGCTGGCAGACGGCTTCTGGGCTGGCCAAGAACGCACAGAAAAAGGCAGCGTTGGCCTTGGTCCGCGAGGGCCAGGATCTGTTGCGCCAGAAGAAGTTCGACCTGGCCGAGCGGCGTTTTGAAAAAGCTATTTCGTTGGATCCGTCTTGTGGCTATGCCTATCTCGGACTGGCTGAACGGCGATTCGCCCAAGGCCGGTGGGCAGAAGCGGCAGACCTGGCTTCCACCGCGACGTTACGGCTGCGCGGCGACGGCTATTTCCTGTCGCGCGCCCACCTGTTGGCTGCCCGCGCGCTGGTCAACAACCACCAAGCGTCGGCTGCATATGGGCAGGTCCAAAGCGCGCTGGTCGCCGATCCGAACAATCGCGAGGCCGCGGCGTTGGCTCGCCAATTGGAGTCGTACCTCGGTCCGGCTATCCCTTAGCCCGGTACCTTTGTTCTGTTGGAGATTTCCGCCTACTGGTTCCGTTCCACGAACACCGGCAGGCGCGCCGGCTCTTCCCACCCGGCCAGATGCAACGACACCGTGCCAATGAGTTGTGCGCCCACGTGATCCAGTTGGGCATCGACAACCAACGAAAGCGAAGCCCCCGGCGCCATCGTCACCGGCATCTCGGTGGCATCTAGCGCGGCGCGCAACAGTTCCGCCGGCTCGCTGGACACGCTTTCGATTTGCATCGGCTTGTCGGTGACATTCGTGAGCCGAACGGTCGTGTGGAACGAGGACTCAGTGGTTTCGACATTGATACGCCGCGGCTCTAGTTGCAGCCGCTCGCGCACGACACCCTCCAGCAATAGTTTGATCCGAGGCCGGTAGGGCGAGTTGGTATGCAGGATCACCATTTTGGATTGCGGACCCCAGAGTCGGGCGGTGCTGAGCGACACCCGCACGAGTATTTCCCCCTGGGGTTTGAGTTCCTGACCAGCGAGTTGCGCCGTCGTGCAACCGCAGGGCGTTTCCACTTCGTCGATGATCAGCCGGAACGGTGAGGGGTTGCGGATCAGGAAAGTGGCGATCACGGTTTCGCCTTCGAACACCGCGCCGAAACGATAAGTCGCGGCGGCTTCGTCCACCGGGATGGCGGCCGGAGGCGGATCGGCTTGTTGCGCCGAAGCACAAGCCAACACCACCAGGCAAATCAGTAAGCCGACCGCGGAATATCTCACGGCCATCATATTTACAGATGCGACACCGTGAGGCAAGACGCCGGTTGGACAAAAAAAGGGCGGGGACGAACCCCGCCCGGGAGTATCCGAAATCGGTAACTAGATGTCGATCTCGTCGACGGTCACGCCCACGGCAGCCAACGCCTCTTTCAAGGCGTCTTCGCCGGTCTTCACGCGCTTGAAGAAGCTTTCAGTCTTCTTCAGGTTGGCCGGGCTGAACGGTTCGATACCGACCTTGCCCATCATCATCGCCATCGAGGCCGAGCGCATACCACCGGTCAGGCCGTCCAGCAGCATGCCAATCAGGGTGTTGATGCCGCCCGACTTTAGCACGAACGTGATCACGCCTTCGGCGTTGACGTGGCCTTCACCGATCGAAGCCGCGCCTTGGTCGTCGAACTTCATGTGGTAGTCCGGACGCGGCACGCGACCGGCTTCCACGTCGGTGGTCAGGTTGTAGGTGACCGGGTCGCCGGCCAAAGCCGTCGACAGTTTCGGCAGCGCCGCCATCAATTTGTCCATCGGGACCTGGCTTAGTTTCATGGAAACCTCCTGTATGAATGACGTCCGGTCAAAAGGATTCGACAGACGCCGTCGTTGCTACGCGAAAGATGGATGGTATACCCCAAATCAGAACGGCCTGATTCTAGCCACGCGCCAGCGCCTCGGCAAGTCCGCCGCCGCCCCGTCAAATGAAATCGTCCAATTCGCGGCCCTGCAGATATTTCGCTAGTCGGATCGCACTGGTAGCCAGGTCACGGGGGTGGACCAGCAGGTAGCGCAGGTGTTTCAGGATATAGCCTGGCCGCAGATAAAACCGCCGGTAAAAGTCGCGCTCGTGTTTCAGCAACCGGTCGTAAGCGACGGTTTCCGCGGGACGACAACGGAACGGGATGACGCTGGTTTCGATGCCCGGAGTCTGGGCGAAAATCTCTGTTCCCGGCCAGTATTGCAGCCTGGTGACGATAACATGGTCAAGACGTGATGCAATCGCAAATGCGACGCTGGCCGCGCGCTCGTCATCCGTTTCGCCCGGTCCGCCGACGATGAAAAAGCCGGAGGCCTCGATGCCCGCCTTGCGGATCATGCGGATGCCGTCGCGCATCTGTGCGAGAGTCTCGCCCTTGTGGTATTCCCGAAGAAGGCGATCGCTGCCGCTTTCGATGCCGACAAACAGCCGCCGGCAACCGCTGCGGGCCATGGCGTGCGCGGTTTCGTCGTCCAGGCGGTCCAGCCGGGCCAGTGCCGTCCAACGTAACGGAGCGAGCTCGGCTAGCCCATTGCAAATCGCGTGGGTGCGCGCTGGATCGACGTTGAAGGTGTCGTCCATAAAGCGAAGGTTACGCACGCCCAGATCGCGGACCAGGTGCGTCGCTTCGCGCAGGACCGACTCGGCCGAACGCATCACCAACTGTCGGCCGTAAGTGCGCACGCAAAATGTGCAGCCGAACGGACAGCCGCGTGCGGTAAAGATCGCGGCGATCGGGCGCCCCAGCAGCGTTTCGTGGTAGTCGTGCAAATCGACAGCGCCGTGGTCCGGCAATGGTAGGGCGTCGAGATCAGCGATGCGCTCGGGGGGCGGGCCTTCGACGATCTCACCGCCACGGCGCCAGACGAGCCCGGCGGCGCGCGCCGGTTCGGTGCCGGCCTGCCAGGCGCGCAAGAGTTCGGCAAAGGCCAATTCGGGTTCGCCGCGCACCACGGCATCGAGTGTTGATGCGGCCAGAATTTCATGCGGAAACATGGTCGCCAGGTAGCCCATCGCGGCAACCGGTTTGCCGGTGGCTTGGCGCACGGCGTCGACAAAGCGCAGATCATCGGCCAGCGTGGCGAAGCCGAGTTGCACGAACAAAGCGTCAGGCCGGGTTGCCGCCACCGCGGTTACAGTGGCCGGCTCGTCCCACCGCCGGGCGACCGCGTCGAGCACAGTAGTTTGCGCGTCGGAGAATTTCCGGGCCGCGGCCGAAACATAGAGCAGATCGGTCGGCGGCAACAGGAAGCTCGGCGCAAAGTACGACGCCACATAGCGGCGCATCACTGGTTTGCGATAGGGCGGATTGATCAGGGTCAGGCGCAGCGGCGCACTCACGAACGGCTTTCGTTGGCCGCTTGAGCCGCGGCGAGTTGGCGGCGCATCTGCTCTTGGCGGGCTTGGAGGTCGCGACGTCGCAAGTGATTCTGAATCAGGCCGCCGACCCCGAGCACCACGCCGACGGGAATCATGATGACGGCAATCACGTAGCGCAGAATCAGCTTAACCACGGATTTCCTCCCACGATTCCGGCAGGCGGTCCGAGACCTTCCGTGCCTCGTTGACCAAGGCCTCGAGGCCCGGTTCGGCGCCGGCGAAATGACGCTCGATCGCCGCATAGATGGCCGGGTATTTCTCTTCGCTGTATTCGAACGTGTCGACCTCGCGCGCCGGGCCGGCCAGATGGCCATAAAAAATCTTGGCGTACACGTCGGCCGGCACACCGAACGGACAAGTGGGTTGCGTATCGAACAGAATGAACTGCTGCTTGAGCGCCGGCGTTGTCGACAGACCGAGTTCGTCGATGCGCCGGTCGCTGTTGCCTACATCGTAGATGGGGGAGTAGTGGCGAATGCCGAACCTTGCCCATAAACGGCGCCGGTTGTGTCGGATGAATAGTTCCAGCTGTTCCGGAATTTCGGCTTGTTTCTGGATGCTGCCGTCGGCAATGACGGGGATGTTGTGCTCGAGGTTGTAGATCACCGCTGCCGTATGCATCGACATGCGGCAGCCCAGGCAAACCAGCGAAGTGAGGTTGAACCCGTACTTGGGCACGTCGTGCCTAAGGTTGCCGAACAGGATCTGGCGGATGAGCGGCCGGATGGGGATGATCTCGTGCCGCACACGGTCGGCGCCGATCTTCTGCCGTAGCAGATCCGCATGCCGCCGCGAATTCTCGACGAAGAAGATGAATCCCGGATCGAGCGTCAGCAACGTCGTCTCGCGCGTCCGCACGGCAATCTCGTACGCGGCGAGCGTGGAGTCCGTGCCGCCCGAAAACAGCACCGACGCCCGGTTTCCCAGTGGGTAGGCCGAACCGCTTTTCATGGCGGTGGTGTAGCACGGCTCGCCGCGACGGACAAGCAAGCGGATCAGAGAGAGGTCGCTTCTGCCGCGGTGACGATCTCCCACCCTGGCTCCCCGGCCAGATGCGTGAGCAACTGCCGCAGCACGTGAGCATAGCCTTGCGGGTAGTAGCGGTTGTTGGCGTGGGTACATAACACCGCGCAACCGTCGCGCGCGGCCAGCCAACAGGTTTTTTCGATCCACGCCCGCGCCGGGTCGTCCACGCCCAACGTGTGCAACCGATCATCGAGCGGCAAGGTCACTGGCAACTCGATCAGCCCGGCGGACGGATACGGCCACCAGGCTCCGCAGCCGTGATGTAAACCGGCTTCGGCGTAGACGTCCGTGTCCGGCAGCGACGAGTCGTAGCGGAAAACCTCCGCCAGCGCCTTTCGCAACGGTTCGCTGGTCAACAAACTCGGCGCTCGGTAGCCGGTGACTCCGAAGGCCTTCAGTTCGCCGCGATACTGTTCAAGATCGGCCAGATAGGCCGACGGCAACCGCAACAGTTGCCGGTTATCGTGCCACAGGCCGTGCAAGCCGATTTCGTGGCCGAACGCGGCGATTTGTTCGACGTCGGCGGCTCGTGCACGCAACACCGTGGCCGGCACAAAGAAGGTTGAACGAATTCCGTTGGCGTGTTCGATGTCGGCCATCTCGATTGCGAACGGGAGTTGATCCGCGCCGTCCACGTCGTGGGAAAAGACGAATCGCTGTCCCCGCAACGGGCGGGGCGGTAGGCCCAAGGCGGCCAACCAGTCGGCGACCAGCCGCGGAAAATCCCAACCGGGCCAAACGCCGTCGCCGGCTTCCGGATGTGCACGAAACCGCCGACGCACCAAGGCCTCGTGGATGCGAATACGCCACCGTTCGGGGACGCGCCGGTAATGCCACGGCAGCCACGTGCTCACCGAACGCGGCGGCCGATGATAGGTTTCTTGCAGGTGCGCCTCGATCACCTCTGCCAGATCAGCCAGCGCATACACGGTCTCGCCGTCGCGGGCCAACAACGGACGCCAACGGCCATCCAGCGTCTCGACCTCGAACAGTGCCGGACAGTCCGTGTGACGTTGCACCAAATGATTGAGATAGAACGGCGTCGTCGCCGTACTACCGGCCCGGCGACAACGGACGCGATGATGACCGTGCCGGAAATCCGTCGGTGCGCCGAAATGCTCGCGTCCGCGTGCGAACGCCGACTGCAGTGCTACGTCGGCTGCTTCACCAAACAGGCTTGCCAGGGCCGCGTGCGTTCTCATGCCGAGGATCCTCGCCGCGCAAAGCTCGCCATTTCGCGCAATGTACGCCAGACCGTCGCCGGCCGGCTGCCCTTGGCCAACCCGGCGGCGCGAGGGCGAAATGCCGAAGGAATTTCCACGATGCGTAGACCGGCGTGGCGCGCGCGCAAGAGCATTTCGGTCTGCATGAAGACGCCGCGTGAGGTCAGCGGTAGTGTCCCGGCGGTCTCCCGGCGCCACAACTGCACCCAGTTGACGTCGCGGAAGCGTGTGCCGAACAGGGCGTTGACCAATGCCAGATAGGTCCGCGATTGCAGTCGGCGAACCAGGCCATACCCCGGCCGTTGGTTGCGGCAACCGACGACGATGTCGGCGTCTGCTGCCGCGATGGTAAAGGCGGCTATTTCCGCCGGATCGAACTGGCCGTCGGCCGGAACGAACAATACCAATGCCTGTCGGGCCGCCGCGATGCCGGTTGCCAGAGCCGCGCCGGCCCCCCGGTTGGTTTCGTGTTGCACCAGGCGCACGTGTTCCGCCGGCAGTTCGCGCGCCACCCGGGCCGTGGAGTCAGTGCTGCCATCGTCGACGATTACAATTTCATACGCCGCGCCGAGTGAATCCAGGGCCGGTTGCAGTTCACGTACCACGCCGGCCAGTGTCTGTTCCTCGTTGTATGCCGGAATCACAACACTCAACGTTTCCACGGGCTATTTCTCGATGAGGAAGCGGTCGACGAACAGCGCGTCCATCCCCGAGGTGTGGAAGCAGGCAAGCGCGTCCGCCAACGAAGCACAGATCGGTTGGCCGCGTTTGTTCAACGAGGTGTTCAGCACCATCGGCACGCCGGTTCGCGCGGCGAAGTGAGCGATCAGAGCGTGCAACGCCGGGTCTTGATCGGCGTTGACCGTTTGCAGGCGTACACTGCCGTCAGTATGCACCACTGCCGGAATACGCGCGGCGACACCGGGCAGGGCTTGATAAACCTTGTTCATAAACGGCGTGGGCCGCGCGTGGGCGAAGTACCCGTCCACCACGTCCTCATGTGCAACCGGCGCGAAAGGTCGGAACGCCTCGCGGTACTTGACCTTGGCGTTGACGATGTCCTTCATGCGCGCGTCACGTGGATCGGCCAGGATGCTGCGAGCCCCTAAGGCGCGGGGACCGTATTCCATCGCGCCGTTCATCCAGCCAATCACTTGTCCGCGCGCGATCCGCTCGGCGGCGGCCTCCGGCGGGTCGTCGGGTTCGGACCAACGCTGGCCGTACTCTTCGAGCAAGCGACAGACCTGGTCGGGGTCCGGCGCCGGTCCCAAGCGGTCGGTGTATGGCCGGGACGGGATGATCTTCTCGCCCCGCTGGCGGGCCAACAGCCACGCCGCGCCGAGCCCGCCGCCGCCGTCATGCGCCGGCGGTAGCACGAAGATCTCGGCAAAGGGCGATTCGCGTTCCAGCCGTCCCATCGCCACCGCGTTGAGCGTCACGCCGCCGGCCAGGCATAATTGCGGCATACCGGTCAGCCGGTGCGCCCGCGCGGCCAGATGCAGCAATACGCGCTCGGTCGCTTCCTGCAGGGCGGCGGCCAGGTCGCAATGGTCTTTGGTGATCGGATCATCCGGCCGGCGCGGCGGACCGAATTCGGTCACCAGCCGGTCGGCATAACGCCGCGGTGCGCGCAGGTAGTAGGTGAAGTACGACAGGTCGATTTCAAAACCGGTTTCGGTAAGCCGGACCATCCGCTCGAATGCCGAACGGAAACGGGTAGGGTTACCCATGCCGGCCAGCGCCATCACCTTGCCCTCGGCGTTGTTCGCCTGGAAGCCGAGGTAGGTGGTCAGCGCGGCGTAGACCGACCCGAGCGAATGGGGGTAGGGCACCGATTCAAGTACCTTGATTCCGTCGGGTCCGCCGACGGCGAGTTGCGTGGACGTGCGTTCGCCGTAGCCGTCGGCCGTCAAAATCGCCGCCTGCGGAAAACGTGACGCATAGAACGCGCCGGCCGCGTGGCATAGGTGGTGATCGAAGTATTGCACATCCAGCCCGCCGTGCTGCAACTCGATCAGGATCTGGGTGGCCGCGCCGGGTAGGGCATCGCCACGCATGGCCAACAGTTGCGCTGGCACCAATTCGAGGTATTCGCGTTGATCGCGGTAGATGGTGTCGCGCAACCGGTCCGGCGCCGCGACATGGTGCGCCGGATTCCAGGAAAACGCGACTGCAGTCACGTCTTGCCAGCCGATGCCGCCCCGCCGTAGACAGTAGTCGATCGCCTGCCGCGGGAAGGCGGACGAATGCTTGCACCGGTCGAAGCGCTCTTCCAGCGCCGCCGCCACCAGCCGTCCGTTTTGCATGAGCACGGCCGCGGCATCGAGAGAGAAATTGATTCCCAGAATATTCAAAATAATCCACCCCCGCCGTGATTGTAGCAACCGACCCGAAGACGGTCAATGTTGACACCCCGCGGAGGCTCCACTACGTTGCCCAAAAAGGCCGGAGCCAAGGTGAAACGCCCGATCGACATCATCCGCCGCCTGCCGCGCTTCGGAGGCTATCTGCTGAAGAAGCCGGGTTTTGCCTGGCACGCGGCGCGGCAGGTTGCGCGCGCCAACCTGGCCGGCCGGCATCTGCTCAGCGCGGTCGAGTACGCCGTCACCTACGACTGCCAAGCGTCCTGCGAAAAATGCTCGGCGCGCAAGATGCGCGATTCATCGCGGCCGCGGTTGACCGACGATCAACTGCGGCGTCTGGGCGACGACGTCTTCCGGCTGGGCAACTACGAGGTGAATCTGACCGGCGGCGAGCCGTTGCTGGAACCGCGGCTGGAGCAGATCGTATCGTTCTTCCATCCGAGCGAGAGTTTCGTCGGCATCAACACCAACGGGGCGGCGCTCACGCCAGAGCGGATCCGCTCGCTGGCCGAGGTCGGCGTCGACTTGTTCAAGATCAGCCTCGATTCGCCGCGCGCCGATGAACATGACCGCAGCCGCGGCATTCCCGGTCTGCATCGCCACATCTTCGAGATGCTGCGCGTGATCCACGAAACGCCGGGCGTGCGCGGTCACCTGTGCATGGTCACCACACGTGAGCAGGTGGAAGCGGGGCAGGTCGCCGAAGCACTCGCCCTGGCCAAACGACACCATGCGTCGTTCGGTATGGTCTTCCCTTCGACGGCGGGCGGTTGGTTGCGCCGGCATGAGGTGCTGCTCGAAGGCCGCCACCGCGAGGCGTTGGCGCAGATCGCGCGCGATCCCGACGTTTTTATGCAGGGCAACCTTGGCGACGGCGCGTTCCGTTGTCCATGCGGCACAACGGAGATCTACATCACCTGCTACGGCGAGGTGATTCCCTGTCCGTTCATCCAGGTTTCCTTCGGCAACGTGGCCGAAGAGTCATTCACTCAGATCTACCACCGCATGATGAACTGGTCGGAGTTGCGGGGTGACAGTGCACGCTGCCGCGGGGCGGAAGATCTTGCGTTCATCGAACGCTACAACGACCCGCTCGATCAGATCCAACAACTGCCGGTGCGGTACGATCGCCACCCGGGCATCAAACCCGGCGATGTGGAGGAGCCGCGATGAGCCTGTTACCGTTTCGCGCACGGGTATGGATACAAGACCGGCGCGAACGGGCCGCCGTCGTGCGCGCGGCGCGGCAGGAGATTCAGCGCCTGCTGGGCGAGGGGAGCGTGCTCGAAATCGGCTGCGGCATTGGCGCCAACGCCGCCGGCCGGCACGGCCGCTACTTCGGCGTCGACCCGAACCCCGCCGCGATTGCGGAAGCTCGTCGCCGCTATCCCGACCATCGTTTTCTTTGTGGCACGGTAGCGGACCTTTCCTTGTGTCTCGACGAATACGCCACCGTGTTGTTCTGTGCGGTGTTGCACGAACTGGCCGACCGCGACCAGATCCTCCGCCAAGCCGCCGCGCTGGGTTGCCCGCGGGTGCTGGTGTGCGATTTCGACCCGCAAGGCAACTTCGGCCAACGGCTGATGCTGCGTCTGCTCGAACCGCCGGCGATCAATACTTTTTGGACGTTCGATCCGGCCGCCGTGCTCGAACCGTTAGGCTGGCAAGTCCGCACCGGGCGCGTCAGCCCGCGGATTGTCTATTGGGATTGCCGCCGGCCGGAGATAGCCGCCGCCACAGGTGGGTGAACGCGAGCCGCGCAAACTCCCACGCCAGATACGGACTCCGCAACGACCACAACCGGCGCGCAATGGTGCGCGGTCGGAAATAAAAGCGCGAATAGGCGCGCTCGGCCAGCGCCTCGACCTCGGCGGTCGGCACCAGGTAGTGCGGCGATGGCGCGCGGAACGACGGTGCGTCGCCCCAGCGGAGCCCGAGCTGGCG
Source organism: uncultured bacterium (assembly GCA_964511015.1). GTDB lineage: Bacteria > Lernaellota > Lernaellaia > Lernaellales > Lernaellaceae > FEN-1099. The sequence continues at coordinate 18,595 of CAZEDX010000008.1, read as the reverse complement.
GCTGATCGGCGCCCCCGCGAATGGCGTAAAGACAAAGTAGATGGCGAAATCCGGTCGGGCCGCGCGCGAGAAACGCACGGTGTGCTCCATTTCTTCCCGCGTTTCGCCCGGCAGGCCGAGAATGAAGTTGGCGATGACTTCCAAACCCATGCGCCGCGTGCGCCGGACCGCGTCGATCGCCTGGGCCACGGTGATCTTTTTGTCCACCTGCGCCAGCACACGTTCGCTGCCGCTCTCCAGGCCGAGTTCGAGCCGATAGCAACCGGCGCGATGCATCAGGCGCAGCAAACCGTCGTCGAGCAGGTCGACGCGGCCGCAGCACATCCAGGAAAACCGCTCGCCTGCGCGCAGCACCAATTCGCATAGCTCGCGCACCACGACATGGTTGCACAACAGCACGTCATCAACGAAGCGCAAATCGTGAATGCCGTGAACCCGGCGAATCTCGCCGATCTCCGCGAAGATGCTGCCGGCCGAGCGCAGGCGGATCGGGCCGTCGTGTACGCCTTTTTCGCAGAACGCGCAGTGATACGGACAACCGCGGTGCGTGAAGATGCTCGTCGAGTGCCGCCGCCGCTTGTAGGCCGGACCGCCGTGGTATTCCTTCAGCGGCAGCAAATGACGCGCAGGGAAAGGCGCTTCATCCGGCACGACGCGCGCGGTCGAACGGATCATCCGTTGGGCCGGCGGCTCGGCCGAAGCGCAGTAATCAACCAGCGTCTGCTCGGCTTCGCCGACGAACACCGTGTCGAACAGTGGCTGGTACAAGTCGGTCCGGGTGGTGGCGTCGGCGCCGCCGGCGATCAGCGTGGCGGCCGGCAACGCGGTACGCAACCGTTCCGCCAAGGCCCGCACCTGATCGTAGGCCGGCGCGAGGGTGCCGAGACCAACCAAGTCCGGCGCGAATGAACGCAGTTCTGCCAGCAACTGGCGATCGTGCCGGGGCAGTGCCAGGTCAAACACACGCACGGAGTGCCCGGCTTGCTCAAGCGCGGCGGCCAGGTAGAGCAGGCCCAGCGGCGGTATGCTCGAACGCCCCAGCCGGTCGAAGGCGCTGGCGGCGGGAGCGGCGGGATGGATCAGCGCGATGCGACGCTGCGGTACGGCGCGTGGTTCGGACATGACGCGACGATAGCACGCCGCCCGAGGGCGAACAACGTTCTGCACGTTGACACGTTCTGCGCGTTGACAATAACGGACTCGTATGGAACAAACGATTTACGATGAACGGTCAGGCGGACAACTCAAGAGAACGAATTCTACTCACCGGCGGCGCCGGCTTTCTGGGCAGCGCACTGGCGGCGCGACTGGCCGATGCGGCGAACGTCGTGATCTACGACAATCTGGCGCGCAATTCGTGGCGCTTTCTGCCCGAAGAGGTGCGGGCGCGCACGCGGCTGGTCCGGGGGGACATCCTCGATAGCGCGGCCTTGCGCGAAGCGGTGCGTGGTGTTGACGTGGTCGTGCACCTGGCCGCCATCGCCGGCGTCAGCAACTACTATCAGCGGCCTTACGAAGTCATGCGCGTGAACCTGGGTGGCACGCTAGCGCTGCTCGGCGCGCTAGCCGAGTGCCGGCCGCGGCGGCTGGTTTTCGTGTCGTCCAGCGAGGTCTATGGCACGGAAGCGGCGCATGCGAAGGAGGACGATCCGCTGTGGGTTGGCGATGTCCACGAACCGCGTTGGACCTACGCGCTGTCTAAGATCGCCGGCGAGAAGGCGTGTCTGGCCTGGGGGCGGCAGCAGGGAGTGGTTGTGCATGTGCTGCGGCCGTTTAATGTGTTTGGACCCGGACAGACCGGCGAAGGAGCGGTGCGGGACATGGCGCTCGCGGCGTTGGCCGGTCGGGAAGTTGTTGTGCATGGCGACGGCGCGCAAACCCGCGCCTGGTGTGACGTCGAGGACTTCGTCGATGCGGCCGTGTCGGTGTTGCGCACCGACGGGCCGGGCCAGGTGTTCAATGTGGGACACCCTGGCAATACCGTTTCCGCGCGCGGCCTGGCCGAACAGATCGTCGCATTGGCGGGGACGGGCGCGCCCATCGTCACGCGGCCGCATTTCGGCGTCGACATTCCCCACCGCGCGCCGGTGATCGATCGCGCACAAGCGGTGCTGGGTTTCTCTCCGCATGTGGCGTTGGCCGACGGCCTGCGCCGCGCGGTCGAATGGTATCGCGAACATGCCGCGCGTTGTTGACCGCATTCGCCTGGCGCATCCGCTGATCGCCGACGAGGTGATGGCGGAGGTGCATAAGATTCTGGCGTCCGGCGCCCTGACTAAGGGGCCGGTGCGCCGGCGCTTCGAAAAGCAGCTCGCGCGCGCGTGCGGCGTGCGCCACGCGGTCACGCTCAATTCCGGCACCTCGGCGTTGTTCGCCATGTTGCGCGCGGTGGAAATAAAACCGGGCGACCGTGTGATTGTGCCCGACTACGGTTTTGTGGCGACCGCCAACGCCGTCGAACTGCTTGGCGCACAGCCGGTGTTCGTCGACATCGATCCGGCCGACTTCAACCTGTCGCCGGCGGCGCTGGCCCAGGCGCTGAAGCAGCCGGCGCGTGCGGTGCTGGTGGTTCACCAGTTCGGTTGGCCGGCGAAGCTGGACGCCATTGCGCCGCTCGCGAGCCGGGCGGGAGCAGTGGTGTTGGAAGACTCGGCGTGCGCGCTCGGCACCACCGTGCGCGGCCGGCCGCTGGGCTGCGCGAGCATGGCGGCGGCGGTGAGCTTTCACCCGCGTAAAGTGGTGACCAGCGGCGAAGGCGGCGCGGTCTTGACCGACAACGGCCGCCTGGCGCGTGCGGTCCGGGTTTTCGCCGACCACGGGTTCGGCGCGTCGAGACAACTCGAAACACCAGGGCTGAATCTGCGCTTACCCGAAGTCTCCTGTACCATCGGCCGTTCGCAGCTT
>CAZEDX010000008.1:0-15681 GCA_964511015.1 uncultured bacterium | reverse complement strand
TGCTCACCTCGAGGAGATCGTCGCGGCGCGTGCGCTGATCGGAGCGGAGTACCGGCGCCGGCTGGCCGGCCACCCGCAGTTGCGATTGCCGCCCCGGGCGAAGAACGTCCGGTGGAATCACCAGACCTTCGCCGTGCTGATCGCCGAAACGGTCGACGGTGAGCGGCTGTTGGCCAAATTAGCGGAGAACCATATCGAGGTGACCATCGCCGGTTCGTCGCTCAGCGATACGCCCTATTACCGCCGGCGCTACAACACGCCGGCCGCACAGGTGGCGGCTTCGCGCGACGTGGCCGGTCGCACGTTGGCCTTGCCGTGTCACGAGCGGATGACCGCGGCCGACGCCGCGCGCGTGTGTGCTGTGTTGCTTCGCGTGCTCGACAACGCGTAAGATGACCGGCATGTCCAATTCATCCAGCCCGCAAATCGCGGTGGTCGGCGCCGGCCATTGGGGACCGAACATCGTGCGTAACCTGCTGGCGCTCGCGCCGCAGTCCGTGCGCTGGGTGTGCGACACCGATCCGGCCCGGCTGGATTTCGTGCGCGCGCAAGCGGGTGGCGCCTGTCTCACCACCGATCTGGAAGAGGTGTTGCGCGACCCGGCGACTGACGCGGTTATGCTGGCCCTGCCGCCTTCGCAACACCATGCGGCGGCCATGCGCTCGCTGACAGCGGGCAAGCATTTATTCGTAGAAAAGCCGATGGCGCTGGCACTGGCCCAGGTCGAGCAGATTGTCCGCGCGGCCGACCAGGCGCAGCGGCTGCTGATGATCGGGCTGACCTATCGCTATCACCCGGTGATCGATCGTATTGGCGAGATATTGCGCGCCGGGGCGGTGGGTCGGGTGCGCGCCATTTACTCGCGGCGGGCGAACCACAACGACCGGCCACGCGCGTGCGGCGTGGTGTGGATGCTGGCGCCGCACGACGTCAGCATCTTGCGCCACTGGCTCGGCGTGTTGCCGCGGCAGGCGCGGGCGCGGCTTGAGCATGGCGGATCGGGCGATTTCAACGACGAGGCGTCCATCGAGTTGCTCCACCCGGGCGGCGTGGGCGCGCACCTCGCATTTTCGTGGCGTGGTCCGGACAAGACCCGGCGCATCGTCATCGAAGGCGAGGAGCGCGTGTTGCTCTATGACGAGGTCGCAGCGCCGGCCGCGTTCGCGATCTATCGTCATCCGTCGCCGGATCGTCCGTGGAACGGCGATTTCGACCGCTTGGCCGCCGCGTTGCCGACACTGGGCGCGCCCCTGGAGCGGGTGGACTGTGCGGCGCAATTCGTCGAACCGTTGCGCCGCGAGTGCGCACATTTTCTCGACTGTCTGCGCACCGGCGGCAAGCCGCTGACCAACGGGGCGCACGCCGCGGAGGTCACGCGCATCATCCAGGCGGTGATGCTGGCCGGCGAAACCGGACAGGAACAGCCGATTGAAGCGGAGGGACGGACATGACCGAACCGTTGATTCACGCCGACGTAGAACTGGGACATGAACCGGATATCGGCCCTTTCGTAGTCATCGGCCACCCGTTGCGCGGCAAACGTGCGGCCAAGACGCGGCTGGGTGAACGGGCGCGCATTCTCTCACACTCCGTGATCTATGCCGGCACGCAAATCGGCGACCGCTTCTTCTGCGGCCACCACGTGCTAATCCGCGAATTCTGCTATCTGGGCGACGACGTGAGCATCGGCACCGGCAGCGTGCTCGAACACGACGTGACCATCGAAGATGGCGTGCGGGTGCACACCGGCGTCTTCATTCCCGAGTTTTCCATCTTGCGTTCCGGCTGCTGGGTCGGGCCGCGTGTGTGCCTGACCAACGCCAAGTACCCCACCTATCCGGGCGTGAAGGACAACCTGCGCGGACCGGAGATCGGCGCGGGTGCCATCATCGGCGCCAATGTCACCATTCTGCCGGGCGTGCGCATCGGAGAACGAGCGTTGGTCGGCGCCGGGGCGGTGGTTACCGCCGACGTCGAACCGGGCGCGGTGGTCGCCGGCAATCCGGCGCGCCAGGTCAAAACGATCGACCATCTGACTTACGGAGACTGAACGTGGCCGACCTGCCGCTGGCCGATTTGCGGGCTCAGTATCGTGAACTGCAGGCGCAGATCGGCGCCGCGATCGCGCGCGTGCTGGCTTCCGGACGCTTCGTCAATGGGCCGGAAAAGGCGGCGTTCGAACACGAGTTCGCTTCGTTCGTCGGCTGTCCGCATGTGGTCGGCGTCGGCAACGGCACCGACGCCATCGCGTTGGCGCTCGTCGCCGCCGGCATCCGGCCGGGCGACGAGGTGCTGCTGCCGGCCAACACATTCCACGCCACCGCCGAAGCGGTGTGTATGGTCGGTGCGCGGCCGGCGTTGGTCGACGTCGATCCGCGCACGTTGCAACTCGATCCGGCGGCGTTGGCCCAGGCGGCAAGCGAAAAGACCCGGGCTGTCATTCCAGTGCACTTGTTCGGCTACCCGGCGGCGCTTGGCGAGGTACTGGCCTTGGCCGAGCAGCGCGGTTGGGTGGTGATCGAAGACTGCGCGCAGGCCCACGCGACCCGCTTGCACGGCCGGCACGTTGGTACCTTCGGCGCGGCCGGCGTGTTCAGTTTCTTTCCCGGGAAGACGCTGGGCGCCTTCGGCGACGGCGGTGCGGTGACGACCTCCGATGCCGACCTCGCCGCGCGTGTCCGCTGCTTGGGCGATCACGGCCGCAACGGCGAAGTGATGGCCGTCGGCCGCAACAGCCGGCTCGATGAGATCCAAGCGGCCGTGCTGCGGCTGAAGTTGCCGCGGCTTAAGGAGTGGGCCCGGCGGCGGCTGGAGATCGAGACGGTCTATCGCGAACGAGCGGCCGGTCTGGGCGATCTGCGGTTCCTGGCGGAGACCCCGGGGGCCGGGCCGGCGCCGTTCAACGTCGTGGTCCGCACTGCGCGACGAGACGAGTTACTTTCGTGGCTACGCGCGCGGGGGATTCAGGCCAAGGTCCACTACCCGCAGCCGATCCACCGCCTACCGGCGTTCGCCTTTCTCGCGTATCCGCCCGACGCTTTCCCGCACGCCACCCGCGCATGTGGCGAAATCCTGAGCCTGCCCAATTTTCCGGAGATGACCGACCGCGACATCAGCCGCGTCACCGAGGCATTGACGGAATTCTTCCGCGGCTAGGGTTACAGCGGAATACGGCGCGACTTGGCGAAGCCTTCGATGGTGAGGCGCGCCTTGCGCAGGTTGCCGAGCCGGAAGTGCTTCTTGCGATTACCTTCGAAATCTTCTTCGCCGATGATCTCGTTACGGTAGGTGCGTTCGAGGATGATGATCTCGTTAATCAGTTGCCGCAGCTTCTCGCTGGTGCCATACGGCCGCAGGTTCATCGTGGTGAAGGTGAGGAATCCGTCGCCGGCGGCCTTGATGACTTCTTTGGGGCTACTGCCTATTCCCACCGCGTCCTCCGCAATGTCGTTCCGTAAAACGATATCGAATCCGGAGCGGGGGCGCAATATGCCCATGTTGCCTCAAGGCGGGCTTCGCTTGTGCCCGCGGCCGGAGTGGGTATGATCGAAACAACCAGGAATGACCCAGTTTCAGGGAGGTATCCAATGAACTTGTTCCGCAATTGGCTCGTATGGATGATCGTTGTATCAGTGCTTGCTTCCTTCACGTTGATCGCCTGTAGCGGTGATGATGACGACGACGACGATGCCGCCGACGACGATGTGGCCGACGACGACGCCGGCGATGACGACGCCGCTGACGACGATGCGGCCTCGTGCACACTGGAAGACATCTGCCAGTTCGTCATCGACAACTGCGACAACCAGGGCGGCTACGCTGATTTGGCGCAGTGTGAAGACCTGTGGCTGACCGGCTGCGCCGACCCGGACGCCTACCTGGTGTGCGCTTGCGGTTGCCTGGGCGCGGATTCGTGCGGCGCGTTCATTGACGACTGTGAGTATCCGGACTGCTGGACGGTCTACTGCGAATAGCGCGTGTGGACGATTGACTCAGGGGGCAGTCGCTCGCCAAGCGACTGTCCCTGTTTTGGCGCGGTCAAGATCAAAACGGTTGTTTTTAGGCTGGCCTACTCGCCGGTGAATGCCACCACCACCCGCCGCCAGTCGGCCCCAGTCACCCGCGTGCTGGTCGCGTTGTCGTGCTCGAAGTAGTAGCTCTGGCGCAGAACAAGATAGACGGCGTATTCGCCGCGGCCGTTGGGGTCGAACTTCTGTTTGTGCTCGAGTTGCGGCGCGAAGTCCTCGTCGGTGGCGAACCAGTGGTAGGTCAGGTCGCCCAGGTCGGTTTCGGGTTCGGCCACCAAAGTGACCGACGAGCGGCTGGTTTCATAGCGGCCTTCGTCGTCGGGCGTCAGCGCTTCGCCGCCGGCTTGCACCTCGAGCGAGGCGATCGCCGGGTTGATCCGGCGTTCGCCCGCCGGCCGGTTCGAGATGATGAAAAGCTTGGTCGCGCTCAGTTGTTCGCCCTGCGGGTCGCCGTTTTTAAAGGCCGTAGCGGTTACCGTGACCAGATACCCGTCGCGCTCCGGCGGACCGAACTTTGCCGGCAGATCCTCCGCCTCGGGCACGCTCCAGACGAACGCGGCCTCGCCCGGCTGTTGCAGATAGACATCGTTCGGGTCGATATCCTGCCCGCTCATCATCGCCATGCTGACGACCGCCCAGGCGATCGGCCCGTCGTAGAGCGAGCCGTCTTCATTGGCGATGACGGCGGAGAAGGAAACTTCCTCGCCCGGCGCGGCCTCGAGCGGATCGGTGATCACGGCCAGGAACCTTTGTTGATCGAGGTAGCTGGCCGACGGGAACGGCTCGGTGCAGCCGGCCAACATAGCCGCCGCCAGACACGCCAACGCCACCGCCCATCGTCCTGCGTTGGTCTTCATGCCGGTCCTCCTGGGTTTTAGAAACGCGCGTCCAACCCGATCGACGGGAGGAACAGCGCGAACGACACCGGCTTTCGCTCGGTGTAGTTGTAGTTGTACATGTAGCCGGCCGGATATTGGTTCCAGTAGACGTTTTGCACGTCGAGATAGGTGTTCAGCGTCCAGGAGCGGAACACCCAGAGTTTGTCGACGCGCAGGTCGAGCTGATGATACGGCTTTTCCCGCTCGCCGTTGACGTCTTCGGAGTAGATCGGCTGGTAGGTGTCGGTGTCGGCGTCGTAGAGCGAGCCGACAATCGCCGTATAGGGCGTGCTGGTTTGGAATTGCCATTTCGCGCCGATCCGCCACAAGCGCGACTCGCCCAACGTGTAGTTGGCCAGGATGATGAAGTTGTGGCGCTGGTCCTGATCGAAATAGCGCCAGTCGTCATCCGGCGTGTCGCGGCGCATGGATACGGAGTAGGTGTACGAAACCCAGCCGAAGAGGCGGTCGGTCAGCCGTTTGCGGGCCAACAACTCCCCACCATAAATGTAGCCGACGCCGGTGTTACGGTAGGGCACGTCGTCGCCGGCCTCGGTTTGCGTCGCCAGGTCATCGAGGTACTTGTAGTAGCTCTCGATGCCGAGCGACCACCCTTGTCCGAAGTCGTAATCGCCGCCGAGCACGCCTTCGTAAGCGACCTCGGCACGCAGATCCGGGTTGCCGTAACCCTCAGTGATCTCCGTGTAGTCCGGCCATTGGTGGTAGATGCCGGCGGCGGCTTTGATTGTCGCGCGGTCGGTCACGAAGAACTTGGTCAGCAAGCGCGGGTCGGCGGTGGCCCGGTTGAGATAGTGCGTATAGTCGACGCGCACGCCGGGGATGATTTGTACCCATGGCGCCGGCTTCATCACGTCGTCGAGGTACGCCGTGCCGTCAACCGTTTCCGCCACAAAATTCTGGTGTGAAATCTCATCATTGCTCGCCATCATCGGATGGCCTTCCGACGGTACATGCGGGACGTTCAGGTTCAGGTCGATGCGCGCGTAACCCACGGTCATTCCGGCGCGCAACTGGTTCCAGGAACCGAGCGCCAACGTGAACTCCTCGCGCAACACCGGCGAGAGAATGGCGAGTTCCACCTTCATGTTCTCACCGAAGTTGTTCTCCGTCTGAAAATAGAGCAGATTCGCCGCCAGCGAGTTGGTGAACGCGCCGGTCGGCGCCGCATCCCATCGCACGGAGCCCTGGTGCCAGTCGATCACCGAATCGAACGACGAGCCGCTGAACGGTTCATTGGTGTCGACCTGGCCGACCAGGCCCACGCGATCGTCGGCGCCGACGAAGGTGGTACGCACGAGGTTGTTCGGGTCGGGGCGGTATTCGAGGATCGCGCTGTAGTCGTAGAAGGTCGGCGAGAGCGTGAACGAGGCCTGGTCTTCCGGAATGACGGCCGGCAGGATGAAGTCGATGAAGCTGCGCCGCACGGAGCCGGCCCAACTGAAGTTCGGCCCCGCCGGTCCTTCGAACATGACGTACGAAGAATACGTGCTCAGGTCGACCACGCCGCCAATGCGATCGGTGCGCGGGCTGCGGCTGGTCACCTCGACCACGCCGCCGAGCGCTTGGCCGTACTTCACGCCGAAGCCGCCGGGGTAGTAGGTGATATCGTCGATCAGTTCGGCGTTGATCGTCGAAACCAGCGCGCCGAAGTGGAACAACTGCGGAATACCGAAGCCGTTGAACAGATAGAGGGAGTTGTCGGCGCTCACGCCGCGGATCACCAGCCCGTTCATGTCGCCGAATCCGCCCGGCCCAACCGAAGCCACGCCGGGCATGTTTTCGACCACGCGGATCACGTCGTTGTTCGCGCCCGGCACGCCGTCGAGTTCCTGGGCGCTGATCTCCTGACTCGAAGTCTGCTCCGGCTGGCGCGGGGCGGTAACCACAACCTCGTCTTGCAGATACGCCGTGCGTTTGACGTAACACTTCGCCGTCGCCGTCTGCCCCGGTTTGACGACCACCGCCAGCGTGAATTCCTCGATCGTGTCCGCCGCGACGGTGAGATAGTACGACCCCGGCGGCACCTCGTCGAAGCGGAAGCGCCCTTGCTCGTCGGTCTCGACCGTGCGCGTGGTGCCGACCAGCTTCACCGTCGCCGCGGGCACCGGCTCGCGCACGCCTTCGATGAGCACCTGGCCTTCGATCACGCCGTTTTCCGGACCGGGTTCCGCCACGGGCGGAGGCGATTCTTCGGCGAATGCCGGCGCCGCGAGGGCGCCAATGACAAGCGTGAGCAACAGCAACAGCGCGCGCCGGGGCAGGCGAAGGAAGGACTGCGATTTCGTCATCGAGCTGGCCATCCAAAAACCGGCGATGAAGCGAACCGGCGTTGCCGCCTGTTCCACTGCCGGAGGTACTGCGACGACGCATGATAATCTGGCGCCGGCAGGCAGACAAGGAGTATCCGGCGAGGGTGTTGAAAAAAGGCGTTTCACGGCCGACCGCCGCTGAAATTTCCGCGTTCCGCGGAAGATTTTCCGCCGGTCGTAAACACCCGGTTGCCAAGTGTGCGAGATCACCGGCAATTGTCGCGCCCTTCCGTGGCACATATTTTGCATATAGTAGTATCCAAAGGAGGGGATTGGATGATGAGCCATCACTGGTTGCTGGGTTGGTGCTTCGTCTGCCTGCTGCTCGGCTTGGCTTGCACTCCGGCCGATGATTCCTCCGACGATGATGAACTGGTCGATGACGACGCGAGCACCGAAGACGACGATGCGATCGACGACGACCTTTTCGACGACGATCTCCTCGATGATGATCTGACAGATGACGACTCCGTCGACGACGATGTCGCGGACGACGACGCGGTCGATGACGACGCGACTGATGACGATACCGCCGATGACGATGCGGTCGATGACGATCTGATCGACGACGACTCCGTCGACGACGATGTGACTGATGATGATACCGTCGATGACGACACGGTCGACGACGACGCGGCCGACGATGATCTGGTTGATGACGACACCGCCGACGATGACGCGATCGACGACGATACCATCGACGACGACGACACCATCGCGGCCACCTTGACCGAGATCGATCCGGCCACCGAGTGGAATTGGGTGGAAGGGCAATTGTCGCTGGCCGTCGATCCTGCCGACGCCCTGCACATTACCTTCCAGCGCCATCAAAAAATTTATTACGGGTACTTTGAAGCTTATTACGACAATCTGTTGTATGCCACGAACCAGAGCGACGGCTGGTCGGTTTCGGTCATCGCGGAGGGTTGGTTCAGCTATTATCCGTACCACACCGAATCGCTGAACAGGGGGGAAGACAGCGCGATTCGCGCCGATGATGGCAAGGTGCGCATTTCTGAGTACAGCGAGCAGGTTGGTTTCGACCAATACGGCGCTTATTACACGGGCTCCGCGAACTATCAGGAACGGTCCCCGTTCTACGCGCTCACGTTGCTCAGCAGCTCCTGCGAATCGCTGAATTTCGGCCGTTGCACTGGGGCGGCCACCGGGTCGGCCAACTCCCTAGCGGTCGACGGTGCCGGGGGTGCACACGTTACCTATCAGCTTGGCGACGGTACGGCCTTTTTCAAGGTTATCCATGCCTATTACAACGGTTCGGATTGGGAATCGACGCTTCTGGACACTTGCAATGCGTGGTCGGTGCAAGCGACCGCCGTGGATGTGGACGATGCGGGGCATGTCTTTGTGGCCTATTTTTGCGACTATGTTCCTTACTTAGCCACCGATCAAACCGGTGAATGGACCGTCGAGGCTTTGCCGGCGATTTCCGTGAGTGGTTGGATGAATTTCGCCGCGCTGCGGGCGGAAGGCGACGGGCATCTTCGCGTGGCCTACGGCTCCACGAACACCGGCGCGAATCTGGGCGAACTGCGCTATGCCGAACGCGCCGACTCGAGCACTCCCTGGACCGACACGGCATTGGTCGACCACGTGTACGAAGGCCTTTCGCTGGCCGTCGATGGTTCCGGCGTGGCCCACCTGACCTATTCCGACAACGCCGGCGTGCACTATGCGACCAACGCCGGTGACGTTTGGGCCTCCTATTTGGTTGACGCCGTGGAAGATCTCCCCGATACGTCGGTCGGCGTCGATTCGGCCGGTGTGGTTTCGATTGCCTACGTTCGCGACGACGCGCTGTGGCTAGCGCAGATCGACGGGGCGGAATAGGGGCAGAGCAAACCCTGGCGGCGAAGGATACCTTGGCACCATTCGCCGGTGACGGTTCGGGCCAAGAAGCAGTCCGCGGTGTCGCCGCGGTCAGAACCCCAGCGAAATCGATGCGGCGCCGCCGATCAGGTCACCCCAACTGCGGACTGTGAGTTCGTCGGCGGTCCGCTCCTCCCGCGGAAACAGGTGCAACCACAACGCGGCCAGGTTGAGCGTGACCGGCCGGGCGAAGACGCGGTGCCGGAAGAGTTCGGCGCCAAAACCCAGCGCGACACGCAAACGGTCGTTGTCGAGCACGAGGTTGTCCCCGTTGCCGACGTGCACGAACGGGCTGGCCTCGTAAGCGGCGCCGGCGCGCAGTTCCATACCCTCCGCCGGCTGCCAGGCCACGCCCAGGCGCGGCACGTAGACATCCCGCGTGCGGATGTCGTGGTCCTCCCGCGCCCGGTCCCCGGCGTCGATTTCCTTTTCCAACTGATTCCAGTTCTGCCATTCGCCGTGCACCGACACCGCCACCACGCCGTGCGGCCATAGCTCGACGCCGAGGGCGACGTGTTGCGGATAGAACGCGTCAGCAAAGACCATGTGGGTGTCGTAGCGCGACAACGTGGCATCGCCGGCCACCACCGTGGTGTCCGCCGCCGACGGGTCGATGCGGCTGATCGACTCGCCGCGATACACCGCGCCCGCCCGGAAACTCGGCCGATCCACTTGCAGGCCGAAGAGGGGAACGAACACGGGCTTGGCCCTCAGGGTGATCTCCTCGTCGCTGGTGTTGCCCGCGATGTCCACCTTTTGCACCAACATCGTCTGGCTGTTCGTGGTGTGAATGAAGCCGCCGCCGAGGTTCAGCCCTTCGATCACGCGCACGCCGATGGTGTTGATGATGCTGAAGGTCTGCAATCCGTAACGGACAAAATTGCCGTGGCGCCAGTTGCGGTCCTCGAAATTGATCAGCGTCTCGAAGTTGTTGTCGAAAAGCAGGTCGATGCCCATCGAGAACGGGTAGGGATCGCGAAACAGCCGGCCCAACGGCAACGACATGCACAGCGAGGCAACCCGGTTGGCCGTCTGGAAATCCTTCTCGTCTCCGGCGCGGCCGCCTCGGAAGAACGGCTGCGCGAAAAGATAGCCGACCTGCAGCCGCGTGTCCGGTATCCCGGCCAGTGCAGCCGGGTTGAGGTACGTCGCCGCCGGATCGGGGTAGCCCGCCGCTTGCGCCCCGGCCAGCGCCATATCGCGGGGCAGAATGCCGTAGGTCGACATGAGATGGTTCATCGACGCCGAGGCCGACGGCGGCCGCATCACGACCAACAAGAGGGCAATGGTCACGACTGCGAGAGCTTTGCATCGAATCATTGTTTTTCCGAAATGAGCATTTGTTGGCGGCCGGGTCCGTTTGACCCCGGCGCAGTATACCACCGCTCTGTATTGGATAAGCATCAATCGGCGAGGTGCAAACCGAAGAGGACCCGGTCCAGGAATTCATCTGGGGTGACAGGGAGCCTCCTTGGACTAGGCAGGACAGACGCCAAGCCCATTGGCAGCACGGAGGCAGGATAGTGTCAAACCATTTTTCCGTGGTTACCCTCTTGTGTTTGCAAACACAAGCGAAGGTTTGTCGGCCAGAGCGCATAGCTGCTGCGTCCTACGGTTTTGTGCCGCGTGCGGCCGTGGCCGTTGATGGAGGAACGGTTCGCCGAGTGTTCCAACGGTGCCGTTCGATGGCGAACCCGGAACACTCGCAGAGAGAATAGCCCTAGCAGGCCGATTTGCCAGACCACCGTGAGTTCACGACTAGCATTTTGACATCAACGCCTTAAACTCTACTCAGTTCAAGAAGGTGAGGTGTTTGATGGAACGGATCGTCTGCGACAACTGTCACCATATTGCCGCCCAGACCGCATTGGAAATCCTGGCGACTGATCCGGAACGAGGTCTCAGCACCTTGGAAATCCGGCACCGTCAGGAGCGATTTGGACCCAATAAAATTTCCGAAAGAAAAGGCCGGGGGCCCCTGGTCCGCTTTCTGCTCCAGTTTCGTCAACCGTTGATTTACATCCTCTTGGCCGCCACGGTCGTCACCGCTCTGTTGGCGGAGTGGGTGGATGCCGGGGTGATCTTTGCGGTTGTGCTGGTCAACGCCTTCGTCGGTTTCCTTCAGGAAGCGAAGGCGCTTTCCGCCATCGGCGCGCTCACCAAGAGTCTGAGCAGTGAGGCGACTGTCGTTCGGGATGGAAATCGCCAGCGTATCCCCTCGGAGTTGCTGGTGCCGGGAGACATCGTGCTGCTGCAATCCGGCGATCGAGTGCCGGCCGATTTGCGTTTGATTGCCGCCCGGGAATTGCAGATTGATGAGAGTTCATTGACCGGCGAATCGTTGCCTGTTCAGAAGGGAACGGATGTTCTTCCGCAAGCCGTTGGATTGGCGGACCGCTCGAATATGGCGTTTTCGTCCACCTTGGTGACTTACGGCACCGGCCGCGGCGCTGTTGTGGCCATCGGCGACAACACCGAAATCGGCCGCATTTCGGAGATGATCGCGGCGGCGGAAAGTCTGGAAACACCGCTGACCGCCAAGATCAAGAGGTTCACTCACATTTTGCTGTGGGCGATCATGGCCATGGCCGCGGTCACCTTCGCCGTCGGTCTTATCCGCCGGCAGCCGATTATCGACACGTTCATGGCCGCCATTGCCCTTGCCGTGGGGGCGATCCCTGAAGGTCTTCCGGCCGTGGTGACCATTGTCCTGGCCATCGGCGTTTCGCGCATGGCCAAGCGACGGGTGATTATCCGCCATCTGCCCGCGGTGGAAACATTGGGAAGCACGACGGTCGTGTGCTCCGACAAAACCGGCACGCTCACGCAAAACCAGATGACCGTCCGGGCTTTGTTCGCCGGCGGTAAACAGTATGACCTGGACGGGGTGGGGTATGCGCCCGAGGGCCGTCTGACCAGTGAGGGAAAGCCCGTTCCGCGGAACGAAAATCGCGCGCTCGAAGAAACCCTGATTTGTGGGGCGCTTTGCAACGACTCGACTCTCGTTCAGGAAGGCGCGCTTTGGAAGGTTCACGGCGATCCTACCGAAGGGGCCTTGCTCACCGCCGCGGGGAAGGTCGGATGGAAGCCGGCCGACGTGGCGCTCCGATACGCCAGAATCGATACGGTTCCTTTCGAATCGGAACACCAGTACATGGCTACATTGGTCAGGATCGCCGGCGAAAATAGAGCGAGCTTGTATGTCAAAGGCTCGTTGGAACGAATCCTGGAAAGATGTGTCGGCGCGCTGGACGCGGAAGGCCGAACAACACCACTCGACCAGGCCGTGATCGAGAAGCAAGCGCGTGACATGGCCTCGCAAGGACTGCGCGTGTTGTGTTTCGCCAGCAAGCAAATGCCGGTTGCCGCGGAATCCGTGTCTCACGACGATGTGGCGGGTTTGCTCTTCCTGGGGCTTCAGGGAATGATCGACCCGCCGCGGCCGGAAGCCAAGGGAGCGGTGGAAACCTGCCACCGCGCCGGCATTGCGGTCAAGATGATCACGGGGGATCACGTGACGACCGCATCGGCGATCGCCAGCCAGCTTGGTATCCTCCGGGCCGACGGACGCGCGTTGAGCGGCGCCGAACTGGCGATCATGTCCGATCCCGATTTGATCGACTCCGTAGAGCGAATCGACGTGTTTGCCCGCGTCACTCCGGCGGACAAACTGCGACTTGTCGAGGCGCTCCAAGAGCGTGGCCACGTCGTGGCGATGACCGGCGACGGAGTCAACGATGCGCCGGCGCTGCGCCGCGCGGACATCGGGGTGGCGATGGCCTTGAGCGGCACCGAGGTTGCCCGCGAGGCCGCCGACATGGTGATCACCGACGACAACTTCGCTTCCATTGAAGCAGCGGTTGAGGAGGGGCGCGGCGTCTGGGACAACCTGTTGAAGTTCATTGTCTGGACCTTGCCGACCAACGGCGGCGAAGGACTGGTCATCTTGGCCGCGGTGATCCTTGGCGTCGCCTTGCCGATCATGCCCGTGCAGATTCTCTGGATCAATATGGCGACGGCGATTTCACTGGGCTTGATGTTGGCGTTCGAACCCAAAGAGCGGGGAATCATGGAGCGCCCACCGATATCCGCCAACGCTTCCATTTTCAATAGTGCGCTGGTCGGGCGCATCATTCTCGTCTCCATTCTGCTGTGCATCGGCGCCTTCAGTATTTACCGCTGGGAGATTTCCATCGGCGCCAGTGAAGCGGCGGCACGCACGGCGGCCGTGGCGGTCTACGTGTTTGGCGAGATGTTCTACCTGTTCAACAGCCGTTCGCTGAACCAAAGCGCAAGATCCGTAGGTTGGTTCTCCAATCCCTGGATCTGGGTCGGAGCGGCAACGATGACCGCCCTGCAAGCGGCGTTCACCTATGTGCCGGTAATGAACAGAATGTTCCACAGCGAACCAATCAAGTCGGGCGCCTGGCTGCGCATTTTGCTGTTCGGCGCGTTCGTTTTCCTGGTGGTCGAAGCCGAAAAATGGTGGCGCCGACGGGTCGCCTGATCGGCCGGACAAGCGACCTCAACCGCTTGGAGCAGGAGATTTTGAACTCTAGGCTGCAGGCTTTAGGCTGTAGACTGTAGGCTTTAGGGGCGCAGTCAGGAAATCGGTAATGGATTTGGGTCAAGACATATGTAACACATTTGTGTTTCGTAGGACAGACGCCTTGGGGGCTTCCGGAAGGCTTCGCCTTCCTCCAGCCCCCAAGGCGTATCGCGCGTCGAAGGGTCAAGCGGCATCGTCCTTCCTAGGTTGAGAAGCCGGCCGAAAGGATTGCGTATCCAGATCGATTCGTCCCAGGCAGAGAGTGGTAAAATACAGCGCGTACCGGTCACCACCCTGCGCCTGGAGGCCGACGTTCCAGTTCGGTGGCCAGGTCCCGATGCATCCGCTCGTGACCGCCGTTCTGGTAGGGGCAGCCCGGATCGATTCGATCCAAATCGATCCCCAGAGCCAGCCACCAAACAGCGAGTCGGCTCAAACCGAGCGGCGCTGCTGCCGCGAACGGCGATCCGTTGTCGCTGCGAATCGAGCGGGCAACCGTCGCTCACCGACGATCAGGTCAAGCAGGGGTGCGCCGCCTGGGATGCCTGGTACGAATGCCTGGCCGTCGAACGCATTGTGCGCCTGGGCGCCGTGCCGGCCGACCAACTGGGGGCGGCGGCGCGGCAGCTCACGCGGCAAGACATCAAAGAGATCACGTTGGCGGCGCAGGAGGTCGACGTCGCGATCAATCGGTTTCGTCGCGAAAATCAAGCCCGGACTGATCGAAATGATTCGAGCGAGCAAGGCCGGCATTCCGGTGCCGGCGGCAATGAGGAAGTACTTTAGCCTGGCCGAAGTCGTGCGCTTCGGTCCGGTCTGGGTCGGAAGATCAGGGTGATGCCGGCAAGGCAAGCCTACTGGAATTCGGTGAAGGACGTGTTATGATGACGACAGGAGGCGGTCATGTTGGGTGCGCTGCTCAAACGGGTGTTCCGCGACGCGGGCTCAACCGTGGCAGTCGGCCTTATGGCCACCGCCGTCTTCGTTCAAATCACGCACCCGAGCCACGAAGCGGTGGGCTACTGCGCGATCGGCGGCACGTTCGCCGGCGGCGCGGCGCTCTTCCTGCTGCATCGCCTGATCTTCCGGCCCCAGCACTAACCTGTCATTTGCCCTGGAAAGAAGACCGACATGGCCGGTAGGACCGTCTACGCCCTCGGTAACTGGTAACT
The DNA here is from genome assembly GCA_964511015.1 of uncultured bacterium. GTDB lineage: Bacteria > Lernaellota > Lernaellaia > Lernaellales > Lernaellaceae > FEN-1099. The sequence continues at coordinate 837 of CAZEDX010000008.1, read as the reverse complement.
AGGGTAACTGGTAACTAAACTAAACTAAACTAAACTAGGGACAGCAACCATTTTCTTGACATTCGCCATTGACATAACTTTGACATAACTAGGGACAGCAACCGTTTTCTTGACATTCGCCATTGTGATGTGCTACCCAAAGGGTATGCCACGTATCGCTCGCGCCGTTGTTCCGGGAATCCCATTTCACATTACGCAACGGGGTAACAACAAGCAGGATGTTTTTTTTGTCGATGAGGACCGGCGTCATTTCCTGACGATCTTGGCGGCGCAGGCTGAACGCTTCGGTTTGGACGTTCACGGCTATTGCTTGATGCGCAACCATGTGCATCTGATTGCCACGCCGCGCACGGAAGAATCGATGGCCAAGGCGCTTGGTCGGACGTGCCTGCTGTACGCGTTGTACATCAATCGACTTCACGGCCGCTCCGGTCATTTGTGGCAGAGCCGATACTATTCCTGCGCGCTAGACGACGAGCATTACCTGGCGGCAATGCGCTATGTGGAACGCAATCCCGTGCGCGCGCGGCTGGTGCGCGTGGCGGCGCGTTACCCGTGGTCCAGCGCGGCTTTTCACGTAGACCCGAGCGTCGCTGGCGCGCTACCACTGGCCGAAGGCCCCGTGGACTTGCCGGCTGCGGAGTGGGCGGCGCTGCTGACGGAACCGGATCAGGATTCATTGGCTTCGGATTTACGCGGTGCGACGCTCACCGGACGCCCGTTGGGCGGCGACTCGTTTGTCGCCAAGATTGAGGTTCTGCTCGGGCGACGACTGCGCGCCTTGTCCCATGGGCGGCCGGCGAAGACGAAGACAACGAGCGGCAGAAAACGGTAGCT
>CAZEDX010000007.1:0-87265 GCA_964511015.1 uncultured bacterium | reverse complement strand
CCTCGCCCTGCTTGCGCGGGCCATTCCGCACGAGCGCGGCGTGCGTGCCGGCTACCTCGTGGCGGCGGCCGGTTGTTGTCTCGCCGCACTGCTGGCCAAACCCGAGGCGCTGACCCTTGTCGCCCCCGCCGCGGCGTGGGTCTATCTGGCCCGCCCGGCGCGTCGTCGCGATGCTTCCGCCTGGCTCGCCGCGGTGGGAATCCCCGGCCTGCTGGCCATCGTTTTTGCGATCTGGCACTGGGTGATATTGAACATCTCACATGCCCACAAAGCGGTGGTGGTCGAAGGCGGATTAGCCGTACGGTTGATAGCCGTACCGCGCCTCACTTTGGAAGCGTTGAAACTGGCCTTGTTACCGATCGGTTTAAGGCCCTTGCGGACCTTCGATTACGGTGCCTGGTCGGCCCTGCCCGTCGCCGCTTTGGCGACCGTTGCTTGGGTGGCGATTTTTGCCCTCGCTTGGCGTCTCCGGCGGCGGACTCCGGCGTTCGCTTTTGCCACCGTCATGTTCGCTGCAACCATGGCTCCGTCGGCGGGGTTAGTGCCGCTCGTGCGCCCCATCGCGGAGCACTATTACTACCTTCCGACGGCGGCGGTGGCGCTGGCGTTGGCGGGGGCCGGGGTCGCATTCGGCCAACGCCGCGCGACGCAGGTGATGCTTGCCGTTCTGGTGGCGGTTTTGGCGGCGCTCACGGCCCACCGCGCCTGGGTGTGGCGCAGCGAGGAGAGCCTGTGGGCGGACAACCTCGCGCAAGACCCGACCAACGCGCAGGCGCTCAACAACCTCGGCACCTTCTACGCCGAGGCCGGCGATACGCCGCGGGCGTTCGAGATGTTCAGCCGCTCGCTCGCCGTCAGCCCGGGCAATTTGAAAGCCCGTCTCAACCGCGCGCATCTGGCCGTGTCGATCGGCAAGTGGGACATCGCGGAAGAAGACGTGAGACTGCTGTTGGCGGCCGACCCATGCCAGACCAAGACGCTGGTGCAACTCGGCCGGTTGGGGGTCTTGCACCCGACGCCGGCCACCGAAATGTGGATCAACGATTGGCGCAAGCAACGGGCGTGCGCGGCTGTCATCGATGTCGGTGCCGGCCTGTCTTTGGACGAGCTCGGACGGCACGTCGAGGCCCGTGCCGCCTTCGACCGCTTCCTGGCCGCGGCGCCGAATCATCCGCTCGCGCCGGCGGTGCGGCGGCGTCAACAAACGCAACCGGGCGTTGACGAATTACGGGGAAAGATGTAAACATAAATAACTATTCTCGCCGTGGTTGCGCAGAGGGGAGCGTTTTGGGCCGATTTTTCGGCTGTCTGATATTGGCTGTGGTGGGTGGACTGTTCGTCTGCCTAACCGTGCTCAATTGCAACGACGGCGACGGCGACGACCCCGATCGCCAGAATGACACCACCCCCGCCGATACCGGCCATACCATTGAAGACACCCCGAACCGCATTTGGGGGTTGTGGTACGGCGCCCTGCCGTCGGCGGGTTGGTGGTTTGAACAGGTGCCCACAGCGGCGACGATGACGCCGCGCCTGGCCATCTTTCAGAACGGGACGGCGGCGATCGTCAGCACGCGCCTGGTTCCGCCCGACGATAGCGACAATGAGATCGCGCAACAGGCGCTGCACCTGGCCTATCGCCTGCCGTGGGACGAATGGGTCGACAACGGCGAACTGCTGCGTTCGTCGCCGGCCTACGGGTTCACCTCCATCGTGGCCGCCAAAGACGGCCTGCTGCACGTGCTGTACGGCCACAACGGCCATGCGTTGCATCTATTGCTCGGCGTCAACTTCATGAACGCGCGCGTGGTCGACGACGGCTCTTCGCCGGTGCTCCATGGCGCGATCGCCGAGGATCCGAACGGCCACATCCACGCCGTCTACGGCGGCTACGGCCTTTACCACAAGGTCTACTTTCTCGATTGGTGGACCGAGATCGCCTCGTTCGAGAAAGGCGATTACCCAGATCTGGCCTTCGACGCCGACGGCATCGGCCATTTGGTGTTTCTGATCGCGCGCGGACTGGATGCGGGCTACCGGCTGATGCACTACCGCTACGATTCGATCGATGGCACGGCCTGGTTCGGCGGCGAAGTGTTGCCGGACATTGTGTTCCAGCCGCAGCCACACGTGGCGGTGGACAGCAAAGGCAATGTGCACATTCTGGCACCCAGCGAGATCGGCCTGCTCTACATCTCCTGCCCGGTGGATAATGACAGTTCTTGCGATTACGAGATCGCCGCGGGCAGCGACTGGAGCGCCGGCTTTCAATACGCCGATCTCGAACTGCCCAACGACGAGCCGTTGGCCGTCTACCGCGACGCCAACACCGCCGACGGCTTTGTCGGCCATCGCACCAACTTGACCTGGATCTGGGAACGCTTACGTAGTTTTGATACGGGCTTTATCGGCATGGATCTCGCGCTCGACACCGCGGGTACGCCGGAGCTGGTCTTTGCCGGTTGGAAACTCAGCGAAAAGCGGGAATGAGCAAGAAAGACGGGGAAAGCAGATGAAAAGATCCTGATTGTCGTCGGCGCTGATATTGGCGGCGAGGCTCAGGTCCGCTTGTTCGAGCGACCAAGACAACGAGACGGCCGCGCGGAAGCCGGTCAAGATCGGTCCGCGTTTGCAGGCGGAAGAGCCTGTTTTCGATTTCGGCAAGTTTCCGCGACGCGGGCCAGACTGCAGCACGACTACGTGTTGACCAACACCGGCGACGAGCTGCTCCACCCAACCAAAACACATCAAGATGGCAATTGTGATCCCGAAGCGAAATGGACCGGCAAGAGAATCGCACCGGGCGCCTCGTTAACCCTACCCGCGTTCTTCCGCCTCGGGTACCACGGAAGGCGAACAAAAGTGCCCGATCAGCGCGGATTTCGACAACCCGACCTATCGGCGGTTCGAATTGCTCCTTTCCGCTACAATCAAAGCGGCGGTGAACTCCAGGCCGAAAGAAATTCGCGCGTTTCTCGTCGATCCCAACCAGGGCGAATAAACCACGCTGATGATAACGGACCCACACGCCACGCCGCATACGATCACCTTGGTGAGGGCAGAGAATCCGACCGTCTCCATCGAGATCCCGCTCGGCGTCATCCTGCCGTTTCGGCCAAGCCCCGGCGAAGCGACCTCGGTGAACGTGAGCATCCGACCCGGTTCCGGTATCGCCCGCATCGAAACCAAGGTGGTGGTGGAGCCGGCCGAATACCCAGACAACAAAGGCGAAGTGTTACTCATCGCCGCGTAAAAGAATTGAGCGGGGGGAGACTTTTCCTCGGAACAATGTCATTCCCGCGAAAGCGGGAATTCTAAAGACTCTACTGGATCCCCCATTCAGTGGAATGACAGTTCCTTGTTGAGCCGCCTGTGAAACAGGTGACAGACTTTGGCCTAGGATGAAGCCCTGGGGCGATGGCTTTCGCCACGCAGGTGTTGCCTTTCGTCGCCATGTGTTTGTTGGATCCGGCCCCTACCCAACCAGGTTGCGCACGAACACCAAAATACCGCGCACGGTTTCCAATAGGTCGATCAGCGCGTCGGGCATCGGGTCGCCGGCAAAGAAGTCGGCGATCGGGCCAAGCAGTTCATCGACCGGCGTCGGCAGCAGAATGCCGGGCAGTTTGAACTCGCCTTCCAATCGCAGCAGGTTCGCCGGCACCAGGTCGTCGGACTGGTCATCGGTTTCGGCCATGATCTCGTCGATGCCCGCCAGCAGCAGGTCGATGGCGGCGATGATCTCGTCGAGGCCGGCCACCAGTTGGTCGTTGTCGACCAGCCGCGTGGGATGGAACAACCAGTTTGGCAGGCCCAGAAGTCTGGTCGTCTCTCGCAAGCCGATCGATTCGACGACGTCGGCCAGGCCCCAGAGCAGGTGCCCCGCCCCGTCGAGGATGTAGGCCTCGCCGCGATCGACCTCGACCATGCCCAGCGCGGTGCTGCCGCCCTGTTCGGTCATGACGAATCGTTCGATCACGCGGCTGAAGGTGGGATCCTCTTCCGGCACGATCATCAGCATAGCCAGGTCCTGCCCCACTTCGCGGCCGTCGCCGAGAATGACGTCGATGGTTTCGAGCAGGCCGGCTTCGTCGAGCACGTAACGGTTGACGTCGTCGAGCACGCCGAACGCGAAGCGCACGGCTTCGACCACGCCGATCGCTAGTTGCGCGGCCGCGTCGTCGGCCGGCGCGGCGGCCAGTGATTCGAGGCCCGAATAGAAGTCGCCGCGCGCCAGGTAGTAATAGCCCCAGTCGGTCGGGTCGTCCGTCGCGGGCGGGTGAATGTAGATCTCGTCGGTCGCCTGGGCGGCGGGCAGCGCCACTTCAGGCTCGTAGGCTTCACGCGCGGTGACGGCAATCAGCGTCGCGCCGATGCCGTAGGTCACCTGCTCCCCTTTGAGCACGTAGTCGTACATTTCCCAGGTGGACGGGCCAGTGCCGTAGCTGGTGCCGAGCAACAGCGTGTCGCCCTGTTCGTCGACCACCGCCTGGTCGAGCGCGCCGCGCAGGCCGCGCCGGGCGATGGTGAGCAGTTCGTCGTTCGCCTCGCCGGCCAGCGCCGCGTGATAGATGCCCGAGGCTACCAGCGGCCCGACACTCGTTTCGAGATACGTCTCGGGCCGGTTCATGATTGTGTGCCAGCGGTTGGTCGAGTCGATCAACGCGCCCATCGCCGCCGCCTGCTGCACGAAGCGGTCGCGGATGCCGGCGTAGCCGTCGTGCGCGGCGGGTATCGTCTCCAGCGCAATGCCCGAAGCCGCAACGACCCAGGCGTTGCCGCGCCCCCAGTAATCTTTCTCGGCCGGCGTGACCGTGTCGGTTTCGGCATCGTACATGTGATGGTACAAACCGGTGTCGGCGTCGCGCAGGTGCCGGGCGAAGACCTCGAATTGCAGCACCGATTCGTTGAAACATTCGTTGTCGTTGTCGGCCTGGCCCAGTTCGAGCAGGAAGGTGATCATGAATAGCGTGTCGACCCAGATCTGCTGCCCTGAGATCCAGCCCATGTGGTTCAGGCCGCCGTCGGGCAGCCGCTCCGCCTTCTCGAAGATGTAGGTGCGCGTGTCGTCGACCACCTCGCGGTACTTCGCCTCGCCGGTTTCCTGCCACAGCCGCAACGCCAGGCGGCCGGGCGGCACGTGGTCGTTGAAGGCGATCGTGTAGCCTATACCGAGGTGGTAGTCCATCCACTCCTTGACGTAGTCGTGGTAGCGACCGTCACCGGTCTGTTCGTAGAGTTCCCAGAGGCCGAGCATCAATAGGCCGCTGTCCCAACTCCAGCCCATCGTTTCGGGGGTGTAGGTTTCGAGCCACGTATCGGCCAGCGCCTGCGCCGTTTCGACGGGGGACGGGCCGGTGTCGTCGTCGGCGGTGTCGTCGTCGGCCGTGTCGTCGTCGGTCGGCGGCGTGGCGTCGTCGTTATCGTCATCGTCGCCGGTTTCGCACGCGGTCAACGCGACGGCCCCCAACAGGGCCAGGATCAACAGCAGCACATGAACGCGCATCGGATCTCCGTCGCAAAAGAAAGGCAATCGGTTGCGGCGGGGCGCCTGGCGACGCCCCCACCGCGTCAGCCTCAGTCGAGTTCCAGTTCGGCAAACGCCATGGTGATGACTTCTTCGCCCTTCTGGTTGACGGCGTTGAACTGCGTCTGCACCTGCTTGCCGTTCACCGCCGCGACGGTCGCCTGCACGTTGACCGAATCGCCCGGCCGCACCGGGCTAGAGAAACGCACCTTGATGCGCTTGAGCGCGCCGACGTCGCCCGCGAAGTCGGTGTGGCAGCGCGCGGTATAGGCCATCGTGCACAGGCCCTGCAGAATGTTGCCGTCGAGCCCGACCATCTTGCCGAATTCCGGATCGATGTGAATCGGGTTGAAATCGCCGCTAGCGCCGGCGTAGTAGATCGGGTCGTACTTGCCGACCACCTGCTTCAAGGCGAACGTCTCGCCGGCCTTCACCGTATCGGCTTTGCGTTTCATGCCGCACCTCCCCGCACGACGAACGTGTAAATCGAAGTCGTCACCAGTTCGCCGTTGACGGTGCTTTCGACTTCGCCGGTCACCACCAGATTCTGCTTGCGCGCTTCGGCCTTCGTCAGCTTGCAGGTCGAAACGACGACCTCATTGTGCTTGACCAGCCGGTGGAACACGAACTCCTGCTCGCCGTGGACCAGCATCAGCAAATTGAGTTCGAGGTCCTTGTCGGTCAGCAATTGCGCGATCGCCTCGGCGGTGTAGACCACCGCGAAGGTCGGCGGCGCGACGATGGCCCCGTACGGGCCGGCCTTGGCCGCATCCTCGTCGAGGCAAAGCATGCTCTGCTCGCCGATGGCGCGGCAGTATTCGCGAATCTTCTCACTGCCGACGACGTACCGCTTCGCCGGATACGTCTTGCCGATGAACTTCTGGTCGATCATGGTATCCCCCTGGCAAAAATGGAGCCGGCGCGGCCAACCAGGCCTACGCGTGCGGCTCGATCACCACTTTCAGCGACTGATCGCCCGCGGCGACCAGATGGAATCCCTCTTGAATGCGCGACAGCGGCAACACGTGCGTGATCATTTCTTGCGCGCGGAACCGGCCGTTGGCGATCAGGTCGAGCGCCTCGATGTGATCCCGCCGGTCGCCGGCGTAGGTGGTGGTGATGGTGCGGTCGGTGCGCCAGAAGAACTGGTTGACGTCGACCGGCACCTGCACGCCTTCGTCGGTGGGCGCGTAGACCAGCAGCGTGCCGCCGCGTTCGGTCGAGGCGAACGCCTGCGCGAACGCCGGCAGCGCGCCGGCGGTGAGGATGACGCGGTCGGCCAGCCGGCCGCCGGTCAGCGCCCGCAGCTTCTCGGGCGTGTAGTCGCGCGCGGAAAACACCGCGCCGGCGCCGAATCGCTCGGCCTGCTGCAGCCGCCACGGCGAGAGGTCGGTGGCCACGATCAGCCCCGCGCCCAGCGCGCGCGCCAGCTCCACGTGCATCAGGCCGGAGACGCCGACGCCGATCACCAGCACCACCTGGCCAGGTCCAATGCCGATCTTCCGCTGGCCGCGCAACACACAGGCGAGTGGTTCGGCAAACGACGCCTCGGCGTGGGACAGGCCGTCCGGAAGGCGGTAGATGCCGCGGTCGACATTGATCGCCGGCAACCGCACGAACTCGGCGAAGCCACCCGGGTAGAACTTGGTGCGGTGCAATGTGTCGCAGGCGGTAGTGTGGCCGTACAGGCATTGGTGGCAGGTCAGGCACGGCACATGGTGCGAGGCGGCAATGCGGTCGCCGACGCGCCAGGCGGTGACGCCTTCGCCCACCGCGGCGATCTCGCCGGCCACTTCGTGGCCGAGCACGAGCGGCACCTTGTCGCGCCGGTACCACTCCATCACGTCGCTGCCGCACAGACCGCTGGCCAGCACCTTCATCAGCACTTCGCCCGGGCCGATCGCCGGCACCGCCTGCTCTTCCAGGCGCACGTCCCGGTTGCTGTAATACATCGCCACGCGCATGCGGCTAGGCCTTCTTCTTCTTGGTTTCTTTGGCCTTTTGCTCGCGGTAGATTTCGAGCGCCGCGGCCGGCTTCTCGTTCTTCTGCACGACCGCGCGCACAGCCTTGATCATGCCGACCGGCGAATCGCTCTGGAAAATGTTGCGCCCCATATCGACGCCGACCGCTCCTGCCTGCACAGCCTGATAGGCCATTTCCAACGCGGCCCCTTCCTCGAGCTTCTTGCCGCCGGCGATCACCACCGGCACCGGGCAGGTCGAGACGACCTTCTCGAAGTCGTCGCAGTAGTAGGTCTTCACGATGTGCGCGCCGAGTTCGGCCGCGATACGGCTGGCCAGCGACAGGTAGCGCGCGTCGCGCCCCATTTCCCGGCCCACCGCGGTCACCGCCAGTACCGGAATGCCGTAGGTCTCGCCGACGTTGACCATGTCCGACAGCGACAGCAGCGATTCGCGTTCGTAGTCGGCGCCGACGAAGACCGACAGCGCCACCGCCGAGACGTTGAGGCGGATGGCGTCGTCGATATCGACGGTCAGGCCCTCGTTCGACAGCTCGGTCAGCACGCTGGTGCCGCCGGAGACGCGCAGCACGATGGGCGTGTGGCGGGCCGCGCCGGCGTCTACGCAATTGCGCAGCACGCCGCGGGTGAGCATCAGCGCGTCGGCAAAAGGCAGCAGCGGCGCGATCATTTCGGCCGGACAGCCCAGGCCCGTGGTCGGACCCTGGAAATAGCCGTGGTCGACGGCCAACATCACACAGCGGTTGGTTTCCGGGTTGATGATCCGCGCCAGGCGGTTTTTCATTCCCCAATCCATCGTCAAACCCCCCTTGTCTGGGTTGTTCAAAATGCTCGACTTCGCCCGTGCCACCGGGACTTTAACACGGCGCCCGCGCGCGGCACAATCGCCGCCTTGGCGCGGGGCCGCGGGAATGGTACATTTCGCCGTCTTCTCGGCATCCGGCTTAGGAGGATTCTGATGAAATCGTTGCGGCTGTTGCTGATCGCCTCCCTGCTCACGCTCGTACTGCTGTCCTCGGCGGAGGCCTTCGACCTGGTGTCCATGCAACCGAACTACGCGCGGTTTGAGGTCTACACCACCGAACCGCTCGTACTCGTCTTCTCCGAATCGCTCGATCCGGCCACCGTCGGCGACGGCGCGATCGCCATCGAGAACCTGCGCGACGGCGAAAGCGTGTCCGGAGCAATCACGCTGAGCACCACCAGTGTGACCGACGACACCTTGACCTTCACTCCGGCCGGCGGCGCGTTCCCGTTCGGCCGGCGGCTGGAAGTGACCCTCGATGAGGATCTGCGCGACCTCGACGGCGACGGCTTCACCGGCGAATTGCCCGACTACGGCATCTTCGTCGCCAACATCTCCAACGACTTCGAACGCCCCGACTACAGCGGCGGCTTCACCACCGACGTGTTCGTCAATTCCAACGTGCTGCTGGGCTTCAATCCGCTCGATCCGGAAAACGAGAACTCCAACGATCCGCACTACGTGCCCGGCATGTACGCCACCGAGGCTTGGAAGATCACGACCGGCCGGCCGGAAGTGCTGATCGCCGTGCTCGACGACGGCGCCAATAGCCTGTCCGACCTCGAATTCGCCGACCACCTCTGGTTGAACAAAGGCGAACTGCCTCAGCCGCGCGACGGCGCCACGCTGTGCGACGATTGGGATTGCAACGGCGATGGCCGCTTCAACGCCTGGGACTACGAAAACGACTCGCGCATGAGCGACGCCAACGCCAATGGGCGGTTGGACCCCGACGACCTGTTCCTCATCTTCTCCGACGAAGAAGACAACGACGACAACGGCTTCGTCGACGACATCAGCGGTTGGGACTTCTTCCGCAACACCAACCAGGCGCTCGGCGTCAACGAATTCCCCGAAGGCACCCACGGCGGCGGCCGTGCCCGCGACGCGGTCGCCATCGCCGACAACAGCAACGGCAACAAGCCGGGCTTCTGCCCCGACTGCTCGATCGTGTTGATTCGCGTCGGCGAAGCCATCATGACCGAACTGAACCTGGTCACTGCCGGCCTGAACTACGCCCGCTCGCTCGGCGCTGACATCGGGATCGCGGCCATCGGCATGGCAGACTTCAACGTCGAAGCCGAACAGGCGGTCACCGAGGCTTACGAAGACGGCATGCTGCTGATCGCCGCCTCCGGCGACGAGTTGGGCTTCCACCACATCTGGCCGGCCGCCGGCGAAGACGCCTATTCGATCAAGGCGATCATGCCGCTGCCGCCGGTCGAACTGTTCGGGCCGATCAACCTTTCGATTCTGGCCTTCGTGGAAAGCTACTGCACCAACTACGGCGCGCACATCGACGCCACCGCGGTCACCGGCGCCTGCAGTTCGGAAGGCACCTCGAACGCGGCGGGCATCGCCGGCCTGATCAAAAGCCGCTCGCTGGAACTGGGCATCGACCTGACGGCGGGCGAGATCAAGCAGATCATGAACATGTCAACGCAGGACATCAAAGACGCCTGCTTCGCCTTCAATATGCGCGGTTGCAAAAAGGGCTGGGAAGAGAACTTCGGTTACGGCCGTATTAACGCCGCCGAAGCGCTCAAGCTACTAGGCGACCCGGTGTTCGGCATTCCCGAACGCATTCCGCCCGACGTCCGCATCGTCAGCCCACGCTGGTGGACCACCTTCGACCCGACCAAGACCCCGAGCTTCGACATCGAAGGGCAGATCTACGCCCGCGGCCGCCCGTTCCACTACTCGGTGCAAATCGGCTTCGGCGTCGAGCCGGACGACAACGACTTCATCGAATTGGTCAGCGGCGACAGCACCGAAAAGATCGACGGTAAGCTGGCCACAGTCAACATGCTCGATCACGTAACCGAGGATTGGCTGCGCCGGATCCCCGAGGGCTCCAACGATTTTACCGTGACCCTGCGCGTGCAGGCGACTTGGGAATCGGATGACGGGCCGGTGCTCGGCGAGGCGCGCAAGGCAATCGCCTGGCACACCGACGACGATGACCGTACCGGCTTGATGCCCGGCTTCCCGAAGTTCATCGGCGCCTCCGGCGAGTCGAGCCCGGTACTCTACGACCTCGACGGCGACGTCGACGGCGCGCTGGAAATCGTCTTCGGCACCAGCGCCTCCACCGTCGAAGCTTACAAGTACAACAAGGAAACGGGCGAATATGAACTCGCCCCGGGTTTCCCGGTCGAACTGCCGCAAGTCAGTGCGTACCAGGATGCGGTGGAAGCCTCGGTGGCGGTCGGCCCGCTCTTCGGCGATGGCATTCCGTACATCGTCGCCGCCACCTGGAACGGCATCGTCTACGCCGTGTATCCGGACGGCAACGAACACAGCGGCGGCCCGTTCGTGCCCGGCTTCCCGGTTGAGGCGGACGAACCCGACAACACCACCCCACTAAGCTGGGGCCACGGCCGCGGTTTCTTCGCCAGCCCGATTCTGAGCGACCTCGACCAGGACGGCATGCTCGAAATCGTGGCCGCTTCGTTCAATCAGCACGCCTACGCCTGGCGGCCGGTGGACGAAAACGAAGACGGTTTGGCCGATCTGCTCCCGGGCTGGCCGGTGCCGCTGTTCAGCGATGCCGAGCACGGCTTGGTCAGTTGGGACAAGATCTGCGAGGAAGCCGGTCCGGCCCAGGAACTGGGCACCCCGGTCGCCGGCATTCTCGATCCGTTCCATGCCGACACTGACATTTCCGAGCACCCGGCGGTGATCATCGCGACCACCGAGGTCTGCAACAACGACATGCTGCCCACCAGCCGCGTCTATGCGATCTACTGGAACGGCTTGGACAATGAAGACGGCCCCTTCCTGCCCGGTTGGCCGGCCAAGGTGATGGCGCCCTTCGGCGACGCCTTGCCGATTCCGCCGCTTACCGTCGGCTCGACCGCAAGCCCGGCCGCGGCCATCGTCGACGGCGAACTGCTGGTCGGCGTCTCTACATTCTTCTGGTTCCCGCAGATGATCCACTGGTCGGGCAACGAGCTCGAGGTGAAGCACCTGAACTCGCACGTCAACCTGGGCGTCAGCGGCAACGGCACATTCGGCAAGTTCGACGAAACCGACAACCTTTGGTACTTCCTGCCGACCGCCGGCTTCCTGCAGTCGAGCGAAGGCAACTTCTACCTCGAATCGTTCAACGTTTGCGGCTGGCGTATGGATGACCCGAACAACAACTACTGGCGCAAACGGTTTGAAGACATCAACTTCATCGTCAATCCCCTGGTGGCGGATCTTGACAGCGACGGACTGGGCGAACTGATCGCCGGCTCGGGCGGCTATCTGATCCATGCCGCCAACGTCGATCTGCAGGAACCCGAAGGCTGGCCGAAGTTCACGCAGAACTGGATGCTGGGCAGCCTCGCCGTGGACGATTTGAACGGCGACGGCTTGGTCGAGGCGGTGGCCTATTCGCACGAAGGCAATCTGTTCGCCTGGTACACGCGTGGCAAGGCTTGCCGCCGTGGCGAGAGCACGCGCGAATGGGGTCGGTTCCACCACGACAACTACAACAGCGGCTTCTACGGCGCCGACACGCTGCCGCCGCGCATGGTGCGCGATCTGGTCGCCTACAAGACCGATGATCCGGACGTCTTCGAACTGCACTTCACCGCGCCCGGCGACGACCACGATTGCGGCACGGCGCTGTCCTACGATCTGCGCTACACCACGGATAGCGGCGTCGACTTGCGCAGCGCGAGCGGTTGGTCCGGCGCGACATCGCTGGAAAGCGTCACACCCATCGAGGGCGGTCTGGAAGTGGTGGTGAAGGTCACGGCGCCCGGCGCGGCCTCCTTCGCCCTGCGTTCGTTCGACGACGTCGGGCTGATGTCTTACATCTCCAACGCCGCCAAACCCGAAGACGCCCCGCCGGCCGACGACGACGCCGCCGATGACGACACCGCCGCCGACGACGATGCCGACGACGACCAGGGAACCGGCGATGATGATGACGACACCGGCGGCTGTGGCTGCTAAGTGTTGTTGGAGTCCCGTGTCGGAGTTTTTCGTATACCGGGATCCGGATTCCGGGCCTTGGTTATCGGAGAACGGGCAACGTTCAACCAAAAATGCCTGTTCCAAACTACAGCCCAAAGCCAAAACGCCAGAGTCTAAGAACAAAAAAGGGCCGCCGAAGGGGTGTTCGGCGGCCTGAATCCGAGTCGGAGTTCGTGATGTTAGGCCGGGCTGTGCGGCACAGAGGGGTAGAGGGGTCCCGGCCGGGGGGAAGGACCACGAACTCCCGAGGATGATCCCTGAGTGATCCTCGCCGCGTGCGGCGGCGAAGCCTGTGTTCTATCTGGGCAAAGGCGGGGGCTCACGAACTGCTCCTGCTCAATCCGGTTTGCGATACCGCAGAAACGCCGGAATGTCGTAGGCGTCGTCGTCGGCCTGCAACCGGCTCGACCGCCAGGTGTGCACCGCCACCTTGCGCCGCGGCTGGTTCAATTTCGGATCGGTCTCGACGGTAATCGGCGCTTCCTCGACCCGCTCGGCGCGTTGGCGCGGCGCACGCGTCTCTTTTGCCTCCGGCTCGACGGCCTGGTTGAGGTAGGTCACCTTCTGCCGTTCGACCACCGGCGTCTGCGCGTGTTCGCGCGCCTCGTCGAAACCGGTGGCGATGACCGTCACGCGCAGTACGTCGGTGAGCGTCGGGTCGATGACCTGGCCCCAGAAGATCGCCGCATCTTCGGCGGTCGCCTTCTTGATCAGATCGGCCGCCGCGGTGACTTCGCACAGCTTGAGATCGGCGCCGCCGGTGATGTTGATCAACACCCCGCGCGCGCCTTCGATGCTGACGTTTTCCAGCAACGGGCAGCTGATCGCCTCCGCCGCGGCCTTGACCGCGCGGTCGGCGCCGGCCGCTTCGCCGGTGCCCATCAACGCCAGTTCGCCGGTGGACTCGGTCGCTTCCATCACCGATTCGACGTCAGCGAAGTCGAGGTTCACCGCGCCCTGGTTCACCACCAGGTCGGAGATCGCCTTCACGCCCTTGAGCAACACGTCGTCGGCGCGCCGGAAGGCGTCGACCAGCGTGGTGTCGGTGCCGGCCACGGCCAGCAATTTCTGGTTCGGAATGATGATGATCGTATCCACGTGCTCGCGCAGCTTGGCGATGCCTTCCTCGGCCTGCCGCATGCGCCGCTTGCCTTCGAAATGGAACGGCTTGGTCACTACGCCGACCGTCAGCGCACCCATTTCCTTGGCGATCTTGGCCACGACCGGCGCGCCGCCGGTGCCGGTGCCGCCGCCCATGCCCGCGGTGACGAACACCATGTCGGCGCCGTCGAGCACCTCGCGCAGCTTCTCGCGGCTCTCCTCGGCCGACCGCGCGCCGACCTCCGGTTTGCCGCCGGCCCCCAAGCCGATGCCGAGCTGCACCTTGACCGCCGCCAGGTTGGACGCCAGCGCCTGCTTGTCGGTGTTGCAGGCGATGAATTCCACGCCCTGGAGGCCAGCCTCGATCATCGTGTTGACGGCGTTGCCGCCGCCGCCGCCGATGCCGACGACCTTCAACTTGGCGCCGCTATCCGGCTCTACGATCTTGAACTTCAGAGACATCCTTTCCCTCCTTCGGAGCCCCAAGCTCCCGTGCCGCACAATCTCAGGACCACAATTTCTTCATCCATCCGGACATCGTATCTTTCACTTTGTCGAACACGCCGCGATCGCCCACCGGCAACCGGCCGGCGGCGAGCTCGCGCGCGCCCAATAGCACCAGGCCCACGCCCGTCGCGTACATCGGGCTGGCGACGACATCGACCAGGCCGCCGATGTGCCGCGACCGCCCCACCCGCACCGGGCAGCCGAAGATGCGCTCGGCCAACTCCTCGATGCCGCGCAGTTCCGCCGTGCCGCCGGTCAGCACGATGCCGGCCGGGATGTGCACGTCGAGTTCCTGCCGCATGATCTCTTCGTGGATCAGATCGAGAATCTCGCGCACGCGCGCTTCGGTGATCTCGCTGAGCATCCGCCGGTCCATCAGCCGCGGCTCGCGGTCGCCCAGCGATTCGACTTCGATTTCCTCGCCCGGCACGATCTTGCCCGGCACGCAGTGGCCGTAGCGTTTCTTCAACCACTCGGCGCTGGCCGCGGTGGTCTGCATGCCGTGGGCGATGTCGTTGGTGATCTGCATGCCGCCCAGGCCGAGCACGGCGGTGTGCGCAACCGCGTCGTCGACGTAGACCACCATGTCGGTCGTGCCGCCGCCGACGTCGACCAGCGCCACGCCCAGTTCGCGTTCCTCGGCAGTGAGCACGGCCTCGGCGCTGGCCAGCGGCTCGAGAATCAGGTTGTCGACGTCCAGGCCGGCCTGGTGGCAACAACGAATCAGATTGCTGGCGCTGGCGGCCTGGCCGGTGACGATGTGGCACATCACTTCCAAACGCACGCCCTGCATGCCGATCGGGTCTTTGATCCCGCCCTGCCCGTCGAGAATGAATTCGCGCGGCAGCACGTGAAGCACTTCGCGGTCGGTCGGAATGGCCACGGCCTTGGCGGCGTCGATGACGCGCGCGACGTCTTCGGCGGTAACGTCCTTGTCGCGCAACGCGATCATGCCCTGGCTGTTGAAGCCCTTGATGTAGCCGCTGGCGATGCCGACGAACACCGAGCCGATCTCGCACTTGGCCATCGCCTCGGCCTCTTCCACCGCGGCGGTGATCGACTTGACCGTCGACTCGATGTCGACCACCACGCCCTTGCGCATGCCTTCGCTGGGCGAGGTGCCCAGGCCGGTGATGTCCATGCCCGCGGTGGTGCGCTGCGCGACCACGGCGCACACCTTGGTGGTTCCGATATCCAGACCGACGACCAGCGGATTCGGCTTCTTCATGCCCCCGCCTCCTGGCGCAGGCCGCGCACCACCACGCGGCCGGGAATGCTGACGTCAACCAGGCGCACCTGCGCCATCCGCGCGCCGATCTGCTGCGAAACGACGGCGAAGCGCCGGAGTTTCTTGTCGTAGTCGCCGAAACCCAGACGAATCTGGGCGCCGGTTTCGGCGGTGATGAAGGTAAACCCGCCGCTGGCCTCGTAGCGCACCTCGCTGATGTCTTGCGGGTCGAGACGGCCAACGCGCTGGCCAGCCTGAATCAGCCGCGCCCCTTCGCGGATCAGCATGGCCGCCCGTTGGGCCGCCCGGCCGCCGCGCTGAAACGCGGTGGCGTCGAAGCCGGTCAACAGCGGCAGATCCACCGGATCGGTCGGCTCGACCTTCTTGAACGGCTCGCCGTCTTCGTCGACCAGGTAGAGCGCGTCCATCCGCAGCAGAGCCACCGGCTCACGTTCGGTCAGCTCGACCACAACCAGGTCGGGCAGTTGGCGCCGCACCGACGCCGTCTTGACCCACGGATGCTCGGCGATGCGGTCGGCCGCGCCGCGCACATCGACGGTGAAGATGTTCTGGCCGGGCCGGAAATGCAGGTAATTGAGCAACGCCGCCTTGGTCAGGTGGCGGCATTCGGGCACGTCGATCGTGCGCAGCCGGAACTGATCGGCGCGGGTGAAGTTCTGGTGCAGTAGCACCACCAGCGCCAGAAAGATCGCCGCCGGCCACAGCCGCCACAGGCCCAGCACCCGCGGTTGGAGCGAACAGGCGAACGCCACCACGCGGGCCTTGATCAGGCCGCGCGGCCGGTTGTGCCGGGCCAGCCGCCCCGCCTTTCGCCGTCCGTTTTCGCTCTTGGTCCGGATCATTCGCGTTCCGTCCTTACGCGCCGATCTTCAGCCGCGCCGTGTTGAGCACCATTTCTACCAGGTCGTCGAAGGCCAGACCGCGCCAGTCACGCGCGATCATCGGCACCAGTGACAACTCCGTCAGGCCGGGCAGCGTGTTGACTTCCAACACCCAGTAACGGTTCTGGCCGTCGAGAATCAGATCCACCCGGCAAACGCCCTCGGCCAGAATCGCTTGGCAGGCGCGAACGGCCATCTCTTCCGCCGCGCGCACCAGCGCTTCGTCGAGCCCGGCCGGCCGGGTGAAGTAGTCGGTCATGCCCTTGGTGTACTTGTGCGCGTAGTCGTAAAAGGTGATCTCCTCGCCGGGCTGCGGCTTCGGCTTCACCTCGACGATACCGATCGCCTGCCTGCCCAGCACCGCCACCTGAATCTCGCGCCCGGGCAAATACTGCTCGGCGATCACGCGTTGGTCGGCGGCGAAAGCCTTGTCCAGCGCCGCGGCCAACTGCGCCGCCTGCGGCACCACGGTCACGCCGACGCTGCTGCCTTCGGTCGCCGGCTTGATCACCAGCGGGTAGCCGAAGGGCGAGTCCGCATTCACGAACGCCACGCAGTCAGTCCGGTCGATCACGCGGTTCGGCGGCACCGGCAAGCCCGCCGCCTGGAACAGCCGGTTGCTGATGACCTTGTCCATGCCGACGGCCGAGGAGGTCACACCCGGGCCGGTGTACGGGATGCGCAGGATCTCAAGCAACCCCTGCACACAGCCGTCCTCGCCCCATTTGCCGTGCAGGGCATTGTAGACCACGTCGATCCGCTCGGCGCGCAAACGGGCTGCGGTCTGGTCGTCCAGATCGAGTTCCACCACGTCGTAGCCTTTGCGCCGCAGCGCGCCGCACACCGCCTGCCCGGTCTTCAACGAGACTTCCCGTTCGGCGCTCGGGCCGCCGAACAACACGCCGACGCGCCTATTCCGCCACATCTTTTTCCCCCCAAATCTTGACTTCCGGCTCGAGCATCACGCCGGTTTTTTCGAAGACCACCTGCCGCACACGTTCAATCAGCGCCAACACATCTGCCGCCGTGGCGTGGCCGAGATTGACCAGGAAATTGGCGTGCTTTTCGCTGACCTGCGCGCCGCCGATGCGCGTGCCCTTGAGGCCGGCACGTTCGATCAATTCGCCGGCGAACTGCCCTTCCGGGTTCTTGAAGGTCGAACCGGCGCTGGGCAATTCGTACGGGTGTCGGCCGCGCCGCCAGGCGATGATTTTCTGCACCGCGGCGGCGATCTGCGCCGCGTCGCCGCGCCGCAACGCCAGGCGCACTTCGGTGATCACGAACGGCCCGTCGTACACCAGGCCGCGGTAGCGATAGACCAACTTGTCGCGCGGCACCCGGCGCACCTTGCCGTCGGCGTCGACCAGTTCGATCTCAGTCAGCACCCGCGAAATGTCGCCTTCGCGTGTGCCGGCGTTCATGCGCACGCCGCCGCCGATCGAGCCGGGGATACCGGCCAGGAATTCCAGGCCGGCGATGCCGGCCGCCGCGCACTGGTCGACCGCGCGGGCCATCGACAGCGCCGCGCCGACCGCCAGCTCGACGTTGTTCTCGCCGCTGAATTTCGGCTCGAAGCGGTCGAAGCCCTGGCGGATCAGCATCGTCACGCCACGCAGGCCGCCGTCGAGCACCAGCAAGTTCGAACCGTTGCCGACCACGCGCACCGGCAACTGGAATTCGGCGCACAGGCGCATCACCTCGGCGACTTCGTCGGCGGCTACCGGACGCACCAGGCAGTCGGCCGGGCCGCCGACCTGCCAAGTGGTCAACGGCGCCATCGGCACGCCGAACTCGCAGCGATCGCCGAAGATCTGCCGCAGTCGTTCCTGGATGCGCTGTGTGGTCACGCCCGGCCTCCACTCAACCGTTCCACCAGTCTCACGGCCACCTTGTTCAGGTCGCCGGCGCCCAGGGTCATGATCAGGTCGCCCGGCCGCGCGATCTCTACCAAGCGCTCGAGCACCTGGTCGTTGCTGGTCACGTATTCGACGTCGCAATGGCCGATGGCCCGGATGCCGTCGACCAGCTTCTTCGCCGTCACGCCTTCCAGCGGCGTTTCGCTGGCCGCGTAGATGTCGGTGATGATCAACTTGTCGGTGTCGTTAAACGCCGACAAGAACATGTCGAACAGGTCGCGCGTGCGGGTGTACCGGTGCGGCTGGAAGGCGACCACCAGCCGGCGCTGGAAGCCGCCGCGCGCCGCGGCCAGCGTCGCCTTGATCTCGGTCGGGTGGTGGCCGTAGTCGTCGATGACCAGAATGTTGTTGACTTCGCCGACGCGTTGGAACCGGCGCCGCACGCCGCCGAATTGCGCCATCGCCGCGGCGGCGACTTCGAACTTCACGCCCAGTTCCATCGCGACGGCCAACGCCGCCAGGGCGTTTTGCACCATGTGCCGGCCGGGCAACTGCAGGCGGATCTCGCCCAGGCGACCGGCCTGCGTGTGGTGGGCGATGAAGCGCGTGCCGAACTGCTCCTGCACGATGTCGCTAGCGAAGAACTCAGCCGACTGCGTCAGACCATAGGTCACCAGGCGTTTGCGGATCTGCGGCAGCAACGCACGCACGTTTTCGTCGTCATGGCACATCACGCACAGCCCGTAGAACGGCACCTTGTTCAGGAAGGTGAGGAACGTGCGCTTGAGCTGCTCCATGCCGCTGTAGTAGTCGAGGTGCTCCAGGTCGATGTTGGTCACCACGGCGATGGTCGGGGTGAGTAGCAGGAAGCTGCCGTCGGATTCGTCGGCCTCAGCCACGAAATACTGGCTGCGGCCGAGCTTGGCGTTCGAGCCGAGCGCGTCGACCCGCCCGCCGACCACGACCGTCGGATCGAACCCGGCCGCGTTGAGCACCGTGGCGATCAGGCTGGTGGTCGTCGTCTTGCCGTGCGTGCCGGCCACCGCCACACCGTACTTCATGCGCATCAGTTCGGCCAGCATCTCGGCCCGCGGAATGACCGGCACGGCGGCGGCGCGCGCCGCGGTGATCTCGGGGTTGTCCGGCTTGATCGCGCTGCTGGTCACCACCACGTCGGCCCCGGCGATGTTCGACCCGGTGTGGCCGACGAACACGGTCGCGCCCAGGCGCTCCAGGTTCTTGGTGATCTCGCTGTCCTTCATGTCCGAACCGGAGACGCGGTAGCCCAGATTGAGCAGCACCTCGGCGATGCCGCTCATGCCGATGCCGCCGATGCCTACGAAATGGATGTGTTCCGTACGTCCGAACATGGTTCCTCCAGACCGGCCACGCGGCGGTCGCGCAACGGATGCCAGGCGACCCCGGCTTCGGGCGCCGTCTTCGGCCCGCCGGCCCGCCCGACCGCCAGAATCAGGCCGATCAGGCTGAAATTGAGCACTGCCGAACTGCCGCCGTAAGACAGAAACGGAATCGCCAGGCCCTTGGTCGGGGCCAGGCACATGACCACCGCGGCATTGACCACGACCTGCAGCCCGAGCAGCGCCGCGGCGCCCGCGCCGATCAACCGCGCAAACGGTTCGCGGCAGCGCATCGCCAAACGCATCGACCGGAAAACCAACAGGCCGAACAGAATGAAAACCAACCACAGGCCGAGCAGGCCGAGCTCCTCGCCGAGGTTGGCCAGAATGAAGTCGTTGTGGATTTCGGGCAGGAAGAACAGCTTCTGCATGCCGTTGCCGACGCCGACACCGGTCAAGCCGCCGCGGCCCAGCGCGATCAGTGAATTTTTGATCTGGTAGCTGGTGCCGGTCGGGTCGTCCCACGGGTGCAGGAACGACATCAGCCGGCGAAGCTGGTAGGGGTTGGACAGCATCAGCGCCACGAAGCCGGTCAGCCCCCCTAGCGCGTACAAGCCTAACACCCGCAGCCGTGCGCCGGCGAGAAACAACATGACCATCATCAACAGACCGACCATCGTGCTGCCACCGAGGTCGGGTTCGATGATGATGCCACCGATGATTACCAGAGCCGCCAGGGTGACCGGCAACACGCCGCGCCAGAAGTCGCGCACATCCTCGCCCTTGCGAGCCAGGAAATGGGCGAAGAACAGCAGAGCCGCGCCTTTGGCGATTTCCGACGGTTGGCCCGAAATCGGCCCGATTTGCAGCCAACGGCGCGCACCGTTGGCCGGCGCGGCGATGCCCGGCACGAAGCACAGCGCCAGCAGCACGCCACTGACAGCCAGCAGCGTGACGACCAATGGAGTCGAATTCAGGCGGTGGATGTCGCGGCTGCCGATGAAGAACATCAGCACCAGGCCGATGCCGACGAAGACCAGTTGGCGCGTGAAGTAGTGGTAGGGGTTCTCGTGCAGCGGGAAGCTGGCGCTGCTGACCATCACCAGCCCGATGCTGATGATGACCAGCAACAGGAACAGCAACGGCCGGTCGAACGAGAAGCCATGCTGGCGTGTCCGCTCGACCATCAGCGTTCCCTCACCCACGCGCGCATCGCGGCGCCGCGTTCCTCGAAATTCTTGAACTGGTCAAAGCTGGTGCAGCCCGGCGAGAGCAGCACCACGTCCCCCGGGCGGGCCAAGCGCGCCGCTTCGTCCAACGCGGCGGCAAACGGCGGCATCAAGCGGGTCGGCGTGTGCACCAGGTGCCGTGCGATGACGTCGCCGGCCTCGCCGTAGGCCACCACCGCGCGCACGCGGCCGGCCAGCGCCTCGTCGAGCGCTTCCCAATCGGCGCCCTTGTCGCGGCCGCCGAGCACCAGCACCACCGGCCGATTCATCGCCGCCACCGCGGTCAGCACCGAGTCTTCGGTGGTCGATTTGGAATCGTTGATGTACAGCACCCCGTCGCGCTCGCCGAGGATCTCCAGGCGGTGTTCGAGACCGGGAAAGGTCGAAGCGGCCAGGGCGATGGCGGCGGCGTCGGCGCCGGCCAGGCGGGCCATCAACGCGGCCGCCTCGAGGTTGGCGCGGTTGTGCGCGCCGGGCAGTTGGTAGCCGGCAATGTCGATCGCGTCGTGGAACTCGTCGCTTTCCAAGCGCAGCGTCGAGCCTTCGATCCAGGCGTTGCCGCCGGCGCGGCCGAAGGTGAACAGGCGCGAACGCACCTCGGCGGCGCGGGCCATGACCTTGGCGTCGCCGGCGTTGAGTACCGCGGCGTCGGACGGCAGTTGATTGCGGAAGATGCGGCACTTGGCCGCGACGTACGCGTCGAAATCGGCGTAGCGATTCAGGTGGTCGGGCGTCAGGTTGAGCAGCGCGGCGACGGTAGCACGCAGGCGATGGATGCCTTCAAGTTGGAAGCTCGAAAGCTCCACCACCGCGAAGTCGTACTCCACACGGTTCTCCACCGCCTCGATCAACGGCGTGCCCAGGTTGCCGCCGACGAATACCTTCTTGCCGCTGGCCTGCATGATCGCGCCCAGCAACGCTGTCGTGGTGGACTTGCCGTTGGTGCCGGTGATGCCGAGCACCGGACAATCGAGATAGCGGAACGCGAACTCGACTTCGCCAATGATTTCCGCGCCAGCCTCGCGCGCGATGGCAAAGACCGGGTCGGCCAGAGGAACCCCGGGGCTGACGACGATCAAATCGGCCCAGCGGAACAGGGCGGGGGAATGTCCGCCGGTCTCGACCTGATCGACCGCCGGCCCCAGGTCGCGTAACACCTCCGCTAGATCTTCGCGCTTCGCTTTATCGCTGACCGCGACGCGAGCACCCAGATCGCGGGCCACGCGCACCACGGCGCGGCCGCTACGTCCGAGGCCCACCACCAGCACTTTGCGGTCGGTCAGCAACATCAGATCGTTTCTCCTTTCAACCCGCGCACCACGCGTTCCATGCGCATGCCGCGGCTGCCCTTGACCAGAATGACGTCGCCCCGGCGCGAGCTTTCGCGCAGATCCTCAACGATCAGCGCGGCGTCGGCGGCCAGCGTGATCCGCTCTTCCGGCATCAGCTCCTCGCGCGCACCCGCAGCGACCAGCGGCGCCTGCTCGCCCAACAGAATCAGGCGGTCCAGCCCGATCTTCGCCGCGTGCCGGCCGAGGCGCCGGTGCGCGGCGGCGGATTCGTCGCCCAGCTCGAACATATCGCCCAGCACGGCGATCTTGCGCCCCTGCCCGGCCAGTTCGGCCAGGGCGGACAGGGCCGCATCCATGCTGCGCGGGTTGGCGTTGTAAGTGTCGTCGATCACCGTAACGCCGAAGATGTGCAGCACGCGGCTGCGCATCGCCGCCGGCCGGAAGGCCTCGAGCCCGCGCGCGATCGTGGCTAACGGCACGCCGAAGGCGTACGCGGCGCCGGCCGCAGCCAGCGCGTTCATGATGTTGTGCCGGCCAAAGCACGACAGCGTGACCGGCACCGTCTCGCCGCCGACGGCCAGCTCGACCTCGATGCCCTCGAAGCCCTTCATGCGCACCCGCCCGGCGCGGATATCGGCCGCCTTGCCCGGCTCGGCCGAAAAGTACAGGCAGCGAAACGGGCGTCCTTCGCCGAAGCGAGCGACGCGTTCGTCGTCGGCGTTAAGCACGGCGATGTGCTGCGCGCCGAAATCCTCGAGCAGTTCGCGCTTGGCCTCGGCCACCGCGCCGATGGTCTTGAGGTGTTCGAGGTGCACGGCGCTGACGTTGGTCACCACGCCGATGTGCGGCCGGGCGATCTCGGCCAGACGCCGGATCTCGCCCCGCATCGACATGCCCATTTCGAGCACCGCCACCTGGTGCTTCGCGGTGAGCTGGAAAACGGTCTGCGGCAGGCCGATCAAGTTGTTGAGGTTGCCTTCATTGCGCAGCACCCGCCCGGGCAGATGCATTTCCATGATGGCCGAAAGCATTTCCTTGGTCGTCGTCTTGCCGGTCGACCCGGTGATGGCGATGACCGGCACGTGGCGCTGCGCGAGCGTCCAGCGCGCCAGGTCGCCCAACGCCTGCAGCGTGTCGGGCACGCGCAGTACCACCACCTCGTCGCCGCCCGGCGTGGGCGTGTCTTCGCTGACCACCAGCCCGCCGGCGTCTTTCTCGACCGCCGCGGCCAGAAAGTGGTGGCCGTTGAAGTTCGGACCGATTAGCGCCACGAAACAGTCGCGCGGCCGAATGGTGCGGGTGTCGGTGGAAATGCCGGCGAAGGTGCGGTTGGCATCGCCCCGCACGAGTGTCGCGCCGAGCGCCGCCTGCAGATTCCGGGCGGTATACAGATCGTGCATCACTTCTCTCCCGCGCGTTCAGCCAGCGCCGCCGCGGCGACCTCGCGGTCGTCGAAATGGATGCGTTCACGGCCGATGATCATGTAGTCTTCGTGCCCTTTGCCCGCCAGCAGCACGATGTCGCCGGCGCGAGCCACGCGCACCGCCAATTGGATCGCGCGCGCCCGGTCCGGTTCGACCACAAACGCAGGCTCGCCGTTCCAGGCCGCCGCCCGGTCCGGCGCGATTTCCGGCAGGCCCGCGGTCCGCACCCCGGGCAGGATCATGTTGATAATCGCGCGCGGGTCTTCGGTGCGCGGATTGTCGCTGGTGACGATGGTCAGATCCGATCGCGCCGCCGCGGCTCGGCCCATCAACGGGCGCTTGCCCTGGTCGCGGTCGCCGCCGCAACCGAAGACGGTGATGACACGGCCCCGCGCCAGGCGCCGCAATGTGGCCAGCGCGTTGTCCAGCGCGTCGGGCTTGTGCGCGTAGTCGACCAGCACCAGGAATTCCTGTTCGCCGACCGCGTCCAGCCGCCCGGGCACGCGCCCGCAGACGGCCAGTCCGGCCGCCGCCACCGCCGGCGGCACACGCAGGCCGTGGGCCACCGCGACCGCGGCCAGCACGTTGTAGATCTGGAAATCGCCGAGCAGCGGACAGGTCACGTCGAACTCGACATCGCCGTAGCGCAGGCGGCCGCGCAAACCGCTGAAGTCGCAGTTCACCTCGCGCCAGCTCACCGTGTCGCCGTCGCCGTACAGAATGCGCGGCACCGGCGTGGCGGCGATGATCTGCGCGGCCACCGGGTCGTCGACGTTGATCGCCGCAAAAACGGCCGGCTTGTACCGCACCGAGGCAGGCAGGATTTCGTTGAACAGCCGCATCTTCGCCGCCAGGTAGGCGTCGAGGCCGGCGTGGAAGTCAAGGTGGTCGCGCGAGAGGTTGGTGAAGACCCCGGCGTCGAAGTGGCAGCCGACGACGCGCTGCAACTGCAACGCGTGGCTGGACACCTCCATCACCACGGTATCCACGCCCGCGTCTTTCATCTCGAGCAGAATGGCGACCAAGTCCGCCGCCTCGGGCGTGGTGTACTTGGCCTGCACGACGGTGCCGTTGTAGCGGTAGTTGACCGTGCCGATCACGCCAACCTTCCGGCCCTGGGCCTTGAAGATCGCTTCCAGCAGATAGGTAACGGTGGTCTTGCCGCTGGTGCCGGTGATGCCGATCACGGTCATGCCGGCGGTCGGGTCGCCGGCCAGCCGGTGCGCCGCCAGGGCCGCGAAGCGCCGGGCGTCGGCCACGCGCACCACGGGCACGCCGGGTTTGGGCACATCGCCTTCCACCGCGATCGCCGCGGCCCCGGCCGCAACCGCCGCGGGGATGAACTTCGCCCCATCGATTTCCTGCCCGCGGATAGCGACGAACAGGTCGCCCGGCTGCACGCGGCGCGAATCGACCACCGCGCGCGCCACCTCGGCATCGCGGTCGACGGTAGTCCAGGGCAGATCGGCGATAAGGGCGCTTAGTCGCATTCGGGTTCCTTCACTCAGCTCGACGGTCCGAACTGCACGGTGACCACTTTGTTCGCCGGCAACGATTCGTGCGGCGGCGGATTCTGCCCGACCGCCACCCCGCTGCCGACGGTGCGGATTTCGATGCCTTGTTCGATCGCCAGACGGACGGCGCGGCGCATGGTCAGGCCCAGGAAGTTGGGCGTCTGCCCTTCAGCCGCGGCACGCATTTCCGGCGCGGGCGTGGCGCTCGGCGCCGGCCCGCGCTTCACCAGCACCGGTGGGCGCGGCGGCGTCGGCTGTGTCTCGGCTCCCTGACGGCCGTAGATGCCGCGGTAGCGCAGGGCGTTCTCGGCGATCTCGCGGAACGCCGGCGCCGCGCAGGTGCCGCCGTAGGCGTGTCCGCTCGGCTCGTCGACCACGACAATGATGCCGAGCTGCGGGTCGTAGCCCGGCGCCAGCCCGACGAAGCTGCTTACCAGCCGGCTCTTGTCATAGCGGCGGGTCTGCCCGTTCACCTTGTAGGCGGTGCCGGTCTTGCCCGCGATTTCGAAACCGTCGAGCGCGGCACGGCGGGCGGTACCGCCCTGCTGCGTGACCAGCTTCATCATGTCGACCACGGTCTGCGCCGTCTTTTCGCTGACAATGCGGCCGCGGATCTGCGGGTAGTTGCGGGTGATCACCCGGCCCGAGGCATCGAGTGTTTCGGCCACAACATAGGGCCTCATCAGGTTGCCGTGGTTACCCAGGCAGGAGATGGCACAAAGCATCTGCAACGCGGTGACCGAGAAGCCATGGCCGTAAGCGTGGGTCGCCACGGCGATTGGGTACCAGCGCGACCAGTGCAGCATCTGGCCACTGGCTTCGCCGGGCAGATCGATGCCGCTGGGGTGCGAAAAGCCGAAGTTGCTCAGCCAACCCCATACCTTCTCGCGGCCCAGGCGCATGGCGATTTTCGCAGAGCCGATGTTGGAGCTGACCTGAATGATCTGTGACGGGGTCAGCCAGCCGTGGCCGTGCGCGTCCTGGATCACCGAGCCATAGAGATGCCAAGTGCCACTTTCGCAGTAGATCTTTTCGTTGAGGTCGACCTTGCCCTCTTCCAGGCCCATCGCCATGGTCACCGGCTTCATGGTGGAACCGGGCTCGTAGCGGTTGATCAACGCCCGGTTCTGCCGGTTTTCCGGCGGGTACTTCGACGGATTGCTGGGGTCGTAAGTCGGCCGGTTGGCGATGGCCAGAATCTCGCCGGTCTGCACGTCCATCACGATGGCCCAGGCGCCCTTCGGTTTGAACTCGGCCATCGTCGCGTCGAGCGCGTTTTCAGCATACCACTGAATGTGAGCGTCGAGCGTCAGCCGCAGCGTGCCGCCCGGTTCGAAGCCGCGCACCTGCACGCCGTCGGGGAAGAAAATTCGCCGGTGCGCGTCGCGCTGGCCGATCATCTTGCCGGCCTGGCCGGCCAGGACGTCGTCGTACTGCAGTTCGAGGCCTTCCAGCCCGACCGTGTCGATGTCGGCGAAACCGATCAACGCGGCGGCCATGCGGCCGTAAGGGTACTGCCGCGCCGATTCGTTGACGCGGCCGAGACCGGGCGGCAATTTGGCCGGCAGCGCGGCCGATTCCTGCACCGAAATCTTGCGCTTAAGCCACACGAAACGCCGCGTCTTGTCGGCCAGCTTTTGGTGCAGCATCTCCGGGTCGAGCGACAACGCCGACGACAACAGCTTCACCGCCTGGTCGACGTCTTCGAGCTTTTTCGGATCGGCGAACACCGACTCGGCCATGGTGCGCACCGCCAGCGGCACGCCGTTTCGGTCGATGATCTCGCCACGCGGCTGGGTCAACTCGATCGAGATGTCGTGCATGCGATCGGCCATCGCCACCAGGCGGTCGTGCTTGAGAATGGTCAGGTCGAAAGCGCGGTACAACAATACGGCGAACAGCAGAATGAAGAACACCAGCACGATGCCGGCGCGCACCTTCTGGGTTTCCTCCAGATGGAACGCGCGGCCCGGACGCGCCGCCCGCGCCTGCGAGCGGCGGCGGCGGTGCGTGCGGTAGATGTCAATTCGCCGGGTGTTCATGCACCACCACGAGTTGTTCCGGCTTCGGCTTGGCCAACTTCAGGTCGGTCGCCAACTGTTGCAAACGTTCCGGGCTACGCAATCCCTGCCGCGCCCGCGACAGATTGCCGACCTCCACCTCGAGCGAGTCGGCTTTGTATTGCAGGTCGTGCAGTTCGTAGCCCAGTTGCACGACCTCAGCCCGCACGTTGGTCAGCACGAGCATATACAGCACGGTTAGGGTCAGCAGCCCCAGGAAGAGCGCCACGCTGCGCCAGTCGACCCATTCCTCGGGTGAACGGCCGGCGCGACGGCGCTTCTTCGGCGCGTGCAGGGAATCAGGCCGGCGTTCAAACGGGGTTTCGCGAAACGCCTCAGCCATGGTTCGCCTCCTTCGAGTCCGCCAGTTTTTCCGCCGCGCGCAGCCGGGCCGAACGGGCGCGCGGGTTCGCCCGCACCTCGTCCTCGCTCGGCGTGACGGCCTTGCCGAGCAAGCGCAGCACAGGTCGGCCGCCGCAAGCGCAGACCGGCAGGTCCTTCGGACAGCGGCAGCCGGTCGCGGCTTCTCGCAGCCGGTGTTTCACCGCCCGATCTTCCAGGCTGTGAAACGAAATCACCGCCAGGCGCCCGCCCGGGGCGAGCGCGTCGATGGCGGCGTCGAGAAATTCTTCCAGCGCGCCCAGTTCGTCGTTCACGGCCAGGCGCACGGCCTGGAACGAGCGCGTGGCGCTGTCAATACCGCCGCTGCGGGGCGTGCCCAACGCGCGATGCACCAGACGCTGGAACTCGCCGCCGGTGAAGGCGCCGCCTGCTTCGCGGTGCCGCACGACCGCTCGGGCCACCGCGCGCCAGCGGCGTTCTTCGCCGTAGTCGCGGAAGACGCGCCCGAGTTCGGCTTCGTCGGTTTCGCGCAACCAGCGGGCCGCCGTCAGCGCCTCCCGTCGATCCATCCGCATGTCGAGCTCGCCGTCGGCGCGAAACGAGAAGCCGCGCTCGGCCTGGTCGAGCTGCATCGAGCTGACGCCCAGGTCGGCGAGAATGCCGTCCACCTGCTTCACACCCTGCTCGCGCAGCACGCTTGCGAGATGACGGAAATTGGCTCGGACGAATCGGACGTTCATAGTTCCCGCCAGCTTCTCTCGCGCGATCGCCAGGGCCGCATCATCCTGATCGATCGCCAACACCAAGCCGTCGCTGCCGACGGCGTCCGCCAACCTCATCGTGTGACCGCCTGCCCCGCACGTGGCATCGACCAGCACGGCGCCCGCACGGGGCGCCAAAAGGTCCACGGACTCGGCCAGCAGCACCGGCAGGTGCGCGGCCATCAGCTCAGTCTCGTTGCCAGCGCCTTTTTGGATTCGGCATAACGCGCCTTGGCGTCCTGACGATCAGCCGCCCAGAGGTCCGCGTCCCAAATCCGAAACGTGTCGCCGGCCGCCACGACGACAACCTTGCTCCCCAGTTTCACCTCGTCCCGCAACGACTGAGGAATCAAAACCCGGCCTTGCCCGTCCATCGTGAGGGGCTGCGCCGGAGCGATGTGGGTATCCCGGAACACTTCCACGTCCGGATCCATCTCCGGAAGACGCTCAAACTTCCGGATCAGCTTCTCCCACACCGGCTCGGGATAAACGATCAGGCAGTCGCAAGCGCGCACCTGATCGGTCGTGATCACCAGACGGTCGATGCCGGCTTTGGCCAATTCCTCGCGAATGGGCGCGGGGACGCTCGTGCGTCCTTTCGCGTCCAACGCCAAGGGAAATAGGCCTGTGAATCTCACCGCTCGACCTCGCGCAATGGAACTTGATGGGACTGATCCCCACTGGTGTGGGATCATATGGGATCGAACCCCACCTGTCAAGGAAATTTTAGGCGCGATTCAGCGAAAAATTCCATGAAATGACCAGCTTAGGACATTCCCATGAAAGCGACACAGGGGTGGTATCCGGGGGGTGGCGGGCGGGCTAGATATAGTGGGTCGGGTTTGCCGGTCTTAAAACTTCCCGGCAAAGAAATCGGTCAGAATCTGCCGGTGGTCGAATGCCAGCGGCAGAGCCAGCGCCTCTTCAGGGGTGAAGACGCCCAGGTGCTTGGCGTCGTCGGCGGCGCGCGGCGTGCCGGTGGCCGTCGCCTCGAAAACCACCGACAGCGTATGGAAGCGCGCGTCGCGGTGCGGGTCGGAGTAGACGTGGAACTGCCGCACCAGCGTTACGTCGAGGCTCGTTTCTTCCTTCGCCTCGCGCACGGCGGCGGCCTCGGCCGACTCGCCGCGGTCGATGAAACCACCCGGGATCGCCCAACCGTGCGGCGGGTTCTTGCGTTCGATCAGCACGATGCGGCCGTCGCCCAAGCGGATGATGATATCGACCGTGCACAGCGGGGTTTCGGGCAGTTGGTGGCTCATCGATTGTCCCCTGCCGGCGCGACACTTGGTAAAGGTTCTACGCCGGCGCCCACGCTATTTCTGCGCCTGTTTGTACTGCTCGTAGGTGCGCACCCAATCCGGATCGCGGTTGATCTCAATCGCCCAGCCGAGGTACTGCACCGCGCTGTTCAGGTCGCCGCGTTTGCGGAACTCGCGTCCGGTGCGGTACAGGTGAGCGGCCATGTTGTCCAACGCCTTCTTCGCGTCGTCGTTGTGGTTATTGTAGACCAGCGCCAGATGATAAGCCGCGGCGGCGTTGACGACCGGCGGCGAGACGTACCACTGCCGGCCGTAGAAATGGTTGCCCAGATAGAGCAGCCCTTTGCTGGTGGCTGACGAGAACACGAATGTGCCGCCGATCGCGCCGGCGACCACCAACAGCGCGATGGCGATGGCCAGGATCTTCGGCCACATGCGCCGCGGCGGACGCACAATGAGCGTGGCGGCTTCTGCGGCGACCCGCGTGGGCGTGTCGGCGCCGTAGATCGCCTGTCGCAAACCGGTCGGCGATTGGTAGATCGATGCCAGCAGGTTGCCGATGCGGCTGGCCGGATATTCGCGCAAGTGGTCACGAATGACCTTCTCGGCCTCGGCCGGTTTCTGCTGATCGAGCAGTTTCTGCGCCCGGACCTTGGCCTGGTCGTCGCTCATCGCCAGCGCGGCGAGTTTATCGAGCCGTTCGATCACCTCGGCCGGCGGCGTGGCGCGGCCGACCGCGTCACTGAGAATCTGGCGCGCCTGGCGGGGGTAACCGTCGTTGACCTGCCGGTCGGATTCCGCAATCGCGGCGGCCAGCGGATCGTCGCTCGGCGGCGGCGCGGGCGGCGGCGTGTCGGCGGGCAGATCGGGCGGCAGACTGCGATCAACGAAATCCAGCGCCTGGGCCAGATCGCCGGCGGTCGCGTAGCGTTTGTCGGGGATCTTTTCCAAGCACCGATGCACCACCTCGGCCAAGGCTTCGGGCACCTCGGGCCGCGCGTCACGGACGGGCTGCGGCGCCTGGCGCAGATGAGCATCCATTACCTCCGGCAGCTTGTCGCTGACGAACGGCGGGGTGCCGGTGAGCGCTTCATACATCACGATGCCCAGGGCGTAGATGTCGGACCGCGGATCCTTCTGCCCGTGCCACTGCTCCGGCGCCATGTACGGCGCGGTGCCCAGCACTTCGCCGGTGGTGGTCAGCTCGGCGCCACCTTCCATCTTCGCGATGCCGAAGTCCATCAGCGTAGCGTTGCCGTCGTCGTCGATCATGATGTTGACCGACTTGATATCGCGGTGGATCGCACCCTTGCGGTGGATCGAATCGAGCGCGCGGGCCATCTGCCCCATCACGCGCACAACGAAGCGCGGCGGCAACGGGCCGCTACGGGCGACGCGCGCCTTGAGTGTTTCGCCGCGCAGGTGCTTCATCACGAAGAACAGGCAGTCGGCTTCGCGGCCGACGAAATAGATCGGCACAATGTGTGGGTGATCGAGTTGGGCGGCAATCTTGATCTCTTCGGCGAAGCGGCGGGTCAGGCGCGGATCGCCCGCGTATTGCGGCGGCAGCACCTTGATCGCCACGCTGCGGTCGACGTGGAAATCGATCTCGCGCGCGCGATACACCGCCCCCATGCCGCCGGCGCCGATGCGCTCGATGATTTGGTATTTGTTGGCCAGGACGACGCCCGGGCCGATGGTCAGTTGGGGCTGAAACAAATTACGCTCGCCGCAATTTACACGTCACAAACTACGAAGTCCGCGCTATCGGACACCTGCCCAACCGCAATGGTCGCGTGCGCCAATAACCGGATTTCGCCTACCGTTTTTCGGCCCTCACACTAGGCGACGGGGCCGGAGGTGTCAACTCAGCGACCTGCGGCGCGGGCGCGGCGACGAAGTGGCACCAACCGCGAGCGTATCTTTACAGGGCCGTCGATTGGTCTTATACACGCTAGGTCGTTCACGCGTCCGGAGGTGTTGCCATGAACCGTCGCGATTTTCTCAGACTCTCGGCCGGCGCGGTGGCCGGTCTATCCCTCTCCTCCTCTACCATGCTGGCGGGCTGCGCGGGGCCGCAGTTGGTCCGCGAGGGCGCCGCGCCCATCGACGAACTGCTGGAAAAGGGCGCGCGGCTGATGTGGATCGCGGCGCATCCGGACGACGAATCGCTCGCCGGTTCGATCATGGCCAAAGCCGGTCCGAAGCTCGGCAATCCACTGTACATGCTGGTGCTGACGCACGGCGACGGCGGCGAATGCGGCCTCCCCGAGGGCTGTTATCCCGACGTCGCGACGGTGCGCGGCGAGGAGCTCAAGCAGGTGGCCAAGCTTTACGGCGCCGAGTTGGAGCACCACTACTACTGGAATGCACCGCTGCCGACCGAGACGTTTCCGCCGCGGCACAAGATCGCCGAGAAGTGGACGGCGACCAACGGCGACCCGGCGGTGAAAATCGCCAAGTCGATCCGCCAGTTCAAACCGGACATCGTGCTGACCTTCTCCCCGATTCACGGCTTCACCGGCCACCCCGAGCACCAGATCGCCTCGCGCTTCGCGACCGCCGGCATTCGCCTCGCGGCCAAGGCCGACGCCGATGTGCCCGGCGAGCCGTTCAAGGTCGCTAATACTTATTATGCGTTGAATCGTTACTGGATCACCAAGCTGATCGGCAGCTACGACCCCCTGCCCTACACCGAAAAATTCGACGCGCGCCAGCCGTGCATCAACGACCTGCTGTGCATCGACGTGGCCGCCGAGTTCACGCGGCCGCACCGCACCCAGGCCAACGACATGGGCGCCGTGCGCAAGCTCGCCAAGTTCCTGCAGTACATCTACCTGCACCGCACCGACCCGTTCACCGATATCTACGATCCGTACGAGCCGGTCGACCAGGGCGGAATGGTGTAGGCCTTCGCGATCACGCCGGGTTTTCATTCGATCAGGCCCGCGTCATACTGAAGACGCTTGCGCGAAGATCAACCGTCATTGCACAACAAAGGCGGCCAGGTGACCGGAAACACCTCTTGTGGCCGGATTATCGCTTACGCACGGACTGTGCGTGGTGGCGGCGTCGTCCTCTCGCTGCTGTTCTGGTCGGCACGTGTGGCGGCGTACGTGGCCGGTGTGCGGTTCGACGCCTCGACGCTGGGCCGGTGTTGGCAATTCATCGACCCGGCGTTGCTCCGCACCGATTTGGCGCGCAGTATTTTCTATCTTGGCGGCCAGCCTCCGTTGTTCAACCTGTTTCTGGGCTTCGGGTTAAAGCTCGGCGGCGAGAACGCGGTGTGGCTGTTCCAAACGGCGTTTCTGCTTCTTGGTTGGGCATTGTGCCTGGCATTGTATTTCCTGCTGGCACGACTGAAGGTCGCGCCGGGCTTGCGTGGTGCGCTGACTGCGCTGTTCGCCATCAGTCCGGATTTGCTGCTCTACGAGAACTACCTGTTTTATGAATTGCCGACGGCCTTGTTGTTGGTCGTCGCCGCGTCGCGCTTGCACGCTTACCTGCAACGCGAACGGACGCGCGACGGACTGGCCTTTTTTGCCTGCCTCGCCGCGCTGGTGCTGCTACGCTCACTGTTTTCGCTGCTCTGGTTTTTGATCGTCATCGCCGCTCTGCTTTTGGCGCGGCGAATCGAACCACGACGACTGCTCGCCGCCGCTCTGTTGCCGCTGTTGCTGGCCGTCGGTTGGTACGCGAAGAACTACCTGGTGTTTGGCGAATTTACCGGCAGCACCTGGTTCGGCTTGAATTTGTCCCGCGTCATCACCGCCAACCTGCCCCGCGAAGAACGACTAATGCTGGCCCAGTCGGGACAGGTCTCGCCGCTGGTGTTGATTCATCCGTTCAATGTACTGACGGCCTACCAGAATCTAGTGCCACTGCCGCCGCCAACCGGCGTGCCGCTACTCGATCAGCCGACCAAATCGACCGGCGCCGTCAATTTCCATCATCTGGGCTATGTGGCCATCTCTCGCCAGTATGGGCGTGACGCGTTGCGTCTGTTCGCGACGCATCCGGCGGCCGATCTGGCCAACCTCCGACGCGGTTACTTGACGTTTTTCTATCCGCCAAGCCGCTATCCGTTTGTCGAGCGCAATCGCCAGATATTGGGCTGGTGGGATCAGGTCTATCACCTCGCGCTGTGTGGCTGCTTTGGCGACGGCCTGGCGGAGGTCTGCTGGTTCGACGTGGTCGGATATGCCGCAATCCTGGTCGTGGTAATGGTGCTGGCCTGGCGCGCACGTCGTTTCCCCGACCGTGACGCCGTGGCGTGGCGCTGGACCGTCGGTCTGCTATGCTTCAACGTACTGTTCGTCGTCGTGGTGGGCAACGCCGCCGAACTCGGCGAGAACAATCGTTTCCGGCTCCTCGTAATACCCCAGATGGTCGCCCTGGCCGGCGTGGCCCTCATGCCCGTCGTTCGACGGTCGGGAAAGCCGCGCCAAACGGATGTCGATCACACCGGCCCGACCTAGGAGCCGCGGTCCCACCTTGTCGCAAACAGTCGTGTTTTCGAGCAACCACTGCCGCGCAAATGTTTGTTTTAGTGGATTATTTTTTCGCACATCGCCGAAAAAAGGGCGTGCAATTGGACCTTTTTCGACGTGCAAGTGCTTGATTTTACTAGGGCCGATTTCCCGTTAAAAGCCCTTTTTCCGACCGTGATTTTTGCCGATTTCGCCCGCGTGAACGCCTGCGGCTGTAAGAGAGGCAAAGGCACGTTTTGAATTCGGCGCTAGCGGAGCTGGAACAGCCGTTCGAGATGCCGTGAAAGATTTCACAGGGCAATAAATTTCACAGCGGGGGAGGCGGCGTCATCCTGAGGCTTTGCCGAAGGATCTATGAGGGGTCTTGGGGCTAGGATCTGGGGTTTAGGGTAAGGGGCGGCAAGGGCGCACAGCCGTGCGCCGCTACCGTAATTCGCTGGTGCGGAGCCGTTACCGTTGGTGGTAAAGGCGGTTCGTGAATTTGTGGGATTGCCATAAAGTGCGCCTAGTGTTTGGCCATTCGATTTGAGATAACTACGGGTGGGAATGATGGGACTTACTTGTAGAACTGATGGGTGATAGGAGCCGGGTTTCCGGTCTACAGCCTCCTACCTACAGCCGAAAGTCTCTTCCTGGGCGATCGGCCGGCGGCCAGCGTGTGCCGTTTCCGGCCGGGCGGTTGGGCGGATGACCCGGCACGGAAAGAACCGATCGCCCGGTTGATTGGACAGTGGTGGGTGGCGAAGGGTTCCGGAGGGAGAGGCTTTAGGCCGGAGACCAGTAGAAAGTGAAGAATGAAAAGTCGGAAACGACAGCCTTGGACTTCTTCATAGTTCCTTCGCAACGCTCAGAATCCTGTTGGTCCGATGCGATCAGAAAAAGGAACTCCGGATCCTATCGATCCTCGCAATCCTGTTCATCCTGAAAAAGGATTACTTCAGCCGCGCCAGCACAGCGCGCACGGCGGCGGGGTCGACCTTCGGTTCGCGGTCGATGGTGCACAGGCCGTTGCGCTCCTGTTCGACGTCACAAAACTGCGTGTAGCAGAAGCCGCGCAGGTGGGGGTGTTCGGCAAGCAGGTCGATCACCTGGGTGAGGCTTTCGGTGAGGGTCTGGTTTTTGCCACCATAGGGGCCGAAGCCGTGGCCACCGCACTCGCTGATCAGCACCGGCTGGCCGCGGTATTTGCCCCCCGGCGCGAACGGGTTTTTGGTCACCCGGTTGGGCATGACGAAGTAGAGGTTGGACTTTGCCGATCCGCGCGTGCTTGGCTGCGCCAGCGCGGCGTAAAAGTCGCGGATGCGCGCGGGGTCGGTCAGGTAGTGGTGGATGTCGAGCACGTCGGTGTCGAGGTGGTCGAATCCGGAGTTGTCGATCACCAGCCGCGAGGGGTCGAGCCGGCGGGCCAGGCCAACCATGTTGCGCACCCACTGGCGCGCGCCCTCGCTCCATAGAATGTGGGGAATCCCCCAGGTTTCGTTGAACAGCACCCAGGTGATGACCGACGGATGCCCCTGGTCGCGCGCAATCGCCTCGCGCAGCAGCATCTCGAACGCGCGGCGATCGACCAGCGAAAAGACGAACGCGCTGGGCATCTCGCCCCAAGCCACCAACCCCAGCCGGTCGCACCAATACAGCAGGCGCGGATCGGCCAGCGTCTGATGCACGCGCAAGCCGTTGAAGCCGAACGCCTTGATGCGCTCGACGTCGCCGCGCAAGGTGTCGTCATCGACGGCGGTCGCCCAACCGCCGGGGTAATACGCCTGGTAAAGCACCAACTTTTGGTAGAACGGCTGTCCGTTCAGCCACACCTGGCCGTCGCGCACGGAGATGGTGCGCAGACCGGCGTAACCGGTGGCGCGGTCGACCACGCGACCATTGTCGCGGATGGTGTATTCCACCCCATACAATTGCGGTCGATCGGGCGACCACCAAGCCGCGCGCAAGGGGGTGAGCGGCACGGTCATCTGGCCGGCGGAAATCGGCACGCGAATCTCGTTGTCGGCATCGCCGTCGGGGTGAATGAGCCGAATGGTCAATTGGCCCCGCGCGTTACCGCCGAAGGCCACGCGGAACTCGAACACGCCGTCGGTTGCGATGGCGTGCGCGGATTCCAGATGCGTCGATCCGCGCGCCTCGAGCCACACGCTTTGCCAGACGCCGGAGAAGGGCCGGTAGAACACGGCGTAGCGGAACGGGAGATGGGTCTGCTTGCCGCGCGGTAGACAGCCTTTGCGGGTCTCGGCGACCGCCAGGCAGATGACGTTTTCGCCGTCGTTCAGCGCGTGGTCGATGCGCCAGGCAATCGGCGTGAACCCGCCTTCGTGCGTGCCGACCGGCCGGCCGTTGACGTAGCCGGTGCAGTAGTAGTCGGCGGCGCCGATGCGCAGGAAGATCTGCTTGCCGGCCCACTCCGGCGGCAACGTGAACCGGCGCATGTACCAGAAGCTCTTGGCGCGCGCGTAGCGGGACGCGCCCGATACCTCGGCCTCGACGCAGAACGGCACCTGGATCCGCTGCGGCAGCGCCTCGCGCCGAAACCACTTCTCGTAAGGGTCGCCACCGGCAACGAATTGCCATTCGCCGTTGAGCGACAGCCACTCGTTACGGACCAGCAGCGGGTCGGGATGCTCGGGGCGTGGCAACGACAAAGTCTATCTCCGGCGTTTATGGCCGAATGATAGAAAGTCTGGCGCTGGAGGTCCAGCAGGGGGAGCGGGGGGACTAGCCTTCCTTCCCGCCGACGTCCTCGATGCTGTAGCGCTCCATCTTGTAGCGCAGGCGGTTGCGATCGATACCCAGCAGCGCGGCAGCGCGCGCCTTGACGTGGTTGGTCTCGTACAGCGCGCCGAGAATGAGGGTCTTTTCGAATTTCTCGATTTCGGCGTCGAAGTCGACCGGGCCGGCCAGGCGTGGGATCGCCTGCGTGCCACCGGTGAGGTCGTGCGGCAGGTTTTCCACGCCAATTTCCTCGCCCTGGGCCAGCACGCACGCACGTTCGATAACGTTTTGCAGTTCGCGGATGTTGCCCGGCCACGGGTAGCTCTTGAGCAGCACCATCGCCTCGGGGGTGATCTTCTTCTTTTGGCCGCGGCCGGCGAATTGGCGCAGGAAGTGCTCGACCAGCAGCGGGATATCTTCGCGCCGATCGCGCAGCGGCGGCATCAAGATCGAGATGACGTTCAGGCGGTAGTACAGGTCTTCACGGAAATCCTTGCGCGCAATGGCCTCTTTCAAGTCTTGGTTGGTGGCCGAGAGGATGCGCACGTCGACTTCGATCGTCTGCGTGCCGCCGACGCGTTCGAATTCCTTTTCCTGCAGAAAGCGCAGCAGCTTGACTTGGATGTTGGCGCTGATATCGCCGATCTCGTCGAGGAACAGCGTGCCGCGATGGGCCTGCTCGAAGCGGCCGATCTTGCGCGCCATGGCGCCGGTGAATGAACCCTTCTCGTGGCCGAACAGTTCGGATTCGAGCACGCCTTCGGCGTAGGCCGCGCAGTGGGCGCGCACGAACGGGTTGTTCTTGCGCGGCGAGTTGGCGTGGATCGCGCGCGCAACCAGTTCCTTGCCGGTGCCGCTTTCGCCGAGGATGAGCACCGAGGCGTCGGACGCGGCGACCTTGCGGATGGTGTCGAAAACGTTCTGCATCGGGCCCGATTGGCCGATGATCTCGTTGAAATTGTAGCGGCGCGTTTCGTCGGCCTGCAACGAATCGAGGCTGGCCTGGATGCGCACCATCTCGTGCCGCACCGCAACCTGCGCCAGCGCCTTCTCGAGCTTGACCTTCATTTCGGCGTAGGTGAACGGCTTGGCGATGAAGTCGAAGGCGCCTTTGCGCATCGCCTCGACCGCCTTTTCGATCGACCCGTACGCGGTGATCATCATCACGACGGATTCGGGGTTGCGCTCCATCGCGCGCGAGAGAATGTCCATGCCCGAGCCGCCGGGCAGACGCAAATCGGTGACCACCAGATCGAACTGGACCTCGTCGAGCGCGGCCAGCGCCGGGCCGGTGTCGTAGCAGAGCTTCACGTCGTGTCCCATGCGGGACAGGATCTCGGAAAGACCATCCGCCGTCGCCTGATGATCGTCCACCACCATGACTTGGGCCATTACGCCACCTCCGTATAAGGCAACTGGACGACGAAGCATGCGCCGCCCGCCGGATGATTGTAGCAGTGAATCGAGCCGTTGTGACTGATGATCGTCTTGTGCACGATCGACAGGCCCAGGCCGGTGCCGTTGCCCTTGGTCGTCACGAACGGATGGAACAGCCGGTCCCGCACTTCCTCTTTGATGCCCGGGCCGTTGTCGCGGATTTCGATCTGGAAGCCTTCGTTGGTTTCCGCGGGGCCGCGCACGCTGAGCCACAGATGGCCGCCGGCGTCCATCGCCTGACAGGCGTTCTTCAGCAGGTTGACCAGCGCGCGCCGGACGGCGGCCGGGTCGAGCATGGTATTGGGCACCGCGGCGGCGAATTCGCGCGTGACCTCGATCTTCTTTTCTTCGATGTCGGCGGTCACCAACGCCACCGCGTCTTCGACCAGGTCGACCAGGTTCGACGACTCCGGCTCCATCGGCTTGGGCCGAGCGAACAGCAAGAAGTCGGTCAGAATGACGTTCAGGCGGGCCACCTCGTCGTGGATGCGCGTGAACCGCTCGTCGAGCATGCCCTTTTCCAACAGGTCTTCCTGCACCAGGCCGAGCAACAGCTCGATGCCGTTGAGCGGATTGCGGATCTCGTGCGCGATGCCGGCCGCCAGTTCGCCCAACGCGGCCAGGCGCTCGCGCATGGTCAGTTCCTTCTGCAGCCGGTGTTCTTCGGTGCGGTCGACCAGTGACAGGCTGAAACCCATCGGCTTCTTCATGTGGTCGGTCAGCGGCTGCAATGTCGCTTCGATGTTGAGTTCGCCTTCCGGGGTGCGCAGCACCACCGGCTGGTTGGCGATCGGCTTGCCCCGGCGCCAGATCGACAACAGGTCCGGATGCGCGGCCAGGCGCTCGCTCATCGTCTCTTTCTGGTGCTTGCGCGGACCGAGGAATTTCTCGGCCGCGGGGTTTTCGCTGGTCACCATGCCGTTCAGGTCGGCGGTCAGAATGCCGGAGATCATCGCGCGCAGGACGTGCTGGTAGAGCTGCTGCGCGTCGGCCAGCGCCGCCTCGTTCATGTGGCGGATCTGCGCATCGCGGGCCTGAATGTCTTCGGCCATGTCGTTGATCGTCTGGCCCAGGAAATTGATCTCGTCGGTGCTGCGCACCTTGAAGCGCGTGTTGAACTCGCCCTGCCCGATCAACGCGGCGGCCGACACCAGCCGGCGAATCGGCTTGACGATCGTGCTGGCGGTGAAGAACGACACCGCGACCACGATGACAAACCCCAGCGCGGTGATCAGCATGAGCTGTTTACGCAACTGGGTCATCACCGCGAAGTCGGTCGCCAGGTCTTCGATCGTGAGCACGCCCTGCAACTGGTCGCCGACCATGATCGGCATATAGGCGGTGATGATCAGCGCGCCGTCGATGTCGGGGTACGGGCCGAAGGTGGTCGGCGAACCGGCCGCCAGCCGCTGCATGGCCTTGCGGTTAATGCGCGGCACCGGCAGCGGCCGGCCGGTGTCGATGGTGCCGGCCAGATAGATGAAGCGTTGGCCCTGCATGCGGTAGAGATACGCGTTGCGCACGTCGGCCATGGTGACCAGCCGGCGCAATGACTCGGTGGTCGCTTCGATTTTGCGCATCGCGTGCGGATCGTCGGAGCGGACGTCCAACGTCGGCGGCAACGCCGGATCGTTCACGCCGATGGTGCCCACGTGCAGCAGCTTGGCGTGCAGCCGGCGTTGCAGCGTGCGCTTCATCGCGTCGAGCACCAGGTAGGTCGACAGGCCGGCCTGCAACGCGAGTACCATCGCGAAGGCAACGGTAATGCGCAGCAGGAGGCGCTGTTTCGGCTCGAAAAGAATACGACTCATCGGGCGGCATTGTAGCGCATCGGCGGCCGGAGATCGAATCGCGCCCGGCGGCGCGTCGGACTACGAACCGGGCGGCCCGACCATCCGATAGATCCAGTCGGTGGGCGCCACCGGCAAGGCGCGCGGAGCAATGGTTTCGTCCCACTGCTGAGCGAATTCGGCGCGGAAGTTATGCAGGTACAACACGTACTGGATGCGATGGCGCAGCAGGTACGCGCCGATGTCGCCTGCGCGCATCTCGCGCTGCGCCTCGAAGTTCAGAATGCCGTCAAGGTTGACGATCGTCCGGCCGCGCACGTAGTAGCCGAACACGCCGCAATCGGTGTAGCCGATCCGTGAACCGGCGGGAGTGGCCATCTCCAACGTGGCGATCAACCGGCGCGGCACACGGTCATCGGCATTGGTGATCCAAACCCCGAGCCCCGGCCCGGCCGTTGCCGCCAGCAATAAGACCGCCAGCGCAGCGCGCAGCGCGCGATTTGCCGGCCATGAACCTAACACCCCGGCGGCGAACACCGCCACCACCATCACCATGCCGACGCCGTAGGGGAAGAAGTGGCGCATCGAGTAGTTCAGCTGGTACAGCGGGTAGTAGACCGCGGCGCCGGCGAGCGTCGGCCACAGAAACGACAACGGCGACAATTGACGCAGGTTGCGCCAGCCCGCGCGCCCGTGGCGGATGGCCAGCCAAAGCAGCCCCACCAGCGCCGTCGACAACAGTCCCGCGACCAACGGCCGCTGGCGGGCCAGTTCGATCAGCAACCCGGTCTGCGGCCGGTCGATGCCGAGCAGCCGGCCGACGGCCGTGCGCGACGCGCCTTCCCACCCGACAGCCTCCAACGGCAACTTCACGCCGAGACTGACCAGCTTCGCCAGGCCGAATTGCAACATGCCCAGCAGCGAGTCGGGCAGATCCTGCCGCACCAGGCCGCGCCAACGATGGAACTCGCCGCTTGATTGCGCGAAGGTGCCAAAGGTGACCCGGCACCAGACGAACCACGGCGCCAGCAAGGCGAGCGCCGGCCCGAACAACGACAGCCCCCGCCGGATGAACCGCGCCGGCCGGCGTGAATCGCGGTTGACCAGATCGACACCGACGGCGAGAAACAGAAAGACCGTGTCGAAGCGCGCGTAGGCGGTCAGTGCCAGCAGCACGCCCAGCTCGGCCAGTTGCCGAACCGCATCGGTGTCGCGCCAGCGCAGGTACAGGGCAACGAAGCCCCAGAACAGCAGCCCGTGCAGCGGCGTTTCCAGCCCGCTCATGAGCTGGCCGATCAGCGTGGCATTGGCGGCGTACAGCAGGCCGGCGATCGCGGCGGCATGCGGCCCGGCCAAGCGCTCGGCCAGCCGATAGATCACCACCAGCAACGCGGCAGAACAGATTGTCATCAACAAAAGCACCAAGCGCAGGCACAGGTCGGGATAGCCGGGCAACAGCCCCAACAGCGGCGCTGTGACGAAGGCGTACAACGGTTGGAATCCGTTGGTGGGGAAGCCGCCATAGGTGATGCCCTGTCCGGTCGCAATGTTTCGCGCGATGGTCAGGGTGTAGTAGGCATCATCGATCAGCAACGCGTGCGGATTGAACAGCGCCAGCGCGCCGGTGATCGCCAGGTGCAGGATAACCAGCGCGGCCAAAAAGCGGTGCTTCTTCACGAGCGCACCTCTTGCAAGATGCCTTCCAACCGCTGGACATGGCGTTGCGGGTCGTGCTCGGCGGCAACCATGGCACGGCCGGTGCGACCGAGCCGATCGGCCAGCCCCGGCTCCGCGAGCCGCGCAATCGCCTCGCGCCACGCCGCGACATTGCCGGGCGGAACCAACAAGCCGGTCTGTCCGTCGCGAACGATTTCGGGCAGGCTGCCGTGCGCGCTGGCCAGCACCGGCCGCCGGCGCGCCATCGCCTCCAGCGCCGTGTGCGGCACGTTTTCCCACCACAGCGACGGCACCAGCACCGCGCTCGAGCGCGCGTACAGGGCGTCAAGCGCGTCGCCGGTGGTGAAGCCGACGAATTCCGCTTCCGGCACCTCGCCCACCGCCTGCTGCAGCGCCCGCGCGTCCGGAGTATTCGGGTCGCCGGCCAGCAATAGCCGCCGGCCGGTGCCGCGCACGGCTTCCAGCGCGACGCGCACACCCTTGGCTTCGGTGAGGCCGCCCACGTACAGCAGCGGTCCGTCGGCCGGTGGCGGGCCCGGATCAGGTGGCAGCGCCAGCGGTGTCAGCAGGTGCCGTAAGCGCGCCCGGTCAAAGCCGCCGGCGGCCATCGTGTCGATCAGAAACCGGCTCGGCGCGAGGTAACGCGCCACCGCTTGCGGCGCTCCCTTCGCGCGCGCATAGACCATCGCCGCCACCCGGGTGCCGGTGATGGCGAGGGAGTTTTTCAGGCAGCGGTGCACCAACGCCGGCAGCAGACTGTCGCGGCAGTCGAAACACGGCCGGCCCGTGCGGAGGCAATGGTAGGCCGGGCAGACCATCTGGTAGTCGGACAAACGCATCACCACCGGCACACCCGCGTCGCGCGCGGCCAGGACGAGATCCGGATACAGGTAATGCGCGGTCTGCAGCGCGTAGACCACGTTGATGCGGCGCTCGCGCAGCACGCGCGCGGTGGCGTCGTACACCTCCCGGTCGCGGACGACACGCGCGGCGAGCCGCAGCTTTTCACCGAGGCTCAACCGGCGGTCACCGTGCAGCACGAATTGGTCGTCGAGCGGCGGCGGCGGAAAGTAGGCCGCGGCGGGCGTCGGTTCGTTGCGCGCATAGCGCAGCGCGAACGGCACGACCTCATGACCGCGCGCCGCCAACCAGGAGCTGACCGCGAACAGGTAGCGTTCCGGCCCCCCGGACAAAAAATAGCGGTTGGACGCCAGCAGCAGCCGAATGGCCCGTCTCCGTCGGTGCTTCGTTGCATTTACGCGCCGCTGTGCTAATGCTAGTG
This sequence comes from uncultured bacterium, assembly GCA_964511015.1. Lineage (GTDB taxonomy): Bacteria > Lernaellota > Lernaellaia > Lernaellales > Lernaellaceae > FEN-1099. The sequence goes on along the minus strand of CAZEDX010000007.1, from coordinate 44,530 downwards.
CCCCATGAAGGAGCACCCGCGGCGGTTGTTGAAAGCGGCGGCGAAATTCGTAGTGGCCGTCGCCGCTTTGGTCATTTTGGGTCTTTTGGCCCGACGATACAACTACACCTTCGCCGCTGTCTCCGCCTATCTGCGTTCGTTCGATCCGCTACTGTCCGGCGCGTTGCTGGCGTTGGTCTATGCGCTGATCTCGATCGTGCCGGTGCCGTTGCGCGACATTCTCAAGATCGCCGGGGCGCAGGTGTTCGGTTTTGTCGGCAGCACCGTGATTATCTGGGTCGGTGAAATGACTGCGGCGGCGGCGAGCTTCGCCCTGTCGCGGCTGGCGGGCAAGGACTTGATCGACCAACTCCTGGGACGCCATCTCGCGCGCTTCAACGAAAAGCTGCAACGCGCCGATTGGAAAACGATCACCTGGTTGCGCATTCTGCCGGTCACGCCCTACCGCCATTTCAACTTCGCGGCGGGCCTGGTGGAACTGCGCTTCGGGCCTTACTTCGCCGGCAGCGCGCTCGGCATGCTGGTGCGCACCGCTTTCTATCAGTTGCTGTTCACCAAGCTAGCCGCGGAACTGACGGCGCGCGGGGTGACCACCTGGCAGTTCTTCCTGTTCTCGACGGTGTTCGTCGTGGTCGTGCTGGGCGGCTTGTGGTGGTACACTCGCCGACGCAAGCGCCACGAGGATTAAGCCCATGCCAGTTGAGTCCGATCGCCGCCGCAACATCGTCGTCGGTCTGATATCGCTGCTGGTGCTGGCCGCCTTGTTCGCGCTGGGCGTTCGCCTGCAAGTCGGCCATCGGGAGACCGAGCGGCAGCACGTGTACGCGGCCGATGCGGCGATGGTGCGCGGCATCGGCGGCGATTGCCGAGCGTTTGGGCAGGCCCAGGCCCTGTATACCAAGGCGATGCAGCACTATCTGCAAAACAAAGATTTGGCGGGCAAGACCGAGATCGCCGGCGAGCTGGCCGCCTGGTGCGGGCGCTTGTCGGCCGAGGAGATCCGGCGACGCGAATTGGCGGCCGTCGCTTCGCGCTATGCGCGCGACGAAGTGCGCGCACTGGCGCTAGCGCAATTGGCGACCGGCAACCGCGACGGGGCGTTGTTCACGCTGTCGCGTCTGCCCGACGATGCGTTGTGCCGCTGGCTGAGCGGTTGGCTGCGGTCGCTGCCACCGCGTTAAACGGACGCAAGGGAGGGATCATGGCTCTGGACGCGCGGGAACAAGACAACCTCTTGCGGTGGGACGGCCGGCGCCGGGGCTGGTACGAAGTCTACTACCTGAAATGGAACGACGCCGCCAGCCGCACCGCCGCCTGGATTCGCTACACGCTGACCAGCCCGCGGGAACGCGTCGGCCAGCCGTATTGCGAGCTGTGGGGCATCTTCTTCGACGTGGATCGGCCGACCAACAACTTCGCGGTCAAGAACCGTTTTCCAATCGACCGGCTGGCGGTCGGCCGCGATCATTTTCGCGTGGGCATCGCCGACGCCGAACTGACAATGAATGCTTGTCACGCGCAGTTGACCGACGAGCAGACCGGCCATCGACTGTCCTGGAATCTGACGTTCGACTCCACCGTACCGACCTATCGGTACTTCCCCCACGAGTCGTTCTACACCGGCACCTTTCCGAAAACCAAAGGGCTCTCGCCTCACGTGCATGCGCGTTTTTCGGGCACGGTCATCGCGAACGGGCGGAAGATCAACGTGAAGAACGCGCCAGGACAGCAGACGCACCTCTGGGGCACCAAGCACGCGCATCGTTGGGTGTGGGGCCACTGCAACACCTTCCGCGAAGACCCGGACGCCATCTGGGAAGGCCTCGACGCGCAGATTCGCCTCGGGCCGTTGAACAGTCCGCATTTCAAGCTGTTCTACCTGCGCCACGGGGGGCGAGACTACTACTTCAATCGGCCCGCGCAATGGCTCACCAATGCCAGTCGCTGGGATCTAGGCCACTGGACCTTTCACTTGACGAGCAACGAGTTGGATGCGGTCGGCGCTATCGTTTGCCGCGACGACGAAATGGTCGCGGTGACCTACACCGACCCCGACGGAGAAAAACTGTGGTGTAACAATAGCAAGGTGGCCTCGCTCCGGCTGACCTTGCTGGACAAATCCGGCCGTCAACTCGCGGAATTGACCAGCGACCACGGCTGTGCGGCCGAGTTCGTCGACCGTCGCACCTACCCCCAGGTTCCGGTCCGCCTATAGAATTAGGGGCACTGCAACAAACTCCGCATGATTGGAAGATCGCGGCACGTTTGATTGCTTTTCGCTTTCGCTGATTGTTAGATTGGCCGAATGGACTTAGAGGCGGGAGACGGATGAAAGAAAAGTTGGACGCGCCAAAGAGGACCAACCATCTGAAAACTGAAAGCAAGCGCGACCCTGGAACTTCGAAAAAGGCGGAGCTCAGCCGCGTGACGCAATTGGAACAACGCGTCGCCGAGTTGCAGGCGGAGGTCGAAAAGTACCGCCTCGTGGTGGACAACGCCACCGATGTGATCTGGATCTGCAATATGAACCTGGAATTCACGTATTCGAGCCCGGCGGTGGCTTGGATGCGCGGCTATACAGTCGAGGAATCCCTGAAGCAGACCCTACCGGAGGTCATGACCCCCGAGTCGCTGGCCGTGGCGATTACGGCTTTTCAAGAAGAGATGGCGCTGGAGCAAGACCCAACCGTTCCCAAAGACCGTACGAGAACACTGCTTTTGGAAGAGTATTGCCGTGACGGGTCGATGATCTGGACCGAAAACACCATTCGTTTCCTGCGCGACGAACAAGGAACGGCGATTGGGCTGATCGGGGTCACTCGCGACGTAACGGCACGCAAGCGCGCCGAGGAAAACGTTCAGCGCAGCGAGGAAATCCTGCGTTCCTTCATCGAGCATTCGGCGCTGGCCGTGCACATCGTGGACGAGGATGGCCTGGTGGTCGAATGGAATGCCGCCTCGGAAAAAATGTCGGGGATGAGCCGCGCGGAAACAGTGGGGCGACCGCTCTGGGACATACTGGCCGAGATGTTCATCGACCGGGAGCACGTGGAGCAAAAACGCGAAGCGGCCCGGCGGGCGATTCAAAAGGCCTTGCGCACCGGCGAGCCTGTCTTCGCCGGTGGCGACAACTTCTCGATCGTCAACCGACGAGGCGAACGACTTGAGATACAGCAGGTCGTCTTTCCGATCAAAACCGACAAAGGTTACCGCTTCGGTTCGCTGGCGCTAGACATTACCGAGCGCCGGCGCGCGGAAGAGAAACTGGCCGCCAGCGAAGCTCGGTTCCGGCTGCTGATTCAAAACTCAAACGACGCAGTGACGACACTCGACGCCAACGGCGTGTCGTTCTATGTCAGCGAACCGATCGAATCCCTGACCGGCCTGCCGGCCTCGGCGTGGATCGGCCGCAACGCGTTTGAAAAGATGCACCCGGACGATATGCCGGGAGTGATGGAGGTCTTTCAATCGGGTTTGCGCGAACCAGGCGCGGTGCGGCGGGTGGAATACCGCCAACAGCATACGAGTGGCGAATGGCGCTATCTGGAAGCGGTGGGCTGCAACCTGCTCGACGACCCGCGGGTCCATGCGGTGGTCGTCAATTTGCGCGACATCACCGAGCGCAAACGTACCGAAAAGCTGATGGAATTGCGGCTGCACCTGACCCAGTATGCGGCCACGCACACCATGCCGGAATTGTTGCAGGAAACGCTGGATCGAGTGGGCGACTTGACCGGCAGCCCCATTGGCTTTTTCCACTACGTTTCGGAAGACCAGCGTTCGCTTTCACTGCAAGCTTGGTCCAGCCGCACTTTACGCGAGTTCTGTCAGGCCGACCCGAGCAGCCGCCACTACAGCATCGACCAGGCCGGCGTCTGGATCGACTGCGTCCGCGAACGACGGCCGCTGATCCATAATGACGTCGCTTCCCTGCCCAACCGCCGCGGAATGCCCACCGGGCACGCCGAGGTGGTTCGCGAACTCCTGGTGCCGATTTTCCGCGGCGAACGCATCGTCGCGGTGATGGGTATCGGCAACAAAGCGAACGACTACACGGAAAAGGACCTCGACACCGCTGCATATGCCGCGGATATCGCGTGGGAAGTTGCCGAGCGCAAACGAATTGAAGACGCCGCCCGAGAAGGCGACATCATGTACCGCTCGCTCGTCGAGAATTCGCCGATGGGTATGCATTTCTACCAGTTGCACGACGACGGCCGACTGGTCTTTCTTGGTTCGAACTCGGCGGCGGATCACTTCGTCGGCCTGGATCACACCCAATTCGTCGGCAAGACCATCGAAGAAGCCTTCCCGTCGTTGATCGACACCGAGATCCCAGCGCGGTATCGCGACGCCGCGGCCAAAGGTATTCCTTGGTCTACCGAGCAGATGATCTACCACGACAACAAGATCGCCGGGGTGTTTGAAGTCCGCGCGTTCCAAACCACGCCCGGCAAGATGGTGGCGGTGTTCACCGAAATCTCCGAGCGCCGGCGGGCCGAAGAGGCGTTGCGTCTGAATGCGGAACGCATCGAAGCGATGCTGCACTTGAACCAAATGGAAGACGCGCCGTTGGCGGAGATTACTGACTACGCGCTGGAGGCCATCGTGCGGCTGACCAAGAGCCGCATCGGTTACCTGGCTTTTTACGATGCGGACGAACGCATACTGACCATGCATTCCTGGTCGGGGTCAGCCTTGGCCGAGTGCGCGATGGTCGACAAGCCGATCAAGTACCCCATCGACACTACGGGCCTGTGGGGCGAAGCCGTGCGGCAACGCCGGCCGATTTTCACCAATGACTACCAGGCGGACAACCCGTGGAAAAGGGGCTATCCGGCCGGACATGTGCACATCAAACGACACCTGAATCTGCCGGTGTTTTCCGGCGGCCGCATTGTGCTGGTCGCGGGCGTGGGCAACAAGGAAGAAGAATACGACGACAACGACGTCAACCAAATCACTTTGATCGCGGAAGCTATGTGGAAGCAGATCGAACACAAACGCGCGACCGAAGCGGTACGCGAGAGCGAAGAACGACTGCGCCGCATCACCGAACAGATCCCGAGTCTGATCTTCCTGACCGACACCCATGGCGTGATCACTTACGCATCGCCGGCGGTGAACGAAATGTTCCGCTGCACCGAAGCGCAAATGCTGGGTCGCATGTTCACCGATTTCCTGCCGGATGAGGAGATCCCACGCGCCATGATGGCTTTTCGCGAGAGTATGAGTTCGGCACAAGCCGTTTCCGACTTCCGCTTGACCGCCAAACGATTCGACGGCACCACCTTCCACGCCGAGTTGACAGCCTCCCCGGCTTACAAAGACGGCGTCATGAATGGGACCCTGGGGGTAATTCGCGACATCACAGAACGCAAGCACGCCGAACAAGAACGGGCCAAACTCGAGGCCCAACTGGAGCAAGCCCGCAAACTCGAGTCGGTCGGCCGTCTCGCCGGGGGGGTGGCCCACGATTTCAACAACCTACTGACCGGCATCATGGGCAACATCTCGTTGGCCATGCTCGATCTCACGCCCGGCGACCCGCTGAGTGAAACGCTGGAAGAGATCAACAAAGCGGCGGAAAGCGCGGCCGGTCTGACCCGCCAGTTGCTCGCCTTCAGCCGCAGGCAGATCGTGATGCCCAAACACGTCAGCATCAATCATATCGTCCGCAACCTGCAGAAGATGTTGCGCCGCCTGATCGGCGAGGACATCGAATTGGTAACGATCCTGCCCGATGGGATCGGCGGCGCATTGATCGACCCCGGCCAGGTCGAACAGATCGTAGTGAACCTGGCCGTCAATGCCCGCGATGCCATGCCCGACGGCGGGCGTCTGACGATCGAAACCAGCGGAGTGGAACTCGACGAAGCATACTGCGCAAGTCATCCGGACATGTTGCCCGGCGCTTACATCTGCCTGGCGATCAGCGACACCGGCCGCGGCATGCCGCCGCATGTGCTGGATCACATTTTTGAACCGTTCTTTACCACCAAAGAGCTAGGCAAAGGCACCGGCCTGGGCCTAGCCACGGTCTACGGCATCGTGAAACAGAACCGTGGCAGCGTTTCGGCGTATTCCGAAGTCAACCACGGCACGACCTTCAAGGTTTTTCTGCCACGCACGGCGGAAGCAGGCGAGCAAGAATCGGCGCCGGTTCGTTCGGCCATGCTTCCCGGCGGGCGAGAGACCATCATACTGGTCGAAGATGAAGCGGTCGTGCGTGACCTGGGATACAAGATCCTGGAGAGGCTCGGCTACAAGGTCCTGGCCTTTCCCAGCGGCACAGCCGCCCTCACCGCGATAGCCAAGGATCCACACCCGATTCAACTTCTGATCACCGATGTCATTATGCCGGGCATGAACGGCCGCGAGTTGGCGGATCGCCTCCGCAACTTTTACCCCGGCCTGCGCGTGCTATTCACCTCCGGTTACACGGAAGACGTCATCGTCCACCATGGCATTTTGGAGAACGGCATCAACTTCGTCAGCAAGCCCTTCACTCCCGAAATGCTAGCTACGCGTGTACGCAGCCTATTGGACGAAAAACCGTAGGGTTCTCTTCACGACCCCGGCGACTACTCCCTTGATCCGCCCGCCCTCCCCCCATAGTATCACGTTGTTTTTTTCGTCTATCGTCGTGGAGGGCAGTGGGTCATGTTGGGTACCCCCGAAGAAAATAGAACCCGCCAGGCGCTGTTGATCGTCCTGGTTCTCTCTTTCTGCGTCTTGATGTTCGAGCTGCTGATCTCCCGCATGTCCGTTTTCTATCTAAACTATGCCAACGCCTTTCTGGCCATTCCGCTGACCTTGTTTGGTCTGGCGGTGGGTAGTCTGAGCGTTCACCGTTCCAAGAAGAACGTGGAGGAATTCCCCCTGGCCACGGAGTTGGCGCGGCTAACGGTGTTGTCGTTCCTGTCGTTCGCCGTGGCTTTCCTGCTGTTCAGCCAGTTCTTCCCCATCACTCACCGCACGAACGTCGGCGGCGCGCAGTCGTTTTTCAAATCGGCCGTGTTCGTGGCGGTCTTTCTGCCACCATTCTATGCCGTGGGCCGAATCTTGACGGCGTTGTACGCGATCAATCGGCAACGGATCGGCAAGATCTACGGTTGTGACTTGCTCGGCGCTTCGGTGGCCTGTTGTGTGACCCCGCTGCTGTTCCACTTCATCGACTTGCCTTACCTGATCATCATCTGTCTACTGGCGATGACCGGTGTCACCGCGATGGCGCTTGGCCGGGCAAAGATCAAGACGGCCGGCGTTTTTCTCGTTCTTAGCCTAGCCACGTTGCCATGGCTTGTTTTTCTCGAAGGTCGTTATGACCTGCAACAAGCGGTGGCCGACAAACACAGCATTGTGCGCGAAATCGCTCACCGTTGGAACGAGTTCTCCCGCGTGTCGTTGGTCAGCATCCAGAAGACCGGCCACGAACGAACTGAATACAAGATCGTCCACGACAACGCCGAGAGCAATGTCTATGTCATTCCCTATCGGCCGCTCGACTCATCGTTGGTCGCCAAGAACTCCGAAGTCCGCGCGCCGTTCCTGCTGGGGCGGCCGACCGACGATATTCTGGTCATGTTTGCCGGCTGCGGCCGCGACATGATCAAGTTCAACGCCATCGGCGGCGGGCGGCGGCGTTTGGTCGGCGTGGAAATCAACCCGCTAGTGATGGATTTCGCCCTGGGATCGCCGGAACTAGCCGACTACCACCTTCGTGATTTCTTTGCTCTGCCGCACGTAAAAATGCATTTGGTCGAGGGACGCCGGTTCATGGACAACGACCGGACCAAATACGACGTTATCTACGCCGGTTCCGACGCGGCCACGTCCCAATACAAAACCGGTCACAGCCGCAAATACCTCGACACGAGAGAAGCGATCGAGATCTACCTCGACCACTTGCGACCCAACGGCATGTTGATGTTCAACTGCCAACCCGCTTCGCATCTGATTCAATCGCTGAAGGCGGTTTTCAACGACCGGGGCATGAGCGATTTCAAAAACCATGTTGCCCTGGCGTCGCGTCACCGCTTGGACCGCTGCGATGACCTGATGTTCTCGATGAGCCCTTACAGCGAGCAGGACACGCAAGTGCTGTCGGATCTGTTCGGCCGGACCCGGCGCTACCTTCCGGGACGTCCCAACAACCGGTCGGACGCCGTGAAAGCCATCGAAGGCCCGGTGCTGCCGAAGCCGCTGTTGGTCACCGACGATCGCCCTTATCTACACCGGCTGGATTTCGCCGGCTTCAAGCTGATTCCGTCCGGTGCCGAGTTGGCGACGGTGGCGTACTACCGGAGTTGGATCAAAATCACGACCATGCTGCTGATCGCCTTAGTGTTGATGGGCATTCTGGCTTTCCTCTACGTGCGCCACGCGCCGATGCCGCCGCCGAGCATGATGTTGTACCTGCTCGTCACCGGCTTTTGTTACATGCTGGTGGAGATCACTTATATCGGCAAGCTAGAGTTGTTTCTGGAGAACCCGCTATACAGCATGGCGTTGTTGCTCACCATTTTCCTGATGACCAACGCCGCGGGCAGCGCGTTGTACAACCGGTTGCGCGGCCGGCTGCCGATGAACCTGATGCCGCTGATCGTGGCCGGCATCGTCGCGGTTTCGGCGTCGATCATTCACTCGGTCATCGAACGGCGCCTAGGCTGGTCGCTGCCGGTCAAGACGGTGATCACCGTTTTGATCATCTCCCCGGTCGGCTTGTGCCTGGGCTTCTTCTACCCGCACGTGGTCACCTGGCTGGCCGGGCACGGGCGCGACAACGCCGTGCCGGTCACCTACGCTATCAGCACCTTGTCGTCGGTGGCGGGGGCTACCTACGCCATGATGATGATCATCAACTTCGGTTATACCAACATCATTTATCAGGCGGCAATCGGCTATGCCGCCCTGGCCGTCATCATGCTGGCGCACAGGTTCGCCACGGGTAGTCACTAGCCGGTTCAGACAAACGAAACGTAATTGGTGGTTTTGAGCGCCGGGCTCTTGACGTGCCGGAAATAGCGAAAACCTTCGCGCCAGCGGAATCCAAAGAGGCGTTTCTCGTTGGTCAGACCGAACCACCAGGCCAAGGGCACGAGCGCTTGCGCCCATCGCGACCGCACCAGCCGCAATAACGCCGGTTTCGCCAACGGCAGCCGCAACAATAGGTGCCAGAGGCGGAACAGTCGCATGGTTTGATCGACATCGCGCCGGCGGAACACGCTTTCGGCCGGCCAGCGCGGCAGATCGTCGAGTTCGTAGATACGCTCGTGGTAGTCGGCGCACAGATAGCCTTCGTCGATCAACTTCTTGGTCAGTGCACTTTTGGGGAACGGAACCAGTACGGCCACACGCGTGTGGCTGACGCCCAGACGTCGGTTAAGCAGCAGCGTGTCGAGGTCTTGTTCGGGCGACGACCATGGCAGGCCGAGAATGTTGAACGTCACCAGCCGGATGCCCGCCTGCTTGACCAACGCCGCCGCCGCGACAATCTGTTCGGTGCGCACCGGCTTGTTGAGCAGACGCACGCGCAGGTCGTCATCGGCGATCTCGACGCCCATCGCCAATACGCGGCAACCCGCATCGCGCAATGCGCCGACAGTGCGTTCGTTGATCGTCGTGGCAAACACATTGCACGAGAATGGCAGCGCCACCTCGCGGCGGTAGACCTCGGCACACGAGGCAAGCCATTCCTCGCCACTGGAAAACAGATCGTCGGAAAAATGCACGATTCCCAACCGGTGCCGTGCCCGCACCTGCTCGATCTCCTGCACGATGCGCGCTGGCCCCTTGCGCCGGAAGAAACCGTGCGGACCGCCGGCCAACCCGCGGTAGGCCGGGTTGAAGCAATAGCCGCAGGAATTTAGGCAACCGCGGCCGGTAGCAAACTTTTCCACGGAAACGCGGAAAGGAAGGGATAGCGATAGTAGATTTCGCGGTCGGGCAGTGCGGTCCGGTCGAGATCGGCCACCAGCGGGCGCAACGGATTGATGCGTTCCTGGTCGCCCTCGCGCACAATGAGATTCGGGATGCCGGACGGATCGCTGCCGCCACGTACTGCCGCGAGCAGATCGGTCACTACCCCTTCCGCTTCGCCGGCAAAGGCGAAATCGACATGCGGCCGGTGCACGATGTTGGGGAAGAAGGTCGGGTGCGTACCACCCAGAACGGTCGGCGCGTTGGTGGCCGCCTTCGCCAGCGCAGCCAGCGCGAGGGCGCCGTTGTGGCCCAACAGGTCGGCCGGAATGACGACCAACTCGGGCGCGAAGGCGCGCAACTCTTCGGGCAATCGCCGCTCTTCGCGCCGCAGGAACAGGCGCGTCGTCACCCCCTGCTCGCGGAGGTGGCCGGCCAGGTCGCACAAGCCGAGCGATTCGTTGATGGCATTGGTTTGGAGGAAAGCGACGCGCGCGCCGGCCAGCCGTGGCGTCGAACCGCTCACCGGTCGTACCAATCCGGTTTGATCATGCCGACGTACTGCGAGAGCTGGGCCTTGCGGCGGGTCGAACGCGACGGCAGCACGCGGTCAAGCACGAAATCCCAACCAACGCGCGCACTAACCAGCAACCACCATAGGTACATTCGCCGGCGGTAGGTGTGGCGCGAGAGCGCCCCGCGCAGAATCCGCCACGGATTGAGGTAGCGCGAATTCATCTGCCAGATTTTATATTCGAGATCTTCCCGCGACATCGTGTCGGTGCGCATGACCGGCGTCATCCAGTCGTAGCGCGTAAAGTCGGTGATCTCCAAGCGCCGGTCTTGCTTGGCCTGGTCCCACAACGCCGTGCCCGGCACCGGCGTGATCGGGTGGAACGCCGGGTAATCGGGGTCGATGCTTTCGACGTAGCCCAACAGCCGGTCCAGACTCTCCGGCGTGTCCTGTGGCAACCCGACGATGAACGTCGTCTGCAGAAACAACGCCGGATGTTTGCGGCGCAAGGTGCGCACCAGTTCGGTGCTGCGTTCGAGCCGAATGTTGTGCTTCTGCAGATCTCGCAATTCGGCGTCGTCGGCCCGCTCCATGCCGATGCAAATGTGGGTCAGCCCCGCGCGCATCAACTTGGCGAACAGGCCAGATTCCTCGTCGCGCGCGAGTAGATCGGCGCGCATGAATGCGAACCAGACAAGGTCCAGCCGCCGGCGCAGCAATTCCTCGGCAAAGGCATCGCTCCATTTCGGATCGACGTTCCACGTGTCATCGACGAACACGATGCAGGATTTGCCGTAGCGCCGGCGCAGCAGCTCCATCTCGTCGACCACCGGGCCGACCGAGCGCGTGCGCCACCGCGGCAACAGCTGCTCGCCGGGTGGTTGGCCGTCGCGCCGCGCCATCTGCAGCCAGCAAGCGCAATAGGCGCAGCCGTCGACGCATCCGCGGCTGTGGTGCATGGTCACGCCGCCGGGGGAGAAAAGATAGCGCGCCGTGCCATAGCGGTCCATCGGCATCAGGTCATAGGCCGGCAAGGGAAGTTCATCGAGGTTGTCGATCAGTTCGCGGCGCGCGGTGTAGCGTACGCCGCCTTGGCCGTCGGGTAGCGCCAACCCGGCGATACGATCGATCGTGCCGCCGCCGGCCAGTGTATCGAGCAATTCGCCGAAAGTCCGTTCACCCTCACCACGCACGATCGCGTCGATCGGGTAGTGGGCAAAGGCATGTTCGCAGGCGTGCGAGAAATGCACACCGCCCGCGATGGTGAAAATTTGCGGATCGATCGCTTTGGCCAGTTGGAACACCCGGCCGCTTTCGTGCTGGTACAACGTCTCGCTGTCGCCGGCGCACACGACCTGCGGCCGCAACTCACGGATGGTCCGCTCCAGGCTGCGCCAGCCCATCTTCACCGGCAGGCAGTCGAGCAGGGTGACTTCGTGGCCGCGGCGGCGCGCCTCGGCGCCGAGACAAACGACCGCCTGCGGCAGCAGGTAGTTGTCCTGCTCGTTCATGTAGGGCCACAGGTATTTGGGCGGGCGCACGAGCAGTACGCGCATTTATAGCCGTCCCCGGAATAGCTGACGCAGCAGAATCGCCGCGCCGTTGAACAGCTGCTTCCAGCCGATCGACCGCACCGTGAACAGGTGTTTGAAGATCATCTTCGGCCGCACGTAGAACTGCCAGGTCGCGCGGCGATGCAGCCGCTGCAACTCGCGGCCGGTCAAACCGGTCGGCACGTAGGGCAACGCATCCGGATCGGGATTGAACGTGGTGTACTTTTCCCACTCGCCGGGCTGGATGCGGCCGTCGCGCACCAGGTTGTCGTAGAGTTCGGACCCCGGCAACGGAATGGTGATGCCGAACTTGGCGAAGTCGATGTCCAGCTCGCGCGCGAACTCGATGGTTCGACGGGTCATCGCCGCGGTTTCGCCGGGCAATCCGAGCATGAAAAACGCCGAGATTTCCAGATCGGCAGCACGCGCCACCTGCACGGCTCGGCGTACATCGGCGGTGGTAAATTTCTTGCCCACGCCGGCCAACAGCTCGTCGACTCCACTCTCGACGCCGTACAAGATGCGCTTGCACCGGGCCGATTTCATCGCACGGCAGATCTCTTCGTCCACCACGTCCACGCGCGTTTCGCTCGTCCACCACCAGTCGCCGGGAATGTTTCGTTCGCGTATCGCCGCGCACGTCGCCAGTCCGTGCTTTTTGCTCAGCGGAAAGATCGGGTCAACGAAACCAACGTGGCGGATGCCGTAGTCGCGCACCAGCCACTCGATTTCGTCGGTGATGTTTTCGGGCGAGCGGACACGCACCCGATTGCCCTGATAGCCGAGCGCACAGAACTTGCAATTGAACGGACAGCCACGCGTGCCCAGTAACGAAAGGCACGGTTTGGCCACCGTGACAAACGGCAGGAAGGTGTAGGACCGCCAGGGGAAAAGATCCCACGCCGGCCGCGGCACCGCGTCGAGGTTCTCGATCAACTCCGGCGTGACCTGCCCGCGCACCCCACTGCCGTTGCGCACGGTGACACCCGGCCAGGCCGTCGGGTCGCCGCCGTCGGTCAGAGCGGTGACCAGGCGGGGAAAAACCACTTCACCCTCACCGTGAACAACCGCATCGGCCGCGCCTTCACCGAGCAATTCTTCATGGAACAACGAGGCGTGAAGGTTGCCGAGGACGACCTTCGCGCCGGTCCGTTCGCGGATCGCCCGGCCCAGCGCCGCGGTCGAACGCGCGGTCGGGGTCAGCATGGACAAACCGGCGACGTCAGCGCGCCATTCGCGCACCAGATCCACCACGCGGTCGATGGGGTGGTTGTTGACGAAGTTGTCCAACACACGCACTTCATGACCGGCCGCGCGGACGGCGCCAGCCAGGTAGGCCAGGCCGACGCACGGCATCGGTTCCATCAGCTTCTGGTATTCACCGAAGCCGGCGGCCACATCCATTCCCGGATTGATCAGAAAAACTCTCGCCACGAACTACCCTTTTCTCGCGGTGGCGCACAGCACGCGCGCCAGATCACGCGCCAGTGGGTGCTCGCGGCACAAGCGCTCGACTTCGATTATGCGTTCGACGTATTCGACATCCTCCAGTCGTCGCTCGTCCATCGCCTGCCAGAAAGGTCCCTCACTCACATAGTGCGATCCGATCAACCCTTCCATGCGCCAGCCGCCGCCGGTCAGCAGTTCGGTCAGCGCCGAGCGATCGTAGTAGCGAACCCAACGGTCGTGCCGCAGAAACAGCGGATCGCCGTTCAATACGGCCGCTAGCTCCACCGGTTCCATCGCCTGACCGCACAGCGCACCTGGCTGGGCCTCGACCGCGACCAACAACAACGCCCCAGGCTTGGCCACCCGGGCCAGTCGCTGCACGGCAGCCGGCGCCTCCGCGGTGTAACACAACACCTCAATGGCGCAGAGCAGATCGAAGGACTCGGCCGGCAAATCGTCGAGCCAAGTCAAATCGGCCCAAGCCAGCTCAACGTTGGTCAAACCAGCTTCCCGCAGATGTTGCTCGCAGGCATCCACCGCCGACGGACAGGCATCGAAAGCGGTCACCTGGGCAAACCGCTGAGCTAACGGCAAGGTAAAGCGCCCGACACCGCAGGCGACATCGAGCACCCGCGCCTCCCGCGGGAGGGTGGATAACGCCGTGCCGAAGCAGTCGAAGTACAGGCGACTCGACAATTTCTTGAGGGCAAAGAAAGGGGAAACCGGGTTAAGAAAATCCATTACCCGCGGTTCGACATTGAATGCGCGCTGATAGCCGTAGACGTTGTGCAGCCCGGCATCGCCAGACAAGTAGGCTTCAACCTCGCGTGGTTCGCCAAGCAGCGCACCAACACGGCCTTTCGGCTCACGATGCGGTGGGGGATGCTTCATTGCGCTCTCAGAACAAATTTACAGTGTTAGCCCGGCGAGCAAGCCTGCTTTGCGCGTTCCCCCGCCGGTCATCGGACCGGCTATACCCGATCGCGGTCAGCGAGAAGGGGGATTCGGTCTTGGTTTGGGCGAAGGGCGCCACTTCATGAGATACTCCTACCTGTTCGAGTCTCTATTTCAAACATACCGGATATCACGGAAGATTGTCAAGAAAAGAAGAATGATCCCGAAACAACATCGCGTCTTCATTCCTTCTTTCCCACTGTTGCATTTGTGCTACAATCCGCCCGCTGCTGTTACGCTGGTTTGAGGAAAAAATGAAACGCTACGTGCTGATTGTGGACGATGAGCCTGATATCCGCCAGACGTTGGGGGGAATTCTGGAAGATGAGGGTTACCGCGTTCATTCGGTTTCCACCGGCGAACAGGCACTGGAATCGGTGCGAAATGACCGGCCGGACCTGGTCATTCTGGATATCTGGATGCCGGGGCTCGACGGCCTGGAAACTCTATCCAAATTAAAAGAACTATTCCCCGACCTGCAAGTCATAATGATTAGCGGCCATGGTTCGATCGAAACCGCGGTCAAAGCCACCAAACTCGGCGCCTACGACTTCATCGAGAAACCGCTTTCGTTGTCCGAAACCGTGCTAACCGTTAATCGGGTGATGGATTTGATCCGGCTGGCCGAGGAAAACCTTCGTCTGCAGGCCGGCATCGAAGACAAGTACGACATGATCGGCAGCCACCCGCTGATCGAGGCGTTGCGCGATCAGATCGCGCTAGCGGCGCCGACCGACAGTTATGTGTTGATCACCGGCGAGAACGGCACGGGCAAGGAACTGGTCGCGCGGCAGATACACCTGCGATCCCGCCGCAGCCGCCAGCCGTTCATCGAGGTCAACTGCGCGGCGATTCCAGAGGAACTGATCGAATCGGAATTGTTCGGGCACGAGAAAGGCGCCTTCACCGGCGCGACCGAACGCCGGCGCGGCAAGTTCGAACTGGCCGATGGCGGCACCATTTTCCTCGATGAAATCGCCGACATGAGCCTGAAAACCCAAGCCAAGATCCTGCGCATTCTGCAGGAACACCGTTTCGAGCGGGTCGGGGGCAGCGAGCAGATCCCGACCGACGTGCGCGTTATTGCGGCGACCAACAAGAACCTACGGGAAGAGATCGCGGCCAATCGTTTTCGCGAAGACCTTTTCTTCCGCCTCAATGTCATCCCGCTGTTCGTGCCCCCGTTGCGCGACCGCGCGGGCGACATCCCCGGCTTCATCGCCTTTTTCAGCCGTTCGTTCAGCGATCGGTCCGGCCTCCCCGCGCGGGAATTCACGGCGGAAGCCATCGAATTGTTGCAACAGTATTCCTGGCCGGGCAATGTGCGCGAACTGAAGAACATTGTGGAACGATTGATGATCATGACCCGCGCCCGCGAAGTGACCGGCATCGATGTGCGCAATACGCTGACCATCGAGCCACCGCGCACCGACCCGTGGGCCGGATTGTTCGAAACCAACGACTACCGCGAAGCGCGGGCGGCATTCGAACGCGCGTTTTTGATCCGCAAGCTCGAAGAAGCCGGTTGGAACATCTCTCGCGCGGCTGAGGCCGTGAACATGGAACGTTCCAACCTGCATCGCAAAATCAAAGCACTGGCCATCGAATTGCCGCGGGGAACGACCGAATGAACACTCGCCAGCAGACCCGACGCATCATGATCGGCAAGGTGCCGGTGGGGGGCGGCGCGCCGGTTTCGGTGCAGTCCATGACCAAGACCGACACGCGGGATGTTGCCGCCACCATCGCGCAAATCAACGCGTTGCAGGGTGCGGGGGCGGAAATCGTCCGTTCGGCGGTCAAAGACGAACCAGCCGCCGACGCCCTCGCCGAAATTGTGTCCCGCACCAGCGTGCCGCTGGTCGCCGACATCCATTTCGACTACCGCCTGGCGCTCAAGGCCGTGGCCGCCGGCGTGGCCGGGCTGCGCATCAACCCGGGCAACATCGGCGAACGAAAACGCGTCGAACAGGTAGTACAGGCCTGCGCCGACCGCGGCGTGCCGATCCGCATCGGCGTCAATTCCGGCAGCCTGGAAAAGGCGCTGCTGCGCAAGTACGGGTCACCGACGCCGGAAGCGATGGTGGAATCGGCGCTTCAACACGCGGCGATTCTTGAGGAACTCGGCTTCCGGCAGATTAAAGTCAGCCTGAAGGCGTCCGACGTGTCTCGCACGGTAGAAGCCAACCGCCTGTTCGCCCAGCGGTCGGACATTCCGTTACACCTGGGCGTGACCGAGGCGGGCTCGGCCCGCGCGGGCACCGTGCGCAGCGCGGTCGGCATGGGCATTCTGTTGCACGAAGGGATCGGCGACACGATCCGCGTCAGCCTCACCGGCGATCCGCTCGAAGAAGTGCGGGTCGCGTGGGACATTCTAAAAAGTCTAGGCCTGCGCGAACGTGGCATCAACATCACCAGTTGTCCGAACTGCGGCCGTTTGGAACGACCGGTGGAAGACGTGATCGACGAGATCGAACGCGAATTCGGTCGCCTCCCGGAATCGTGGCACATCGCGGTGATGGGCTGCAGCGTGAACGGCCCCGGCGAGGCGCGCCAAGCCGACGTCGGCGTCATTGCGGCGCCGGATGGGTACCTGATGTACAAAGGCGGCGAATTCTGGCAGAAGGTGCGCCGCGATCAGATCATGGCGAGCGTGCGCGAAGCGCTCGATTTTTTGAAGCGGGAACGAAACCGGTAAGGAGAGCAAGTTGCGACTGTCGAAGATGTTTGCCCCGACCCTGAAGGAAGTCCCCTCCGACGCGGAGGCGCTCAGCCATCAACTCATGCTGCGCGGCGGAATGATCCGCAAGCTCGCCGCCGGCATCTACGACTACCTGCCGCTCGGACTGCGCGCGGTGCGCAAGGTCGAACAGATCGTGCGCGAAGAGATGAATCGCGCCGGCGCGCAGGAAGTGCTCCTGCCGGCCGTGCAACCGGCCGAGTTGTGGCAGGAATCGGGCCGCTGGCAATTCTACGGTCCGGAATTGCTCCGCCTGCACGACCGCCACAACCGCGAATTCTGCATCGGCCCGACGCACGAAGAAGTGATCACCGACTTGGTGCGGCGCGATGTGCGTTCGTATCGCGAACTGCCGATCAACCTGTACCAGATCCAAACCAAATTCCGCGACGAAGTGCGTCCGCGCTTCGGCCTGATGCGCGCGCGCGAATTCGTGATGAAGGACGCCTATAGTTTCGACATCGATGACGCCGGTGCCAACGTCAGCTACGAGGCCATGCGTCAGGCGTATCACCGCATCTTCCAGCGGTGCGGCTTACGGTTCCGCGAGGTCGAGGCCGACAGCGGCAACATCGGCGGCAGCTACAGCGCCGAGTTCATGGTGCTGGCGGAAACCGGCGAAGACGCCATCATCTACTGCGACCACTGCGGCTACGCGGCGAACCTGGAGAAGGCAGAAGTGGCGATCGCGCCCGAACAGCCGTTTGCCGGCCCACTGCAGGAAATGAAGCGGGTGCCGACGCCGAACCGGCGCACGATCGAGGAAGTGTCCAACTTCCTGGGCGTGCAGCCGCGCGATCTGATCAAGACCCTCGTATTCGTCGCCGACGGCCAACCGGTGGTGGCGCTGGTTGCTGGCAACCATGAAGTCAACGCGATCAAGTTGCAGCGTTTGCTCAAAGCCGATGCGCTAGATCTGGCCGACCCGGCCACGATCGAGCAGGTCACCGGCGCACCAGTGGGTTTCGCCGGTCCGCAGGGTTTAAAGGTTGAACGGCTGATCGCCGACTTCAGCCTCCGCGGGCGCGGCAATTTCGTCGCCGGCGGCAACGAGGTCGACGTGCACGTGACCGGCGTTAACCTGGGCCGCGATTTCACCCCCACCCAATTCGCTGACATCCGGCAGGCGGAAATCGGCGACCCCTGCCCGCGTTGCGCGCCCGGCAAACTTTGCCTGCAGCGCGGTATCGAGGTCGGCCACATCTTCAAACTGGGCACCAAGTACTCCAAGAACATGCGCGCCACGTTCCTCGACGAAAACGGCGTCGAAAAAGAAATGATCATGGGCTGCTACGGTATCGGGATCGGCCGCACCGCCGCTGCGTCGATCGAGCAGAATCACGATGCCGACGGCATCATTTGGCCGTTACCACTCGCGCCCTACCAGGTGATCGTGGTGCCCATCGGCAAGACCGACGGACCGGAGTACCAGGCGGCACAGCAACTCTACGACGAGTTGATCGCGGCGGGTTTCGAAACCGTGTTGGACGACCGCGACGAACGGCCGGGCGTCAAATTCAAGGACGCCGATCTGATCGGCTTCCCGCTACGCATCACCGTGGGCAAGAAAGCGCTGGACCAGCAGGCGGTGGAACTCAAACGCCGGTCGGTCGCCAAGTTCGAGCTGGTGCCGCGCAGCGAGATCGTCGATAAGATTCGCACCATCATACGCGAGGAAAGTCATGCTGCGACCGCTTGACCGGGTGTTGGTTGCGCTAGACGTGAACGACTTCGAAGCGGCGTTCCGCCTGGTCGCCGAGCTCGACGGTCACGTCGGCGGCTTCAAGGTGGGCAAGGAACTGTTCGTGACCGCGGGCTTTCGTAGCGAAGGCCGCAGTTTTGTCGACCGGCTGGTTTTGGAGGACTGCAATGTCTTCCTCGACCTGAAGTTCCATGACATACCGAACACGGTGGCCGGCGCGGTGCGTTCCGCCACCCGTAGCGGCGTATGGATGTTGAACATCCATGCTTCCGGCGGCCGCGAGATGATGCGCGCCGCCGTGCAGGCCGCGCACGAAGTCTTGCCTCCGCCCGACAAGAAGCCGCCGCTGGTCGTCGCAGTGACCGTGCTGACCAGCTTGAACGGGCAGGATCTGCGCGAGGTCGGCATCCTCGGCACGCCGGAAGAAGCGGCGCTCCGTCTGGCGGTTTTGGCCAAGGAATGCGGCGTCGACGGCGTGGTCGCCAGCGCGCAGGAAGCGGCGGCGATCAAGCGCGAATGCGGTGCCGATTTCCTCGTGGTCAGCCCCGGCATCCGTCCCGCAGGCAGCGATGCCGGCGACCAGAAACGCCTTTGCACACCGGCCGGCGCGGTAGCCAATGGTTCTGATTTCCTGGTAATCGGCCGGCCGATCACCCAGGCTCCCGATCCGGCCGAGGCGGCCGACGCCATCGTGGCGGAGATCGCCAGCGGAGGCGCCTAGTTGTTGCGCACGCTGATCCTCGACAACTCCGTACAACCGGTGTTTATGCGCGAGGGTCGTCTCACCCGTCGTTGGTTCGAGGAAACCCCGCAAGTCGTGGACGCGGTGCGGCAGCCCCTCCCCCCGTCCGATTCATTCGACCGCTTGGTGCTTACCGGCTCGGAAGCCTCGGTACTCGATGAGTGGCCGTGGATTCATCGGGAAATCAAATTCGTGCAACGCGCCATCGATGACGGCAAGCCGGTGCTAGGCATTTGTTTCGGCCACCAACTGTTGGCCCGAGCCTGCTGGGGTCGGGGTCGAGTGCGCCATGCCAAGGAACCGGAGTTCGGTTGGCGCAAGATCCGCCTCGACATCGCCGATCCGTTGTTTGCCGGTCTGGCGCCGGAAGTAGTCGCTTTTTGTTCGCACTTCGATGAGGTCCATAACCTGCCACCGGACGCGGTCATTCTGGCGGCAAGCGACCAATGCCCGGTGCAAGCGTTTCGTATGCGTGGACAACCGGTGTGGGGTATTCAATTTCACCCTGAGATGGACCGTCTGGGCGGTTGGGCTATTCTGGTTAAGGCGGGTTTACACCAACGCCAAATCCCGCTGGATTGGTTCCATTGGCTCGGCGCCGCCGACGGCCCTCGTCATACGGCGGCCATCTTCGGCAATTTCACACAGGTGATACCATGAACCAGCGAGCGCATCCGACCGTCCTGGACCAGATTGCCGTAGTGCTTGTCCGCCCGGCCGGCGACGGCAACGTTGGCCAGGCCGCGCGCGCCATGAAGAACTTTGGTCTGTCCCGCATGCTGCTGGTACAACCGTGCAACGTGGACACCGACTTTTGCCGGCAGATGGCGCCCAACGCTTACGAAATCGTGCGCCAGGCCGAGCATCATGCCACACTGGCCGACGCCTTGGCCGGTTTCGAATTTGTCGTCGGCACCTCGCGGCGCACCGGCAAGTTCCGGCCGCGTTTCTGCACCAGCAAGTCACTACCGGAATGGTTGTTGCCACGAGTGGGCGAAGGCAAGACCGCGGCTCTGGTGTTCGGCAACGAAGCCGACGGCCTGTCGAACGAGGAACTTGATCTGTGCGCCCGCGTGGTCGAGGTCGAAACCGATCCCGCCCATCGCAGCCTCAACCTGGCACAGGCAGTGTGTGTGATCACCTATGAGTTGTTCGCGGCGGCGATCCAAACGCCGACCGCGATGACCCCGCGCCGCCCGGCCAGTCACGGCACCATGGAGCGCATGTTCCGGCATATGCGCCGCATGTATCTGGAAGTGGGTTTCTTAAGCCCACAGAACCCGGAGGCCATCATGCGCACGCTACGCCGTATCTATCTGCGAGCCGAACCGGACGAGCGCGAAGTCCGCATTCTCCGCGGCATTTTACAAGACACCGAGTGGTATCTGGACCACGTGGCGAAGACGGGGGTACGCGATGGCTACCGCGAAGTGGCTCGGGACAGCGAGTCTTGAACTGGAACACCAAGGGCAGGTGTTGCTGATCGATCCGCACCTGTCGCGCCACAGCAAACTGCGCACCTTCACCCGCCCACTGGAGCCGGACAAAGACCGGGTGGCCGCCTATCTGACCGGCATCGAAGGCCGGGTCATCGGCGTCGTCGTGACGCACAGCCACTCCGACCATTTGGTCGACGTGCCGTTCATCGCGCGTCGCCTGGATGTGCCGGTCTGGGGCAATGAAAGCACCGATACGCTGTTGCGCCTGCACGGCCTGCCCGGTTGTGCGCAGGTGCTGGCGGGCGGCGAAACCGTATCGGTCGGTCCGTTCACCGTTGAAGCCGTCAAGACGCGCCACGGCAATGTCATGTTCGGACAGGTGCCCTTTCCCGGAAAGATTTCGCCCGACCTAAAACCACCGCTGTGGGTCTGGCACTACCGGCACGGCGATCCGCCCCTGTTGGTGTTTGTGACCGCCGGGGGGCGAACCATCTACCACCAAGGCACGGCCAATCTGATCGACAACTTGTTGCCTTTCCGGCGAGTTGGTTCGGCATGGGTGTGCGTGTCCGGATACACCTATACTGAGGACTTCCTTCCGCGGTTGCTGCGGCGCGTGCAACCGGAGAGAATAGTGCCGTTCCACTTCGAGGATTTTTCTCTCCCGCTCGCGCCCGACACGCGCTATATCCCGAGGTCCGACCCGCACGAGTTCGGGCGGCGAGTCCGGATCGTGGCTCCCGAAGTGGAAATCGTGGTGCCCCAACCGTACGAAAGGATTCCGTTTTAGCCGATGACGGGCCAGAGTGCCAGATTTCATCGTGCGTTGGGCTTGCGCAACCGAATCCTACTGTGGATTCTGCTGTTCTCCCTGACGCCGCTGGCGTTGATGTACCATCTACTCGGCCAGATGCTCGACGCCACAGACCTGCTGATCGTCAAAGACGCGACCGACTTCGGCCAACGCAAGGTCGATCTCCTGCGGGCCACGGTCAACGCCAACCTGAAAAAACACCTCGCACATGACATCGCGCTAGCAGTGGCGGACTACCAGCAGTTGCTGGCCAAAAACGAAGGGGACGCGGTGGCTGCTCGCCAGCAACTCGTGACCAAATTGGCCGACCAAGCCGTGGTGGCGTTGCTGTTTGATCGGGAAGGCCGGTTGTTGAATCCGGGCGACTGGGACGCGCTGCCAGCCCAAACCGAACGCCGTGACCAGGTAGCCCATTTTCTGGCCCAAAACCGCTTTCCATTCCAGACCGCCGAATTGACGCCCGGCGGCGACGTGCTGGTGTTGGTGGTATCACTAGGGCTGGAGCCAGGTGAATCCACCCTTTCGACTCGGTGGCGAAACGATTTCGCCGACGATGTGCAGGCCAAAATCGACCAAACGGCTTCGCGGCTAGATCTGTTTGCGGTGTCGCTGTTTTTGGCATTGAGCCTGGCCGCCTTGGCCATGAGCCGCCGGTTGACCACCACGCTCAGCAGACCGCTCGAGGATCTTGCCAGGGCGATGGAGAAATTCGATGGCACACAACCGGTGGATCTCGTCAGCCACCGCCGTGACGAGGTTGGCCTGTTGACTTCGCAATTTGCCGAGATGACCGGCAAACTGGTTAATGCCCGGCGCGAGCTAGCGGAAAAACAAGAAGCACTGGAAAAGGCCGATTTCGAACTCATGCAACTCAATCTCACCCTGGAAGAGCGCATCCTTGAACGCACCGCTGAATTGGAAGAAGCGCTGAACAAGCTGCGGGAATTGGACAAGAACAAGGACGATTTCATCAGCCTGGTGTCGCATGAGCTGAAAACGCCGCTGACCAGCATCAGCGCCAGCGCCGAGGCATTGCTAAGCAAAGACCTCAAGTTGCCCGAGAAGGATCGGGAAAACCTGCTGTCGATCGTACGGTACGAGGCGGAGCGGCTCAGCCGGTTGATCAACGTATTGCTCGACATGACCCGGTTGGAGGCCGGCCGCATGCTTTTCAACTACCGCATCACCAATTTGGCAGCACTGGTGCGCCAGAATGCAGAGGCCTACCGAATCGCCGTCGAAAAGAAGGGGCTCAAGCTGGAAATCGAGATCGCCAGCGACCAGCGCCTGCGCCGTGCGTTGGTCGACGCCGACCGGGTGGTGCAAGTCCTGACCAATCTGCTTTCCAACGCGATCAAGTTCACCGAGCGGGGCCGTATCACTGTTAGTCTGAACCTGAGCGAGGTGGGCGGCCAGCTATGTGCCCGTTTGATCGTGGCCGACACGGGCATCGGCATTCGGCCGGAGGACAAGCATAAGGTCTTCGACCGCTTCCAGCAGATCGAGCGCATCGATGTCCACCACGAAGGGTTGGGACTGGGCATGCCGCTGTCGAAGATGTTGATCGAAGCGATGGGCGGAGAAATCCATTTCGCCAGCAAACCACAGCACGGCACCGCGTTCACGATCACCTTGCCGATCGATCGTCCGCCGGGAAAGGACCCCTCCCTACCGGCGGCATTCAACGAAGACTTCGAGTCATGAAGCACATTTGCGCCAACTGCGGAGGCACGACTATAATAATGTCGAGGATTCGATTGGCATGAAGTGCTACTTCCACCCGACCAAAGATGCAATCTACGAATGCTCGAGTTGCGGCAAACCGATTTGCGAAGACTGCATGCGGTTTGACGACGAAGACCACGTGGTCTGCCCCGCTTGCACCCTGGAGCAAGCGGTCGACTATGCCGACGAGGACATGATCAAGTACCGCGATCGGGTGCAACGCCTGCGTGAAGCACGCATCGAAAAACCCGGCCGTATCGACAAGGCGTTGGAATACATCAACGGTTGGCTTGTGCTGACCATTCTCGCCTTGGTTGGTATTCACTTGTTCTTGGGCCACTACATCGGCCGGGCGGGCACACCGGCGACCTTCGACACCAAACGCTTCGCCGATCAAGGCGACCCGGCGCCGGAGATGAGCTACATCGTAGCCAAGCTGTTTGCTTACGCGAACGACCACCAGGGTCAGTTTCCTGAGAAACTGGTCGAGCTTTTCCCCGACTACCTCGAGCACAAGCCCAGCGTACTGGGAACGGAGGAAGACTACGTCTATACACCGGTGAACGGACCGGAGGGATTCATTCTCAATCTACCGCGCGCGGATCGCTTCGGGTTCCGCAAGCTCTACGCAACGGCGGACGGGGTGGTGAAGATCCGATGAAGCATCAACGCGGTTTTTCCGTCCTCGATGTGGCCTTTCTGCTGGTCATCGTCGTGCTATTGTTTGTCGTCGGATTGCGCGCGGCAGATGCCTATCAAGCGCACTTTCGCTTCGATTGTTATGACAACCAGAAGGCGTTGGACGCCGCGCTATGGGATGTTAACAGCCAGAACCGCCGCGAGATTTGGGAAGTACGCGCCGCCTACACGATCAAATACCCTGGCCGACCGGTGCCGGAACTCGTGGTGATCTATCAGCCGCGAATCGGCGAAACCGAACATGAAGTCCAGGTGATTAAGCTCGACAAGCTGCCCCGCACGATTTGTCCACTCGATCAGGCGAAACATGTTCGCCCCGTGATCAACTATTGGTTCTGTTGGGGCAAGTGGCATTGCCTGTACAACAAGTTTCATTCGGAATAATCCGCCTGCCGCAAGATAAACCGGTTATAACCCGCCAACTACCCATCAATTCCCCGCGCGGTACTCGAGTTCGGTGCCCCCGATGAACAACCGGTCGCGGTCGGCGAGCGCTCGCGAATTTTCCACCGCCGCGCCGTTGAGATGAGTGCCGTTAGAACTGCCCAGATCGCGCACGAACACGCCTTCCGGTGTACGCGTGATTGCGGCATGCAATTGCGACACGGTGGGATCCGACAGCCGCACGTGACATTTCCGGCTACGGCCCAGCAAGGTTTCACTGGCGAGCAACAGCACTTTCTTGTGCTTGAGCGGTCCGGACAGCACCAGCAAGAACGGCACTCCGCCGGGGGGCTCGCGCCTGTTCTTCTTCGCGGTCTTGATCAGATCCGTCTTGGTGCGGATGGCGGTAGTGTCCTCCAGCGAAGGTTTTCGTCCGGTCATTGCCTCTTCCTCTGGCCGCGCAAATGACGGCGAATGTTCCGTGACCTCAACACAACACACTCCATATCACGACAGC
Source organism: uncultured bacterium (assembly GCA_964511015.1). Classification (GTDB taxonomy): domain Bacteria; phylum Lernaellota; class Lernaellaia; order Lernaellales; family Lernaellaceae; genus FEN-1099. Next base: position 19,377 of record CAZEDX010000007.1, on the reverse strand, counting down.
GGCAGTGCCGATCACCAACAACGTCGCCAGACAGCCTCACTTCGCCTGGCCTCTCTTTTCGTTTGGGGTCTGATTCGACGAAGGCAACACATCATCGTCGTTTATCATGGACAAAGAAGCGGTGGCATCCAACGGTCGGGATGTAGTGGCCGAAGTGCCATCAACTGCCGTCCAGGTGACCAACAAGGTCGTTGAGCCGATTACCAGCACGTCGCCCGCCCGTAGGAGCGCCGACTGATCGACCGGCTCCCCGTTGCGCAGCACGCCGTTGGCACTGCCGAGGTCTTCCAACAACAGTTCGTCGCCACGCAAACGCACACGCGCGTGGCGGCGTGAAACCAGGGGGTCGTCAAGCCAGATCGAATTGCCCGCATCGCGTCCAACCGTCAATGATCCATCGATTGGAATATCGGCCTCGCCGGCCTCTCCGCACCGCACCAACAATTTCCACATGTTTCCCTCGCGGCGTCTTGTTTACCAGTTGAACGCGTATCCGACAAGCGTGCTTCGGTTTTTTCGATCAATCCCATAGTTTGACTTAATAAAACCCAAAAAGAGGGCTTTGGGAGGTCGTCTTGACATCCTAGGGACAAACAAATATACATACCAACTCAAGAGTGCGAGAGTCGTCCACTATATAGGGGATTTCTTCAGTTTCAGGCACAGAACCTTGGGGCAATCGGTGTGAAACCAGAAGAAAAAGACGACGACACGATCACCGCTGACATTCCGGAATCCGTTTTCGAGGAAGCGCTTCGGGCCGTCGAAAAAATCCAGGCGCAAACGCGCAAAAGCAAGAAGGAGAAGGAGCCTGCCGAGGGTGCTCCGGCGGAGCCTGTCTCTGACACCCAAGATTTGCTTGATCTGATGGAAATTCTAGAAGCCGAAACGGCCCCTACCCCACCCCCCCCGGCTAAACCGAAGGTAAAAGAAAAGGCGGAAGGCAACGAAAATGATCTTTCGGTACTGACCCGTTTGCTCGAGGAGGAGTACAACCTCGAAAAAGAAGCAGACTTCTTCAAGAACGTGCTCTTTGACGCGATTAAAGGCGAGAGCAAGGTCAATGAAGAACTGCTGAAGGAAAAAGAAGGACAGATTCAGGAACTGGTCGAGCGCTTGCGAAAAATCCAGGCGGAATTCGAAAAGTTCCGGCAGCGTCTCGAACGGGAAACCGAAACCGCCAAACGTTTCAGCAACGAAGCTTTAATGTTGCAAATCCTGCCGATTCTCGATAACTTGGAGCGGGCCATCGAACACGGGGAAAAAAGCGACGACAAGCACGCAATGGTGCAAGGCGTTCGGCTGATCCACAAGCAACTAATCGATACGTTAAAAGCTTCCGGGGTCACGCCGATAGATGCTAAAGGCAAGGCTTTTGACCCGGCGTTTCACGATGCAATGGTGGCCATTGAAACCACGGAGATACCGCCTAGCCTGGTGGTGAGCGAGTATCAACGTGGATATCTGTTGCACGATCGCCTGTTGCGGCCGGCGAAAGTGGTGGTGAGCAAACGGCCTGATTCCGCGCCCGCGGCGGAAACTCCCCCGGCAAATGCGACGACGCCAGGGAGTGAAGGTCAAAGCGGTAGTTAACGCCCGCTCATGGTTGCATGGGGGAACACGGCCGGACGAAAACGTGTAGTGTGGGCAAACAGACTCCTGGGCTGGAGGGACGCGAGATATGAGTAAAGTCATCGGTATTGATCTGGGCACAACCAACTCGTGTGTGGCGTTGATCGAAGGCGGAGAACCGATCGTCATCGCCAATGCAGAAGGCTCGCGCATCACTCCGTCGATGGTGGCCTTCACCGAGAGCGGCGAGCGCCCGGTCGGCCACATCGCCAAGCGGCAGGCCATCACCAATCCCAAAAACACCGTCTACGCGATCAAACGCCTGATCGGCCGCAAGTACAAAAGCGCCGAAGTGCAGCGCACGCGTAAGATGGTGCCGTACAACATCGTCGAAGCTGACAACGGCGATGCTTGGGTCGAGGTGCTGGGCCGCACGTACTCGCCGGCGCAGATCAGTGCGATGATTCTGGAAAAGATGAAGCAGATCGCCGAGGACTACCTGGGCGAAGAAGTCACCGAAGCGGTCATCACCGTGCCGGCGTACTTCGACGACGCCCAGCGCCAGGCCACCAAAGACGCCGGTACCATCGCCGGCTTGAACGTGCTGCGCATCATCAACGAGCCGACCGCGGCCAGCCTGGCGTACGGTCTGGACAAGAAAGAGGCGGAGCGCATCGCCGTGTTCGACCTCGGCGGCGGCACGTTCGATATTTCCGTCCTGGAAATCGGTGACGGCGTCTTCGAAGTGAAATCGACCAACGGCGATACCTTCCTCGGCGGCGAAGATTTCGACGCCCGCATCATCGACCACCTGGTCAAGGAATTCAGCAATACGCACGGCATCGACCTGACCAAAGACAAGATGGCGATGCAGCGCCTGAAGGAAGCTTCGGAAAAGGCCAAGCATGAACTGTCGTCGGTGCTCGAAACCGACATCAACCTGCCGTTCATCACCGCCGACGCGTCCGGCCCGAAGCACCTGAATATCCACCTCACCCGGGCCAAGCTCGAGGAACTGGTGGCTGACCTCATCGACCGGCTGGAAACCCCCTGCCGCACCGCGATGCGCGATGCCGATCTGGATTCCGAAGACATCGATCGCGTGATCCTGGTCGGCGGCATGACCCGCATGCCGCGCGTGCAGGAAAAAGTGCGCGAGGTCTTCTCCAAAGAGCCGTTCTCCGGCATCAACCCCGATGAAGTCGTCGCGGTCGGCGCGGCGATTCAGGGCGGCGTGTTGCGCGGCGACGTCAAAGACGTGCTGCTGCTCGACGTAACTCCGCTGTCCCTCGGCATCGAAACTCTGGGCGGCATCTTCACCCGCATCATCGAAAAGAACACGACCATTCCGACGCGCAAGAGCCAGGTATTCTCAACCGCGGCCGACAACCAGCCAGCGGTTACTGTGCACGTTCTGCAGGGTGAACGCGAGATGGCCGCTGACAACCGCAGTCTGGGCCGCTTCGAACTGGTCGGCATTCCGCCCGCACCGCGTGGTGTGCCGCAGATCGAAGTCACCTTCGATATCGACGCCAACGGCATCGTGCATGTGTCGGCCAAAGACCTGGGCACCGGGAAAAAACAGGCGATCCAGATCACCGGAGCATCCGGCCTCTCCGAAGCCGACATCGACCGCATGGTGCGCGACGCGGAAGGCACGCGCGAAAGCGACATGCGGCGCCGCGAGCTGGCCGAACTAAAGAACAACGCCGACGGCTTGATCTACACCGCCGAGAAGAGCATGCGCGAATACGCCGACAAACTCTCCGATCGCGAAATGGATCAGATCGAAAACGCCGTCTACGAGTTGCGCGAAGTTATGAAGGGCGACGACGTGCGCGCGATCCGCGCCGCGATCGACGAACTGAACAAAGCCAGCCACAAGCTGGCCGAAACGATGTACGCCTCCAGCTACACGGGGGTAAAGGTGGAAGAAGAGGAATTCGACGAGAAATTCGACGACGAATTCGACGACGACGAATTCTCTTGATTCCTCACCGGTGACTCGAACACGGGGTGCGGCCGCGGCGGTGCGCGCCCCGTTTTGGTGTTAAGCGAGCATGCGGCGCGATTTGTATCGCATATTGGGCGTGAAACCGACGGACAGCGTGGACGATATCCGCGCTGCCTACCGTCGGCTTGCCCGGCAACTGCACCCGGACGTGAACAGCAACCCGGCCGACCACCAGCGCTTCGCCGAGGTGGCCGAAGCCTATCGCGTGCTCTCCGACCCGCGCGCCCGCAAATCTTATGACGCCCGCCGCCTGCTGCGCGCCTTGCCGCCGGTCGATCGCCTGGTCTCGCTGGCCGAAGACCCGGCGACCCGGGCGCGCGTCGTCAGCCGCATCGCCCACGGCTTGCGCCGCCTCAACGAACTGGGGCAACGGGCTGGCCGTATTGATGGGCACGACCTTTCGCTGTCGTGGGACATCACCTTCGCCGAAAGCTACTCCGGCACCGAACTGCGCTTCACCCATGCCAAACCGTCGCGATGCAAGGAGTGTAACGGCACCGGCCTGCGCGCACCGACGCCCTGCCCGGCTTGCGCGGGCGCGGGCCGGCTGGCGATTCGCACCGTGCCCGGCCTCACCAAGCGCTGCCCCCGCTGCAACGGACGAGGCGTCGCCGGTGAAGGCCGCTGCGAGCCTTGCCGCGGCGAAGGCTTGGTGCAAACCCAGGCCACGACCTCCGTCCGCGTACCGGCCGGCGTGGCCAGTGGCACACGGTTGCGCCTCAAGGGCCAAGGTGTGCCGGGCCGCTTTGGCGGCCGCGACGGCGATTTGCTGGTGCGCCTCAACGTCGAGGGCTCTCTTACTTACGGACGCGAAGGCCACGACCTGATCGTGGAGCGGGAAGTCGACCTCGCCATTGCCCTCGACGGCGGCGTGTTACCGGTGGAACTGCCGGACGGCCGAACCCTGGAAGTCCGCGCTCCAGGTGGATTGTATCCCGGTCAGCACCTTGGTGTCGCCGGCCAGGGGTTCCCGGTTCCGTCCGACCGCGGCCGCGGCGACCTGTTCGTGGTGATTGACGTTCGTCTGCCGGCGGCGTTGGCCGCCGAATCGCGCAATCTGGCGATGCAGTGGTTGCAAGAAGCCCGCGCCGCCCAAGGCCACCCCTCACCCGCGCTGACCGCAGCGGTACGCCGCGCCGTCGGAGGTGCCGCATGAACCGAGGCCGCTCCACGCTGCTCGCTGTCGGCATCCTGGCATTGCTCGTCATCGGTACGTTCCCGGCACTGGTTCGGGCGGTGACGCCGCCCGGAACCACACCGGCGCCCGAGGGAAGCGCCGAGGCATTGTTTGAAAAGGCCGAAGCTTACTACCGCAACAACTTCATGACCAAAGCGCTGGAGCAGTACAAACTGGTGGTCGAGCGTTTCCCCCACAGCCCCCAAGCGCCGCCGGCCATGTACCAGATCGGTCAGATCTACCTGCGCACCAACTCGTTCGAAGAAGCCCTCTTCTACTTCCGGCTTTTGACCAGTGAACACGCCGATCATCCGATGGCGGTCGAAGCCTACTTCGAGATGGGGGTCTGCCAGCAGAAGTTGAAGCAACACGATCGCGCCGTGCAGGCATTCGGGTACTACGTGAACGTCCAGGGTGCGAAGCGGCCCGACGAGGCCAAGATCCTGCTCGGCGACAGCTATGTGGCATTGCAGCAATACCCGAAAGCTCTGATCGCCTATGGTTCTTGTCGTCCGGACCTCGACAACGACCAACAGGTCGAGTTGCTCAAGAAAGTGCGCGATTTACTCAGCGACAAGATCTCACTTGACGAATTGCTCACCCTCATCCCTCGCCTCAACGAAGGGCCGGTGGCCGACTTCTCCCGCTACCGCGCCGCCGAACAGCTCATGTATGGCGGGCGGCGCACCGAAGCCGTGCGGCTGCTACGCGAAATCAAGTACACTAACCGCAAGTACAAGTTCTACGCCAAGGCCGAGGAACTGTTGCAGCGCGCGCTCGGCGCGGGCCCGACTCCGCCGGCGGCCGGCGCGGTTGAATCGTTCACCGGCAATGAGCCGATCTCCGAGGGGCCTGCCTGCGCGATCGGCTTGCTGCTGCCGCTGAGCGGCGACGCCGGCGTGTTCGGCCGCGAAGTGTTGCATGGCGTCATGCTCGGCGCCGGTCTGTTCGGCGACCAGAACCCTTCGGCCTGCCGCATGATCGTGCGCGATACGCGCGGAGACCCGGCGACGGCCGCCCAAGCAGTCAACGAACTGGCCGACAACCCCGAGGTGCTCGCCATCATCGGGCCGTTGCTGGGCAAGACCGCCACTGCTGCCGTCGAAGCGGCCGAAAAGCGCGCGATCCCGCTGATCGCCCTCAGCCCGCGCGAGACGTTGGCCGAAGAAGGACGCTGGGCCTTCCGCAACTTCCTGACCGCTAGTGACCAGGCTCGCACGCTGGTCCGCTATGCGGTCGAACAACAAAACGCCACCCGTTTCGCCATCCTGTATCCCGAAGATGAACAGGGGCGCCATTTCGTCGATGTCTTCCGCCGCGCGGTAGCCGGCACCCGCGGGCGGGTGGTTGCCGCGGTCGGTTATGCCCCCGACGAAACCGACTTTCGGTACCCCATCGGGCAACTCCGGTCGGGCGGCAAATTCGACGCGCTGTTCATTCCTGACAACTACCGCCGCGTCGCACTGCTGGCGCCGCAACTGGTGTACTACGAAGTCAAAAACGTGATGCTGCTGGGCATCAACCGCTGGAACAATGACGAACTGGCACGCACCGCCAACGCCTATCTCTCGCGCGCGGTGTTCGTTGACGGCTTTTTCGCCCGAGCGGCCAATACCGAAGTCGACCCGTTCGTCAGCATGTTCCGCAACGAGTACGGTCAGGAGCCCAGTTTCCTGTCTGCGGTCGGATTCGACACCGTTCGGCTGTTGCAGCGCATCCTGTCGCGGCCCGGCGCCCGGGGGCGGGAAAAGATCCGCACCGAGCTGATGTCGCTTGATGCCTTTGCCGGCGTCACCGGTGAGTTGTCGATGGGCGAAGACCGAAATGTCCGCCGCCGCCTGTACCTGCTGCGTGTCGGCCCCAACGGCATCGAAGAGCTGTACTGAATCGTGGCGACTGACAATCTCTCCCGCATCTTCGGACCACAGGGCCTCTTGGCCGGCGTCTTCGAACATTACGAACACCGCCCAGGACAGCTCACCATGGCCACCCTGACACGGCAAGCCTTGCAGGAACATGAAGTCGCGTTAATCGAAGCCCCGACCGGCACCGGCAAAACCATTGCCTATCTCGTGCCGGCCCTCACCGCCGGACGCCGGGTGATCGTATCCACCGGCACCAAGACGTTGCAGGAACAGGTGGTGCGCAAGGACGTGCCCGTCGCCGAACAGGTACTTGGTCGTTCGGTGCGCGCGGTGACGCTCAAGGGCCGGCAAAACTACCTGTGCCGCTACCGACTGCACAATTTTCTGGCGCAGCCGGAATTCCGCTCCCGCGAGGAAGCGGCACGTTGGGACTACCTGGTGCGGTGGTCGGAAAAGACCGAAACGGGTGACCGCGCCGAAATGACCGAACTGCCGGACGACTACGCGGCCTGGAACGACATCTGTTCCTCGTCGGTCACCTGCACCGGGCATCGATGCCAGCACCATAAGGAATGTTTCATCACCAAGGCTCGCGCGCGCGCCGCCGCGGCCGACCTGGTGGTGGTCAACCATCACCTGCTGTTCGCCGATTTGTCGCTGCGCCAGAATAGCCGCGGCGAAGGACAAGTGCTGCCCGACTACGATGCGGTGATCTGCGACGAAGCACATCAGGTTGAGGACACCGCCACTTCCTACTTCGGCCAGGAATCGAGCTCGTTCCGTTTCGAGGAATGGAGCCGCGATCTGACCCGCGTCCTGACCGCAACCCAGATCCATGACGCCACGTTGATACGTTTGGTGACCGCCGTGCGCCAGGCGGCCGATGCCGTGTTTGCCGCATACCGCGCTTTGCCGGAGACGCAGTTGCGCCTGCGGCCCGAGCACTGTACGGCCGAGGTCCTGGCCGCCTTGGCCGCGCTGCGCCAAAGCTCGCAACAGGTAATGGCCGCCCTGGAATTGCTGGCGGCCAAGCACAGTGCGCTGGATCTGCCGCCACTGGCCACCCGCCTCGGCGAACTGGCGCGGACCACCGACGAGATCTGCGCCGCCGACGACACGCGCTTCGCCTATTGGCGCGAGATTCGCCCCAAGACAACGATCCTGCGCCAGGCGCCGATCGACCTCGGACCGATGATGCAAGACAGCCTCTTTGCGGCAACCACCTCGGTGGTCTTTACCAGCGCGACGCTCACGGCGAACAACCGTTTCGACTACATCAAGAACCGTCTCGGGGTGCCCGTCGAATGTATCGAACAGCAGTTGCCGACCTGCTTTGACTACGCCCGGCAATGCGTGTTCTACCTGCCGAACGACATGCCCGATCCGCGCGCGCCGGAGTTCCTGGATGCGACGCTGGGGCACATCGAGCAATTGGTCACCGCCGCCGGGGGGCGCACGTTCTGTCTGTTCACCTCGGTCCGCAATATGGAAGCGGCATACGAGTCGCTGAAAGACCGTCTGCCCTTCCCTTGCATGTTGCAGGGCGAGGCGCCGAAGCACCGCCTGGTCGAGCGCAAGCGGAACGAGCCCGAGACCGTATTGTTCGCCACCGCCAGTTTCTGGGAAGGGGTGGACGTCGCCGGCGATGCGCTGCGTTGCGTGATCATCGACAAGCTGCCGTTTGCCAGTCCGGGCGATCCGTTGGTGGAGGCGCGCATCGAGGCGATCCGCGCGGCCGGCGGCAACCCGTTCCGCGACTATCAACTGCCGGCGGCGATCATCATGCTGAAACAGGGGCTGGGGCGCCTCATCCGCACCGCCACCGACCGCGGCGTGCTCGCGCTGTTCGACCCACGCGTGCGCACGAAGAATTACGGCCGTACGGTGTTAGAGAGCTTGCCTCCCTTCGCGAAGACGAGCAAACTGTCAGAGGTACTTTTGTATCTCCAATCGCTTGCGGGAGAAAAGTGATGGGCATACCGGGATATGACGACGACATCCTGCAGATTCGCCAACAGCTCGCCCATTTGGTGCGCACGCTGGATCAGTTCGCGCAGAACCGCGATCTGGCCAACTCACCGACGGGGGTCTATATCGACACCCTGTTGACGACTACCGAGCTGATTTTTCTGGTCGATCTACCGGGCGTCGACGAAAACAGTCTGAAGATCTCGCTGACGCGGGAAAACATCGTCATCGAGGGCCAGCGGCCACGTCCGCCGCTGGACAGTTCGCAAGGCTATCTGCTGGCCGAGCGGCCGTTCGGGCCGTTCAAGCGAATGCTGGATCTGCCGGCCACGGTGGATACCAGCCAGGCGGATGCCGTGTTGCGCCGTGGACTGCTAACGGTTCGCCTGCCACGTATGGCCGAACGACGGGGCCGGATCCGCGAAGTGCCGATCCGCCACGAAAACGAATAGAGGGGTACGCAGTGGAGAACTCCAACGAGGTGGTTACGATTCCGGAAATTCTGCCTGTCCTGCCCTTGCGCGACGTGGTGGTTTTCCCCTACCTGATCATCCCGTTGTCCATCGGCCGCGACCGTTCCATGGACGCGGTCCAACGCGCCATGTCCGGCGACCGGTTGTTGCTGGTGGTGGCGCAAAAGGATGCGTCGGTCGAGGATCCAGGCCCAGCCGATTTGTACTCGATGGGCGTGGTGGCGCAGATCATGCGCATGGTCAAGCAGCCGGATGGACAATTGCGCGTCCTCGCACAGGGTTTGAATCGAGCCCGGCTGGAAGAAGTGGTAAACGAACAGCCGGTCATCACCGCCCGCGTTGCGCCGATTTTCGAAAAGAACGACCTGGTGCCCAATGTGACCGAAGAAGCCTTGATGCGCACCGTGCGCGAACAGATCAAATCGATGGCGGAACTGGGCAAGGCGCTCAACCCCGACTTCCTGCTGGCGGTGGAATCGACACTCGATCCGGGCCGCCTAGCCGATTTGGTCGCGAGCAACCTCGAATTCAAGTTGGCCGACTCCCAAGCCATTCTCGAACTGGTTGATCCGCCGGACCGCTTGCAACATCTAGTCAACGTGCTGACCAACGAGGTGGAACTGGTCCGGGTGCAAGCGCGCATCACCGAATCGGCGCGCGATCGCATCAGCCAGAGCCAACATGAGTACTTTCTGCGCGAACAGATGAAGGCGATTCAGAGCGAACTGGGCGTCACCGACGAACGCGCGCAGGAAGTCGAACGGCTGCGCGAAAAGATCGAAGGGGCGCAAATGTCCGCCGCGGCCAAGGAGACCGCCGAGAAGGAACTCGAGCGCCTCGAGCACATGCACGCCGACAGTGCGGAAGCGCAAATCGTACGCACCTACCTCGATTGGCTGATTACTGTGCCGTGGGCCAAAGCCACCACCGACCGGCTCGATGTAGTGCGCGCACGGCGCATTCTCGACGCCGACCACTTCGGCCTCGATGAGGTGAAGGACCGCATCTGCGAATTCCTCGCCGTGCGCAAGCTCAAGCCGAAAGGCAAAGGACCGATCCTGTGCTTCATCGGCCCGCCAGGAGTCGGCAAGACCAGCCTCGGCCGTTCCATCGCCCGCGCGATGGGACGCAATTTCGTGCGCCTGTCGCTGGGCGGCGTGCGTGACGAAGCCGAGATTCGCGGTCATCGCCGCACCTATATCGGCGCGATGCCGGGACGCATTATCCAGTCGCTGAAAACAGCCGGTTCGCGCAACCCGGTGTTCATGCTCGACGAGATCGACAAGCTCGGCTCAGATTTCCGCGGCGATCCGGCCAGCGCCTTGCTGGAGGTGCTCGACCCGGAACAGAATGACTCATTCTCCGACAACTACCTCAACGTACCGTTTGATCTTTCGCACGTAATGTTCATCACGACGGCCAATCTGTTCGACCCCATCCCCGGCCCGCTCCGCGACCGTATGGAGATCATCGAAATCCCTGGATACACGCAAGCCGAGAAGCTGAACATTGCCTTCCGCTATCTGCTACCGCGCCAGATTGATCAGAACGGTCTGAAATCACGTCAGGTGAGTATGTCAACCAAGGCGATGGAGGCGACCATTGCCGGGTACACACGCGAGGCAGGACTGCGCAACCTCGAACGCACCATCGGCAAGGTGTGCCGCAAGGTGGCGCGCCAAGTGGCCGAGGGCAAGATCAAGAAAGCCCGAATCACCGCCGGCAATCTGCCGGGCTATCTCGGCCCGCCCGCCTACAGCAAGGACGACGAGGAATTGGTCGGCAACCGGGTCGGCGTCGCCACCGGCCTGGCCTGGACGCAAGCCGGTGGCGAGATTTTGCACATCGAGGCTTCGTTTGTCGAAGGCCGTGGCGGACTCACGCTGACCGGACACCTCGGCGAGGTGATGAAGGAATCAGCGCAGGCCGCACTGACCTACGCGCGCAGTCGCGCCGCCCGGTACGGTCTGGACAAGGATTTCTTCGGCACACATGACCTGCACATACACGTTCCGGCCGGTGCCATCCCGAAGGATGGGCCGTCGGCGGGCATCACCATGGCCACTGCCGTCACCAGCGCCATGCTCAAGCGCGCGACCGTGGCCGATCTAGCCATGACCGGCGAAGTGACCTTGCGCGGCACCGTTCTGCCGGTCGGCGGCATCAAGGAAAAGGTGCTGGCAGCGCAACGCGCGGGCAAGAGCGAAATCCTGCTGCCGTTCGGCAACAAGAAAGATGTGGTTTCCATTCCGCAATCGATTCGTCGCAAGCTGAAGTTGCATTTCGTCAAGACGATGGACGAAGTGCTCGACCTGGCACTGGCCAAGGATTAGTCATGCGCGAGACGGACTGGCTGATGCGCGCCGCCGGGTTGTTCGGCGTGCGCCACCCGGGCGTGCCGGTGGGCATCGGCGACGACTGTGCCGTGCTGGAGCCGCACGGGCCGACGCTGGTCAGCAGCGACACCGTCGTCGATGGCGTGCACTTCGACCACCATCAGATCGGCTGGGACGACATCGGCTGGCGCGCGCTGGCCGTTGCCCTGTCGGACCTGGCCGCCTGCGGCTGCGACCCGACCCGGCCGATGTCCGCCTTTTTGGCCGTACAACTGCCGCGGTTGCTCGCCGACGCCGACCTGCTATTCTTTGCGCGGGGCCTGGCCGAATGCGCGCGCGAACATGACTGCGTCATCGCCGGCGGCGACACCGTGTCCACCGCCGGTCCGTTCGCCGCCACGGTGACCGTCGTCGGTTACAGCGACCGCGCCATCTTACGGAGCGGCGCACGTGAAGGCGACTTGATCGCGGTAACCGGCCCCATCGGGCAAGCCGCCGCCGGATTCTACGCGTTGACTCGTCCGTCGGCGACGGCGACCGAAGTGGCCGCCGCCTACTGCCGCCCACGAGCCCAACTCGCGGCCGGCGCCAAGCTCGCCCGCGCCGCGACCGCCATGATCGATATCTCCGACGGACTGGTCGGTGACCTTGACCGTCTCTGTCACGCCAGCGGCATCGGCGCGCGTATCGAGTTGCGCAACCTGCCGATGACGCCGGCCGCGCGCGAGGTGTTGCAGGCGGTTGGTTCCGACCCGCTCGCACTAGCGGCGACATTCGGTGACGACTACCAACTGCTGTGCAGCCTCCACCCGAGCACCTTCGATTGGATGCGCGCCGAAGTGCCCGGCCTGACGGCTATCGGCGTCATCACCGCGGGCGACCGCACGGTCGTGCTGCGCGACGGGCGGGAAATCGACCTTACCCAGCGCAGCTACGAACACGGGGTCCCGGCAAAGGGTGAATCATGAACCGACACGATCAATGGTTGCGGCGCGTGTTGGAGCGCCTGGCGGCAGAGGAGATCGACCTCGAAGCGGCGTTGGCCGAACTGCGCGACCTGCCTTATGAGGATCTCGACTTCGCCAAGCTCGACCACCACCGCGGCATGCGGCACGGCTTTCCGGAAGTCGTGCTGGCGCAAGGCAAGACCGCCGAGCAGGTGCAGCTCATTGTCGGACGACTGGCGGCCAAGGGCAACAACGTGCTGGTGACTCGCTTGAGCCAGGAACAAGCCACGCACGTCACCGGGCATTTCCCGCAAGCGGAATACGACTCGATCAGCCGCGTGTTCCGGCTGTTCCAGCACCCGGTCGAACCGCGCGGCCATGGGCCGGTGCTGGTGGTGTCGGCGGGCACGGCCGACCTGCCGGTCGCGCAAGAAGCCGCGCTGACCGCCGAGATCATGGGCAACCCAGTGGAACGATTGTCCGATGTCGGGGTGGCGGGCATTCACCGCCTGTTCGACAACATCGACATTATCCGCCGCGCGGCGGTGTTGATCGTCGTGGCCGGCATGGAAGGCGCGCTGCCGAGCGTGGTCGCCGGCCTGACCGACCGCCCGGTCGTCGCCGTGCCGACCAGCGTCGGTTACGGCGCCAGCTTCGGCGGTATCGCGGCTTTGCTGGCAATGCTCAACTCCTGCGCCAGCGGACTGGTCGTGGTCAACATCGACAACGGTTTCGGCGCCGCCTGCGCGGCAACGCGCATCAACCAATTGGGAATCGAATGATGGCCAAGCTGCTCTATCTAGACTGTTTCGCCGGCGCCGCCGGCGACATGCTACTGGGCGCGCTGCTCGATCTGGGCACCGACGCCGCCCTGATCTCCGGCCTGCCGGCTCGCCTCGGCCTGTCCGGCGCCCGCGTCGAAATCACGCCAGTGATACGCGGCGCCATTCAAGCGCGGCTGGTGCAAGTGACCGCGGCCGCGGACCAGCCCCATCGTCACTGGGACGAAATCGATGCTTTGTTGGCGGCGGCCGATCTGCCGCCGGCGGTGAAAGACAAATCCCGCCGCGTGTTCCGGCGATTGGCGGAAGCCGAAGGACAGGTACATGGCATCGCGCCGGAGCAGGTGCATTTTCACGAAGTCGGCGCGGTGGACGCGTTGATCGACATCGTCGGTGTTTGTATGTTGCTCGACCATCTTGGGGTGACGCGCGTGGTCTGTAGCCCGCTGCCGCTCGGCCGCGGCACGGTGCAATGCGCGCACGGAATGTTGCCGCTGCCCGCTCCGGCGACGGTGGCTTTGCTGGCCGGCGCGCCGGTCTACGCCCATCCGATCGAGGGGGAAACCGTCACGCCCACCGGCGCGGCGCTGGTTTCGACCCTTGCCGCCACCTTCGGTCCGCTGCCGGCGATGGTGCTCGAGCGGGTCGGTTACGGCGCCGGCACGCGCCATGACCCGGCGGCGCCGCCCAACGTCGTGCGCGCGCTGTTGGGGGCCGACACCGCTCTGCCGGAAACGGCGGAGACCACCTATGTCATCGAAGCCAACATCGACGACATGAATCCGGAATACTACGAACCGCTGGCCAAGCGGCTGGAAGAAGCCGGCGCACTTGATGTGACGTTGGTGCCGTGCGTGATGAAGCGCGGCCGCCCGGGTGTGTTGTTGAATGTCGTTTGTCCGCAAAGCCGGCTGGAAGCGGCGATCGAAGCCGTGTTCGTGCACTCCACGACCTTGGGTTTGCGTTACTACTCGACCCAGCGCGCGGCTTGCGAGCGGCGGATCGAAACAATCGAAACGCCCCACGGCAAAGTGCGCGTCAAACATGCCTACTATCAGGGCCGCCTGGTGCATTCCAAACCGGAATACGCCGACCTGCTCGCCCTCGGCCTGCCGCTGACCGCCGCCGAGGCACTGGTGCGCGAATTGCTAAATCAAAAAAGATAGCTCCCCTCCGGCAAACAATATCCGCAGTTGTAGCGGGCTCGGCAATATCGACTATTCCCGTTGGCCGAAAACCGCTTGACCGGCTATCCCAGGTTACGGAATATTGATTTAACTACACCAACCGGCAACCAGACCAAGATCAGGGAAAACGAACAAACTTCAAATGGAGGTATCGATGCTTTCATCACGTTTTCTCACCGGCATGTTGACAGTAATTGCGATCGCGCTGTGCGCAGTCGCACCGGCAGCGGCGGCGACCCGCTGCATCAATGACAACCTCTCCTGGGCCGTAGGTAGCGCCGTGCACTGCGACTACGCCTAACGCCTATGCCGACTTCATCGGCCAGCCGGATCTCAACGACTATGGCGAAACCATCTGGACGTCACTGACCGAAATCAGCAACGACCAGACTTGGGACGACTACGTCTACGGAGCCGATCTGGGCCTTCCAGTGAAGACGGGCAGCACCACACGCTTCTTTTTTGGCGACTCATGGCCATACCTTGACGGAGATGACGAACTCCTGTTCACGCGCTACGCATTGCCCTGGGGTTCAGTCATCAACTCGTCCTACGAACTCCAAAACATGGCCCATACCGAGGACAAAGGCGAGGTTGACTACATTCGGTCGATCACCGATTCTTTCTACTATCCCGGTTTTGGCTTGTTCAACCAATTGGAATGGTATTTCGGCGGTTTGCCAACCTGGAGTCGTTACGAGTATCCGTTCTGGGTGCCGACCGGCACCCTCTACGATGCCGACGCCAACCACGTGTTTCTCTGGTACGGCAAGTACATCGACACGCCCGAATGCGACGGCTCGATCCTGATGCGTTTGAATCCGTCGACCAATGTCTGGGAAGTTCGCGGCGAATTCGCTGACCGTAAATTCATTCAAATCGCCGCTGTCCCTGTAACCATTCCGACCGGTAATCCTGCCGGCCTGCCTGGAACGGTCGGCGAAAAGGGCGTTTTGCTGTACGGCACGGGTCCCGATGTAGCCTCATATCCCTTCGATACCGCTTACCCGCCATTGTGCTGGGGCGAATCGTTTCCGGACAACATCGAGGAGGTGCTCAACAAATTGGTCAATCCGGCCGCCAATTACCGCAAGAGCAATGTCTATCTAGCTTACATCAGCATCGCCCATCTCCGTAGCAGCAGCTTCGATGACTACATCTATTACACGGATGCGGGGTGGCCCTCACAGCCCAACAGCGTCACAGACGCGGATCCGATCTTCACCAAGGAATACCCTCTATGGGGCGGTGTGGGCGAGTTTTCCGTTCAGAAGGTTCCGGGCACCAACCTCTTGTTCATGGTCTACGTGACTAAAACCGGTTTGCTTACCTCGCGCTACACAATGCGCTTTGCTGATCTGTCGGCAGACCCAGCTGATTTCGATTGCGGCGGCGCCGACGAATTCCCGATCACCGAGATCTACGGCTACGGCAATTACATTCTGCCGGCGTCGGTGCAGATGGTCTATGAAGGCCCGACCGGTAGCAAAGAGTATCACCTCTACTATGATCGCGTGGCGTCCGTTTGGCACGGCGGCACCAACACCAACTACGGTACCGCGATCGTACGCAGCGTCATCAACTTCTCCAGCGTATGGGCGGAATGTAACTAGCACACCGTATTGGCCGAAGAGAAATGTGATTACGTTCGAACGGTCCGCGAGAAACGGTCATTCCCGGCCAAAGAAACGCAGGAATCCCATCGCTTGCAGTGGAGTGAACAGCCGAAACGTCGGAGGTGTTCATTTGGTGCGAAATTTCGCGCGACGGACGACGTTCCCCACGTTTGGGTAGTCGTTCGACGAGGAGTTGGGGAACAAGTACGACGGCGCGCCGGGCGCCGGCAAAGGACACTCATTCCCCAGCGCTCTCCGGCAACGGTTGCCGTTTGGTTCGGGTTGATCAATCGACGGCTAAGAACAAAAAAGCGGCCGCGTCTCCGACGCGGCCGCCATTCACTACCTAGATTCGAGTATCAGGGCGCGGGCAGGAGTTCCAGGAAGACGCCCAGGAAGTCCAGACCGGAGCCGAGAATCATCATCTGTTGCAGTTGCGGCACCCAACCCTCGAAGGTCGGCAGCGCGAAGGAGCCGATCGCATCCGACAGTATCGGCAGGATCAGCTCGACCAATGGCGGCGCCAGTGACTCGAACAACCCTTCGTTCAAGCCGAGCGGGTTATTCACCGTATCGACCACCACCGTCGCGGCTCCGAAGGTCACGGTCAGCGAATTGGTGGTGTAGTCATGGCCGACGGTGGTCGGGATGTTGGCGCTGATCGCCAGCGACAGCACCAGCTCTTCACCCTTCGACGTCACCGCGTAGAGATAGACGATCGCGTCGCCCATCTGGATCTGCGCGTCGACCGAACTGGTCGAATCGGCCGGCGTGCCGAGGACGAAGATCGGCGGTAACAGCGGCCGGACCTTGAGGTTCAATGGCACGTCGCCGTAGGTGTCGCAGATGTCCGGCAGCAGCGTGTGCAACGGTTCCTGGCAAGCGTCGAAGACGTCGTCAATATCCGGATCCAACATGCCGGAGCGGAACACCTGGTATAGGATCTGGTTGATGATGTCGTCGCCCACGGCGAATTCGAAGGCCGCTTCCTCGCTGGTGCCCGGGATGTAGTGGCCGAGCTCGGGCAGCGGGTAGTCGGTCTTCAACGAGCCGTTGAACACCGGCACCACCGGGTTGATCGTGTCGGTCATGGTCCGCGCACCCATGTTGATCGTGCCGCCGTCACCGTCGAACACCGCCTCGTCGGGTTTGGCGGTGAAGGTGAAGTTGGCGTCGCCAACCGGGAACTGGTAGTCATACGGGATCTGGTCGAGGAAGTCCTGGATCAGCGGCGGAATCATCTCGTTCATGGCGTCGGACGCCAGATCCTCGATGATGGCGATGATCACGTCTTTGAATAAATCGAGCAGAATGTCGGGGAAGTTGCTGATGTTGACGTCGATATTGCCGACATCAAGCGAGAGGTCCTGCATATCCAACACCAGCTTCCCGTTCTGCGCGTTGATGAACGCCCAGCCGGAGCCCTGAGTGGCCGTCAGGTTGACTTCGCCGTAGTAGGTGCCGCCGATAAAGCCCAACAGGTAGGCGCGCACCTTGAACCACAAGGTGAAGTCCTGAATGCCCGCGCTCACCAGGATGCCGCCCGGTTGGGAAGTCAGATCGACCCACGGGAAGGAGTAGTCGGCGCCTTGAATCCAGGCCTTGGCGCTGGCGACCGTGACACCCCACACTTCGACTTCCTCGTCGAAGATCGGGTTCATCGACAGCAGCAACTCTTCAATGTCGAGGTCGATGAGATAGCGTTCGATCACCGCTTCTACCTGGTCGAAGCCCTTGTTGGTGATGCGCATGCCGAAGGCGTCGGTGATGATCGCGTCGTTCGGCCATTCTTCGGCACCGTAGAGCACGCTGGTCGAGCCCTTGGCCGATTCGCCGTACTCGTCGGTCACCTCGGCCTCGATGATGTTCAGACCGTTGATCAGCGTGTAAGTCGTCGTGAAATAGCCGTCGGATGGCCGCACGTAAACCGCCTGGCCGTTGATGGTCAGGTCGGCGGTGTACGGATCGACATCGAGCACGTAGCCGGCCACCGTCACCGTGTTGGTGTGCGTGTAGTAGCCGCGCGGCGGTTCGGTGAACATGATACCCGGCGGCGTCGTGTTCACCACCTGCACGATTTCCTGATCGGTCAATGCGGGGTAACCATCCACCCGGCCGGTCACCACGAAGTAGCCAGGCTCCTCGAAGGTGATGTCGAACTCGCCCGCCGCCGTTTCCACGATCGTTACGCCGGTGGTCGGGGCCACCACGACGAACGTGCCGTTGCCGGTGTCGTTGCCGTAGTTGTCGACCGCGGTGACCGCCGCGTGCACCTTGCCGCCTTCGTCGACTGTTGGCCGGTCGAGGTACAACTTCACGTCGGTCGGCACTCCCGCATTCACCACTACGGTCGCGTCGTCATACACCTCGTAGCCCACTACCTTGGCCGCCACGGTGAACGTGCCCGCCTTGGTAAAGGTGATCTCGTCACCGTTGATGGTCGTGCCGAACGGCGGGTCGACCGCCAACACCACCGGCAGGTACACCGGGTTGTTGTTGACGTCGTAGATCTCGGTAACCGCCGTTACGGTGTCGCCCGCGTCGATTTCGCTGGGTACCACAGTCAGTTCCAGGCTGAAGACGTCGGACTGAGCGACGTACACCCAGATCGTCGCGTCGTATTCGGTCGCCGCATACACCGTGCTGACGGTGATGGAGAACAAGCCGGGGTAGTAGAATGTCACGCGATCCCCGTTGATCACTACGCCGGTCGTCGGCGCCACCACCTTGTCGATTGTCAACGTCGCGGTGATGTCCGCCCCGTTTTCGTCGTAGAAGGTGTAGTACAGGTCCACATACTCACCGGTCGAAATCCGCGTCGCGCTGGCGCTGAACTCGAAATGTGGATCCTCCAGCTCGATGGTGAACGGCACCTCCACCGTCGCAATGTCGGATTCGCGCTGCGCGGTGAAGACCATGGTGTGTTCGCCTGGATCCAGGCTCTCCAGCTGGCCGCCGATTTCGCCCAGGAAGATATCCAGCGAGCCGGTGATGTCCACGTCATCGAGTTCGACGGTTACGCCGTTGTCATTGCAGTTGCCGTAGTAGGCTTCGATGGAGATGGTGGAGGTCGTGTAGTAGCCGCCCTGTTCCGGACGCATGACCTGCATCCACGGTTTGTCGATGGTAAAGGCCACCTGGTCGTACCCGGAGCCGACGTCGTTCGTCGCATCGATCCGCAACACGTGGTCGCCGCCGGCGCCCGCGTTGAACTGGCCGCTGACGAACGTCGTAGTCACCGTGAGCAACTCAGTGATGTCCACCCCATCCAGCGTGACCAGCACCTTGTTCACGTCGGTCACGTAGGACAGGTCCGCATCCACATCGATGACGTAAGTGGTATAAGCCGGCGAGCTCACCGGACTATTGATGGTTACCACCGGCACATCGCCGGCGGTGTCGTCGTCGGCGTCGTCATCGGCATCGTCGTCGGCGTCATC
>CAZEDX010000006.1:0-90879 GCA_964511015.1 uncultured bacterium | reverse complement strand
TGAGCTTGGCGTGCCCGTGGCGACCATCGACCTGCCCACCACGGGCGCGCGGGGGCCGACGGCGTTCGTCGACCAGGCGCGGGCGACCGCGAGACAGTTGCAGGAGGCGTGGCGTGTCCGGCCATAATCCGCAAATTCGACCGGCGGACATCTCGATCGACATCCGCCACCTGAACGTGCGCTATGGCGAGCGCCAGGTGCTGGTCGACGTGAACGCGGCCATCGAATGCCGCGGCGTCACTGCGCTGGTGGGGCCGAACGGCGCGGGCAAGTCGACGCTGATCGCGGCCATTCTCGGCCAGACGCCGTACACCGGCTCGATCAAGTTCTGCCGCCACTTGCCGCCGGGCCGCGAACAGCACCGGATTGGCCTGGTGCCGCAACAGATCGCCTTCGACCGTGATGCGCCGGTGACGGTGCTCGATTTCCTCTGCCTCGGCCGACAACGTCGACCGCTGTGGCTCGGCCGCCGCCGGGAGCTGGTCGAGCAGGCAATGCGCGCGCTGGAATTCACTCATGCCGCCGCGCTGGCCCACCGGCCTTTGGGTGTGTTGTCGGGTGGAGAACTCAAGCGGGTGCTGGTCGCCGCGGCGCTGCGGAACGAGCCGGACATTCTGCTGCTCGATGAGCCGGGCGCCGGCCTCGACGTCGCCGGCGGAGAACTGTTCTGCGAGCTGCTCGACCAATTGGCGAAGAGCCACAATCTGACCGTGCTGTGGGTGTCGCATGACCTGTCGGCGGTATTGCGACACGCCGAGCACGTGATTGCGCTGAACAAATCGGTGCTCTTCGAAGGCCCGCCGAAGCAGATGCTGACACCCGAGCGCGTTACCGCGCTGTATGGCCTGATGGCCATCGGCGCCGAACCGGCGCACTGCCGCGAATGCGAAAGCGGCGTGCCGCACGAACACCTGGGCCGGAGGTCATGATGGATTGGCTGACCGCCTGGCTGGAGCCGGCTTTCATGCAGCGCGCGGCGCTAGCGCTGGCGTTGCTGGCGCCGGCGTGCGCGGCGATGGGCACCCAGGTGATTCAAGCGCGAATGGCGTTCTTTTCCGACGCCATCGCGCATAGCGCCTTTACCGGAGTCGCGCTTGGGTTGGTCTTTGGGCTGAATCCGGTCACGACGATGGTGGTCTTTGCACTCGTGGTAGCTGTCGTCGTGATCTGGTTCAAGTCGACCGGCCGGCTGCCGACCGACACCGTGATCGGCGTGTTTCTCTCGGCGGCGATTGCCCTGGGCTTGGCGCTGGTCAGCATTCGCAGCCAGATGCTCAACTTTTCGAAGTACCTCTTCGGCGACGTGCTCGCGGTAACCAACACCGAACTCGTCGCGGCCGGCGCGCTGGCCGTAACCGCCCTCGCCTTCCTGGCGTGGTTCGGCAACCGCCTGGCGTTGGCCGGCCTGTCGCCGCAAATGGCCCGCGCCGAAGGCGTGCCGGTGCGCTGGCTGGAAACCGTGTTCGCCTTGCTATTGGCGGGGTTGGTCGCGGCGGCGGTGCGATTCGTTGGCGCGCTGTTGGTCACGGCGCTGCTGCTGGTGCCCGCAGCGGCGGCGCGGCAGGTCGCCCACACGGTCGCCGGCAGCTTCTGGACGGCGGTGACCATCGGCCTGGCCGCGAGTATGAGCGGCCTGTTCCTCAGCTTCCAGACCCGTGTGCCGACCGGCGCCGGCATCATTCTGATCGCGGTGGCATGCTTCGCCGCCTGCGCGTTGATCGGCCGCTGGCGGCGCGGGCATTGAACGGCGGACGGGAGGCGGCGATGTACACCCCCAGCTACGACGCGGAACGCAATGCGCTGTACTTCGTGGCCGACCCCCACGAAAACCGCGACCGCTTCGCGGGCCGCATCAACGTGTTCGTTTGCGGCGGACTGCAAAACCCCGACAAAATGGCCGCGGTGCTCGGACGCGCGGCCGCGTTCGCGCCGGCGATGGCGCGCGGCTTCCGGCACGATCGGGTGAACGTGAACGGCCGCGACATGCCGTTTATGCTGCCGGCCGAACCAACCGCGGCGTTGACCGGCGTGGTGTGGCTCGACCTAAGCGCGGACGAATTGGCCAAGATCGAGGCGATCGAACTGGCCGACAACCTGCGCCGCCGCATCGACCTGGCGGTCCACCTCGGCCATTCCACGTTGGCGGCGATCTCGTACGTCAAAATGGACTAATTTGTTTCACGAAAGCCGCGGGCCTCGGAGCAACACTCGGCCATGGTTTACGGCCGCCACGCCGCGCCGTAGTCGAAATCCAACCGTTTCCCTAACGCCTTCACGCAACGGCGGGTGAACGGATCGAACGGCGCTTCAAGCCAGTCAGGGGCGAGTTCGCGCAGGCATTGCTGGTCGGCGGGAGAGAGGTGTTGGGTCGGGCGGCCGATGTCGAGCAGCACACTGTGGTCAGCGTTGACTTTCACCAGTGTCGCGCCCGATAGCCCGTGCGCGATGGCGTCGCGCGCGTCGGGCCATGGCGTGGCGTCGTCGAACCGCGGCGCGATCAGCAACCCCGGCAGGTCGGACACCACCGGCGCGCGGTCGACCGCCGGCTCGGTTTCCCAGATCGCGGCCAGTTCCTCGCACGCGGTGCGGCTCATCCACTTCTGCTGCACAAACGGAACGTATGGTGGGCTGAGCCGCCACAGCACGAACTGGCTGACGTCGGTTTCGTACCAGGTCGGATGGTCGATGCACAGTACATTGTCGCTGTACGGATCGAACTGAAACGTCTCGCCATCGGTGGGAAACGAGGTGCGCGCCGGCAAGTTAAGGCGGGCGAAGAAATGAAACTCGCTGAGCGCCTGGCGGTTGCCCCCGTTGACCAGATAGACGACGCCCGCCCAGTAGCGCAGCAAAAATGTCGCGTCGCCGAG
Source organism: uncultured bacterium (assembly GCA_964511015.1). Lineage (GTDB taxonomy): Bacteria > Lernaellota > Lernaellaia > Lernaellales > Lernaellaceae > FEN-1099. The sequence goes on along the minus strand of CAZEDX010000006.1, from coordinate 88,009 downwards.
ATGGAACAGGTCTTCGGTCAGCGCCCAGGCGTCGACCGCCGGGAGCGGATCGTCGGCCAACTCCGCGATGATACGCGCGGTGTCGGACCACAGATCGTCCGTCCAACCGTGGCAACTGGCCGAGGCGTTGCAGTCGGCGCTGAGTGTGCGCAGGTTGCGGTCCAGATCGTGCCGGCAAGTCGATTCCGGCGGCAGCGTCGAATCGAGCAGATAGGCCGGCACGTGTGCGCCGTGGCGCCGGATGTATTCGAGCATGTAGCGCGAACCGTAGCTATTGCCGAACAGCCGCAACTGGTCGAGACCGAGGGCGGCGCGCACCAGGTCGAGATCGTCCACGCTATCGATGGTCGACATGTGCGCCGGATCGAGCGGCGTCGGCAGCGCCGCGAGGCATTGGCGCACCAGGGCGCGGTATTCGTCCGGCCCGCTGTAGTACCGGCCCAGCAACGTATCGGGGCAGACCAGCGGGGTCGAGGAAGTGGCCGAGCCGCGGGCCTCGACGAAAAGAAGATCGAATCGCTCACGCAGCTCGCGCGCCAGAATGCCGTCGGGCAGCAGGGTGAGCAACGTCAGATTACGGAGATTCGGATCCGGACCGCCGAGCTCGACCGCGAGCATGCCGGCGCTTTGTTCGCCGGTGCAGGGCGCGATGGCGAAACGAACGTCGATCGATACACTGTTCTCGTCGTCACGGTCGAACGGCGCGGGGATTGTGCCGCACCGCACGTCGGCCGGCACCAACGCGGCGGTCTGCTCGTCGAAGAAGGTGTCGCAGTCGACCCAGGCGATCTCGGGCGGCGGGACGGTGTCATCGTCGACAGGGGCGGAATCGTCGTCGGCGGCCGTATCGTCGTCGAGGGACGTGGCGTCGTCGTCGACCGGCGCAGTGTCGTCATCGTCGCCGGTCTCATCGTCGTCGCCGCAGTCGCAGGAGAGTAGCGCACCGGCAGAGCCGGCAGCCAACAACAAGAGGCAGACGGGAATCAGCCGGCGTTCCACGACTCACCCTCTCCAAGGCTGCTCATGCTGTTTGTCCGCGATCGATCCCACAGCGAGCCGCCGCTTAGCGAACCAGCGCCACCTCCCCGCCCAGGTGCGCCGCCAGCAGGTCGGCCAACAAGCGGGCATCAGCAGCGCCGGTGGTTTCGCGAATGGAGTGCATCGACAACATCGGCGCACCGACATCGACGGCGGATACACCCAAGCGCGTGGCGCTGATCGGCCCGATCGTCGAGCCGCACGGCAGGTCGGACCGCATGGCGAAGAATTGCACCGGCACGCCCGCAACCAGCGCGCATTCCTGCAAATAGGTCTGCGTGGCGACGGTCGTGGCGTACCGCTCGCCGGCGTTGATCTTGATCACCGGGCCGCCGTTGAGCGCGGGCTTGTGCCGCGGCTCGTGGCGGTCGGCGTAATTCGGATGCACCGCATGCGCGCCGTCGGCCGACACCAGCAGCGACTGGGCCAGCGCACGCTGCAGATCCTCGCGCGGGTTCTTGCCCTTCTGGCACAGCCGCTCGAGCACGACATCGAGGAACGTCGAACCGGCGCCGCCGATCGTGTTGGACCCGGCCTCTTCGCTGTCGAATAGCGCGATCAGCGCTGTGGCCTCGAGCGGAGCGGACAACGAGCCGAGCGCGACACAAGCGGCAAAGCACGAGACCAGGTTGTCGATGCCGCGGGCGAAGACCAGTTCGTTCTCGATGCCGCCGACGGCGGGCGGTTGGGTGTCGACCAGGTCGAGTCGGCATTCGACGATGTCTTCGGCGGCAACGCCCACCGCTTCGGCCAGCGCCTGTTTCAACGCGCCGGCCTGCAAGCGTTCGTTGTCGCCCAGGCCGAACAATGGCGCCAGGTGCTTCTGTTTGTCGAGCTTGAGGCCGTCGTCGTTCACCTGGCGGTTGAGATGAATGGCCACGCTGGGGATGCGGCAGACCGGCCGGTCGATCCGGGCCAGCACTTCGCGCAGGCCGCCGGCTTCGCGCACAATGGCGCGGCCGGCCAGGCCCAGGTCGCGGTCGAGCCAAGTGGCCAGAATCGGCCCGCCGTAGACTTCGACGCCGAGCTGCAAATAGCCCTCATGCGCGTACCGGGCGCGCGGCTTCACGCGCAGGGCGGGCACGTCGGTGTGCGCGCCGACAATGCGGAAGCCGGCCTTGGCCGGCGGCTGCTTGCCGACGATGCCGGCGATCAACGCCGAGCGGCCGCGGGTGACGAAGAACTTGTCGCCGGCCTTCAGCTTCCAGGCCGCACGTTCGTCGAGTTCGCGGAACCCGTCGGCGGTCAGGCGCTGTGCCGCTTCGAGCACGGTATGCGCGGCGGTCGGCGAAGCCGCGAGAAAGGACAACAACGATTCCAGGGTATTGTTCATGGGATACTCCCAATGTAGGCACCGGAATTATACCAAATACCGCGCGGAGCTGCGCGGGGTCGCCAGCTACAGGTGGGCGAAAAGCAACGTCAGCCCGGCCAGACCGGCGACGGTGATGGTCAGCAGATAGAGCCAGAGTTCCGCCGAGGACCAGGTGGTTTGTTCGGTGGGACGGTTCATCGCGTAAGAAAGCCCTCGTTCTTCACCCGCGCGGCTTCGAGCTCGGTGCGCAGCTTGCGGATCATGTCTTGCGCCCGCTCGCGGTCGAAGCTGGGGTCGTTGAACACGGCGGCCAGTTCGGCCAGGCCGGTTTCCACCTTCTGCGTGCCGTCGATGGTTTCACGAACACGGTCGCGCAGGGCGGCCTGCATCGCATTGAGCACCAGCGCCAGGTTCTGGAATTCGTCCTTGTCGCGCAGCTTGAGATCGCGGGTGTAATTACCCTCGCGAATCCAGTTCAAATGGCGGCTGAAGGCGTACACCGGGCCGACCACGCGGTGCGAGAAGCGGATGCCGTACCAAACAGTAAAGGAGCAGAACACCAGAATGATCATCACCATCGCGACGATCGCCTGGTTAAGGTTGGCCTGCGCAGCGGGGATGTCGGGTTCGCGGCCACCGACCATCAGAATCAAAATGCCAGCCACGCCCAGAGCGACGATGAATACCACGAGCAGCGCGACATATTTGCCCTGAAACGCCTTGTCGATGAGATATCGCCGCCGGCGGTCTTGATCCAGGTTGCTCATCCCTATCCTCCCGCAGATTTGGTGGGTCGCGGGTATTGTGTCGAGGCGGCCCGCACGTGTCAACGCGTGACTAGATGGATTTCTTGAAGCGGTCGATCTCCTCGCGCAGTTCGCTATCCGCGGCCAGCGAATCGCGCAGCGCTTCCACGCAACTACCGTCGAACGTGCGGTCGGCCTCGCTGGCGAAATAGTCAAGTGCCGCATCTTCGGCGTGGGCATCACGGTAGGCGCGGCGCACGATCATGGCAACAAACGCGTCGGCTAGGCCGAGAATCCGCGCTTCGAGCACGATGCTTTCGCCGGACAGCTTTTCCGGATACCCGCTGCCATCCAAACGTTCGTGGTGTTGATAGATCAGACTGGACACGTCCCACGGGTAAATGATCGGTTCGACGATCTGCGCCCCGATGGCGACGTGCGACTCGAGAATTTGGCGTTCGGCCGCGGTCAGGTCTTCCTTCTTGGTCAGGATCTCGCGGCTGACGCCGATCTTGCCGACGTCGAGCAACTGGCCGGCGATGCGCACCCGCTCGCACTCGTCGTCGGTCAGTTCGAGCCGGCGGGCAATCGCCACCGCGACCTTGCTGACCATCTCGGAGTGGCCCACCGTGTAGGGATCTTTGGCCTCGATGGCGCGGGCCAGGGCCTGGATGGTGGAGAAATAGGCCAGGCGCAGGCGCACCTCGTTAATCGCGGCCGCTTCCTGGTCTTGATCCAGCGTTTCACGCAGGGCTTGTATCTCCTGGCGCAACCAGGCGTTGTCCGCTTCCAGCTTGGCAATCTTGGCGAGCAGCTCGTCACTCATGCGCATGCCCTCACTAATCGGTAAGCAAGGCCTTCCGTTTAACCAATCGGGTGATGGCCTCGTTGTCCTTCTCGGACAGATTGACGAACTCGATGCCCATGCCCGGATTCAAGTTGACCTTGCCGGGCTTGTATTCGTTGATCCAGGCCACCTGGCCGGTGACCTTGATGGTGCGGCTTTCCGGCGCCGGCAGCGTGAAACGCAGGTGGATCTGCGTACCGATCGGCAGCGGATTACGGGTGGCCAGGAAGATGCCCCCACGGCTGAGGTTCGAAGTGTATTCGAACAGGAACGTATCTTCCGACAACAGTTCGTAGTCGACGCGCGCCTTGAGGGCAATACGGTCGTGTAGGCGTTTTTCACGGAGGGAGGTTTTGTCTTCTTTGCGCTTGCTGTCCGTCATGACCTACTCCGTCGCAATAGCGGTCCGTTCAACGCAGGCGAAAGCTCGTATTGGCGCGCGGGACGCCATCCATCGTCCATTCCACCTTCCATTCGCCGACCGTGAACCAAGAGCCCGAGCGCAGCAACGCGAATTCGACCCCGAAAAATTCCACGTCGACGGTTTCGTCGATGGCCCGATGTCCGGTCGGATCCGTCACGACCAGGCAAATCTGGTGGCGGCCGACGGCATTGCCGAGCACCAACGAAAAGTAGACCCGTTGGTTGGCGGCGAACTCGTTGCCTCTGCTGGTCATCTTGTTGTTCTCGGTATCCCAAGCGGTGCCGACTTCCGAGCGTACCACAAAGCCCGGGGAGGCCGGCCGCTCGGCGAAGGAAAGTTGCAGGGTCTGTTCGAGTTCGACTGCGTAGTCGCTGTTGCCCTGCAACACCCAAAGCGCGTACAAGCACTCGAGGGCGCGCTGTTCGTCGTCGAGCTCGGCTGCGAGCGCGCCGAGTTTCGCCCAGATCACGGTGTTTTCCGGACTCACCGACAGTTCGCGCTCGAGTTCTTCAGCCGCGAACGCCGGCTGCCCTTCGCGCAAGTATTCTTCGGCTTTGCGATGGTGCACGCCGGGGGCGCCGCCGGACGATTCGTCGTCGACGAACAACGCTTCCCGTGGCGGCTTGGTCTGGTCGCTGAGCAGCGTGCGGCCGCGTGCGGCAAAACGTCGCGCTGCTTCAATCTCATTCAGCGAGATCGCCAGTCGGCCCAGCAGGAACGGCGGGTCGGGGTTTTTCGGATCGTGAGTCGCCGCTTCGAACAACAGGCCCAGCGTCTGGTCGACGTCGGCCGACTCCTGTTTCATCAACGCCTTGGCCCGCTGCAAACAGACATCAGCCAGCAATTGACGATAGAGCGGATTGTCCGGCTGTTGGGAGAAGGTCAAGCGCGCGAATTCTTCCGCCGCCACCAAATCGTTTTCGGCCAGCGCGGTCTTCACTTGCGCCCGCAGCACCTCAGGCTGGAACGGCGCCAGGTGATAGGCAGCGTTCAACTGTTCGCGCGCCATGTCGGGACGCTCGCGGTAGAGCAGGTACTCCACCAGTACCAGCCGCAGTTCCCAGCGGTCGGGGTATTCCTGCGTCGCTTCCGACGCTATCTTGTACGCGTCCTGGAAGCGCTGCAGGTGCATGAGCGATAGGCATTGGTAGACCCGCGCGTCGGGCCGCTGCGGGAAATGGATGATACCGACATCGGCGGCTTGTCCAAACAGATCGGCGGCTTCCGCCCAGGCCCCGGCCTGGTAGCTGCGCACCCCTTCCTCGAACAGGCGCCGGGCCGCGGCGTTCACCGGTCCCGGATCGTTGCGCGCGGCTTGGCGCGCTTGCTCGAACTGTTGGGTAGGAGGTGGTACCGATGGGGCAGACGCACAAGAAAGCGCGCCACCCACGGCCAACAACATGCACAACAAGATAAGGAAATATTGCTGGCGAAACACACCACACCTCATCGTCGCCAAGCGGCGGGAAAAGCACTCCGCCGTCCTCGACGGAAACATCTCATAATATTCTTGCCGACGCTAACATTACCCACGGCGATCTGTCAACACTTTTCCCGCGCAATGGCGCTTGGATGTCTTCAACCGTGCTTGACGGCGTGCCACCTGGGGCCGTATGGTCAAAAACTACGCGAGCGTGGCGGAATTGGCAGACGCGCTGGACTTAGGATCCAGTGGTTAACAGCCATGAGGGTTCAAATCCCTCCGCTCGCATTTGAGGCGTCGCAATTGGCGTATAGCCCCGGGGAATACCCGGCGGAGTTCATTTGTTTCAATTGCTGGGGAGGATGCCATGAACATGAAATGGTTGCGTTTGCTGGTTCTGTTGCTGACGATGCTGACCGCCGGAAGTTCGCTCGGCTGTTCTTGCGGTGATGATGATGACGATGACGACAACGGAGGTGACGACGATGCTGGTGATGATGACGCCGGCGACGACGACGCCACCGACGACGACGCCGGCGATGACGACACCACCGACGACGACACCAGCGATGACGACATTGCCGACGACGACACCAGCGACGATGACATCGTGGTCGCCATCGATTTCGAAGATTACGATTTGGGCACTTTGCCGGCGCCCTGGAGTGTGAACGAATTCAATTCCACCGCCGCGGTCGAACTGGTGCCGACCAAAGAGGTTACCGGCAAGGTACTGGCCATTCACGGCAGCACGGTTCTCGCCGAATGGGCCGAAGCCTACTACCCGTTCGACACGCCAATTCAGCAAAGCCTGTCGATTACTTTCGATTTGTGGCTCTACCCCGACGCCTACTTCTTCGCGCAATTCAACGCCGAAACCAGCGCCATCACCAGTATTTCCAATGACGCTTCGACCGGCCGTCTGTATGCGCAGGACTGGAGCGGCGGGGGCAAGCGATCGCCGTCGGTTGACTGCGGGGCCCTACCCAACGACGCGGGGGCGACCATCACGGTCAACGTCGATAACGCGACCGGCACCTACTCGGTGTTGATCGACGGCTCTCCCACCGACTGTACCGATCTCGGCACGATGACCGGCGCCGGCGGCTTGTTCACCAACTTCTTGTTTGGTGACAGTTACCAGGACGGTGAAGGCGGCAGTATTTTGTTCGACAACATTGTCGTCAGCTACTTGTAGACACCACCGGAACCTGACCGCCGTTTCACGGACCATGCCTCGCGGGGGAGTGGTAAACTTGACACCCCTGCCCCCGATTGCTACCGTTCGCGCGCGAAAAAAGCCTTGTCGGAGGTAGCTTTGTACGATCCTACTCAATGGCCGTCGGTCGGCCCGTTCTTTGCCGCGCTTAATCAAATGATGGAGCGCAGCAATGTGATTCACGGCCCGGTGAGCCTGCCGCTCATGGCCGTGTTGGCGCTACTGTTCCTGTGGATTCTGATCCGCTTGGTGCGACGCCGTCGCGCCGGCGAAGCCCTACCGGCCAAAGCTCAAGCCGCCGCTGTCGAAGCCGCCGAGGAAGAAGCGGCGCCGGACGAAGAAGAGTTGCCCGATGAGGACCGTGGTGAGCTATCTGACGAGGAAATAGAAGCCGAGTTGGCAGCCGAGGCCGAAGCGGCCGAGGAGGAAAAAGAGGAGGCAGAGCCCGAACCGGTTCCGCCGCCGCCACCGCCTAAGGCCGCGCCACCTCCACCCCCGAAAGCGGCCCCGCCGCCCAAGCCCGAGGAGGTTGCGCCGCCGCCCCCTCCACCGCCGCCCCCTCTTCCTCCGCCGCCGGTCGAGGAAGCACCGCCGGAGCCCAAGCTCAGTCTGTTCCAGCGCCTGCGCCGCGGTTTGTCGAAGACCGCCGGTGGACTAGTCGGCCGGGTCGACACGCTGCTGCGCGGTCGCCGTGTGGACAGCGACTTATTGGCCGAACTGGAAGAAATTCTGTTTACCGCCGACCTCGGTCCGGAAACGGCCGAGAAGCTGCTCAACGTCGTGCAGGACCGCGTGCGCGAAGAGAAGATCGAAAACGCCGAGCGCATTCGCGAGATCCTGAAAACCGAGATTCGCGCCATTTTGCAACCACACCAGGCGCCGTTGGAACCGACTGCCGATCGGCCGTACGTCATCATGGTGGTCGGAGTCAACGGCGTGGGCAAGACCACGACCATCGGCAAGATGGCCAGCAAACTAACCAAAGACGGTTTGTCGGTGATTTTCGGTGCAGCCGACACTTTCCGCGCCGCCGCCGACGAACAGTTGACGATCTGGGCCGACCGCGTGGGCGCGGAAATTATCCGCCAGAAGAGTGGCGCCGATCCGTCAGCAGTCGCCTACGACGCGGTGCAAGCTGCGGTGAACCGCAAGGTCGACGTGGTGATCATCGATACCGCCGGCCGGTTGCACACCAAGCACAACCTCATGGAAGAATTGAAGAAGGTCAAACGCGTGATGGCGAAGATCCAGCCGACGGCGCCGCATGAAGTGCTGCTGGTATTGGACGCCAATACGGGGCAAAATGCCATTGCGCAGGCCAAGACGTTCCACGAAGCGCTTGGGCTGACCGGCCTGATCCTGACCAAGCTCGACGGCACAGCCAAGGGCGGCTGCATCGTGGGCATCTGCGACGAATTGTCGGTGCCGATCCGCTTCATCGGCATCGGCGAGAAGATCGACGACCTGCGTCCGTTTAACGCCGACGATTTCGTCGACGCTCTGTTCGCCGACGAAGGAGACTGATTGCGGTGACCGGCCTCGGCAAAGACTACCGCAAAGGCGATCCACTGCGCGGCGCGGCGATTTTGCTGCTGACGATGGAAATGCTGGGGCGGTCCGATCAAGGGATGCGCGATCTGGTGCATGGCGCCTTCAAAGACCTGGGTGTCAGCGAAACCGCCGCGCGCGAATACCTCGAGAAACACCGCGTCGAGCTGGTGGAACAGTTTCGCAAACAGAAGATCTGACAAACCGCTAGCGCGGCCGGTAGGGCTGGCGCCGTGGCGCCGGCTCGACCCCCAACCGGTTGACGATGCGCCCCTGGGACAATTCGCCGTCATAGGGCGAGAAGGCGACCTCGACCCGGTCGCCGAGCAGAATGCGGTTGCGCGGGCGGCGGAGCTTGCCAGCCGTGTGTACGATCACTTCTTTGGGCTCGTCGGCCATCAGACGGACGCGGAACATGGCGTTGGGCAGGGCTTCGATCACTTCAGCTTCCAAGGTGTAGGTATCGTCAGGCATGGCGCTCCCCCATCGTCGAGAATCCGCAACGTCGTGATACTAACGTGCGATTTTCCCGCGGTCAAGTATCAAGAGAACTAAAACGTAACTGAACCGGACTGGCTGCTCTAACCGCGTTTCTTTTTCAGTTCCAACGCGGCTTGCAGGCCCTTTTCACGAATCGTTTTGACCGCCAGGCGCACCGGCGAGGACACATGGAAACGCACGCCGTACTTGCGCAACCGTTTCTCGTCGATGTGCAGTCCGATCCCCGGCGTCTGGGGCACGTCGACCGTGCCGTTCGGGTTGACGGTGATCGGCGGAATGATGCCCTCGCGGAATTCCGGCACCCACCCCGGCGGCTCGAACGGATATTCGAGATGCTCGCGTTTGTCCCATGCGGCGAACGAATGCAGGTTGATCATGAAACCCAGGCCGTTCGACCAGGTGTGCGGCGAGTACTGCAGCTTGCGCCGCCGGCATTCGTCCATGATCTGCCCGGCAACGGTGTAGCCGCCGCAGAAGGTGGTGTCGGGCTGGTATATGTCGAGGCACTCGTGTTCCATCACCGCGCGTACTTCGTGCCAGTCGCCGAGCAACTCGGCGCCGGCGATCGGCGTCTTGACCGCCTTGCGCAGTTTGGCCATGCCTTCCCAGTCGTGCATGTCGAGCGGCTCTTCGATCCAAGCCAGCCCCAGTTCATCGCACGCCTTGCCGAAGCGCAGGGCGTAGTCGTAGTCCCAGATCGGGGTGGGGTCGATCAGCGACACCGGCCAACCCTGGTTGGCGTCGACGCCGATGACGAAGCGGTCGCCCAGTTCGCGCCGCACTTCACGTAGGATGGTCACGTCGTCCTGGCGCTGCGGATCCTTGACGCGAATCTTGATGGAATGAAAGCCCATCTCGCGAATCAGGTCGAGATAAGGTTTGCGGCGGGCGAAGTCGCGCAGTTCGCCGGTGGAGGCATAGACCGGCACCTGGGTGACGACCTCCGGCTTGTTCTGCAGCAACTGGTAGACCGGTTTACCCAGCATCTTGCCGCGCAGATCCCAGAACGCGCATTCGATCCAGCCGTTGCGCCAGCCGAGGTAGCTCGCCTCGCGCAACCGTTGCCGCACGACAGTCAGGTCGTCGGCGCGCGAGCCGATGAGAAAGCCGGCGATCAGATCGCCAAGGCCGGCGCGCTCGGTGGAAAAGGCGTTGCCGGCGGCCTCGCCGACGATGCCGTCGTCGGTATAGACGCGGATCAGCGTGAAGCGGTTGTGCGTTTGCGGGTATCCGGGAATCCAAGACGGGAAGAAAGGTTTGGCCAATGGCACGCTGACATGGAACAACTCGACGCGGTCGACTTTGCTCATCAGATCCTCGCTGGTTATGGTGGCGCCCGATGCGCCGCCTTTACATTCTTTCAGGCGCGGCAATGCCCAGCAGTTCGAGCCCCAGTTGAATTTGCCGCGCGGTTAAATCGCATAGCGCCAAGCGCGTATCTAGCGTGACGCCTTGAGAACTCAGCACCGGACAATCGCGATAGAAGGCGTTGAACGCCTGGGCCAGGTTGAACAGGTGGTCGGACAACAGGTGCGGCAGGTAGTCGTCGAGCACGTCGTGGACGACATCGGCCAGGCGCAGCAGCGTTACCGCCAGCGCGCGCTCGGATTCGTGCTCGAGTGACACCACCGCCGCCGGCGGCAGACGCCAATCGGGCAGTCCGGCCTTGCGGAAGATCGATCGGATGCGCGCGTGCACGTACTGCAAGTACGGCGCTGTGTTGCCGTCGAAGGCCAACAATTTGTCCCAGTCGAAGCGGTAGTCGCTGTTGCGGTTCTGCGACAAGTCGGCGTATTTCACCGCGCCGATGCCGACCATCTCGGCTACGCGCGCGCGCTCTTCCGGCGTGAGGCCGGGGTTTTTCTCTTCGATAATCTTCTGCGCGCGCTCGACCGCCTCGGTCAGCAAATCGGCCAGGCGCACCGTGCCGCCCTCGCGCGTTTTGATGGGCCGGCCGTCGGCACCGAGAATCGTGCCGAAACCGACATGCACGTAGTGGCGGTCCCAACCCAATTTGCGCGCAGCGGCAAAGAGCTGCTTGAAATGCAGACTCTGCCGTTTGTCGACCACGTAGAGCATTTCGTCGGCACCGAATTCGCGCACGCGATACTGAATGGTCGCCAGGTCGGTGGTCGCGTAGTTGAACGCGCCGTCGCTCTTGCGCACCATGAATGGCTTATCGACGAGGTCGGAGGCGTCGGCCTGGTCGAAAAAGATCAGCGTCGCCCCTTCGTCTTCGCGCGCCAGCCCGCGGTTGAGCAAATCGTCGACCAGCGGACCGAGCGCGTGGTGATACATGCTTTCGCCTCGCCAGTCTTCCTCGCTCAGCAGCACGCCGAGCCGACGGTAGATGCGCTGCACTTCGCGCCGTGAGGCGACGTTGAACGACTGCCACAGCGCGTGGTTGGCTTCGTCGCCGCTCTGCAGTTTGGCCAGCTCGGCGCGGGCCTCGTCGGCTACGGCCGGGTCTTGTTTGGCGGCCTCATTGGCCAGCCGGTAGATGCGTTCGAGTTCGTCGGTCGGCCGCTCGGCCAACGCTTGCGCGTCGCCCCAACGGCGATAGCCGACGATCAACATACCGAACTGCGTGCCCCAATCGCCGACGTGGTTGTCGCCGACGCCGCGGTGCCCGACGAAGCGCAGGATACGCAACAACGCGTCGCCTAGAATGGTACTGCGCAGGTGCCCCACGTGCAGCGGCTTGGCGACGTTCGGGCTGGAGTAGTCCACTACCACCGTGTGCGGAGTATCGACGCGGTCGACACCCAATCGTTCGTCGCGCGCGACCGCGGCGATTTCGCGCGCCAGAAACTCCGGCGCCAGACGCAGGTTCACGAAGCCGGGCCCGGCCACTTCCGGCGTCAGGCAGAAATCGGCCAGCCCCGCCTGTCCGGCCAGAGCCAGGGCGAGTTCACGCGGATTTTTTTTGTCACGCTTGGCCTGCCCCATCACCCCGTCGGCTTGGTAGTCACCGAATTTCGGGTCCGCGGCCACCCGCACCGCCGCGGGGGCCTGGCGGCCGATCAACGCCGACAAGGAGGCGGATAAACGACGATCGAGTTCACGGCGCAAACGCATTTCGCGCTCCGTTCAACATGGTGGACGCCGACATTAGCACAGCCCGCCGGGAGCGGGTAGCGCGTAACCTTCTGCCGAAACGAAGAAGCCCCACCCTCACGGGTGGGGCTTCTCCGGCTTGTCGACTCGCTGACGGCCCGCCCAGGGGGAACAGGTGCTGGGGACGGGCTGTTTGACCTCCAGCGTGCCGGGGGGTTGGGGCCCGGGAACGCTAGACCTAGATCTCCAGGTTCAACAACGCGCTGGCCACAGTGAGACTCAGATTCTGAGAATACTGGGCCACCTTGTTGCTGGTGTCCGTAGTGGACCCGGAATCGTCGGCCGGAGCGAGCGTCAGCGTCGTCTCACTCTGATTGGCGCGCATCTGTTCGTTCAGCTTTTCCAGAATCGCGTTGTGTTCATCCTCGGTCACGTAGCCATCACCGTCGGAGTCCATCTCGGCGAACATCTTGTCGATGTCGATGCTGCCGTCGGGCGGCTGGGGCATTTGGCTCAACGCCTCGGCCAGTTCATCCTTAGTGATCTTGCCGTCGCCGTCGGTGTCGGTCTTGGCAAACAACTCCGCCGGATCAGGCGGAGGCGGGGGCGTGCCGGCCTGGGCCAGCCGTACATCAGTGATCGCCTGGTCGGCCTCGTTCTTGGCCTGCATCTGCTCCAGGAACGAATTGTGCTCGTCTTCGGTGACGTAGCCGTCACCATCAGCGTCCATCTGCTCGAAGATCTCGTCGGCGCTCGGGGTGCCTTCACCCTGGTTGGGCGCTTGCGCGATCGCGTTGGCCAACTCTTCCTTGGTAATCTTGCCGTCGCCGTCGGCGTCGGCCTTCTTGAAGAGTTCCGTCGGATCTGGCGGCTTCGGCCGGGCGCTGAGCAGACTGGTTGTTGTCCCAATCGAACCAATACTGCTGACCATCACTAACCTCCTTGTTTACGTTCATCACCGCTGCACCAATGAAATCATCGTCAATGACCCAAGAAAACTCTGTTGCGATTGTGTAACACTTTGTATTCCTGTCTATTCTCAGCGACCGGATACAAACCGATACAAACGGATACAAATTGCGGACTGAAACAAGACGGTCGGAGGCGCAAATATGCAATTGTATGGCGCGTTTGCCGTCCTCGGCTGGCCCGCCTTGCAGGTAAACCGGGGACATGCGAGCTTGTTGTTCCGGTGCGGAGCGGTGTTCCAATCTTGAAACATCTCTCCACCCCGGCAGGGCGCGCCGCAAATGATCCGGCGAGATCGCGGCTCACGATCGAGACGGAGTTCAGACTAGGCTGGCGGAGCGACAAATCATGCAAACCTCTCCCTCTCCTCGCATCTTGTTGGTCGAAGACGATCTGAAACTGTCCGCCCTGGTCAAAGAGTATCTGGAATCCAACGGCTTGGAAGTACAGACCGAGACGCACGGCGATCGCGCGGTGCAGCGCATTTTGCGGGAGCAGCACGATTTGATCGTGCTGGACATCATGTTGCCCGGTAAAGACGGCTTCCAGGTGTGCCGCGAGGTACGCCCGCAGTTTGCTGGACCGATTCTGATGCTCACGGCGCGCGGCAGCGAAATCGACGAGATCAACGGCTTGGAATTGGGAGCCGACGACTACGTAGCCAAACCGGTGCAGCCGCGGTTGTTGCTCTCGCGCATCCACGCCTTGTTGCGCCGAGTATCCAAAACAGACAAGCACGAGGAAGACACCGAGCTGCGCGGCGGCCGCATTGAGCTGGGGCCGTTGGTCATCGATTTTTCCAACCGGTCGGTGCGGATGGACGGGCGTTTCGTGGAAACCACCACTGCGGAATTCGACCTGTTGTGGTTGTTGGCCCGGCATGCCGGCGAGATCCTGCGCCGCGAGCGCATCTACTCCGAGCTGCGTGGCATCGACTATGACGGAATCGATCGCTCCATCGATCTACGTATCGCGCGCTTGCGCAAAAAACTAGGTGACGTCGGCGACCGGCCGCGCGTGATCAAATCGGTGCGCGGAGTAGGCTATATGCTCGTGAAAAATCCATGAAGAAACTATTTTTCCAAATTCTCTTGGGTATCTTGGCGGCCTTCATCATTTCGGCCGTTGGCTCAGGGTGGTTCTTACGCCACCTCTTCCCGCCGCCGCCGCATCATGAAGGTCGCATGCCGCCTGAGATGCAAGCGTTCGCCGAACTGCTGCAGCGGCGTCTACAAAACCTGCCGGAAAGCGAATGGCAGGCCGAATTGGATTTGGCGCGTCGGCGGATGCCCTGCCCGGTTACCGTGCATAGCGTGCAATTGGCGATGCCGCCGGAGGTGGCGCAACTTGTACAAAACGGCGACATCGCCGAAATGATGACGAACACCGGCCCCACGGTGCTCATTCCCATCGGCGCGACCGGCAGGTTGGTGGCCATCGGACCTTTCCGCGTGCCCAACCCGTTCAACATTAGTCATCTGCTGATATCGTTCTCGATCATTCTGCCGGTGGTAGGCCTGATCGCGTTCCTCCTGACCTACCCGGTGGCCAAACGATTGAAGATACTCGAAGAAGCCACCGTGCGCATCGCCGGCGGCGACCTGACCGCCCGGGCAGACGTGAAATCGAAAGACGCAGTAGGCAGCCTGGCGCGGCGTTTCAATTTGATGGCCGATCGCATTCAGTCGTTGCTGGAAAGCCAGCGACATCTGTTGCAGGCGGTATCACATGAGTTGCGCACGCCCATCTCGCGCATCGGCTTCACGCTCGCCCTGCTGTCCGATGAACAGAAGACCGAGGCCCGGCCGGAACGTATTGCCGCGATCGAACGCGACTTGGAAGAGCTGGAGCACTTGATCAGCGAGTTGTTGCTCTATTGCCGGTTCGATGTGGAGGACCCTTACCGCGACACCGAAGTCGTGGCCGTGCAGTCGGCCATCGAAGAAGTAGTGCAGACCCTTGAGGACTCACGGCCGGACGTGCCGATCGAAATCGTCACCACCTGCCCGACTCCGTGCGCGGTGAAGGTCAATCGTCGCTACTTCGATCGCGCGATTTCGAACGTGTTGCTCAATTCGATGCGCTATGCGAACAAGCGTATCGACGTCCTTATCCGGCGCGAAATCGGTTTCGTTACGGTGGACGTGGCGGACGATGGTCCGGGAATTCCACTGGACAAACGAGACCTGGTCTTTCAGCCGTTCACGCGGGTGGATGAAAGCCGCAGCCGGGAATCCGGCGGCGTCGGGCTAGGCTTGGCGATCGTGAAGCGCATTGTTGAGGCACATGGCGGCACGGTCGATTTGTCCGTTAGCGACAGCGGCGGCGCGTGCTTCTCTCTGCGCTGGCCGGCTGCAATCAGTTGATGTAGCCCAATTCCCGCAGATGTCGCAGTTCGGCCGGGGTCGCTTTCGGCCGCGTTCCGCCTGGCGTGAAGCGCCCGTAACTGGCCACGCGCGGGGCCGTCGGCGGCTGGTCAAAGACCTCGTTCCATACCCGCCCGGGCATGTCGCGCGCGGCCGGCAGACCGAGAACGGCCAACGCGGTCGGCATAAGGTCATAGACCGTCGCGTTGGCTACAACCGCATGATGAGTAATGCCGGCCCCGGCAATAAAAAACAAACCATATTCGTCATGTCCGCCGGAGGACGGGTTGACCCGTAGAAAATCGGCCAACGGCACTTCACGGCCCGCAATGGACAGCTTCTGCCCCGCTTGCAAGGCCCGCTGTAAATTGGCGCCGGCCAGTACAATACGGATGGCCACGGCCGATGAATAGGTGTCAAGACCGGGAGTCGAAACCCGGTCGAACACCTCCGCAAACGGCACTTCGCCGTCGGCCAACCGGGCTTCACGCAATTGGCGCGCCAACGGCCGCACATCCAGCACAGGGTCGGCACACAAAACAATGTCGTTGATTTGTCCGATATCGCAGGCTTGGAATGCCGGCGCCGCGACCATGCGAACAAATGATTCGGCGTCGGCGATCACCGGTGGCGTTTGCGCCATGCCCCGCATGCCGTGATCGGAATTCACCAGAATGACCGTTTGCGGCCCGGCGCTCTGCAACGCGGTGGCGACCCAGGCATCGAGATTGCGGTAGGCCTGCGCAATGCGTTGGCCATCAAACAAGGCGCTTTCGTCAGCTACCGGCCATCCGTTCGCCCGGAACGAATCGGGATCGCTTGCCGCCCACCATTGGTGTCCCGCGTGATCGGCCTCTTCTTCGTACACCACCGCGAGCCGAGGTCGCTCGACCGCGAGCGCCCGCCGGAAGAGCCGCAATTTGTCGGCGACGTCGTTGGTCGGGCCGAACAGGTTGATGGCCGGATCCATCAGCAAGCCGCCGAAGATGAGCGATTTTTGGCCTGCCGAACGCAAGATCTCCCATAGCCGTGGAGCGCGGATATCGTTAAAGGTGAGCGCCGTCAGTGCTCCGGTCACCGGGTCGCGGCCAAGGAAATCGGTCACTCCATGCTGTTCCGGCGTCAGGCCGGTGTAGATCGTAGTCCATACCGATGGCGAGATCGTGGAACAACAGCTCTGTATTGGTCCCCAGGTGCCGTTCCGGAGCATGACCTCGAACGCCGGCAGCTCGCCGCGGTTGAGCGTGGCGCGAAACAGGCTTTCCGTCATGCCATCGAAGCCCAACATGATCAAGCGTGGCCCGTTGGGGTTCTTCCAGGCCTCGTCGGCATAGTGGTCTACCGCTGCCGGCGCCAGGACGACCGTTGCCGGCGGCGGCTCGTTCCACGCAACCCATTTGAATTTGCGGACGTAACCCGGCGCTTCAAAAGTCAAACGCAGCCAACCACCGCGCTCGTCGGCCCGGATTGTTACCCCGCGCACGGGCCGGCCGGTCAGCAGATCTACCGGTGCCGGCAGCGTAGTCGGCCGGCCGGCGGCTCGCCGGCGAGTCAGGCAATCGGCGGGATCAACCACACGGGGAGTATCCGGCAGTGGCGCGGGAGACGGAACACAACTCGCCAGCCAGGTAACCGCGAGCAGAACGAATAGGAGCAATCGCCGCATGAGCACCAACCTCGCTGGATGTCCAATATAACCGCCACTGGCCAAGGCGTCACTACTTTTCTATTGGCGGGCCGGGCGAATGCGATACAATACGCGCCCATGCTAGGCCGTTTTCTCCGCTCTGTGCGACGTCGCGCGCCGCGCCGTGTGCTGTTGGCGGTCATTGGTGTATGGCGGCGGATCTTTGCCCGCCGCACAGCCTACGCCCTGATCGCACTGGCGCTGGCCCTCACGGCGGCGCACGTGGTGACAGAAATCCTGGTGCGCACTTACGACCTGGATTGGCGCATCATCCGCAAGCTGTTGTACTACCAGGCGGCCGACTTGCCGGCGCACGAAGCGGTCCTCGATCCGGTGCTGTTCTTCCGGCTCAAGGCCAACGCCGTCGCCAATCGGGGCTGGGTACAAATCAACAGTTTAGGTTACCGCAATGCCGAGTATCCGGCGATCAAACCGCCGGGAACCTTCCGGGTGTTGTGCATCGGCGGCTCCAATGTCTACGGCCTGGGTTTGGCGAACGAGGACACCTGGCCGGTTCAACTCGAGCGCGAACTGAACGAACACTATACCGGACGGTTCGAGGTCTGGAACGGCGGCGCGTGCGCATATGTCGGCACGCAGATGGCGGCGATCGCCGACGAGATGCTCACCAAATATAGTCCTGATCTGATTCTCATCGGTCTGTCCAACGCCGGCGCGCCGGCCTTCCTGGCCCGGACGCCGGTCGAACCCTATTTCCTCAAGTTTCCCCAACTGTGGCTCAAGCTGTTTCACATCGATGTGCCGTTCCTGTCGCGCGGCAAGAGCAAGGAGGAACGGCTGCGGTTGTTACAAAACGTGCGCATCTACCGCTTCTACTACGCCGCGCTGATGGGCCTGAAGAAATCGAACTGGTCATTCAACTACAACTTTGAATTGGAAAATCAGGAAGTCATTCGCCGGCTGGTGCAGCGTTGCGAACGCAACGGTGTGCGCGCCGGCTATTTTCTCTACCCGGGCGCCGACCGCGATTGGGCCAAAAACTACTGCCTGCTGAGCTCTGCCCCGGTCTGCCAACTCGGCGCTAGCGGACTGCCGGAAGAATTCGGCAACGTGCATCCGCCGGCCTACGCCGCCACCTGGTACGGGCAGGAAATCGCGCGCTTCTTGGCCGACAACAACCTGCTCGGCGGTGCGTCACCCAAACCTGCCCCACCGGAGTTGCCGCCAGATGCCGGTATCACGCCGGCCGACTATCAAGGCTTCCAACTGGCCGGCAGTCCAGTCATTGGTGAAGAGATGACCGCTTTGCCGGGCGGCTCGTTCATGATGGGTTGTTCGCCAGGCGATCCATACTGCTACCCCGATGAAAAGCCACGGCATGCAATTTCGCTTTCGCCGTTCCGGATCGACCGCACCGAGGTGACCAACCAGCAGTACGCGGCCTGTGTGCGTGCCGGCGCCTGCCGTGAGCCGGTGATGCCTGACCGCTTCCGCCGCGAGCCGGCCCAGTACCCGGTGGTCGGCGTGCGCTGGGAGCAGGCAAACGCCTTCTGCCGGTGGCGAGGCAAACGCCTGCCGACCGAAGCCGAATGGGAGTTCGCAGCCCGCGCGGGCAGTCCCGCACGGCTGTACGGCCGATTGCGCGACATTGCCTGGTACTATGACAACGCCGAGCGGCATGCGCATCCGGTCGGACAGCTATCGTCTAACGCCTGGGGACTGTTCGACATGTACGGCAATGTGTGGGAGTGGGTCAACGACGGCTATTCGTCCGATTACTACGCCACCTCGCGCGGAGCCAATCCGCAAGGAGAACCGGGTGAGCGTTACCGCGTGATCCGCGGCGGCGCGTGGTTCATCGATCAACGATACCTGCGCGCTTCGTTCCGGCGCGCACCCAAGGCTTTGACGTTTGCCGCGCTGGACCTGGGCTTCCGTTGCGCGGCGGACGCGGTCGGCGAAGAGACTCGACCGTGAAGTTGCGCGACCTGCCCGCCTTGCGCCGACGAGCCTTCACCTGGCTGGCGTTGTTGCTGTTCCCGTTCTACTCCTACCCGCTCTGGAGCGGCGCGCGATTGCATCGCTCAATCACCGAACAGGACCGATTGCATCACAGCGAAGTGCTGCTGTTGCTGCGCGGGGAATCACGCGGGTTCCTCAAGTACGGCGTCGGCGCCCACTTGCTTGACTGGCCGGCAGTGCATCTGGCCTACCTCGCCACCGAGCCGAAACCCGCGCTGCGCGATTGGCGCACCGTGACCCCGCTGGACAACAGCGAACTGATTTTCCATTACGAAAACCGCACGGGCCGGCTAAGCGCCTGGTATCACGCTCTGCTCGCGGCCCTGGCTGCGGCGACGTTGGGAGTGTTGCTGGCTCCTTACCTCGGCCGGCTGGCGGCTTGGCTCACAGCCTTGGTTTGCGGGCTGCACCCGGCCTGGGTGCGTTATGCGATCAATGCGGGCACCAATATACCGCTGGTCTTTTTCGCGCTGCTGTCGCTGTTGGCCATGGACCGTTGGCGAAACCGCGAATCCTTCTGGTGGGCGGCTTTGGCAGGCATGGCCGCGGCCGCGGCGTTCGTCAACAAGGAGTACTTCGCGTTCTGTCTTCTGCCCTTGCCGTTGCTGTTGTGGGAAACGGCGCGCGCCCAAGGCGAACCGCTCTGGCGCAGCCGGACTATGGCGACAGCGGCGGTATTTGTCGCCGCGTTTGCCCTGACGGTCGCGGCCGTATCCCTGCTTTGGTACGATCCGGTGCTGTTCATTGATCACTTGCGCTCGTATTTCGTCGGCGCGGGCACCAAACGCGTCGGCTTCTGGCAGTCGCAACAGACATCATGGCTGGCCTACCCGTTTCTGGCCGTGCGCGGCATCTGGCTGACCGCCGATGCCACGCCGTTGGCCTTGTTGACCCTGTTCGGCCTCTATTTTGTTTTCGGTCGACGCGCACAACGCATCTGGGTGGTGGCGCTGCCGGCGGCGGTCTATCTCTTCGCCATTCCGGTGCGCTACCAGCACTTGGGCTTCCCCTATCTGTTCCTGTGTCTGCCGCTGGTCGGCGCCGCGGCAGCGCGTGGCGCCCGATGGTTGGCCGCATCGGAACGCTGGTACGTTCGGGCAAGCGGTATCGCACTGGCCACAGCGGCATTGCTGCAATTCGCCGCTACCGACACGCTAATGTTTAGGGACATGGGTGACGATGTACGCCGGCGTGCAGAAGATTACTTCGGTCGCATGACCTGTCCGCCCGGCTATTCAGTAGGCGCTTTTGAGCCGGGGGCCTACGGAGTAGGCCGGCTCGGCTGCGGAACAGTCACCAACCTGAATCTGGAAGCTGTCGCCAACGGCCAACGGAGTGCCGATCATCCGGACTTCCTGATCGTCAGCGGCGAGCAGCTGCAGTTCTTGCGCGCGCGCATCCCCAGCTTGGCGAAAGCACCGCTCGACCAAGTACCGCGCTACTTGTTGGCGCACGATGACTATGAACTGTTCCATTCGTTCCAGAATCGGCGGCGGTGGCTGGTTTATCAACTCAATGGGTTCAACGATCCTTACTACCTCTACCGGCGGCGGCCAGCGGTGCGCTAAACAGAAACGGCCGCCCCGCGGGGCGGCCGTTTTCGTTTCACGAACGAGTAGTCTAGAAGAACGCGGCCAAGCCGAGTTTCAAACCGTACTCGCTGCTCTTGACGTCGTAGTCGTTGTCGGCGTCGCCGGTGTCCTGATTGCCGCTGCCGCTGAAATAGCGATAGTACAGCGAGCCGGTCAGGCCGAGGTGCCGATTGATGCCGTACATCGCGCCGAAGCGCGGTTCGAGCGCGAAGCCGCTGGCTTCGGTGGTCTGCTTGTTGGCGTCTTCGTCATCGGGATCGAATTCGGTAGCGTTCTTGGCGTAGCCGATGACCATCATGCCGAAGATCGAGATGCGCGAACCGACCGGGTAGAAATAGCCAACGTGCGCGCCGATACCCCAATCGGTTTCTTTGTTCTTGCCTTGGTCATCCTGCTCCGAAGATTCGTAGCTGAACTCGAGGGTCGGGCCAATTTCCAGCCGGTTGATGATGAAGTAGCCAAACAGGCCGGTCAAATCAAAGTAGAAATTATCGATTTCGATCTCGTCGCCGCCGTCCGGATCGATCGTCGTGCCGCCCGAGGCGAGACGGAAATTGAAATCGCCGCCCAGCATCATCGTGCCGGCGCCAAAAGTCGGGGCTTCACCGCCGCCACCGCCACCGCCGCCACCGCGTGCGGCCTGGGCCGGCCAGGCAGCAAACACCATTACCGCCATCAATACAAAAAACAAAAAGCCGTACTTCTTCATGTTCCCTCCTCTTTGGGGCCAGAAATGGTTTCGATGGCGCGATCATACCACAAATCACCGTATATACAAACAATATCTAGCTTGTCTTTCGCCAGCGTGGGCTTAAAGATAGCCCAACGTGCGCAAGGTGTTGCGCAGCTCGTCGCTCATCGGCGCGCCGACGACTCCGGGGTTGTACAGCAACGGCGTACGGCGCGCCTTGGCTAGGATATTGCGGTATTCCTTAGCGATGTCGCTCTGGCTAGCGAGTACGTTGTTCAATTCGTGCGGGTCTTCTTCCATGTCATACAATTCGTAGCGGTTCGCGCTATCGTGGTACAGCAATTTGTATTGTGGGCCGATGGCGCCGAACCACACGTATTTCGACGAACGCTGGGTCATCGCAAACAACATGCGCGAAGCCAACTGGCCGCCGGACCACAGTGGCGCCAGGTCGACGCCGGCCAGGTATTTGGGCTTTTCTCCGCCGACAAGTTTTATCAGCGTCGGGTAAAGGTCAATCAAGCTGACCTGATCCTGTACTACCAGGCCGGCGTGTGCGTTTTTCGGCAATTTCACCATCAGCGGCACGCGTAACGTCTCGGTATACAGGTCGCCGCCGTGCGAAAAATTCTGGTGTTCGCCGAAGGCCTCGCCATGATCGGAAATGAAAACGACCAGCGTGTTGTCCAGGTCCGGCAACTGGGCCAGCAGTCTGCCGACCGAATCGTCAGCGGCGGCTACTTCGCCGTCGTACAGATCACGAATCAATCGCATCTTGTTCGGATCGGCCAGATAGTCTTCCCGCTGCTTGGTGCTGTTCAGGTCAATGGCGCCCCAGCGCGTTGCATCTTCGATGGTGATCTGGCTGTTCACCTGAGCGGTGAACGGTTCCACGTACTTGTACGGGAGATGCGGATCGAAGTAATGGACATAGAACAAATACGGCTTACCGTGCTGCTGGAGTCGCTTGATTTCCGGCAACCAGAGGCGGACCTGGCCGTCGACCTGCTCGCGGTCGGAAAAATAGAACACCTTGTCGTAATCGAAGCCTTGCGCCAGGCCGTATTGTTCATGCAAGTGGTAGTTGGCCGAGATGCAGAAGGTGGTATAGCCGCGCTGTTTGAACGACTCGGCCAGCGTGACGAACTTGTCGCTGAGTTTCTGCTGGGTCTTGATCGTGCGGTCGCCGATTTCGGCGTAGATCACGCCGTGTGACCAAGGGTAGACGCCGGTGAACAGCGAGGTGACGCTGGGTACGGTCCAACTGGCCGCCGCGTGCGCGTTTTTGAAGACGATCGATTTCTTCGCCAGCTCGTCAATATGCGGGGTGACTTTCCGTTGGTAGCCATAAGCGCCCACGGTGTCGGCCCGCAGGGTATCGACCAACACGATAACGATGTTGGGCTGTTTGCCGCACCCAGTCAGCACCGCCAGCAAGACGAGGAGTGGCAAGACTCGTGAAACGCGCTTAGCCATCACCACCAAACCCCCGGTTCGGGTCCGGAAAAACTCGGATTGTCTAGCATCGGCCTCACCGAGTGTCAAACGTCGCGCCGTTTTGCTTGACGGTTCGTTTGCGGCCGCCGTACATTGACGGCAAACGGACAAGGTTGAGGCTTCATGCGAGTGATGGTTCCGAACTACCGCCACCGGGCGGGGCGTCATTGCGGCACCACGACGCTGAGCAATTTGTTCCAGTTCTACGGCCATCCGATCACCGAACCGTTGTGCCTCGGCCTGGGCTCCGGCATCACCTTTTTCTATCTCGCCAACGATCAGGGTCGCCCAACCCGCATGTGGTTGGGCCGCGGTCCAAACCTGGAAATCGACTGCTTGCAGGCGCTTGGCGCAAACGTCGTCATTCGCCGTACCCGCGACAACGCCGAAGGCTGGTCGTGGGTAAAAGGCGAAATCGACGCCGGCCGGCCGGCGATGATCGGCGTCGACCTGCGCTGGCTCGACTTCTACCAAACCAAAACCCATTTCGGCGGCCACCGCGTCATGGTGATCGGTTACGACGAAGAACGCCAACTGGCGGTGATCGGCGATAACCAGTTCCCGGAACCGCAAGTTGTGCCGCTGGCCAGCCTGACGCGCGCCCGCACCGACACCGTCTTGCCGTTCGACCTGGCCAATGATTGGTTCCAGTGGCGACTCCCGCACGAGCTGACGCCGCTGGAACGCGCCGTGCCGGCTGCACTGGCCTTGACCGCGCAACGCATGCTCGCCCCGGCTTTGCCGATCTTCGGACTGACCGCGTTGGAAGCGGCGGCGCGCGAGTTGCCGGGCTGGAACCAGGTTCCCGATTGGCGGTGGTGCGCACGTTTCGGCTATCAGGTGATCGAACGCCGCGGGACTGGCGGCGGCAATTTCCGGCGCATGTACGTCGAATTTCTCGAACAAGCCGTACCGTATTGTCCGGATATCGTGGCGCGCGGCCTGATCGAGCAGATGCGTGTTATCGCGGAGGCCTGGACTGACTTCGCGCTGCTGTTGCATGACATTAGCGAACGCGACATGCCGACCGGCTTCGACGAGGCCAGTGCGCGCCTGGGTGAAATCGCACGGCTCGAACGGGCCTATCATGAAAACGCCGGGCAGTGTCGCGGCCCAGGCATACCGTCATAAAAGTTTTGCTTTTCGCCCCGCGCCAAGGCTAGGATAGCCGAGGTCAACCAAGGAAACCCGACGTGGCCGATTTTGTGCTGGTCAATCCGCCGCTCAGCGCGGAAGCGCGATACGGCAAACTCGCCGTGGTGGGCAATAGTTTGCCTAACCTCGGGCTTGCCTACATCGCCGCCTACCTGCGCACACGCGAGATCGACGTTTCACTTATCGACGCGGCGGCGTTGGGCTATGACGTGTCGCACACGGCTCAGGTAATCGCGACACAGAACCCGCTGGTGGTGGGGCTAACCGCCACGACGATGAGCATTCACCTCGCGGCCCAGGTGGCGGCAAAGGTAAAACAGCTTGTGCCGGACTGCGTAACACTCATCGGCGGCCCCCACGTGACCAGCCAGCCGGAACAGACACTCGATACCTACCGTTCGCTCGATTTCGCCGTGCTGGGCGAAGGAGAAGCCACCGCCCTCGAGGCTTTCGCCGAGGTCGAAAACGAAGGCGATGTCGCGGCCGTCAAAGGCGTGGCTTACCGCGACGGCGGCGATGTGCGACGCGGCAAGCCCCGGCCGCTGTTCCGCGACCTCGATGAACTGCCGCTGCCGGCGTGGGACCTGTTCCCCGATCTGCCGCGTCGTTACCGCCCCAGCCCCCAATCGACCTACCGGCTGCCCTCGACGATCCTATTTACCTCGCGCGGCTGCCCCTACCGCTGCACCTTCTGCGACCGCTCGGTGTTCGGCCGCAAGCTACGCTCGCACAGCGCCGGCCGCGTTTTCGACATGATGGAACACCTTTACCGGCACTACTCGATCATTGATTTCGCCTTCCACGACGAAAGCCTGTTTTTCGACGAAGGACGGTTGGTGGAACTGTGCCGACACATCCAGCGCTCGGGCTTGCCATTGTCGTTCTCCTGCCAGGGCCGGGTCGATCAGAAACTGACGCCGTTCGCACTGAGCGAACTGGCCAAGGCCGGCTGTTGGCAGGTAGCTTTTGGTGTGGAATCAGGCAGCGACGATATGCTCCGCGTATTGGGCAAAGGGGTGCTGGTTGAAGACGCTATCGCGGCCATCACCACCGTGCGCCGCGCCGGCATTTCGACCAAGGCATTCATCATGCTTGGCGCCCCGGGTGAAACGCGCGAAACGCTGGCAGCCACCCGCAGCTTCCTACTTCAGGCACCGTTGGACGACGTGATGATGAGCTTCTATACGCCGTTCCCCGGCGCGGAATTGACCGCGGAAATCGAGCACAAGGGGCGCCTGGTGGGCGGCTACGAGCAGATGAGCGAGCATGAGGTGGTATTCGAACCAGACGGGCTGACGGCACGCGAGTTGTCTGTTTTCCGACGCCGCCTCTACCGCCGTTTTTACCTGCGCGCCCGGGTGATCGCGCACTACCTGTTGCGCCTACGCGAGGCTAGCGGTCGCAAGATTCTGCTGCAAGCGGCCTGGGGTTTTGTGCGCGGATTCATTTTCGGACGCTGATCAGCACGAATCGGTCGCGGAGCAGTCACACTCGCATTCAAGCATGGCTTCACCAACAAGTGTGGTTTGATCCAGGCTTTCTTGCAAACAAGTCGTGTTGGCTTCGCCGGCGTTACACTCGTCGTTCTCCGGCTGCGCAATGCAGAAATCGACGTTCTGGTATTCGTCGCCTTCCTGCACCTGGTCACAGTAGTTGTTGTTGATGACTGATCGTTGCCGTTGCCATCGTCGTCATCGTTGCCGGTCGTGCACTTCGCCACCCAAAACAGAGACACCAGAAGCGCCAAAGCTACAATGATCGTCCGTCTCCTACCCCCTCATCAGTGTGGTTATTGCACTCCGCACAAGCCACATTATTGCTTACACAAAAAGGCAAGTGGTTCGGCTTGGGCCGACAATGCTGGCGGACTCTGACGGCCGGATTGTCCAACCTTGGGCAACGGCTCAATAATTCCTCTTTTTCCATGCGGGATATTCCGAATACTGCTAATGTAGTGTAAGCTACGAATGGCAATTTTCACAGCAACCGAGGGCTGGCTTGGTTGGCTGGCAAGACGATGACAAGGGCGCCCGGCAGATAAAAATCCAGTGATTCCGGCGAGATCCGGAAGGCGGAAAATGACGACCGAGAGGAAAACAACTGGTGCTTTCCGTCACATGCTCGATGCTTTGCCTGATGCCATTCTAGCCACTGACCTTGACCAACGGATCATCTACGCAAATCCAGCCGCATCCAGACTTCTCCGACGGGCTGCGCCAGAATTGCTTGGACAGTCCGTGAAGGAATTGTTTACTCCGGACGATCGTCCCAATTGGGACACCCTGACGCAGGAGCCGGTCAGCGAGTCGTCGGTTTTCACGGTCGGTGAATCGCCAACCCGTCTGACTTGCAGAGTCTGCCGGTTCGAAGGAGAAGAAGCTGGGTTGGTGTGGACGTTACAACCAGGAGTTGCCGCCGCGGCGAAGCAGATGAACCGGCACTTGGAACAGGTCCGGCGCATCAGCAAACTCAAGGAAAGCCTTTTTGTCAGTGGCGACCTCAGCGAAAAGCTGAAACTGATCACCGACGGCGTGGTCGAAGCGCTAGGCGCGGATTTTGCGCGGATTTGGGTCACTCGACCTGGCGATCTCTGTGCGCACGGATGCATGCACGCCAATCCCCCCCCCCCCGGCGCGCACCACTGTCAGCGACGTGACAAGTGCCTGCACCTGATCGCCAGTTCGGGCCGGTACACCCATTTGGACGGCGATCACCGGCGCGTTCCGCTGGGAGCCTACAAGATCGGTCGCGTTGCCACCGGCGAAAACCGCAGCTTCATCACCAACGACGTACCCAATGATCCTCGTATTCATCAGCACGACTGGGCTCGCTCGCTGGGTTTGGTTTCATTTGCGGGTTACCGGTTGTTGTCCCGCGATGGCCAACCGATCGGCGTGCTGGCGCTATTCAGCAAAAGCCCTCTCGACAGCCAGGAACTACTCTTGTTGGAGGATCTGGCGGACACCGCTTCGCGAGTGATCGCGGCTGGCTTAGATCACGAGGCGCTTCAAGAGTCGGAACAGCGGTTCCGGGCCATTATTGACCAATCCACAGACGGCATTCTGTTGGCCGAGGTGGGCAGTCAGCGATTTTTCGTCGGCAACCGCTCGATCTGCCAGATGTTGGGCTATCGATCTGAGGAAATTCCCACGTTGAAGTTGACGGACATTCACCCGTCCGAGGAACTGCCTCACGTTGTCGAACAATTCGATCGCATGGCGCGACGGGAAATCACCGCCGCGCCCAACCTAGTGGTCAAGCGAAAAGACGGCACGCTATTTACTGCCGACGTCAATGCCACGCCGGTCGAAATTGGGAGCAAAACCTACCTGATCGGTTCTTTCCGCGACGTAACGGAACTGCGCGCTACGGAAGCAGCATTGCGCGAGGTACAACAACGACTGATCAGCATCTTGGAGTGTTCGCCGATTCCGTCCTTCGTGATCGACCAGAACCACCAAGTCATCTACTGGAATCATGCGCTGGCGGAAATTTCCGGCGTCTCAAAGGAAGAGGTGTTGGGCACCAACCAGCACTGGCGGGCCTTTTACCCGATTGAACGTCCGTGCCTGGCCGATCTGCTTCTAAGTGGAAAATCGGAAGACGTGGAAGCCTTCTATGCCGGCAAGTATCAGCGGTCGCCGTTGGTTCCGGACGCGTACGACGCGACGGATTTTTTCCCGCACATGCGCGGGGGTAAAGGCGCCTGGCTACGTTTCACCGCCGCCGCCATTCGTGACGGCACGGGCAAGCTCTACGGCGCCGTTGAAACGTTGGAAGATATTACCGCCCATCATCTGGCCGAAGAGGCATTGCGCAAGAGCGAGGAACGCCATCGCGTGATGACCGAGAACATGCAAGAAACGGTTTGGCTGATGGACATGAACCTGAAATCCGTCTACATCAGCCCCTCGGTGTACCGGACGCGCGGTTATACCATCGACGAATTGAACGCGATGACGCTTGACCAGCATCTTACGCCGAATTCGTTGGCCAAGGCGCTGCCAGTGTTGGCTGAGCTCCTCGATCCGACCAAGGTGGCCGATCCGACATATCGGCCGACGATCAGCATGGAGATGGAGTTCTACAAGAAGGACGGCTCGACCTTCTGGAGCGACAACACTTTCGTGCTGTTGCGCGACGAAAACGGCCGGGCCACCGGCATTCTCGGCGTCGGCCGCGACACCACCGAACGCCGCCGCATGGAAGACACATTGGCCGAGCGGGAAGAAACGTTTCGCGCGTTGGCCGAATACTCAAGCGACACCATCATGCGCTTTGACCGCCTGCACCGGCATCTGTACGTAAACCCAGCGGTCGAAGCGGCGGTCGGCATTCCCCCTGCCGCCTTCATCGGCAAAACACACGAAGAATTGGGGTTTCCTCCTGACCTGTGCCGCCTGTGGGCGGATATAATTGACTCGGTATTCCGCAGCGGCAAACCAGACCGACAGGAACTCCAGTTGCCCAACGGGATGTGGATCGACTGGTTGCTCACACCGGAGTTTGCGCCGGAGGGCAGCGTGCGAGCGGTCATTGCCTCGGCACGCGACATCACCGAGCGCAAGCGCGTGGAACAGGCTCTGCGCGAAAGCGAAGCGCGTTACCGCCTCATTGCGGAAAACGTCGGCGACATTATCTGGACCGTCGATCTGAACTGGCGCTACACGTTCATTAGCCCGTCGGTCACCCGGGTACGTGGGTTCACCGTCGAGGAAGCGATGGCGCAGTCGCCCATGGAAGCGCTTACCCCTGATTCCTATGAACGAACCATCAAAAGGTTCGCCGAGGAAATGGCCCTCGAGGCTTCCGGCGAAGCCGATCCGACTCGTGTAATGACTATCGATTGGGAGCTTCGCTGCAAAGACGGCTCGATCATTTGGACCGAAAATGACATCTCCTTCCTCCGCGACAACCAAGGAAATGCCATCGGCATGATCGGCGTGACGCACGATGTGACCGAACGCAAACGCGCGGAAGAAGAACGGCTGAAACTGGAAGACCAACTGCGTCAGTCACAGAAAATGGAGGCCATCGGCCGCTTGGCCGGCGGCGTCGCCCACGACTTCAACAACATTCTGACCGGCATCATCGGTTACGCCGAGATGTTGCTGCAAGGCCTTAATCCGCTTGACCCGTCGTTTCAGGATCTGCGCGAGATCAAGAAAGCCGCCGAACGGGCTTCGTCGCTCACCGCTCAATTGCTGGCTTTTTCGCGCAAACAGATCATCGACCCGCGGATCATTGACCTCAACGCCCTGGTGTACGATGCCAGCGCCATGTTGAAACGGCTGGTCGGTGAAGACATCGACTACGTGTTCAAGCCGGATCCGGCGATCGGGCGGGTGCGCGTGGACCCGGGACAGATGGAGCAGATTCTCGTCAACCTCGTGGTCAACGCGCGCGACGCCATGCCCGATGGCGGCCTCCTGACCGTCGAAACGTCCAATGTGGTTGTGGGCGAAGACTTTGTGCGAAAGACCCCCGACGCCACCCCGAGGCCGTATGTGCGTCTCACGGTCACCGACACCGGCCACGGCATCGAGGAACACGCACTCAAACACTTGTTCGAGCCGTTCTTCACCACCAAGGAGAAAGGCAAAGGCACGGGCCTTGGCTTGTCCATGGTCTACGGCAGCGTCCGGCAGAACCACGGCTTCATCAACGTGGATTCCAAGTTGGGCGTCGGCACCACTTTCTCCGTGTATATGCCGCGAGTCGCTGGGGACATCGAATTCGCCGCCGCGCCGACAAAAACCAATGCACCGCGCGGTGTCGAAACGATCCTGCTGGTCGAAGACGAAGAAATGGTGCGCACCTTGGCCAAAAAGGCGCTCGAGCGCCACGGCTATCGCGTGCTGGCGGCCGACGGCGGCGGCTCCGCGCTGCTGCTATGCGCCGACCAACACGAGGTTATCGACCTGATGCTGACCGACGTGGTGCTGCGGGGCATGAACGGCCATGCGCTCTACGCCAAGCTCAAGCCGCTACGACCCGGCCTTCGGGTCATTTACATGTCCGGGTACACCGAGGACGTGGTGGCCCACCACGGCGTGCTGGACAAAGGCACCGATTTCATCCACAAGCCGTTCACCATCGAGGTCCTTTTGCGCAAGGTGCGGGAAGTGCTCGACCGCCAATAGCGGAATGTCAATCGAGGGAAAAACGTCGCAATGGATCAGGCATAAGCCGGCCGGCGTAGTGACAATCCACCAATTCCTGCAGCGTTTCGCGGGTGATCGGCGCCGAGGTTCCCCCGTGTGCCGCGGCGGCCAGCGAACCGGCGGCGTTGCCCCAGGCCAGGCATTCCTCCAGCGCCGCGCCTTGCAATAGCGCGTGAATGAAACCGCCGTTGAAGCTGTCGCCGCAGCCGGTGGTATCGACTACCGTGGTGGGAATTGCCGGCAGTTCCGCGACACCATGCGCCCAGATCCCTCGCGCGCCCTGCCCGCCGCGTTTCATCACCACCACCGGCACGATCGCCGCCAGCACTTGTTGCGCCGCCAACGGATCAGCCAGTCCGGTGAGTTTGCTTGCTTCACGTTCGTTGCACATGAACAGATCCAGCGCCGCGATCATGTTGCGCAACGGCTCGTCTTGCAGCGTAAACGGCTGTTCGGAGATATCTGCCAGCCGCAACGCACCGACCTCCTTCGCCGTGCGCACGATCTCAAACGTCGGATCGGCCGGACGCATCTTCAACCCGGCGAAGAATACCGCCCGCGGCCGCAGGCGCGAGACCCATGCCGGGTCGGGCGCCGGATAATTGGGCGGTTCGTAGGACAGGAAACTGCGGTCCGTGCCGTTGTGAAATGCGACCGTCACATGCGCGCGCATGTCGTCATCGAGTTTCACCGCCGCGCGAGACAGGCCGACCTCCTCCATGCTCTCAAGCAGAAAGCGGCTGCCCAGGTCGCGACCCAGTGTCATTTCGGTTACTACCTCGAGCCCGAGGCGGTGCATGACGAAAGCCGCACTCAAGAAACCGCCAGGCACGAAGGCCAAGTCCTGCCCAAACTCTTCCCCGCCGGGTTCGGGCACACGCGCCAGACCGGAGAAGATGACATCCAGATACGGCCGGCCGGTGCCGGGCATGAAGACGTCGGTCATCGCCAGCCACCGAATGCCGCGTGCGCGGCCACGAAGCGACGCAGCAACTTCTTGGCCACGGCCGACCGGCCGACCAACGGATGCGCGGTCAGCGCCCAGACCGCAGTTTCCTTGCGGCGGTGCAACACCGACAGCACGGTCAGCGTTTCGAAGATCTTCACCTGGCGCACCAACTGTTCCAACCGCGGCGGCACGAACGGCGGCGCGATCGGGCGCACGCCGGTTGTTTCGACCCGGCAGGTGATCTCGACCACGTCGTGCTGCGCCAGCCACGGCACGGCGCCACGGTTGGGCACCGACAGCGCAATCTCCCCGCCGCCACCGCTGGCCGCTTCGAGCACATCGAGTGCGACGCCGGCGTATCCCTCGCCTTCAGCTAGATGATGGTCGGGCCGTTGGCCGGCGTCGGTTTCTTTCCAGGCGTATTCCATGTAGGTCGCGTCGCGTTCGGCCAGACACGCAGAATGAAACGCCAATAATGCGTCGGGGTCGTCGAGGGCGCCGTGCTCAAAGGCACGACCGAAGAAACGGTCGGTCAGTCGCACTACTTTCTGCCCGCGGGTTTCAGCTTCGGCCAACACGGCGGGCACGGCCTTCTCCGGCAACAGGTAATAGAAAAGGTACTCGTTGGGGAACGCGCCGAACTCGCGGACCAACTGCCGGCCGAAGATGCCGAACCAGCGATCGATGAAGGCATCGTCGTTCATCAGCTTCTGCGTCACCTCCTCGTCGTCGATCCAGACCTGCATCGTCGCCGACAGATGATTGAGCCCGAATACCCGCAACCGGATGCGCGCCGGCGCAATGTCGAACTGTTTGGCGATGTATTCCTTCATGTTGTCGGCGCTGTCGCAGATGCCGATCACTTCTTGATAGCCCGCATCGTGCAACGCCTGCGTGACCATGCCCGACGGATTGGTGAAGTTCAGAATCGGGGCACCCGGCGCTACCGCGCGCACGCGCGCGCAAATGTGCAATAAGTCCGGAATCGAACGGGCGGCCATAGCGAAACCGCCGGCGCCCACCGTCTCCTGGCCGAGAATGCCGGCGTCGCGGCAAATCAACTCGTCAGTCATGCGGCCCTGCTCGAAGCCCGGGCGGATCGTTGTCACCACCGCGCGCGCGCCGGCCAAAGCGCGGTCGAGCTCGGGCTCGACTTCGATCGCCAGCTTCAACCCGGCCTGCTCCACCAACCGTTGTGCGAGTCGGCCCATCACCGCCAGCCGTTCCGGCCGGATGTCGGTCAACGCTAACGTTTTGATTTGCGAGCCGCGCGACACCCGCCGCAGCAGGCTCCGTACAAACAGCGGCGTGCGAATGCCGCCACCGCCAACCAGCGTCAATTTCATCCGTGTTCTCCTTGCTCGATCGCGGCCGGAGTGTAACGCGCCGGGCCGTTGGGGTCCAGCGCCGGGACGAACCGCCAGACGGGGCGGGAGGCTATTTCCTGGTGCCGCGTAATTCGATCAACAGTACTTCGGGCGGGGCCAGGAAGCGCACCTGTGGCCAACCACGGCATTCCATGCCCAGACCGGCGTTGACATAGCCGATCGTGCGGCCTAGGCGATAGGCGCCGTACTCATACTCCTTGCCGCTCGGGTCGAGTGTGACCACCGCGCCATAGAACGGCAACCGCACCTGGCCGGCGTGGGTGTGACCGGCGAGAAACAGATCCCACCCCGCTCTCGCAGTGGGCTCCAACAGGGCCGGGAAATGTTCAAGCACGATACCGAAACGCTCAGGATGGCGTGGTGGCGGCACCACCGGCAGGCGGCGAATCGGGCTCAAGCCGAGGATCTCGAACGTCACGCCGCGGATCGTCACCTCACGCCACTCGGTGTGTAGCACCTCAATACCGAGCTGATCGAGAAATGGATCCGCCGGGTAAAAGCCGCCATAGTTGCCCGGCACCGCAATCGCCGGCACGTTGGGCAACCGGAACGCGAAACCCAACAGCGCCTCGATCGAGGGTATGTGGTAGTCACACAGGTAGTCACCGGTGAGCAGCACCAAATCGGGCCGCAGGGCGGCAATCTCCTCCGCCGCGCGCACCAGCCGCATTGCGCTCGAGGCTTGCGAATGAAGGTCACTCACCTGCACCAGCCGCAATGTCATACCGGCGGGGATTTTGTCGGTTTCGATGACCAGCCGCCGCGATACCAAAGCGTTGGGTTCGATGAAACGGGCGTAACAGAAGGCGGCGAGATAGAACACGGCGAGCAGGTGAACGAACCACCATCGCCACGCAATCCGAGGCTTCGGACCGGCGGCCCGATACCAGCGGCGAAGCACCCACAACCACAACCATCGCGACCAGAAAAACAACTCGGCCAGCCACAAGGCGAGTGATCCAAGCAACACAACGCCCAGTGCGATCCATTCGCGCAAGCTCATGAAAGCAAAAAACTGGTGGAGTTCATCGTCCATTGTCGGCCAAGTGTAGGCGCGATGCCGGGGGCAAACAAGAAGCGATGCGGCAATTGTGCCCGTGACACGATCCGCCACCTTCTTGGTGGACCCAGGAGGATATGTGCTAAATACCGGCGAGTGGGGAGGCACGGCCGTCAACCGGAGTGCCTTTTTTGGAGGCAGCTAGTCGCGAGAAAAAAATTGTCGGCGGGGGGCGCCGGCGAAAATTGCAGCTCCGCCGCCAGACCGTGTTGATCGGCGTCTTTCTAGTCGCGGTCGGTGCGCTCGTTTATCATGCCGCGAATTCCACCTGCGAGACTGTTCCCCTCCGAGGTTTTCCGGCGTTGGTCGCCGCAATTGGGGACGGTTGGGGCAAGCAGAAAATTACTCCCCTGCCCGAGCGGACCAGAGTCGTGGAACTGGACGCCTGGAAGCGCATCGAAAATGACCGCGTCTCCAACAGCCCGCCGCCGGCAACGCCGCCGCGCGGCTATGGCCAGGGACAATCCGAGACCGCCCGCATTGTCCTTCTCGGCCTCGACGGCGTGTCATGGAAGGTTTTGCGGCCACTGTTGGCGGCGAACCTTATGCCGAACCTGGCGGCGTTGCTGCAAAAGTCGAGCTA
This sequence comes from uncultured bacterium, assembly GCA_964511015.1. Classification (GTDB taxonomy): domain Bacteria; phylum Lernaellota; class Lernaellaia; order Lernaellales; family Lernaellaceae; genus FEN-1099. Next base: position 53,807 of record CAZEDX010000006.1, on the reverse strand, counting down.
CGGGTCGTTGGCGTCCGACTACGCCAATTCCCCCATTTCGTGGACCACCATCGCCACCGGCAAACACGTAGCCAAAACGTTGATTACGCTGGATGGAGAAGCGCTGTGGGCCAACCAATCGCCGGCCGTGCTCGCCAAACGCCTGTGGGATCTATTCGCCGCGGCCAACGGCCGCGATCTGGCAATCGTGGACTACTTCTTTACACCTCGGGGAAATGAGTATCCCGAAGCCATTCTGTATCAAGGCCGCCCACGTATCCGACACCCACGATCCCTGTTCAGCAACCCGTTCTCGTCTTGGCGCTGGCAGGATCCGCTCGGCGTCGCCACCAATGTACTGAAAAAGACCGACCGCAGAGTATCGGCGAGCATCATCCGGCGCACCGATTCGCTGCAACACGTTTGCCTGCCGTTTTTTATACAGCGGTATGCGCCCGGCTACCGTAGACTGCGTGTGCTCGATCGGGGCTTGAATCACGCCCACGATGATCAAGTCGACGAATTGGTCCGGTTGTTCGAACGCTTGGATCGGCTGTTCGCGGTGCTACGGCAAGACTACGCAAGAGACTACATATTCGTCGTTTCGGATCACGGTTTTCATTCCGAACCGCCGTTGGTCGAAGTCGAACTGAGCGAAGCCGTGCTGCGAGATTGCGGATTGCCCAGGCTGCCAAAAAACCGGAAAGGCAGCATGAATTGGACTTGGCACGGCAGGGATTTTATTGTCTCGTGGTCGCCCGAGCAGTGGGGATCACCGTTATTCGGCTCGGCGGATTCGCTGGTGCCGATCTTCCATTTTACGGTAACTACCCGAAACATATGTTTCCGGGCTCCACGGCCGGACGAAGCCGCCACTGCGGATCTGTACCGTCATCTAAAATCGGTCACCGAAACATGGAATGGAATGTGGGTGAAAGCTTTCACCGTTTCGCAACAAGGACCTAATATTTGGTTGCGCGTTTCGCCGGCCGCGCTTTCATTGGCCCGCCGCTTTGACGGCCCCGAGGACCAGCGGGCCCTGTATTTCCGTCACCTCGGCAATGATCACCGACCCGACGATCCGGGCATCATCATCGCCTCCGGCCCGGGCATCGCCGCCAATCGGGTGATCGCCGGCGCCGCTCTGGCGGATATCGTTCCGACATTGCTTTATTTGCGCGGCCGCCCCGTAGGCGCCGACATGGATGGCCGCGTGTTGACGATGATGATCGATCCGAAGCGACTGGCCGCCCGACCGATCACCAAGATCCCCACCTATGACGACAACGCCTTCCGGGCGGGGCGCAACGTCGAGGCCCGCTCGCTGGATCCGGAAACCCGCAGTCGACTCCGGGCTCTTGGCTACTTGAATGACTAGACGGAATTGAATAGCTTGGTGAGCAGCTTGCTAGGCCTAGATAAACTGCCGGGGCGTGGTCAGGCAAAATCCACGCCCCGACACGCAGTCACTGAAGGGCCTCACGACCAGGCGACCGGCGCAAATTCGGGCTGGGTGCGAACGCCGGGGAGGCGTTCAAATGCGGTCCGGTGCTTGGGGGGATAAGGCGCATTCGCCGGCCTCCCGGTCTGTCCACGGGGCCGAACCCCGCACACCCCTCAGCGAACTTCCTGCCAAAGATCACGCATCCTACGATCTATTCATCGTCTGAGCCTGCGAAATGGTGAAGAAAATATAACGGCTAACTTATTGATAAGTATGGACAATCTGACTGGAACGCCCGTCGTGTGCACCGTGAGGGGGTTGTGGATTGGGCGATTGGACCGCTAGTTGCGCTCTACGCTGGCCAATCCGCGCCGGAACGCCTCGAGTAACCGCAGACCGGTATCGCGGCCGGTCAGACCTAGCGCGTTTTCGTAAATCGTCATCCCGCGAGCGACTTTGTCTTTTTCTTCGTACCGTTCGTAGTCGTCGGGCAGATGCACATAGCCGATGTAATCCCCGGTTTGACTGGCGACCACGGCGGTGCGCAGGCCGGCGCCGGCGATCAGTGTCCGTGCGGCCAATCCAACCCCCGCGCCGAGGTCGGCGGGGAACCCGGTGAAAATTAGTTCCCCGACCCGCACAATGGGCACCTGTGTGTATTCCCCTTCGAGCAGAGCCCCACGGCCAAAGTGGCGAGCATAAAGACGCAGCGGCATCGCAACCAGGTCGAGCCAGGCCTTATGGTCGGGAAACAGTCGTGGCGCAACGACGGCAACAGGCATTTCGCCCAACCCGAAGGCCACTCCGCCCCGCAGGTCCACCGGTTCAGCCGCGGCCAGCGCGCGATCGGCTTCTTCACGCAGCAAGCGGGTCAGCAATGCCAGGTGAACCTCAAGCGGAAGCGGTCCCTCAGGGAAGAACACGTTCACGCCGCCCACCGGGCCGACGACAAACATCGCCTGGTCGCCCTGCGCTTCGAACGTCTTGCATAGTTCGCCGGGCCAGCAGGCGGAAGCGACGTGGTGATCGCGCTCGGCCACCACCACTGGGTGCGCACCGAACGAGATGATTCGCAGGGTGCGGCGGCCGCGCCGGGCGGTAACCACCGACAGGGTGCGGTCGACCGGCCCTTCTTTGTGCCGGCGGTTCCAGTTCAGGTGCTGTGGTTCGGCGGTGCCGATGGTCAGTACCGCCGGAGCGAGATCGGCAACCGCGGCGGTCGCGGCTTCGACAATGCCGGCGACGATGCCGTGGAATATCGCCTCGCGGTATCGGCCGAGAAACAGCTTCGCCGAGGGGCGATCGACATAGCCGCCGGTTGAGGAATGCGTATGCGTGGCCGTCAGCAACAAGCCGTCAAAGGAAACGCCGGCGCGGCGCAGGCCGTCCGCGACCGCTTCGCGCAACGGCACGGAAATCAGCAGTAGATCGGTAGTGACCACCAGCGCCGTATGTCTGCCGTCGGCAAATGCCGCCGCCCGTGCTGTGAGCGGATCACGCACGGACCGGGCGAGCCGTTCCTCGCGGTGGCCGTAGCCGGCGAGCGGAAACGGCAGCGCCGGGGTGATATCACATTGGGCGAAACCGACCTGCACGGTTGAGGAATTCAAACGTGACCGGGCCATAGGGAACCTCCGAGGCGGACAACGGGCCGCGACCGGCATTGTTCACGCTTCGGCTCTCGGCCGCAACCATGCCTTGTTGCGCACCGGGTCGTTTTGCTATATAGGAAAACAACCCAAGGGGACGAAACGCGGGTTTTTCCCGCCAGCAAAGTACCGGAAAGGTCGCCAGGGTGCGCTGGCCACCGCCCGGAAAGCTAGACTTGGAATCCGATTATGCAGCGTGACGAAGAACTCCGGATCGATCTGGCGACACAGTCCGAGTGCGGCAGCGGTGACTCTGTGCGCGACTGCCTGGCCTCGTTGCGCACGCGGTTCGGCGACATGATCGTGGTCGCCGATGGCATCGGCGGCGGACGGGCCGCTGGCCGCGCCAGCAAGCTGATCGTCGAAACGGTGCTCCATCATTTCCGGAGTTGGGAAGGCCACCAACCGCGCCAGATGCTGATCGACGCGGTCGGACTGGCCAACACCGCCTTGCGCGAGGCTGCGGCCGGCGACGCCGAAATGAAAAACGCCGGCTCGACGGTAGCCGTGTTGCATTTCTATAAGGGCGTGGTGCGCATCGCGCATGTCGGCAACAGCCGGGTCTATCGCGTGCGCGGCAATGTAATCGACCTGATGACCAACGATCACACGGAAGCGCAACGATTGGCCGACAACGGCCAGATCGAACAAGAAGCGGTGCGGCACCACCCCAAAGCGCATGTGCTCTATCGCGCGGTAGGCAGTGAAGCGGTGATCGAGGTCGATATCTCCGACGCGCATTTCGTTGAACCCAATGAATCCTACATCTTATGCACCGACGGCCTGTCGGACGTGGCGGCCGACGAAGATATCGGCCGGGCGGTGATCACCCAGAAGCCGCAGCAGGCGTGCGAAGCACTGGTGCGCCTGGCCGCCCAGCGTGGCGGACGCGACAATGTGTCGGTGGCCGTGCTGCGCTTCTTCCAGGCGCCGCGCGAAACGGTGCCCTTCACCGCAGGCCTGGCCGGACCGCCGGCCATCGAACGCGCAACCTTGCGCCGGGGCCTGCCCGGTTTGAACTGGAGCCTGCTCAGCCCATGGTGGAAAGTCCGTTTGGCGGCGTTGGGCGTGCTGGTGCTGTGGTTCGTGATTCTGCTGCTCACCTGGTGGATCACCGGCTCGCGTCCGGCAACGGCTGTCCGCAGCCTGGCGCTGCTACCGCTGGCCATCCCGACCTGGCGCGGCCGGCGCAGCGGCAACCGACAGCGAGGTGCCCGATGACGCGTTACCAATTTCCCGACGCCGGCGAACCGGCGAGCTTGGCCTCGACGGTCATGACGCGCCTGTTCGACTTGCTGCTGGTCGGCGGTTATGTGGCATGCATCATTCTGACTTACCTGCTCATTGCGCGACCCGGCGCTTCCACCACAATGGCTGCGGCCACCCCGGTAGCGGTGACCAACACGGCGGCGACGCCTGCCGCGACCCAAACCGCGGCGACGACAACGCCTACACCCGAAACCACCCCGACGACAAGTGTCACCGAAGGGCAGGATCTGATCGCCGCCATGAAGGCCTATCTGCTGGCCATCAATTCCGGCGACTACTCCAAGGCGGTCGCCATGCGTGCCGATCCGGATGTGCCGCAAATTGAGAAACTGAAAAAAATCAAGAGCATGAAGGCCTCAGCCCTTGTGCCCTATCCGCGCATTGCGCGTGATCGCGGTTCGCTCTATGTCGAACTGACCATCGAGAAAGCCGACGCCACCACCAAATGGAAAGGCAGGATCGATTGGGAAAAGCGCGGCAACAAATGGGTGATGGTGAAGTGGGACAGCAAGGCCCAGAAGCCGGGGGCGGCGGACGCCGAAGCCACGCCCGGGCCGGAAGCTTCGCCGACGCCCAAACCGGCCGCCTCGCCTACGCAGAAACCTACGGCTTCACCGACGCCGAAACCCGCGGCGGTCCCGGCGGCCCAAGCCTCGCCCACACCCAAACCGCCAGACGATTCCTACGACTTCTCGTTTTCCGGCTCGCAGTGAAGCCGTCACAGCCGAACCGGACGGAACACCTTGCCATAGTCCTTTGAGCCCCTTGGCGTCAGTCGTGTGTATCGTGTACACTACGCGCTCGTGCTTGGGGAGACGGGGTGCAAATGCGCAAACCGACAATTGGTTTGGTCTTCTCGTTCGGCCTGTTGCTAGCCATGGGCGGCGCATTTCTGCTTTCTTGCGGCGAGGAGAACACTCCCATTTTCACCGACGAGGAAAAGGTCGCCGCCGCCAAGGCCATGGTCGACAAGTACGTTGCCGCCTGGAACGAGATGGACATCGATCGCATCATCTCTTATTACGCCAGCTACAGCACCATTCTCGTCCCGACGGTCGGAACGCTGAATGCAGACCGCTACAAAGACTACCTCGAGCAGTTGTTCGGCCCGATGGCGGAAGTGGTTTATGAAGCCTCCGACCGCGAGGCCTATTTGGTCGAGTCCGAAACCGCCGACGTCAAGTTCCGCGCTTGGCTGCTGATGCGCACCGACGGCAACGAGTACTATGCGGCCAAGACCTGGATCACCTGGCGCCTGCACTGGACGACCGGTGACAAGTGGACCATCGCCTCGGAAAACGGCTCGGACAAGGTGGCGGTGAAAGACTACCTATTGGGCGTGCTGGCCACTTGGATCGCCGGTTGGGAAACCAAGACCATCGATGACATCTTGTCGGTGTACGCCGACGATGCCGCCATCGTCGAACCCGACGGTCAGGAATACAACCTCACCGGTTATGGCGAACTGTTGGGCACAAATTTCGGCGACATCGACGCGATCGATTTGGAATACCTGTTGTTCCACGTCGACGAATTCTCGTGGGAAGGCGCTACAGTTTCATTCCAACTGCTCAGCACGATCACCCGCCTCGACGGGTCCACCGCCTACCGCACGGACAACATTACCTGGCAGCTGGAACCCGCCGACGAAACGTGGTTGGTCACCCGGCAAGAAACCAAAACTGTGTCGGCGACCGACGACGACGCTACCGACGACGATACAACGGCGGACGATGACACGACAGTCGACGACGACACGGCCGACGATGACACGGCCGACGACGATACCGTATGAGCGGCGGCCGGCGAGGCCGCATTGAACCCGAGTGAGGTAGGTCATGACCAGACATCTGTGGGCCAAATGGCTGCTGTTGGCGTTGTTGTCGCTACTATTCGTCGTGGGTTGTTCTTGCGGTGACGATGATGACGATGATGACTCGGGCGATGACGACGACGATGATGATGACAGTGATGACGACACGGCGGACGATGACACGGCCGACGATGACACCGGCGATGATGACGATGACACGCCATCCGATGCCGACCCGTACATCGAGCAGGGCAAGTACTATCTGACGGTCGGCGCCGGCGACCTGGCCAGCGAACAGTTCCGCCTGGGTATGGCCGCCGATCCGGACCACCAGGATTGCTGGTACGGCATCATGCTCGGGGACACCCTGCACAACTTTGACGTGCTGTCGATCATCATCACGTACGTCAACATGATTATCGGCTACCAGCCGCCGGGGCAACTTCGTGACCTGCCGCAAAGCGGCCAGGAGTTCATCGACGAATTGGTCGGCCGCGCGCTGGAAGGACTGGTGTTCGAGAACAGCGCGGAATTGGTCGAGCAGGCGCAGAAAGTGCGCGATGACCATCCGGACATCGTGTTCGATTTGACCCGCATGCCGATCATTCTCGCCTTCGAGGAAGTGGCCGACGCGCATGGCGATTTCGATCTGGCCGAAGCCGTGGCCGCGCAGTCGGCGGCCCAAATTGGTTCCGGCTTGCTGGAACACCTGACCTCGCTCAATCTCGATTTCAACCTCGGCCTGATCTTCGAATTGATGGAAGAGGATCTCGGCTCGCTGCCGTTTGAGGAATTGCTCGGCGTGATCGTCGACTACGGCCTGTTGCTGTTCGACGACCCCATCTTCCCCGACTTCTTCACGTTGAAAAACAATGCCGTTCCGTTCCGGGAAGCTGGCCTGCAGCTCGGGTTGGGCCTGCGCAACGCCGCCGAGACGTACCGGGAAATGATCACCGAAACCGACGAGAAAGACGAAGTCCTCGGCTATGACGACACCAACGACAACGGCAAATGGGACGAAGGCGAGCATTTGGTTGTGCCGCCATACGGCACGCTGGACGACGAGCAAAACGCCCAGGCGTGGGCTTTTGCCGGTGTCTTCGATCATCTTGCCGACAGCTTTCTCGACTACACCGACTACGACGATGATCCGAACACAGCCACCCCGTTCAAGTTGTCGTACTTGAACCCGCTGTTGCAGTCGTTCGGCATCCCCGGCCTGATTCCGGACAACGAGTTGTTGCAGATCGACTTTGGTGCCGCTTACCGTGACGCCGATCCCGACCAGCTCAAGAACACGATTGTTCTGATTCTGACTTTGCTCGACAGCTTCCTGCCGTAGCCCCGGGGTCCGGCCGCCGACCTAACGTTCGGCTGCGATAGCGTGTCTTACCTCTTGATCGTTTGATGACCTGCCACTAGGATTACGCAGATTTGCCGGAAAGGAGCCGTTGTCCGTGCATCCGGTGTTGTTCGACATTTTCGGCTATGAGATTCGCACTTACAGCGTGGCGATGGCGGTGGGGTTCATCGTCGGCATGATCCTGATTCGTCGGCGCGCACCGCTGGAACGAGTCGACGTTGATATCGCGCTCGGGGCGGCCATCTCCACCATCTTCGGCACGATTCTCGGCGGCCGCGCGCTCTATATCATCACCACCTGGCAAGACAAGTTCGCCAGCAAACCCTGGTACGAGATCTTCAAGATCTGGCAGGGTGGCTTGGTGTTCTACGGCGGGTTCCTGGGCAGTATCGTGGCGGTGCTGATCTACCTCCGGATCCGGCGCCAACCCTTGTGGCCGATCATGGATCTGCTCGCGCCTTACGTGGGTCTCGGTTTGGCCATTCACCGGCCGTTCGGCTGTTTCATGAACGGTTGCTGCTTTGGCAGGCCAACCGAGCTGCCGTGGGGCGTACATTTTCCGCCCGAAGCCGCGGCCACCAAGATCTACGGCGTCGGACAAGCGGTGCACCCGACGCAGATTTACATGGGTCTCAACGGCCTGATCCTCTTCTTGGTGCTGCGTTGGTACCGCAACCGCAAGGTCAAACAGGGCGAGGTGTTCGCGCTGTTGTTGGCGATCTATGCTGTCAACCGGTTTATTATCGAGATCTTCCGTGGCGACCTGGTTCGCGGTTTCGTTCCGCAAAAGGGATTAATCGGCTTGGCCATCTTCCTGGCTGGCCTCGGCCTTTACCTGTTGTCGCGAATGAAGAAGATCCGCCCGGCCCAAGTCGCCTCATGGCTGCTGATCGCTGGCGGCGTGGCCTGGGCTTTCTTCAGCTTGTCCAGCGATGCCGCGGAAGAAACGGCGCAAGTGACGCCGTTCTCCACCAGCCAATTTATCGGCTTCTACGTATTTGCGGCCGGCATGGTCTTGTTCGCGCGCGCCCGCTGGTTTGGCGAATCGCGACCGCCCGACTTCGGCCGGCCGGTGGTTGCGACAGCCACGGCGTCCGATCAACGCGCTGGTGGTGAGCCGCGCCCAGCCTCCTGAACCATCGACTCCATCGCTTTGCGGATCGCCGCATCCTTTTCTTCAAGCCGCCGCTGCAACACGGCATTGTCCTTTTCCAACTCGGCGATTCGCCGCGCCTGCACGTCCCGCCCGAACAGCCGACCCAGACCGCGCACCTTGCCGGTCAATTGGCTGAGCAACAACATTAGTACGATGCCAAACACCGTACCGATTACCAGGCCGTAGGTCAGCGTCGAAGCACTTTCCGACATGAGGCTCCTCCTCGCTCGCCAGGCCAGGATAGGCCGGGGCGAGCAGACGAACAAGCGCCGGGTTTGCTTGCCGCACCGGTCCCCCCGGGGCATAATGAGACAACTCTTGGCCATCGAGTCCATTGTCGTAAAATCAATGATCAGCGCGTGACCGGAGGTGTGGGGTGATTTTGCATCGCGTGTTTGTGTTGCTGATTGTGCTGACCTCTCTGCTGGTGCTCGGCTGTGCCGGCGATGATGACGACAATGATCAGGCGGATGATGATCAGGTCGATGACGATCAAGCCGACGACGATCAGGTCGACGACGATCAGGTCGACAAGATCACTTCCGCCAGCCCGCTGCACAATTCGGCTTTGCTGACCGAAGCGCACGCCGGCTGGGCCAAGGCCGATTGTCTGAAGTGCCACCATGACGTCCATCAAAACGCATTTGCCGGCGGTGAATGCGTTACCTGCCACGGCGCCAACGGCGCGCCGCAACGCAAAACCGGGCACGAAATCGGTGATTGCGCGTCGTGCCATGAAAAGCAACACGAAGGCCTGTCGTTCACCGAGCAGCAATGTACCGCCTGCCACAAATATGAACCAACGGCCTCTTGCCCCGCCACCGCCGACTACGACGTGGTGGTGATCGGCGCGGGCGGCGGCGGCCTCGGCGCGGCCTCGCTGTTGGCCAAATCCGGCCTGCGCGTGGCGCTGCTGGAGAAACACTACAAAGTTGGCGGCTACATGACCACCTTCCGGCGCGGCGACTACACCTTTGAGGCCTCGTTGCACGCCATGGGTGGACTGGATGAACCGGTCGATTTCGACACGCTGGGCATTACCGATCGGCTCGATATAATCCGCGAGGATCCGATCTATCGTTCCATTTTCCCGCAGCATGACTTTGAGATTCAGGGCAACGTCGACGCCTACAAACAGCAGCTCAAGGACCTGTTTCCGGCCGAAGCCGCCGGCCTCGATGCGCTGTTCGCCGAACTGCAAGAAATGGAGATCGTGCTCGGCGCGTTTGCTTCGCTCGAGCGCGAATTCAACCTCGACGACCTGGCCACAATCATTGAACATCTCGACGCCGGCATCATGGTAATCCGCTCGATGTTCATGACGCTGCAGGAATTCCTGACGCAGTACATCCACGACCCACAACTGATCGGCATCTGGTCGCAACTGGTAACTTACATCGGCCTGGGCCCGTCGGACGTCCAGGCGCTGTACTACCTGTCAATGTGGAACAGCTACCACCTGGGCGGCTACTATTACTTCACCGGCGGTTCGAAAGCGGTTTCGGAAGCGATGGCCGAGGTGGTGCGCGAAAACGGCGGCACCATCCGCCTGAACACCCTGGTGACCAAGATCGTCGTGAAAGGCGGCCGTGCCGTGCAGGTGCAGACACAAGACGACGCTTGTTACAACGCGCGGTACGTGGTGTCCAACGCCAATGCGCCCGACACGCTGCTGAAAATGGTCGGCACGGAAAACCTCCCGGCCGACTACGTCGCCGATATCGAGCAGATGCCGCTAGCGGTGGCGACGTTGCAGGTGTTCCTCGGCGTCGACCACGACTACACCGATCTGTTCCCCGGCGCGCGCGAGATGTTCGTCAATTCGACTTACGATCAGGATCAGGCATTCGAGTACGTGGTGGACGGCGATCCGAACTACGTTCCGTTCGCGCTGGCCAATTACACGAAAGCCGACCCGACCACCGCTCCGGCGGGCAAGAACGTGATCATCATGTCCACCTATTTGCCGTTCGACATGGGCGACGACTGGCATTGGGACGGCACCAACGAGGACTACCGGGCCTACAAGGAAGAGATCGCCTGGATCCTAATCGAACGTGCCGAGCAGTACCTGCCCGGCCTGAGCGATCATATTGAAGTGCTCGAAGTCGGCACGCCGCTGACCAACTGGGCGTTCACGCTGAATCCGGGCGGCAGCATCCTGGGCTTCATCAATACACCGGAATACGGCACCAAACGCCGTTTGCCGCAGGAGACACCGATCGAAAACCTGTTCCTTGCCGGTGCCTGGACGTATCCGGGCGGCGGCCAGTCGGCGGTCATCACCTCCGGCATGTCGGCCGCGCGCATGATCTTGAAAGCCGAGGGCCGCTAGGCTGGACGAAACAAGCGGTCCCTAGTATCCTCCCTCTCCCACGGGCGGATAGTTCAGCTGGTCAGAACGCCGGTCTTACACACCGGAGGCCGCGAGTTCAAGTCTCGCTCCGCCCATCCAATAAACTCAGGCCTTTTTTGCATTTTGCGGCATTTGCCGCGCCTTGTCTGGTGCGCACATGTGCGCACAGGCCCCCCTTTTGCGGGCGGTTCCAAGCCCGTTTTCTGATGCAAAACGACCGTTTTCAGATTGCAGGTTCCGGTCGTGAGGCTGGAATCAAAACCCGGAGTGTAAAATGAACACATCAGACAGTGTCCCGGTTGACCCCGTCGCTTTGCAAAACGACAATGTCCAAGACATGGCAAAGCAAGCAGACAATCCAAAAACCCCGCCGCCGACAAAGCCTGCCCTGACGGGCCGTCGTCGAAAGGACCAACGACGCTCAACGCGCTATGGTGCGCGTCCTTTCCGTTATCGTGGCGGCTGGCGCATCGGTTGGACGGACGCCAGCGGAAAACGCCATTCACGCGCCTTTCCCTTGGCGACTTACGGCGAAAAAGCGCACGAGGAAGCTCAACAAGAACTGAACCGCTTACGGGGCGAACTTCAGGCGATCAAAGATGGTCGAGCGCCACGCCCGACACAAGCGCCGAAGTTCGGCAGTTTTTTCGACAAGTATTGGATACCAAATCGAGCGAAAGACAAACGTTCGGCGGACAGCGACAAGAGCATCTACCGCTCGCACCTGAAAGACACGTTCGCCGATCTGCCGATGAACCAAATCACGACCGCCAAGATCGAGTCTTTCCGGGCCGGTTTGAAAAATGAAAAAGCGAGCGCCACTGCAAAACCGGATGACGATGCAAAACATGAGTTGAAAGCAAACACGGTCCGCAACATTCTCGGGCTACTTGGCGCGGTCCTTCGTTACGCTCACAGTCTGGGTCTCATTTTTGCCGTACCAACCATCAAAAAGCCCAAGACCTACATCAAGCAGTTTTCGTATTTGAAAACCGAAAAAGAGATTCAGGCGTTCCTCTCGGAAGCAAAGAAAATCGATGTCGGTGCTTATGCCTTGTTCGCTACAGCGGTCTACAGCGGTCTCCGGGCTGGAGAGTTGTTCGGCTTGAAGTGGCGCGACGTTGATTTTACCAAGCGCCTGATAACGGTCTCGCGTTCGTTCGATTCATTGCCGAAGGGCGGTCACGTTCGTTACGTGCCGTTGTTTGACGTACTGCTCCCGATTCTGCGCGAATGGCGCTTGCAGAACAAAAACGATCTGTGTTTTCCAAACGAGGCGGGCAACATGCACACGCGGTCGCCCCGCGTCGTCAAGGAAACCTATCCCAAGGCCCTGAAAGAAGCCAAGCTGCCACGCATCCGGTTTCACGATCTGAGGCACACCTTCGCCTCGCACTGGGTGATGAAAGGCGGCGATCTTTTCACCCTGCAAAAAATCCTAGGCCACTCCTCGCAGGCGATGACGCAACGCTACGCGCATCTTGCCCCGGACGCCTTTGAGAGATTCCGGGGCATCTTCGGCAACAAACCGCCGAAGACCGAAGACGCTGAGGTCTTTGACGCCGCTAAGGCGCGCGACCATCGGTCGAAGAAAAAATGACTACAGTCCGGGTGAAATCGCCGTAATCCATGAGAATGGTGAGCAACGATTGATCGACCAAAACGTACGTTTTACTTGAGAACAAAGTGTTTGACTTAATGTGATATGGAGTGCGATAACATGGTCGATCCTGCAAAGGGTCCACACAGGAAGCCTCACGGCTCAAGTCACGCGGCGCGGTAACGCGCGAAGTCAAAGCGGCGCTGAATCAGGCGCGAAGTAACCCACAATCGAAAGAATGGAGACGTGCAAAATGACTGCGCCGCGAGACCAAAAACCGTCCGAAACCGTTGCCGGACACGTTCGGCAACAAATGGAATCCGCTGCTATTGACCGCACCTTCACTCCGCGCCAAGCAGCCGACTTTTTAGGTGTGAAATTATCGACTCTCTATAGCTGGACATGTGCATCCCGCCGTCGGCCGGGTTTGCGCTTCCTACATTACGGACGTAGATGCATCCGCTTTAAGGAATCTGACTTGAGGCAGTTTCAAGAGCAACACGCCGTATGTCAGTCGGTCGAAACGACCTCCGTCAACGCCGAGTAACAAAATGACAACAACGGTAACCGACGCAAGACCCGAAGCGACCGGCCTGTCGTTCTTTTTGGCGACGACATGGGAGGCTTCCAATTGAGCCCAAAGAAAAAACTTGCTCCCGGCGAAAAAGGGGGCTTCATCCCTGGCCCCCCTTGGAGCGTTCGACATTGCATCGTTTGGAAAGAAATCGGACTTTCCGAACTAGGGCTTCTTATCTTCATGCGAAGCAAATGGAATGGAAAAACACCGGACTTCAAATTCAGCTACACGGATGTGCGGGCACATCCCGCAAAAGTAGCGCGATTGCTTTTCAGGCTAATACGTTTCGGCTTTATCGAAAAAGTCGATGCTGGCGGACTGTCGCTTACGGAAGGTTCCAAGTACCGCGCTGCTCGCTATCGAATGTCGTCGAAGTGGGCAAAATACGATCCTGCAAAGCCGGGACAATTTATCAAAGAAAGCCCACACATTAGAGCCGAGTGGAAACACTGCTTCAATGCCGATGCCACTTGGGCGACAGGATATGATCATAGGCACGCGCCCGGTCGCAAGAGAAACGGAATTGAAAAATAAAAGCCGAATTCAACCCGTGAAGCCGGAAAAGACTCTGTCCCTTCGACCCGTGAAGTTGGGATCGAACACGAGAGCGCCTCTCCCTTCAACCCGCGTAGGGAAGCTGACGATCCCCTACTTCAACCCGCGAAGTAATTTATAAATTACCAACCCCTAGGGGGGTAATTGTTACTGATGAAGCGGTCAACTACCACGGCAGCAACATCGCGCAGAAGTCTTTTCTGAAAGAGCACTAAGAAATATTTGTTTCCCGGCTTCTCCGAACTACTGAGTATGCATAGATGAAATGCTTTTCGCCGGGACAACGAATTTGTTGAACGAGATTGGTAAGGTTGCTACATTGACCCAACCGGCGTGCCCCGCACATTGAAAACTTGTCATCGTGAGTTCTAATGCCGATGCTGAAAGCGGGTGAGGGGCTGCTTGCCCTTGCGGCACCACCGGTGCGGGAATGGCTGTTACATCACAAATCGCTTTCACGATTTCCAACTCCGAAATGCCCGGTATGATCTGCATCTTTAGCGGTTGTGCGAATTGTACGATATACGCCATACGTTCCCTCCTTTTTCGCCGCATTGACGGCAGTCTACTTGTTCGCCCCTTGAAAGGATGCTTGTCCATCTTTTACCCGATATTCTCTCAGTGTTTGACTGTACTCCGCCACAAAAAACAAGGTCACGTTTTCGTCATCAAACCCGTGGAGAATACAGATGGCTGGTCCTTCAGTCAGATTCCTTGTGAAAGTGGTATCCAGAGCTTTCCAAATTGCGACCATCCGGTTATCGGCTTCGTCAAATCGTTTTTCCCGATCACCACCAACGTAGGTGAGTGTCAACACATCATGCTCAAGGGACATCGACAACACTTCAAAGAAGACTTTCGTTTCGGGAGACAAATTCATCGTTTCCAATTGATTACGCAGACATTGACGCGCTTCAAAACCCCTGATGTCAGCCCTAGCTGCAAAAAAGATCTGTAAGGATCGAGCGGCGCGGTCGATCTCGCTTGCGTTGATTGGTTTCCCGCCAATCAACGATATACGTCCGCGCAAATATCCAAAAAATGACCCAGTGTCGTAACCCTTGCCGATAAGCGGCGTTACCGTTTGTTTGTCGGCGAACAACGCCGCTGAGTCTTCGCACTTTAGAAATGCATTTAGTCCGTATACGGCTCGAAGTCTCTGCGGCGTTCGCTCCCAGTCCGCTGCGCGATCCCACTCCTGTAAATCATCACAGAGCATCAGCAAAAACGCTAACGGGTGTTCGCTGAATTTTACGGACAATCCGGGATAGGCTCCAAGTCGAATATTATGCAACGCCATTGCCAGACACGCAGACACCAAATCTTCATGTACCTCTCGCCGCTTTAACTCATACTGTGCTTGACGTTTGATTCTCTCGTCCGGGGTTAACGATTGAGGCGAGTAATTCACTGGCCCCAAACTGATTTCGTGTGTGTCCACTCGTAACGTCAGCAAGGCAAACAACGCACTGGCTACACCGTGATCGAGTGCATCCACGTCGAGCTGATCTTGGAACAGTGCTGCCATTGACGTGAGCATACCGTTGTCAGGGAAACTCGCTCTTTCGTGTTGCGGAAGCAAAGACCGGTCTACTGAAAAATCGTACTCGGTGTCCTTCAGAACCGAAGACAACAAAACGAAAAATTCCTTCACCTCGTTTTGTATGTAAGGGTCCTGATTCAGTTTCAATTGACTGAGGCTAAACCCCGGAATATGACTGAAAAACTTCTCTTGCAGCGATTTTTGCACGCTAGCGAGCGCCTCAGCAGCGTAACCTATATCATGAAAAAGCGACGATAGAATCCACGAACGCATTGTGCGGAGATATACTTGTTCCTTAGAAGGTTCTTCATCGGTATACCACCGCCACTGCTCGTAAATACGCGGCATTAGAATTTCGAGGTAACGGCAACCCAGTAGGAACACATAAAGCACGTGGACATAGTGGTCTCGGTAGCGCGGTTTTGTGTAGTAAATGAGTTCCTCATAGGAACGAAAACTGTCCAGAAGGTCAACCGCGAGACCCTCAGCGAAAAACAATCGAGTGAGCAACCGGGCCAATTCAAAAGCCGCAATGCCGGGCGAAGTGTCTCCCGACGCTTTTTTTTCGGACCATCCTGTATTTGGACGGATCGCATAAAACTTTTCGAAACGTTTGGCAACTTCCAACTTCACATCCGCCACTCGAGGATCGTCCATGCCAAGTGGGTAGCCTTGACTGTGAAAGACGCAATCCAGGGCGACGTAGATGAAGCGTTTTTCCGGTGGATCGTGTGGCCGCAAGTAGGCGTGTTCACAAAAATACCGCCGGGGATGTGCGAGTTCTTCTGGCAAGATTTCAAGATCGGTCATTGCCTCCAACGTCTTCCGAATACGAAGTCGTGTTTCCTTGCTTCTCGCAACCGAAAGATTAATCAGTTCCAAGGCGCGGCTAATAATGGACTTGAGTGGCTCTTTGGAAAATTCAGCCTTCTCGATCTCAACAAACGTGAGTTTTTTAGACATCGCCTTTAGGCGAATGTCGAGGACGTCGAGCAACGCCATCAGTCTTTCGTCGGAACTGTCTGCAATATCCTGTCTAGTGGAATGCGAATTCAACGACAAATCGCCCCCCTTGTCAGGAAGCCAAAATCCAGGTCGTTTTGTAGTATTTTTCTCTTTTACGCTGCTGACCCAAGCCAGTCAAGCGATTTTTGTCTAGCCAAAGTGGTAATGTGTGAAGGCCAGAAGCGAAGGTACATTGAGTGTTGCCCCGTCGTAGTTCCCCAAAAAAGGCATACAAAACTTGCGACAAGAGCCCGTTGGTAATCAAAGCATCATACAACGCACGTTTTGGACCGGCGAACCACCATTCGACCGGCCTTCACTTCCGGGACTATGCGCATAAAACGTGCGCCCTGCAAATCGACACAAGGGATAACGCTATTCGCACCTAACGAGGACAAAAAACTTTTCAAAACAACGTGTTAGAGTTTCGGTTTTGCAATGGATTCCCATCCTGTATCCGTCTGACGTCTACCTGCCCCTTTGAATGGTTATCCATTTGCGGCTTAACGGCTCAGCCGTTTCATGGTAGCATTGTCCCGCATTTGTCAGACTCGACCCGTCCCGCCCCTTGTGGGCTGGCGGAGTAGCTACCCGCGAACGGTAGGGTCGGGAAAGGCCAATGCGAAAACCGCCCATGCACGACGCTACCTGCACGCGCCGTGCTAGCTACACGGTGCCTCTACAGGAGGGGCGCTTGTGATACTGCATGGGCGGGTCACGGGTTGCCCCTTTTTTATGTCTCGTCGGAGGGCAGGTAGCACTATGAAAAAGGTAGCTTTTCTATTCATCAGCTTGATTCTTGTGATTCTCATTTTCGGCTCAAAAGGATTCACCGACGAGCCGCCCATCTCGCTCGTGTCTGATTGGTCATACATCGGCACGACTGACAACGAGCAACTTGGTTTTAGCCTTGCCAGTGGCGACTTCAATGATGACGGGTATGGCGACCTCGCCGTGGGAAAGCACGGCGGCGGATACGCGGTGTTCTTTGGCGGGCCGACCGGCCTTGCCCTGACGCCTGCAATCAACCGCACGCGAGAACTGAGGCAAGGCGACGCGCTGACAGTGTGCGACTTCGATGGTGACGGCCTGGACGACCTGATTGTTGGAAGCCCGGCGCAAGGAGGGAGCGGGCGAGTACTCGTACTTTGGGGAGATGCCAGCGTCCCGCTAACCAGCGAGCTTGTGGTGGATGCTACGGGCATAACCGGTGCTGGTCTGGGAACCGCTGTGGCGTGCTCGGATGTGGATGGCGCTGGGCAGAGCGACATCATTGCCGGAGCGCCACACGACGTTGACCCGACAAACCCGTATGCTACGCCCGGATCGTTTGTCGTGTACGCGGGCGGTATGGGCCGGAGCTACCGCGACCCGACGTGGAAGACCTATGGAGACGGAGGAATCGACTACGTTGAATGGTTTGGCTCGGCGCTGGCGACCGCCGATGTGAACGACGATGGCCGAAACGAAATAGTGGTCGGCGCGAAAAGCCCCGGTGACACGCACATCGGCGCGGTCTACATCTACACGGCCATCGGTGGCGAACCGGCGCTCGGATGGACGATCAACGGGACCGATGCAGGCGCGGACTTTGGCGCGGCTGTCCTTGGCGTGGACCTGGACGGCGACGGCATGGACGACATTGTGGTTGGCGCTCCAAAAAGCGACGTTCAGAACGCTGGCAAAATGTTCGTATTCCTTGGACACGATTTGACATATGAAAGCCCGCCGTATCAACCGGCCTGGACCAGCACGGCAATGACTGGTGAAGGCGCGGCGTTAGCAATGCTGGACTTCAACAGCGATGGCCTTGCGGATGTGGCAACCGGCGCGTCCCTGTACGACAGCGGGCGCGGCCTTGTCGCGGTGTATCTCGGCGATGGGACCACGCTGCAAGACGTACATTCTGACTTCCAGGGCGAACAGGCAGGCGCACAGTTCGGCGCGTCGCTCGCGTTTGTTCGCGGTTCAGGTTCATTTCCGGGATTGCTGGTGATGGGTGCTCCGATATACGGCAGTTCTGCCGAAGGCGCTGTGTTTGGTGTTCACACAACTGACGACGACGATGATACTGTTGACGACGACACGATTGACGACGACACATCGCCGCCTGTCGATGATGACATAAGTCCGGACGACGATACCAGTCCGCAACCGGATGATGACACAAGCCCCCCTGATGACGACACCACGCCGGATGATGACGATGATGATGATGACAATGACGATGACGACAATGACGACGATACGACGGATGATGACGGCACTGACGATGACAGTGGACCTGACGATGACACGCAAACGGATGACGACACCTTGCAGGATGACGATTCAGTGGCTGATGATGACAGCACTGGTAGTGATGACGATGCCTCGGACGATGACGCCGGAACCGGCTCAGGGAACAAAGAGCAATCCGACAGCGGATGTGGTTGTTAGGGGAACTCATGCCTGATGAGATCGACCTCGAAAAGAGCCTGTTCCCTCGCGGCCGATACAAGGCAAGCGGGTTGCGGAATGTCGAACAGCACGCCATACGAATTCTTGAGCTATTACCGAATGCCAAGGTGGAACGAACGCGCGATGTGATACAGATCGAACACGACGACAGAGACATGGACGGAGTGGTCGTCGTAGTAACGTCCGAGGCCGTCGAGTTTCGCCTGCCGACCGTAGAATGGACAGGCGGCGCATACGGGCCTGCAAACACAAGCAGGCTGTGGAAGCGCGTTACATGGGTGAAGCTGGAAGCCGAACCAGGATTGCTCCCCACGATCATTGCCGACGCCAAGAATGCACGCCGGGCCGAATTCGTAGCGTGCAAATACTGCAATCGCATGGTGCCGACGGAAAACCGAATCAACGGCAACGTCTGCCACGGTTGCGCCAGCGAACACGAACACGTTGTCTTTTGATTTCCACTCCGGGACAAAACGTTCGTTTTGTTGAGTCGCCGTCGGGCCGTGCGGCTCCCAAAACAACGTGTCCTCCTTGGCTGTCCCGTAGCGAGTCGTGGACTTCCCCGTCTCCGGGTCAGAAGACGCAATAGCGGACATCCTGGGAAGCGACACGGCCATTTTTGGACCGGCCAATGCGTAACCGGGCGGGCGCGGGGTGCTGTCACAACGGTCAGTGCAATAGGCGGTCCGCTACGGAATCCGGTCGGTGGGTGTGCGTTGGCATGGTTCCGGGGTTGAAAGGCCCGCCGTACTGAACCTGGGAAGTCCGGTAGAGGGTTCCGGAAACGGCCACTGCTCACGAGCGCGGGCTGGAGCACGCGGCGACGCCACGGACACGGCGAGCGGCGCGGCGTGAGCGCCAGGATGCGAATCCAAAACCCCATAAGTCGATCTTTCTGAAAAGGGGCCTCACGACTTGCGATCATGTCGAAGAAAATTTGGAATCGGCCCTTCGGAGTGCGATCCGGTTGGTTGCTCTCCACTGCTTTCTCGGTTCGTTGGATTTCAAGTGTTTCATTTGATATGCTCATGTTGCAATTCTTCCATTAGGTGATGAGGTCGTACCAAGGTGACGGCGGCTTTTGACTCGTATATCAAGCACCTGAACATTACCCATGCCTCCGGGGCAGGCGCGGACGAGACGAGCAGCTACGGCATTTTGGCCGTGTTCGAAAACGAAGTCAGCAAGCAGAATCGTTTCAACGGGGATAGCCACGGTGAGTAAACATTTGAGACGCATCTGGAGTTATATTGCGACAGCGCCGATACGAGTGTGGCGGTTTCTCTTCCCGAAATACGAAGAACTTCCTTTCCAAACAATCTATGATTCGTTCAGCGGTGTAGACCATGAGCGACTGAACGTGGTGTATTCATTTGTCGAAAAACAATACTTCGCGGAGTTCGAACGCCGCAAAAGCATAGATTCCAGAGCGCGTGCTTTGATTTCGATGCTCTCCATTATGCTTTCGCTTATTCTCATGGGGAATCTGGTTGCAGGTTTCAAAATCAATGAGATTTCAACGAATTTCACGATTACTTATATTATGTTCTTGATTCCGATTGCGCTCGCATCTTTGGCGGCATTATTCGTACAGTACAAAGTACCGCAACAGAAGAACTTTTTCGATCCGGTCGTCATGCGTCATGAGCATCAATCCGTGTACATAGTCTACCTCATTTATGAATACTACCGATGCTGGATACATAATATGACTAGGGACCAGCGTAAGGCGAGAATCCTGCAACTTGCGCAGATATTGTTTCTCGTTGCAGTTGTGCTCTTTGCGTACACGGGCTATTGTATCCTCCTTCAATTTCCTTTGAACGCAGACGTGAAAGGATCGTTACGATGAGCGATCACGATAACAAGGAAGAAAAGACGTCGCCGCCGCCGCAACCATTGCCGCCGCCGCCGAAAACACCCGAAAAAGGAATGGTAATTACTGACACGGCCAAATTACCACCGGTCCCACCCAAAACGCCTGAAAAGGCCATGATAGCGATTGGAAGCAATGTGTTCGGAGACCAGGAACCAACGCTTAGGGCAACCGGCGCTCTTTTAAGACCTAAAGAAGACGAGTGAAAAAGCAGAGTCCTATAGGTAGCTAACCGCTTGAACTATCAGACGTGCAGATTTCGTTTGTTTTACTCAGAGTCGATTTGATAGGTATGTTCGTGTCCGTTGGGATTGTGAAATCCGAGCGCGGAGTATCCTCACCGGCACAACACGCCCGGGATTGTCAGCCCCTTTGCGAACAAAAGGCGAAAATTAGAAGTAATTAGCGGTAGATATCGTTTCCTGCGCATACACGATTAGCTGCAAAAATCACGTGACGTTACTGTGGCACCTGTCGCGATGAAAAAACGATTTTCTTGGCGGTCAGGCAACAAAGAAATAGCCACTGCCAAACCGTTAGATGAGAAACCAGCAAACTCAAAAAACCTACGGAAGTTTTTTCTCCACAATTCCTTCCCGTCCTTGACCGCGACCAGCGCCGATCGCGGTGCGAGACTAATTACTTCCTCGGTCAAAATTGTCCCGTCATCGGCCACGGCTGTTGATCCGACCTTTCGCAACAGGAAGCACCACAAAATCTTTCGCTCGGCGACGTCACAAAGCGCGACCGCACCCGGAGTAATGCCTTTTCCCACGACAGTCCCACCCCCGATTGCGCGTAAAACGGCAAAACGACCGTTACGCGATTTTGGCGCGTCGTCGAGACGTCGAAGTTGCGAGTGAAAAAACAACGCCAGCCCTTCATCCATTTTTCGACCCTCCTGAACGCCCAGACCATGTCACCCGCACGCCACACACGCTAGTCCGTACTCGACTTTGGCCAGCGCGGTTTATGGGGTTGCCTGACAATACTGCTTTCGGGCGGGCGCGGTCAACGTGACGAGTCCCTTCGGTTGGGAACCGATTACGAGCGTGGTTCCGGCGAATACCTAAAGTCGTTGAAATCGTTTCCACCCACGAAGGCAACTTTCCATGAAAGCGGATAACCTTCGAGGACCCTGTCACTATGAAGGCCGACCTGAAAATCGGTCTCGATTTTCGAGCGGATTTGTCGGTAAAGATCGTTGCAAAGGAAGTCAGCCGCGACAGTCAATGGAGAATTGTTGTTGTCGATCACCAGTTCTTGGATGGAGCGCACGGTGAGATCGTAATTGACTGGTTCCACTGCAATCTCGGCCTTGTACGCTTTTTTCACGGTAGGGTTCCACCCCTTGACGACGCGAACGAGTTTGTTCTTGGAAAGTTCCTCCATCCGGTGTTGAAGCTTTTTTGCTATGCCATTGTCAACAACATCAGAAACGATGACCATTCGACGCCTATTCTCGTCGCGGTTAAATCCTTCTAATTGGACGAGAAGGTCATCAAAAAGAGCTTCGTAAAGCATCTCTCTATGATCGTGGCTTGTGATTTCGATTTGACTCGTCCGAGCTGCCAAGGCTTTCTTTCTGATGTCCTTCAAGCCCTGCTGCTCATAGAAAAATCCTCGTGCGTGGATCGCCGCGTAAAGGATTATGATCTGCTCATGTGCAAAAAATTCCCTCACGCTTTTCCTGGCAAGAAAAAATTCATCCCGAACAGCTTCGACAACACATGATGCCGCGTCTGTGCTATGTGCCTTTATTCCGTTTTGAACGCAGATTTTGATGAAACTACCGAGAATTTTTTCAGCCTCTTGCTGAAGGCGGACAAAATTCGATGCGTCAAACGCGAATCCGCCGATAATTCCGAAATCACTTTCTGTTGGCTCGGAGTCCGTATAGCCTTTTACGCCAGACTCGTCGAAGTAGAAGAAGACATCGCCACTCTTCATTTTCGTAACCCTCATACTGTTGGGTCGCCACTACTCATTCAGTCGGTGCGGCAAACGGTTTGCCCTGTTATCATGTACTCGTCAAGGACGCGCCCCCGACTCACTGCAATCGTAGGCGCTTGTCCATGAAAAACCCCATTCCTTGAACTTTTTAGGAAGTGCGGTCAACGTGTGCGACTATTCTAGATCTTATTTGATTCTCCGGTCCGACAATGTCAACCGTATGGATGAAACGTTCGCCTGGTCGTCTTTATTGCATCGCGTCCGCTTCGTAAGAGATTTACGCCGCCGTTTCTCAGGTCGTTTGATGCTCGCCGATCACATACCTGTCAGCGAGGCCAGTCACGCACGGCACATTGACAACGGGAGCACGCTCGGTGAGACTTTCTTGGTAACGACAGCCTCATGGAATGAGGTAAGTCAATGGCCTTCCCGGTTTTCGATTGAATGCGGGACAGGCTCCGGAGAGAAAATGGGGCACTATTACATCAATGCCGAAGGTCCTGACCCCGACGCCTTCAAAAAAGCGTTGTCGTGGGCTATTTCTCAAAGTGCAAGTCGCCAAGAATCTGTGACGCTGGTTCTCAATATCAAGTCCAACCTGGACGGTGTTGTCGCGGATGTCTTGGGCGAGAAAGCGAGAAAGATCCTTGAAAAAGGAAGCTGCATCCACATAAGGGGCGTCGAAGTCACAGCCGTTACAAGAAAAACGATGGTACGCCAGCGAGTGAGCGGCGTAGCTCTTGTGGCTTACCCGTCGCCTGAGACTTTGGACGCTGTGGATACTGTGCTCGGTTTTTCCGATGTCTTGGTGATCCCTTGGTTACGCGAAGAAGTAGTGCCCTGGATTTCCACGTGGAAAGCTGACGAAATTTTCGGTAACCCAATGAAGATAAAAGTTGACGACATTGACCCGACTCTCAAAGACGCTCTCGACAGGATTAATACCCTTGTGAACGTATCGACCGGAATCTCTCACCCGTCAGATGAAAAGCACGCAAAACGAATTCTGCGAGAGGCAATAACCGCCGGGGCGAACTTTAGCGCGGAAGCCGCCCGTTCGTACCTGATAGGCGAAAAAGGTTGGCAACCGGAAGACGCCGATGATGTTGTCAAAGTCGCCGGTAAGCTCTGGAAAACAACTTGAACCGTTCTTTCTAAAAAATGGATCATGCTTTCAACGCCATCGTTTCGGTTTAGAAACGATCAAGGCCGCCGGTCTTGAGCCGAGTCGTTTTCGTTTGGCTGTGCGGCCTATCCAAGGTTCAAGAAACGCCAGACTGATTCACGTCCCCACCGCCGATCTTGCCGCCACGCGCCCCCTGAGGGCGCACAGCGCCTTATTTTTTCCGGGCGTCGCTTTCCCGTCGCCGTCACTTTCCGCCCCCTGAAATGACTCGTGCGCACCCGTGCGCATGTCAAAAGTTGTGCGCATTTGTGCGCACAGGATGGGCAAAACATGCGTAAATGGCAGGATTTACAAGGTTTCCTGTCTAATGTATACAACTACTTATGACTACATCAAACACCAAAATAGGGCTTACACACCGGAGGTCGCCGGTTCGAACCCGGCTCCGCCTAGCGGCAAAAACAGGGGGTTAGGTCGTTTTGGCCCAACCCCTTGTTGCTTTTCGCGCACTAGTTGGCGCATACGATACCCCGTCTGACGATCGGCAAACGCTCAGTTCGTCGGGGGCAGACGCCGCTTCGCATGAGCAGGTAAAGGTTTCCAAGATGACGGCCGACGTTTGCTGATGCTCAACATAAAGCAAGCGCATGGCATTGGCGCAATAGGTGCCACTCAGACGGCAAAGCGACTTTCCAACATTGGAAATCTCGCCGATCTGCCTCTTGAATCGGGCCTCGACCAGCATTATGTTGTTATTAGATGGGCGCAAACCCGGTTCGCTATGACCTTGCCGACCGGGTGGCGTTGCCGCGCGATTGCCGTCGGCGAAAGGATCAACCCGGCGCCAAGAAGGAGTTTCACCCCTTCACGGCGCGGGCGGTCGAAGTCGCCGCGTTGGAAAAAGCCCGTGATACGCGGCCGACCGGCCGGCAACAGAAAAGGATGGATCACGTGAAGCAGCGCCCCAACTGTTGGGATCATTTCCATTGCGATCGATACGACTGTCCGGCCCATAGCCGCGACCGCGTCCGTTGCTGGCTGGTTTCGGGCACGCGCTGCCGGTCCGAACTGCAAGGCGCCTTTTTGGAAAAAATGGAAACGTGTTTGGCCTGTGACATTTTCCGCTCCCATGTGGAAAGCGAGGCGATGGGCGAAACCTTTGCCGTGATCCAAGAGCAATTCCGCGACTTCCGGCGGATGGTCGAGGAGCGCAACCGGAAACTGGAAGAGATGGCGGTGCTGGACCATCTCACCGGCGCGTTCAACCGGCGCAAGTTCGACGAGGTGTTGCCGGTGGAAATCCAACTGGCCACCCGCTACGGTCATGGCCTGGCGCTGGTGATGTTCGACATCGACCACTTCAAGCAACTCAACGACGCTTGTGGGCATGCCCTCGGCGACCGGGCTTTGACAGTGGTGGCCGATCTCACCCAGCGCCGCTTGCGCGACACCGATTCGCTCTACCGCTTTGGCGGCGATGAATTTGTCGCGCTTCTGCCCCAGACCACGACCTCCGGCGCGATGGTGCTGGCTGAGGATCTGCGCCAGCGTATCGCCGGGCAGGTTTTCGATTCCTACGCCATGCTGACCGCCAGCTTCGGCGTCGTCAGCATCCGCGAAAACGACGACCAGATCACCCTCGTACAACGCGCCGACCGCGCGCTCTACCGCGCCAAAACCGCCGGCCGCAATCGGGTCGAGCAAGACGTCATCGCGGTTTGACCGCCGCCGCCGCGGCTCCTAGTCTGCTCGCAACGATGGACACACCCCGCCCCACCATTTACGTCGACGCCGATGCCTGTCCGGTCAAGGACGAGGTGTATCGCGCGGCGCGCAAGTACGGACTGGTCGTGCAAGTCGTGTGCAACGCGTTCATGAACGTGCCCCCCGACGCGCGGATACAACGCGTTGTTGTCGGTCGCACTCCCGACGCCGCCGATGACTGGATCGCCGAACACGCCGGCCCCGGCGACATCGTCGTCACCGCCGATATTCCGCTGGCCGACCGCTGCCTCAAACGCGGCGCACGCGTCCTTGACACCCGCGGCCGCGAGTTTACGCCCGATTCGATCGGCATGGCCGTCGCCACGCGCGATCTGATGGCGCATCTGCGCGACACCGGCCTGGTGGGTGGCGGACCGCCGCCGGTCGGCAAAAAGGACCGGACCGCGTTTCTGCAAAAGCTGCACGAGGTGATTCAGGCGCTGTTGCGCGCCCCGCGCTGACCGCTATTCGTTCAAGAAGCGCAAGTACTTCACTTCGTTGACCAGTGTCGCCTGGAAGCCCGGCGCGCACTCGCGTTGCGCCAGCAAGACGCCTTCCTCGTCGACAATCTCGTAGCCCGTCGCGCCGGCCGGGCATGGCCCCGCGAGTTTCGCGGAGCCGTAGTAACGCCCGTCCCAAGCGGCCAGCGTGATCCAGCCGCTCTCTTGATCGACAAACGCCAGCGCGAACACGTCGGTCGGCAAGCCGAACGCGGCCGACATGTCGCCGGCGAAGCGCGACGATCCGAGCTGCTGCGACAGCGCCTTGGCTACGCGGTACACCGGCTTCTCTTGCGGCCCCTCTTCCGCGCCGGGCCAGGTGAACAGGCCGAAGTAGTCTTCGGTCGGCGGGAAGCTGCCGCCCTCGCGGTCGTAGAAGGTGTACCAGTCGAGCGCCTCCACGCCGGCGGCGATCATCAGTAGCGCGCCGCGGGCGTAATAGTTGGCCTGGCCGCGCTCTTTGACGATCAGCGACGGCCAACCCCACTCGGTGAGCCAGAGCGGCTTGTCCGCCGCGCCCATCTCGGTCAGGTAGTCGTGCACGACGTCCAGTTGCCCGACCATATCCGGCCAGAACAGTTCCTCGCCCCAATACCATTCCCATTCCGGCGTGCTGGTCTGCAGGAAGGAGTACGGGTGGACCGCCAGCGCGTCGAAGTAGTTGCCAATGTCCGGATGCGCTTCGTAGAGCTGGTGCAGGAAGTAGTACAGTCCTGTGTCGAATAGGCCCGGCTCCAGACACGACAAGCCGCCAATGAGCACCTTGGCTTCGGGGCATGCTTCGTGGACCGCAACGTACGTTGCCTTCATGATATTGCCGAAGGCGACCGGGTCGGGCTCCGGCTGCCAAAAACGCGGGTGGTTTTCTTCGTTCCAAACTTCGTACGAGCCGATGCGGCCGCAGAAGTGTTCGGCCACGTGGCCGGCGTAGTCGCCAAAGTCCTCGGGTTTGATTGCCGAGTCGTTGTCGTCCGGCGCCGCCCAACTCACGCCGTAGCACAAGCGGCCGTCGAATTGCAGGCCGGAGTCGACAATCAGATCGACAAACGGATCACTGTACTCGAAGGTGAACTGATCCTGCTCTGGCTCCACGTCGCCCCAGTCGATCGACGCGCGCACGCGGCGCAAGCCGGCCTCCACCAGCTTCTCGATTTCGAAACTGCGGTCCTCGTTTTCGTCCGGCCCGTCGTACATCTGCGTCGCGATGCCCATGATCTCGCCGACCGCCAGCCCCGACGGCGACAGCGTATCCCACCACCCGGCCGCGTCATCGTCCGCGGCGTCGTCGTCGTCCGTGTCGTCGTCCGCGGTCTGATCGTCGTCGGCTGCCTGATCGTCGTCATCGTCGCCGCAACCGAACCCGCCGGCCAGCATGACCACGGCCAAACACCAGGCCCACATCCACCACTGTCTCATCGCGCAATCTCCGTTCTTCTCACCTTCCATTCCGCCCTCGCCGAGGGCCGGCGGCGATTATGGAAAACGGCGGCAAACGGCGCAACCGCGTACCCGGCGGCTGAATTGTCCAAGGCGCCGGCCGGTGGCCTCGCCCGCCGGCACAGGCTACAATTCGGTCCCCACATTGACGACGGAGACGACGATGAAACGGATGTTGTTGACCGACAGTCACCTGGCCTATCGCGACGCCTGCGCGCAGTTCATTGCCACGGAAATCGCGCCCCACTACCAGCAGTGGGAAGAGCAGCGACGCATTCCGCGCGAGCTGTACCGCCGCTTGGGCGAGCAGGGCTATCTCTGCCCGTGGCTGCCGCGCGAACTGGGCGGCTCCGGCGCGGACTTCTTGACCTCGGCCATCATTCTCGAGGAACTGGCGCGCGCACAGTGCGCGGGCCTGCTGCTCGGCGTGCACAACGACATCGTCAGCCACTACCTGTACGACTACGGCAACGACGAACAGAAAAGGCGTTGGCTGCCCGGCTGCGCCAGCGGCGAGATCATTCTGGCCGTCGCCATGACCGAGCCCGAGTGCGGCAGCGACTTGGCGTCGATCCAGACGACGGCGGTGCGCGACGGCGACCACTACGTGGTGAACGGGCGGAAAATCTTCATCTCCAACGGCGCGATCGCCGACCTGGTGCTCGTCGCGGCGCGCGGTCCGGAACCGAAGTCGGGCCTGTCGCTGCTGTCCATCGAACGCGGCACGCCGGGCTTCGAGGTGGCGCGTGTGCTCGACAAAATGGGCACGCACATTCAGGACACCGCCGAACTGACCTTCCACGACTGCCGCGTGCCGGCGGCAAACCTCGTCGGCCAGGAAGGCAAAGGCATGTACTATCTGATGGAGAAGCTGCAGGCCGAGCGCCTGGTCATCGCGATCAGCGCCGCGGCCTGGGCCGAGAGCCTGCTCGAAATCACCATCGGCTACGCCAAGTCGCGCAAGCAGTTCGGCCAGCCGCTGTCGAAGTTCCAGGTCCACCGCCACAAGCTGGCGGAACTCGCCACCGAGATCGAGGGCGCGCGCGCGTTCGTCGACCAGCTCATGGCCGCGCACATGGGCCGGCAAGAGGTGGTGAAGGAAACGTGCATGGCGAAGTACTGGACGACCGACCTGCTCAAACGCATGGCCGACTACGGCGTGCAACTCCACGGCGGCTACGGCTACCTGCGCGAATACGCCATCTGCCGCGCCTTCGTCGACAGCCGCGTCTGGACGATCTTCGGCGGCACCAACGAGATCATGAAAGAAATCATCGGCCGCAAGATGGGGTTGTAGGGGAGAGACTGTAGGCTGGAGGCTTTAGGCTGTAGGTTGGAAGGGCGCAGGGCGCAGTCAGGACATCGGTAACGGATTTGGGTCAGGACATAGGTAATACATTTGTGTTTCGTAGGACAGACGCCTTGGGGGCTGGAGGAAGGCAAAGCCTTCCGGAAGCCCCCAAGGCGTATCGCGCGTCGAAGGGTCAAGCCGCACCGTCCTTCCTAGGTTGAGAAGCCGGCCGAAAGGATTGCGTATCCAGATCGATTCGTCCCAGGCAGAGAGTGGTAAAATACAGCGCGTACCGGTCACCACCCTGCGCCTGGAGGCCGACGTTCCAGTTCGGTGGCCAGGTCCCGATGCATCCGCTCGTGACCGCCGTTCTGGTAGGGGCAGCCCGGATCGATTCGATCCAAATCGATTCCCAAGGCCAGCCACCAAGCGGAGAGCCGGCTCAACCTGAGCGGCGCTGCTGCCGCGAACGGCGATCCGTTGTCGCTGCGAATCGAGCGGGGCAATCCGTATGGCACGAATAGCCGTTCGCAACAGGCCCGCACCGTGTCACTGCGAGAATCCGGCAGGATTGTGGCGGACAGCAGATAGCGCCTGTAGGCATCACGAACGGTGAAGGGCTCGCGGCGTTCCTGTTCGACCGTGTACCAACAGCCTTTGAAATCCACCGTCCACACGTCGTTCGGCGCGGCGGGCACGACGTGCTGCTGGAGGCGGCCCGTCTCTGCGCTGCGTCGCGTGCGACGCTTCTCCACCAAACCCGCTTTGGTCAGCACCCGTTTGAAGGAACTCTCCGACGGCGTGGTCTTTTCGCCGCGGCGGCGCACGAACAGCTCGCGGATCTTCCGTGGGCTCCAATGGGGGTGGTTCTCCTTGAGCCGAACGATCATGCAAACCACGTCCTCTGTGAGCGCCTCCGGGCTCGTTCGGGGACGGCGGAATTGATCGCCTAGTCCCGACTTGCCCCACTGGAGAAACCGTTTTTGCCACTTGTATCCTGTCTTCGGGACGATCCCGCACTCCCGACACAAGTCGACAAACGGCGTGTTCTCACTCTCAAGCTGCGCAAGACGAACTCCAAACGTAAGTCCACGGCGTAACGCTCCTTCCAAAGGCATTGGCGAACTCCCTTCTGGTGGAAGTCCACGGTTGTAAACCGTTACCTATGTTCTGAACCAGGAGTGTTACCCATGTCCTGAACCTGCATCGACCTCCGAACTACAGACTAAAGTCTAAAGCCTCTACAGCGTTCTATCTATAGCCTACGAAACCAGGGACACCCAGTCACTATATTTCTTGACCCGCACTCGTCCATCGGGTTATCTTCTTATCCACGCCGCGCATCACCAGAATCGTCGTGCCGGGAAGCTCGGCTCGCTCGTTGCATTCGCTTGCCTCGGTCGGAGTGAAACTCGCCCCCGTTCAGGGCGGGACCCTCGGGCGCGTTCTGGGCAGGGCCTTACCAAGGATCAAGGAAAGAGTCCAAGGATAAAATCCTGAAGAAGGGTACAAGCCTACCGGCTGCGCACCGCCACCGGCCGGCGTCTTTCCTCCGGACCCGCGGGCGGCACCGGAATCACCGCCGCCACGCCGCCACCGGCACCGGGTTGCACGATACCCACGCCGAAACCGACCGCCGCGCCGTTGGGATTGCTGTCGCGCCGATGTGCCGTCTTGTCCCACAGCGACCAATGCTCGCCGCCGGCCAGTTCGCGGAATTGCTGATCCAGTAGATTGGTCTGCTGGCCGTCGCGGACGAACGGCCGGCGTAACGCCTGCACCTCGCGCAGTTCGGGCAGCCGCCAATGCTTGTCGCAGCACGGCCCGTCGCAGCGCCGGAGGCTGTCAAGCCAGGCCTCAGCAGCCTCGCGCGTTTGCAGCTCGTCGGGCCCCACCAACCACTCCAGATTGGTGGCGCTGTCGACGATCGAACCGCACTCGGTGAGCCGGTATGGCCCCGACGTTTGCTTGATCGCCGGCAGCGGCTTGTCCGTCGGTCCGGACGACGCGCACGCGACCGAAAAAATCGCCACGAAAACAAGCGTCGCGGCGATGATCAACCGTTTGGTTAATTGCCTGTCTTTCATCCTCGCAACCCCCGTTCTGGCGGCGTTGGCCGGCTGTCCGAACACTACGCTCATTATAGCCACGCGGAGGTATTTTCGCTCTCCTGAAAAACCGCTGAATGTGCTATGGTGCGCGCTCATTTTGAAGCGGCTACGGAGGTGCCTCCGGGATGAGACTGCCCCCCGTCTGGATCGTCGTTTTCGCCCTGCTATTTCTTGCCGCCTGCCATGCGTCAGACGGGGGGTCAGACGACGATTCTACCGATGATGATTTGGCCGATGACGACGCGGCCGACGACGATTTCGATGACGATCAAACCGACGATGACGCGGTCGATGATGACACCGTTTCCGACGATGATTCCGCCCCCGATGACGATACCGCCGTGGATGACGATACCTTTGTGGATGACGACACGGCGATCGATGACGATACCCTTGTGGACGACGACTCGGCCATCGATGACGACACCGACCCCCTGACCACGGTGAGCGGTGGCGCCTACAACTTCGGGCCGGCCTTCGGCATGGTCGCCGGGGCGCAGGTAACGGTGCTTGAACGGCCCGACCTGCCGGCCGTAACTACCGATGAAAACGGCCTTTTCACCATCGAGGGCGTTCACGTCGGCGACGACCTGACACTCGTGCTCAGCCATCCCGACTACTACCCGACGCTCAACTCCACCGCCGTGCCCGGTCCGGCCGGCATCTCCGACCTGTCGCTGCAGGTGCCGCCCACGGCGATTGTCTACCTGCTGGCGATCTGGATGCTGACCCCGCTCGACCCGAACGCCTGTCAGATCGCCGCGACCGTCTCCCCGCCCGGCGGCACGCCGTTCTCGCCGGGGGTGGTGGGGGCCTCGGTGGAGATCGACCCGCCGGTCGACCCAAGCCAGGGACCGTTCTACTTCTACTATTTTCAAATTCCCGGTTGGCCGGCGATCGACCTGCCGGTGCGTTGGCTCGATGCCACCACCGACGACGGCGGCGTGATCTTCATGAACGTAACCCCCGGCGAGTACACGCTGACCGCCCACCTCGATGGTGTGAAATTCGAAACCGCGCGCGTGAAGTGTGTGGCGGGGTACCTCGTTAATGCGTCGCCGCCGCACGGATTGCAACAGGTCGCCGGGCCTGTCCCCCAACGCTGAGCAGACGCGCCTTCGCTGGCCGTCGCCAGGACAAAAAGGGTGCTTTTCGCACGATTTCAACTCGTAACCGATTGATTTTACTGACGCCGATTGGCGATCGAGTTCCGTGCAAACGTGCAGTTTTCGGTGCGCAAGTAGTTGATATTGGCAGGGGCGAAATCCCGGAAAAATTGCCTTTTTTCGACCGTGGATTTTGACCATTCGACCCATGTCAAACCCTTGCGGCTGTAGGAGAAACGAAGGCGCGTTTTGAATTCCGGGTCGGCGAAACCAGGACGGCCGTTCGAAATGCTGTGAAAGATTTCACAAGGCGATGAAATACACAGCGGGGGTTAGATGTGTCGTCCTGAGCAACGCGAAGGAGCTATGAAAGGGTTTTGGGACTAGACCTGGGCTTCAAGACCTTTTCACGGATCTCTACCTACAGTTTAGTTTATTCCTCGATCGGCACGGCCAGCGCGTCGATGCGGTCGGCCTGGTAGCTCGAGATCCGCTTGGTGTTACTCCAGTACAGCCACAGCTGCCACACCTTCTCACCGTCGGCCGTGACTTCGATGAACCGTGAAGCCGATTGGTTCTGTGTCGAATTGCCGGCGGTGATCAGGATATTGCCGTTGTCGAGCTGGTCGGCGTCGCCGAGCGACAGGTTGAACCATTTGTCGTCGCTGTCGTCACCCGCGTATTCCCAGGTGATGGTCGATTCCATCGTGCTTTCGTCGAGGTGGTAGACGACCGCGCGCGAGTAAGCGCGGGTGATATCGCCGTTGTCATAGACCAAAAAATAGCCGTCGCCGAGATTGTCGACGCCGTGGCCGCCGACAAACCACGGGTAGTCGGCGTCAGGGTCGGCGGCGAAATCGCCGCCCTCGCCGAACTGCCAAAGGATCTCGCCGGTATCCAGATCGATCTTGAACAGCGTGTTCAGCATGAAGCTGTTGACGTAGGCCACGCCGTTGTCGTCTTCGATGACCACGGTGTTGAAGTGCGTCCAGTCGCCCGCTGGGCCGGCGTCGGGCGTCAGGTGATCCCAAGCGTTCCAGCTCCATACGGTGTTGAGCTCGGAATCCAGCCGCACGATATTGTCACCGGCGGTGTCGTCGCGTTCGTCAATGAACACCGTCACGTAGTCGCCGTTGGTGCCGACCTGGTGAAACACGTGGTGCATGGCGCCGTCGTCGGACATGCCCTGCCCGGTCTGTTCCGGCCCTTCCCACAACACGTTGCCCTGCAGATCCATCACGAACGGGTGGTCTCCTTGGGCCACGGCTGGTCCGATGGAAACGTGATTGCCGTCGACCAGGTGCACTTCGAGATCGGCGCGCGCGTTCGAGCCGTAGGGCGCGTAGTACCAGACCGGATAGCCGTTCATGTCATAGATCGCGACGACCAGGCCGCTTTCCATCGTGGCCGAGGCGATGTTGGCGATGGTCCAGCCGTCGCGCGCCTTCGTTTCGTCGTAGACGTCGACCTCGGCGGCCAGCCAGTAATAAGGCAGGCTGTCGGCGGTGAACGACAAGGTTTGCGAGTGCGTTTCGACGTCGCCGGCGGTGCGCGAGACGGCCAGCAGATCGTACTTGGTGTCCGCATGCATACCGACGACCACCACTTCGTGGGCGGTGGTCAGATCGTCACTGCCAATCTGGTGCGTAAAGCCCTTGCCGGCCTCGCCGAATTGCACCCACGAACTGGCCGGCTCGTCCGTCGTCCAGGTGACCACACACGAAATGTTACAAATGGGGTTGGTCACCAGTGTCGCTTCGAAGTCGCCGGGAATGGCCGTGTCGTCGTCGGCATCGTCGTCGCCGGTGTCGTCATCATCGGTATCGTCGTCGTCCGTGTCGTCGTCATCGGCGTCATCATCGCCGGAGCCGTCATCGTCGGCGTCATCATCGCCGCCCGCGTCGTCATGGGCGGCATCGTCATCGTCGCCGCCACCGCCGGCGCAGCCCACACCGGCAAGCGCCGCCAGGACCAACAGCACCCACAGTAGCAACAGCCGTTTCTTCATTGTCTGGTCCACCTTTTCTTTAGCGGTTCAAGCGGCCTGCGTTACACAGTGTCGTCGTCGACCGTATCGTCATCGACGGACGTGTCGTCATCGCACTCGGGACCGAGGTCCTCTTCGTCCACATCTTCAATGGTCAGGTTATTGACGACTTCGGCCGAAAAGCCTTCGGCCTGAATTTCGACACAATACACTTCGCTGTCGGACGGGCACGCCACGCATTCCGAACCGAAGGCCGCGACCAGCAGACAGGTCGTGTCCGGGTCGTAGAACAGGAAATCCAACAGTTCGCGCGCATCGAGCAGGCCGTTCAACACGCCGTCGTCGTAGCCGGAACCGTCGGCGCGGAACGTGCCGGTGGCGGTGGCTTCCCACAAGTGGGCGTCGACGCCCTGGATACGTATCCGGTAGTCGGCGGGGCCGATGGCGAACTGACCCGACTCGTCGACGGTGCCGGTGAAGTCGGTGGTCAGCGCGCACAGATCCTGCGTGGGGTCTTTCTCTTCCTCGACGCCGATCGCCGCGCGCACCTCGAGGGTGGTCGTGGTGGCCGCGGTCACGCCGAACAACAGCACCGGCACGTAGTAGCCGATGATGTCGCCGACACCCGACGGCTCGGTCCAGTCGCTGAGCGCGATGTCGAGGCAGTAGGCCTTGTCGACTGTTACGTTCGGGTCAAACGCGGTGTCATCGTCGGCGCTGTCGTCGTCGGCGTCGTCATCGGTGGTGGTGTCGTCATCGGTGTCATCGTCATCGACTGTGGTGTCGTCGTCGGCGTCGTCGTCGAGATCATCGTCGGCGCTGTCGTCGTCATCGTCGCCGCCGCTGCAGGCACCCAACGCCAACACGGCCAGCAAGCCGGCTATCATGGCCAGCAGGAACCGGGGTCTCGGCTTCATCGCTCTTTCCTCCCAAGCGCCCGCGGGCTGCGACGGCGCGGCGCTCCGTAACGGCTACAGATGATACTCCTCGTACACAAATTTCAAATCCTCGCGGATGCGGGCCTCGTTGAGGCCGAACTTTTCCAGCGAGTAGGCATGTTTGCTTTGGTATTTCTGCTGTTTCTGGGCCTGTTCGCGCACCTTGTCCCAGAACTCCGGCACCGGGTCGAGTTCGAGGAACTTCACCAGGCGCCGCATGGTGCCTTCGAAGTTGCTCATCAGTTCCGGGTAGCTGACCACCTGGTAGTTCGCGGCCGGAATAAGGCCGGCCTTCTTGGTTTCGTAAAATTTGCGATACATATAGCACGAGCCCTGATACAGGTTTTCCAGGTACCGCGCGCGGTCCTCGGGCCGGGTGGCGTTGAAAACGTCGTAGGATTTTTCGAGCACACCGGTCAACAGCGACATGCCCGAAGGGATGGTCTCGAGCGGATCGCGCACCACGTAGATGATGCGACAATCGGGGTAGCGGCGCAGCAGTGACTCGACCCGCAAAGTGAAGATGCTACTTTTAACGATGATGCGGCTCTTCTGCTTGACCTCCAGGTTGCGGCGCCAGCAGCCTTCGAGGTAACGGAACTGCTTTTCCTGCTCCTCTGGCGGCTCGTGGTCGAGATCGAAATAGCGCCGGCTCTGTTCGCTGCCCCAGGTGTCTTCCCAGGCCAGGAAGTAAGACCAGAGGAAGCCTCCGTCCACAAAGTGAAAGAACGACATGGCGTCGTCGGTTTCCACGTCGCGCAAGCTCGTTTCGTGCGCCTCGGCGCTATGGTAGCGGGCCGGCGAGAACGGCGCGAACTTGTGAATGATGCCGCGGAAGATGTGGCGCGCGGTGATCGCCGGGAAAAGCATTTCCCACAGTTCGAACGCGCACAGGCAGTCGGTATTGAGCAGAAAGCGGTGGACGAAGGTCGTGCCGCCGCGCGGATTGCCAAGAATGAAGATCGGCCGGTCGAGCCGCTGGCGCCGGAACGCCGGAAACAGCACGTGGTCGAGCGCGCGCGTGGTGGCGTTGACCAGGCGGTGCACTTGCAGCAGCAGGAACGTGCCGAGCGGGCGCAGTTTGAAACCGAAGGTCTTGAGAATGATGCGGTAGAGATTGAGGAACTTCATCATCGCGCAACGACCCATTCCGCGGCCGCGGTGACCATCGTGAAGCCGGAAGCGGCCGTCGAGAGAAGCAGTTTCTGTCCGGGCTGGAGCTCGCGTTCCAGCAACAGTTGATTCATCGCCAGGGCGACGGTGGTGCTCGAGGTGTTGCCGAATAAATGGTGGCTGTAGACAGCCTTGGTCGGGTCGGCGCCGAGGTCTTCCACGACCTTCTTGACCATCTTCTCGCTCGGCTGGTGGAAAACGAAGTGGTCGACATCGGCCGGCGTCCAGCCCAGGCGGTCCATCACCCGACGCAGTTCCGGCGCCACGTGGACATTCAGCTTGAACAGCTCCCCCGAGATCGAGGTGAACGTGCCGTCGATCGGCGCGCTGCACAGATGCCAGTTCTGCGGCAGGCTGTAGTTGCTCATCGCCAACAGGCGCAGGCAGCCGCCCCGGAACGGTTGGCGGCCGACCAGCCAAGCCGCCGCGGCGTTGCCGATGGTCAAACCGGCTACCTTCGGCACCAGTTCTTCGACGGAATTGATCTCGTGGCTGAGGAACTGGCGGGTCAGCTCGGCCGAACAGACCAGCGCCAGATCCAGCTCGCCGTACAGGTGGAGATAGGCGCAGGCGGCGTGAATGGCCTCGAGCTGGCCCGCGCAGGCGCTGGTCAGATCGAAAGCGTGAATCGTTTCGATGCCCAGGTTGGCGGCGATTTCCATGGCCGTTGACGGCTCGAAGTATTCACGCGCGATGCTGCCGTTGATCAGCAGCTTCAAATCCTTGGCGGACACCCCGTTGGCTTCGAGACAACTGCGCGCTGCGCGCGCGGCGTAGTCGGCCACCCGCACGTTAGGATCAGGTTCGAGGTAGCGATATTGCGAGCCGCACTGCTCGAAGGTGCGCGCGACGACGATTTCGACCAGGCGCAGATCCCGCTCCGGCCCCCGGAAGCTTTCGCGAATG
Source organism: uncultured bacterium (assembly GCA_964511015.1). GTDB lineage: Bacteria > Lernaellota > Lernaellaia > Lernaellales > Lernaellaceae > FEN-1099. The sequence continues at coordinate 16,870 of CAZEDX010000006.1, read as the reverse complement.
CGCCGGAGGAGCTGATCGTTGTCGACCCGCAAGGGCGGCAAGACGACCGCCGGTTTGGAAAGGTAAACCGTCGGGAAAAAGTGGTTGCTCATGCGCTGCGGGTCCTTCATCCTGGCGGCCATTCCCCCGGGCAAACCCCGGTCCCAATCGGCCGCACGGCCGGTCTCTTCTATCATGGCAATGTCACCCTTGAATAGGCCGCCTCAACGGGCCCTTGCTGCCGGTGTTGCTGGGCAAGAACACACCACTCCCGGCCTGCAACGTTTCGCCAACCTCTCTGTTCCCCTGGCATGGATAATACAGACAGGATCCATGGTGAATCTGTAGCCAACTTGTATCATTCTGTAACAGTTTGTATCAGCGGTGGTTTTCATCCGAAGGGGCAACCGGGCGGGGCTACCTTTCGCCCCTTGGTTTGTGCTTCAGCATTCTGTAGAATCAGCCGCGGTTCGGAAGACGGACCGAAGGTGTAAGTATACCCGCGGCCCGGCAGATCCGCCTTGAACGGCTAATGCCGCCGGGGGGTCTGTTTGATTGAGTGAAGCCGCATGAGGAAGGGAGTTCCGTGCCCGTTTTCAGCTACAAGGCACTGACCGGCGCCGGCAAGACGGTCAATGGCATCGTTGACGCCGACAGCGTCAAGACGGCCAAGGCCAAGCTGCGCAAAGACGGCCTGTTTCCGACCGAAGTCGCGGAGATGTCCGACCAGAAGGCCCTGCGCGGCAAGGGCTTGGGCATGGAGATCGACCTCAAGGCGTTGCGCGGACGCGTCGGCCTGCAAGACTTGGCCATGGCCATGCGGCAACTGGCCACCTTGGCCGCGGCGGGCATTCCGCTGGTCGATTCGCTTGGCGCCCTGGCCACCCAGGTCGACGACGTCGTGCTCAAGAAAGCCCTTACCCAGGTGCGCGACAAAGTCAACGAAGGCTCGAGCCTGGCCGACGCCCTGAAGGATTTTCCCAAGATCTTCAGCCCGTTGTTCGTCAACATGGTCCATGCCGGCGAAAACTCGGGCACGCTCGATATCGTATTGGCCCGGCTGGCCGATTTCACCGAATCGCAGATGACGCTGCGGCAGAAGATCCGCTCGGCGATGATCTACCCGGTGATGATGATGGTCATCAGCACGGGCATTATCGGCTACCTGGTCGCCTTCGTCATTCCGAAGATCAGCAAGATTTTCGAAGGCATGCACAAGGCGCTACCGGCGGTCACGCTGGGGCTGCTGGCCACCGCGCGTTTCATGCAGAGCTACTGGTGGCTAGTGGTGCTGATGCTGGTTGGCGCCGGCTACGGGTTCCGGCGCTGGAAGAATTCCGAAAAAGGCCGCCCGCGGTGGGATGCGCTCATGTTGCGGCTGCCGATCGTCGGCCGCTTGATCCGCAAGATCGCCGTCAGCCGATTCGCGCGCACGCTGGCGACGCTGCTCAAATCGGGCGTGCCGATCATCAGCGCGCTGGACATCGTCAAGAACGTCGTCAACAACAAGGTGCTGGAAAAGGCCATCGAGACGGCGCGCGAAAACGTAAAGGAAGGCGAGGCGATCGCCAAACCGTTGGAACGTAGCGGCGTGTTTCCTCCGATCGTGCTGCACATGATTCACGTCGGCGAACAGACCGGCGAGCTGGAGAACATGCTGTTTCGCGTCGCCGACGCTTTTGAAAACGAAGTGACCGCGACGATCAACGGCCTGACCGCCGTCTTCGAGCCGCTGATGCTGCTGGTGATGGCGGGCTTCGTCGGCTTCGCCGTGATCGCCATCATGTTGCCGATTATGGACATGACCTCGGGCTTGCAATAGCCGGCCCGCGACGTAAGGAGAGAGAGATGAAGGGACAACGCTTGGAGAACCGGACCCGCCGGCGGGTGGCGCGCGAGGTGTTGCGCAGCCAGCAGGGCTTCACGCTGCTGGAAATCATGGTCGTCGTGATCATCATCGGCACGTTGGCCGGCTTGGTCGGCATCAAGGTGCTGGACCGCCTCGAACAAGCCCGCGTGCAGGCCGCCAAGGTCGAAATGCAGACCCTGCGCGACGCGCTCGATCTGTTCAAGATGGACAACGGCTTTTACCCGACGACCGACCAGGGGTTGATGGCGCTGGTCGCTCCGCCCGAAAGCGGCCGCACGGCGAACAACTACCGCCCCGGCGGCTACCTGCGCGACGACAAAATCCCCGTTGATCCATGGGGCAGCGCGTATTTGTATCAATGCGATGACGGCCACTTCTACACGATCATGTCGATGGGCCCCGACGCCAGACCCGCCACGGCCGACGACATCACGCCGTAGCCGCGTCGGCGGAGGGCGGACATGCGCGAACGGGGCTTCACCCTGCTCGAGATGATGGTGGTTGTCATCATCATCGGCACGATGATGGCCATTGCCATCCCGCGCATGACCGATATGTTCGAGGTCAACCTCAAAAGCGCCATGCGTCGGCTCATCGGCACTTCGCAGTTCGCCTTTAACGAATCGGTGATCAAACAGATGCCGCTGCGGCTGAACTTCAGCCCCGAAACCGGTATGTACTGGCTCAGCGCGATGGTCACCTCGGGCGACACCGCCCAGTTTGTGGAATACCCGACCGACCTAGCCAGGCCACAGAAGCTGCCCGACGGGGTGTTCTTCACCGACATCGTCACCCCGCATGACACCGAGAAACGCACCGAAGGCGAGGACATCTTCATCACCTTCTTTCCGACCGGCTACGTCGAACGCGGGCTGATTCACCTCTCGGCCGAAGACGGCCGGCAATATACGCTGCTGTTCGAGCCGATGACCGGCAAGATCACGGTGCTCGACGGCTACATCGACGTCGTGCAGCAGAACAACGGGCAGGAACAGGGCACGACCGCCGGCGCGTACGTCGGGATAATCAGCCAATGAGCCGCCACGCCCGTCACGGTTTCACCTTGCTTGAGGTCATGGTGGCCATGGCCATTCTGGCCACCTCGTTCGTGGTACTGCTGGAAAACCATGGCAGTTCGGTGCGCCTGTCGTCACGCAGCCGCGAGGTTTCCATCGCCGTCAATCTGGCCAAAGACCTGATGACCGACATCGAACTCGAAGGCTTTCCCGAAATCGGCACCACCGCCGGCGACTTCGAAGAATTGTACCCCGGTCTCTACCCCGGCTACCGCTGGGAAAAAGAGGTGGTGGAAAACAACTTCTGGGACTACGTGCGCGAGTGCTACGTGCGCGTTTTTTGGCAAGACGGCGGTTACGAACAGAAGATCGAAATCACCGAATACATTGCCGCTTCCACCTCAGAAGAGCGCGGCACGGTCGAGGAAGGGGACAACGATGCCACCTCGACCGGCACCGAAGCCACACCGACAACCGGAGGGACGGCCACTGAATAGCCAACGCGCCGGCTTTACCCTGCTCGAAGTGATGGTCGCCATCGGCATTCTGTCGATGATCGTCGGCCTGATCTGGGGCGCCTTCGCGAAGACCGCGGAGTCGAAGGACTACATCGAGCAGGGCAACGAGGTGTACCACCAGGGCCGCTGGGCGTTGGACAAGATGGAAGCCGACCTGGTCACCTCGTTCCTCAACACCCGCCCCTCGTCCTACACCCTCTTCTACGGCATCTCCCGCGACGGCGTCGATAGCATGCCGGCCGACGAATTGCATTTCACCTCGTTCAACCACGTCAAGTACGTCGCCACCGCGCAGGAAAGCGATCAATGCGAGGTCAGCTACTTCGTCATGGAGAACCCCGACACCGGCATCCCCACGCTTTACCGCCGCGAAGACGCGAACATCGACAAGGACAACACCGAAGGCGGCGAGATCTACGAGCTGGCGACCAACGTCGCCGCGTTCAACCTGCGCTATTACGACGGCACGGAATGGATCGACGATTGGGACAGCCGTCGCTTCACTGAGGAACAAGAGGGCGAAGACGTCCAGGTCGAACAAACCGACGAGATGGTCGACGCCTTGCCGCTGGCGGTGGAAATCACGCTCATTCTGAACGGGCCGCGAGAAACGCAGATCCCGTTCCATACCAAGGTTCGCGTGCTGCTGTCGTCGATCAGCCTCTCGTCCGAGAGCGAAGGCGACGACGACGCGGAAACCACGCCGGAAAGCGGCGGCACCGGCAAGGCCGGCACCACCGGCACGACGGGAGGCACCAGTGGGCTGTAGCGTCCGCCGCCCGAACCGTCACGAGCGGGGCGTGGCCCTGCTGATCGTGCTGATGGTCACCACCGTCTTGACCGTGCTCGTGCTCGACCTGCACCAGTCGGTGCGCATTCAGTTCTATATCGCCGGCAATCTGGCCGACGGCGTCAAAGCCGAATACCTGACCCGCAGCGGCGTGCAGGTCGCCGCCGGTGCGTTGCTAGCCGATGGAGAGGACAATTCTTCCGACCACATGCACGAGGACTGGTACGACTTTCTCGGCAAGCTCGGCATGCCGATGATGCCCGCCGGCGACGGCAACGTGATGATCGACATCGCCGACGAAATGAGCCGCTTCAACCTCAACTCGCTGGTGGACCGGCAGGGCAACGTCCGCGCCGAGCAGCTCGAGATTTTCAAGAACCTGCTGAGCGAGCTGGAAATCGACACCACGCTGGCCAACGCGGTGGTCGACTGGCTCGACTCGAACGAGGATGCAGTCGACGGTTCGGGGCCGGAGGACACGGTCTACGGTTACAGCGCCAGCCCCACCGGCGTGTTGAGCAAGAACGCCTACTTCGACTCGCTCCAGGAAATCCGGCTCGTTTACGGCATCACCGACGAGGTGTGGCAGAAGCTCGAACCGCTGGTCACCGTGTACGGCGAGGTCAAGATGAACCTCAACACCGCCGACGCCAAGCTGCTCAAGGCGGTGCTGAAGTACGACGACGCCAACGCCGACACGACGGTCATCGACCAGTTGGTCACCTGGCGCGAAGAGAGCGGCTCGGACGCCATGAACGAAGCGACGCCGAAGCCCGACGAAAAAGACAACGAACTGGCGATGGGCTTCACCAGCGGCGAAGGCAATCACTTCACCACCAAAAACATGACCAAGGTGCTTACCGGCGAAATCGGCTTCGACCCGGCGCTGGCGCGCAAGTTCGCCAAGCATTTCACCGTCTCCAGCCGCTACTTCCGGGTCAATTGCATTGCCATTGTCGGCAACGTGCAAAAAAGCGCGCTGGGGATCGTCAATCGATTGTCCAAGAAGGTGAAGATCATCTATTACCGCGTCGCGCCGGGCATCAGCGCCGAAGCGAAGAAGGAACTGCAGGAAAACACGGGCGCCGGGAACGGCGGAACGACCAGCGGCATCACAACCGGCGAGAACTACGGCGAGTAGTTGCCTACACCGCGCCGAAATCACCCCAACGGCTTTGTAGTGCGGCCAACGCGGCCAGCGTAGCCGTTTCCGCGCGCAAGATACGCGGCCCAAGCTTGGCCAGCCGCCAACCGGCGTCGGTCAACGCGGCGGCCTCTTCCGGCGCCAGCCCGCCCTCTGGCCCGCACAACAGCGCCACTGCGCCGGCGCCCGGCGTCACCGCCGCGACCAGCGGCGTGACCGCCTCGGGGTGCAGCGCAATGCGTTGCGGGCAGGCGGCCAGATCCGCCATCGCCACAGACAACGACGCGGCATAGGTCAGCGGCGGCAGTACGTTGCGCCCGCATTGCGCCGCGGCGCCGCGAATCACCGCCGCCAGCCGTTCGGTCTTGCGCACGACGTCGCCGGCCGGCCACCGCGCGACCGAACGCGCAGCCGCGAACACCAACAACCGGTGCGCGCCGAGTTCCACCGCTTTCTGTACGATCCACTCCGGCTTGTCACCCTTTGACAAGGCGAACGCCAACGTCAGCGCCAGCGGCGATTCCCGGCTGATTAGCCGCGGCAGACCCGCTTCGACGACGATCTCACTCTTGCCCACTGTCGCGATGACCGCCTCCGCCTCGCGCCCCGCCGCATCGAACACGACGATTGCGTCGCCGGCCCGGGCGCGCAATACGTGCCGCAAATGATGGGCCGCGTCGCCGCTGATGGTCAGCAATCCCGCGCGCACCTCGTCAACCGGATGCCGGCTCATTCCTTCGCGACCTCCAGCAGGCACCATTCGTCTTCTTCTTCGCGCCTCACCAGTTCCAGGCCGTGTTCGGCGTATTCCGCGGCGAGCCGCGCGCCGTCCTCGGCCAGCACGCCGGTCAATGCCAGCAGTCCGCCTGGTGCGGTCAGACGCGCCAGCTCAGGCGCCACCTCGGCGAGCACGGGCGTGGTCACGTTGGCCACAACCATTTCGAACGGCGCGGCAAACGCCGTCAGTTCGCGTGTCCAGAACTCGGTTTGCGCCGCGCAGCCGTTGCGCAAGGCGTTTTCGCGCGCGGTGTCGACCGCGACCGGGTCGAGATCGGTGCCGACGGCGGACGCCGCGCCGCACTTGATCGCCACCAGCGCGAGAATGCCGGTGCCGGTGCCGAAGTCGAACACGCGGCAGCCCGGGTGCGCGCGGCAGTAACGTTCGACGCTGCGCGCGGCCAGACGCGTCGTCGCGTGCGTGCCGACGCCGAAAGCCATCTTCGGCTCGATGACCAACGCGGTCATGCCGGGCGGCGGCTCGTTTGCTTCCCAAGGCGGCTGCACCAGCAGCTTGTCGGTCAGCGGCGTCGGCCGAAAGAACTTCTGCCACGCGGTGGACCAGTTGGCGTTTTCGTGGTCATGGATCTCCACGCGCGCCGTGTGCGCCTCCGGCGTGAACTGCGCCAGCGCGGCGAGGTAATCGCGGGCCACCATGGCGTAGTACTCGACCTGCAGCCGGTCTTCGCCGTAAAGCACCAATCGTATCCGCGCCCCGGCGGGCTGCTCTTCGATACCGCGCAAACCGGCGTCGAACAACCGACTGCTCACCGCGTCGGCCAGCGATGACGGCACATCGATTTCCAGGGCATAGAGCGTCGGCGTGTTCATGTGCGCTCCGGATTCGGCGGCAGATCGTGACCCGGTTTGCCGACCGGCTGCCCGCCCCACCAAGTATCGCAGCGGTCGGCCATCTCGTTCATCCGCCGCTCGATGATTTGCCGCAGGCGTTCGCATTCCGCCTCGTCGGCGTCGGGCGGCACGAAGACCGGTTCGCCGTGCAGCAGCACGACCTGGGTGAACGGCACGGGCAAAAAATAGCGGTCCCACGACTTGAAGACGATGCGCCGTTTCGCGCCGTACATCATCGGGATGATCGGACGGCCGGTCTCGCGCGCAATCTTGATCGAGCCCATCTTCAGCACGCGCGGCGGTCCCTTCGGGCCGTCGGCCATCATGCCGGCTTTGTGCCCGCCGCCGCGGATCTTATCGATCAATTCGTGCATCGCCGTGCGGCCGCCGCGGGTGGCGCTGCCGCGCACGGAATAGAAGCCGAGCTTGAGCGCCAGCGCGTTGGCGTATTCGCCGTCTTTGCTTTTGCTGATCATCATGGTGACATGGCGCGAGCCGAAATCGTGGAAGAAGTAGAACATGCGCTGGTGCCAAGTCGGGTAGATGCAACCGTCGTACTTTTTCACCGCCTCGCGTTCGCGGTCTTCGTCTTCGCGCGCAACCACCCGGCAGGATCGGCACCACATTCGCAGCAGAAACGCCACCACCACCGGGCCGACAGCCAGCAGCAGCTTCTCGTACCAGCGGAAGGTGTATTTCGGTTGCTCGGACATAGCGCCAGGGTAGAGGTCCGCGCGGGGCAGCGTCAACGGGTAGGGATTGGAGGTGGCCTAGATGCCAAACGCTCGCCGAGCGGACGGTCATTTCGCCTGGTCCGACCCTAGCCCCTACCCCGTTGGCCTCACAATGATTATGCTCAACCAACGAAGGCAGGAGTCTATATGCAGTTGCTGGGCAGATTGGTCGAGTTTTTTCACCGCATCATGGCCGCGTTCTACTTGTGGTTCACCGGGTTTTTCCTGCGCCGCGCGCGGTATGACGCTATCGAAATAGACCTTGGCGGTTCGTTCCCCGAACACTGGCTGCCGGGCTCGCCGCTCGACCTGCGCCGCCGCCGGCGCATGAACCATCGCGAATTGCTCGAGCTGCTCGATGTCGTGGCGCGCGACCCGCTAATCAAGACCGTGGTTTGCCGCATCCGGCCCGGCGGCATGGGCTTGGCCCGCACGCAGGAAGTCGCCCGCGCGCTCGAACGGCTGCGCGCCGCCGGCAAGAAGACCGCCGCTTTGATCGACCAGGCCGGCACGCGCGAATTCCTGCTCGCCGCGCAATGCGAACGGCGCTGGCTGGTGCCGACCGGCCTGCTCTCGCTGACCGGCCTGAGCATGGAACTGACCTACCTGCGCGGTCTGCTCGACAAAGCCGACGTCGCGCCCGACCTGCTGGTCGCCGGCAAGTTCAAGAGCGCCGCCGAGACCTTCACCCGCACCGGCGCCAGCGAAGCCGCGCGCGAGATGACCGAAGGCCTGCTCGACGTTCTCTACGGCCAGATCGTCACCGACCTCGCCGCCGCGCTCGGCAAGACCGCGGCGCAGGTGAAGAAGATCATCGACGGCGGGCCCTACACGCCCGAACGCGCGGTGAAGGCCGGCTTGATCGAACGCGCCGGGTACCGCGACGAGTTGCTCAAGGAATTGCAGGTCAAGAACTCGCGCCTCGCCGGCGGCAACCGCTACTATCGCGTTTTCGCCCGCCGCATCCACGCGCGGGCCACGCTGGTCGGCGCGCCGACGGTGGCGGTGGTCCATCTGTCCGGCCAGATTCAGGAAGGCCGCGGCGAGCCGGCGCGCGGCGTGTACGGCGCCTCGTCGTACGTGAGGCTGCTGCGCCACTTGAAACGCGACAAGACCACCAAGGCGGTGGTGCTGCGCGTGTCGAGCCCGGGCGGCAGCGCGACCGGGTCCGACCTGATCCGCCGCGAGCTCGAACGCCTCGCCACCAAGAAGCCGTTGATCGTCAGCATGGGCGACGTCGCCGCGTCGGGCGGCTATTACGTCGCGGTGCCCGGCAAGAAGGTATTGGCGGAACGCGGCACGTTGACCGGTTCGATCGGCGTGATCGCCGGCAAGTTCGATTTGTCGGGGCTGTACGCCAAGTTCGGCGTGCGCGTTGAGGCACACCGGCGCGGCGAAGCGGCCGGCATCTTCAGCCCGATCGGCAGGTTCACCAAGACCGAACGCAAGCGCATGGAGGAAGTGCTGCAGACGATGTACGCCGAATTCAAGCAGGCCGTCGCCAAAGGCCGCAAACTGCCGCTCGAGCGCGTCGACGAACTGGCCGAAGGCCGCGTCTGGACCGGCAGCGAGGCGCTCAGCGCCGAACTGGCCGACGAGCTGGGCGGCATCGGCGAAGCGTTACGCCTGGCCAAGCTCGAAGCCGGCGGCGCCGAAAACGAACCGGCGCGCATCGTCGAGTACCCCGTGCTGCCGAGCCCGCTGCGCATGCTGCTGGCGCTCAATGTCCGCACGACCGATCCGTTCCCGCTGCCCCTGCCCGGCCTCGGCATCGCCCGCGCCATCGCTGCCGGGCCGTACATGGGCCTACCGTTCGAGGTGGAGATCAGGTAGCTGTTCCGTAGACACGATCCCCGATGCAATCGCCCTACTGTGGGACGGTGTTGAACTGCAACCGTCCGCCGTGGCCTGTGTTGGAGAATGGGTAGCCTTGGCCACCTCGCGCATGCGTGGTGGTAAACGAATAGCCGGAGGAATTGCACGGCCCGAAGAGAAAGGTCACGGCCGGATCGACCACCAGCCGCTGGTCGAAGACGAGCAGGTCCTGCAATTGGCTGGCGTACCGTCCCCCGAACTTGCCGCCGTTGAGTCGCTAGACGTTTTCCTCGGCGCGCCGTTCCCGTTCGCCGGCGGTGGCGGCAATCCGGTCGGGCGAACCATATGCCGGCTTCACGGCCAGCCACACAAGGTATCCGGTCACGAAGGCCATCCCCGCGACAATGCCGGCGCCCAGCAACATGATCCGCAGCGGCGTGAACATGCGCCGAACGCCTTTCCCCTGACGCGCGCGAAGCTCCCGGCACCGACCGAAGAGCAGGAACAAGCCGACGCCCACGGCCAGGACATACCAGAACCAGGGGCCCAGTTCGTCCCAGCACCCGTATCGCAAACCGAACCCCTCCCTTCCCAAGTCATTTGGTTTTCACGTACGACGTGTCACCCTTGGCGTGAGTGGTGGTAAATGTGTAGCCCGAGCTGTTGCAGGGGCCGAAGGTGAAGGTGACTTCCGGGTCGTCGGTGAGGTTGTTGTCCCACTGCAATAGGTCGGCCAGACGGTTGACGTAGCGACCGCTGCTCTGTCCGCCGCTGTTCTGGAAATGGACGCTTTCCGCAATGGCGGCATTGAGCGCGGCGCTCTCGGCGCTGACGTTATGGCTGCGTGGGCCGACCATAGTGTAACTGGGAATGAGGGCGAGAGTGCCGGCGAACAACAACGCGCCGATGGTCAAGATGACGGTCGTGACTGCCGGCCAGCGGTTCTCGACCGATACCATGCGCCGGGAACGATAGGTTTCGCGCACGACAATGAACAACGACCAGACGAACGAAATCGCCTGCAGCGCCACCGCGATTGCCGCCGCCCAACAACCGTTTCCCGCGGTTAACCCCGGACTGTCTACATAGAGCATGGCGCCGTACGCCAACGGAACGATGACGCCGACGAGCATCACCAACGCCATTTCTTTCTCACCATGGTACTGGTCGGGGTGCGCCTTGATCTGCCGCCGAGCGAACCAGGCGACGATGGCCGGCATCACCAGCAACAGCGGCACCAACCAAATAAAGGCCAAGACCAAGATCAACGCCGTGAAGGCAAGTCTGTTCAGGACGGTGGTAGACGCCGGTCTCTCGGCGGGGGTAGCCGGCTCGACCAGCATCAGCGGCTGGCCGCACACCGGGCAGGGAAAGTGCCCTTCGGTAAATGGATCGGGCGGCTCGACAGTATTGCGGCACCAGGGACATTCGATCTTCAAGCTTGCCCTTCTCGCATGTTTGGTTTGATCCGCCAACGTATTCATCCCGGTTCCACTTCCATGCGGCGGCGCCCTTACCAGTCATTCCGATCGGCTATTCGACCCGGCCGACTCCGCTCATCCCCCGCACCACTGGGGGTAGTAGCCCATGCCGATCGGACAAGTCGCGATCACGATCCAGACAGCACACGCGGTCGGCCAATTCGCCGACAGCCAAGCGTGCAACGCCTCCTCACGGCCCCGCCAACGTAGTACGCCGCGGACCAGGCGATTGGCCGTCCCGACGATCAACAACAAGATCGCCGCCAGCCGAGAATAGATCACGAAACAGGAGAAGTTACACAGCGGCAACATGGACGGCACGGGAAAACTCCTGGGACTTGCCGGCTTGCGGAATTTTCCGATCGACCGCGAAGATTACCGTGTTCGACATTTTCGACAGGAAAAGGCTCCGCCGCCGATTCGCCCCGCTTCGGGGTCAAAAAACGGGGCTCAGTCTCCCAAGCGCGCCAGGCTCATCGCCACCACATTGAGGCTGATCATCTTATTGAAGTCGTTCATGGCCGCCTCGATGGCCTTCGCGCGTTGTGCGCTGAACAATTCGATCAGCTTGGTGCCGAATTCGTCGATGCGGTTGATCACCACACACGAAGCGGCGCCCGCCGCCTGCGCGCCGTCGACGTCGACCGGCCCGCGGGTGATGGCGACCACGTGCGGCTGGCCGAGCGAGGCCAGCAGGTTCGCCAGTTTGGCGAACTCTTCGGCTTCGACGCCCTCGTTGCGGAACACGAAGACGATCGGTTCGTTGTCGAGGAAGGCCACCATCAAATCGATATCATCGACCGATGGCAGGTTGAGAATGTCCTTGTTCGACAGGCCGACCTTGAACAGCATGTCAATCAGGAAGATGCGCGCCTGCCAGGACAGCGACAGCAGGCCTTCCTTCTCGGCCGACATGATGATCAACCGCCGCACGCGGGTGATGTCGAGCTCGTTGCCGGTCAGGTCGCGAATGCCCGCTTTCTTCAGCGCTTCGAGGCTGGCGCGGTCCTTGGCGCGGAACACCGGCTGGTTGTCGGCGTTGTAAACAATCAGTTCTTCCTCAAAGAAGTCGGATTCGAACAGCTTGTCGATGAAGTACTCGATCTCCTCGGCGTCTTTGCGGCCTTCGAGAAATTCGTCGAGCACGATCTGGCCCTTCTTGGCCTTCATCGCCGCGAACAGCGGATCGAGTTTGCCATCGCGCAGCATGCCGGCCAGTTCGATTTCGCTTTCCGCCGGGGTGACGGCGTTCTTGCCGTCGACGTTCGGCCGCTTGACCTTCTTTTTCTCGGCGTCTTGCCATTTGATCTCTGGTGACGAGAACGAAACGACGAGAATCGTGCTGAGCGATTCGCAGAAGGAATCGAGGTCGGCCAGGTCGGCTTCACCGAGCGAGGCAATCAGGCCAGCTTCAAACTTGACCTTGGTCAGCGTCGCGGACTGGCCCGGGTCGGCAAAGACATCGCCTTCGGTCGATTCGCTGCCTTCCTCTTGCTTGGCCTGACACTTGAGATACAGCAGCTTACCCTCGCCGGGAAAAAAGATATCACCCCGGAGTTCGCGCGAAGTGGCCAACGCTTTTTCCGGCGGCACCCGGAACAACTCTGCGATCTTGTCCCGCAACCCGGCCAGTGTGCCGGCATAGCCGTTCTGGCTCATGTCGGCCAATAGAGCGTCAAAATCGAACGAAGCGATTGTGGCAGACGCTGTCTTCACATGAAGTTGAAGCAACATGCGGGCCTCCCGAAGTCTTTTTCCCAACCAGAGTTAAACGACTATAAGCGTCCGGGTTCGCCATTGTCAACAAAACGCCTCGGCGTCTTCCACCCCCTTGGCCCCTGTGTTAGATTGACCGCCCGACTGGCGACCGGCGAAACCCTGCTTGGTTGTCGGCGCCACTGGCCGAAGGGAGAGTAGATGAATCTGATCATGACCGTTTCGAACGTCGAGTGGGTGGTGTTCGGCTCGATCGTGCTGGGCATGCTCGCAATCGACCTGGCGGTCTTCAATCGGCGCGCACACGAGATTCGGATCAAAGAGGCGCTGGGCTGGAGCGTGGTCTGGGTCGCCGTCTCGTTGTTGTTCAACGGATATGTCTGGTTCCGCCATGGCGGCGAAGCGGCTACCTTGTTTTTCACCGCCTACGTGGTGGAAAAGGCCCTGTCGGTCGACAATTTGTTCGTATTTTTGGCGATTTTCACCTTTTTCCAGATCGAACTGCGTCATCAACACCGCGTGCTATTCTACGGCGTGATCGGAGCGCTGGTGATGCGCGCTCTATTCATTGCCGGCGGCACGGCGCTACTGCACCGGTTCGACTGGGTGATGTACGTCTTCGGCGCGATCTTGATTTATACCGGCGTGCGGATCGGCTCCCACGCTGAAGGGCCCATGGATCCGGGCGAAAGCAAGATCGTGCGGTTCATCATGAAGCGCCTGCGGGTGACCAACGATCTGCAAGGCGAGCATTTCTTCGTGCGCGAAAAAGGATCGCTGATGATGACCAAGCTGTTTCTCACGCTGATCGTCATCGAATTCATGGACGTGCTCTTTGCCTTCGACTCGGTGCCGGCGGTGTTGGGCATTTCCAGCAGCTCCTTCATCGTCTACACATCCAACGCCTTTGCCGTGCTGGGGCTGCGCGCACTGTATTTCGTCGTTGCCGCCGGCATGACCCGCCTGCGTTACCTCAACGTCGGCCTGGCGGCCATTCTGGTGTTCATCGGGTTGAAGATGATCGTGCACCGTTGGGTGGCGGTGCCGACCCTGTTGTCGCTGGGCGTCATTGCCTTGATCCTGACCGGCGCCATAGTCCTGTCCTTGCTGGCCAACAAAAAAGAGGCGCGGAAATAATCGCGCCGACGTTGGAACCGGCCCGTGACGCGTCTATAATCCGCCCCAGTCACGCAACAAACGGTGGGTGAGTTGGCGGCGGTTTCCACATCGCGCATCCGCATCATCGGATCCTGGATCATGGCCGGCGTGTTCGCCGTGCTGGCCGCTTTCCTGATCGTGCAAAACCTGCACCGTGCTTGCCAGGCCGAACAAAACCGGTGGTTCAAGAAGCAGAACTGGATCTACGGCCCGCCGAACGAACGGACCAAGAACGACCCGGTTCAACCCTACGGTTGGGAATTCGACCGCTATCAGGAAGCTGAAATCCACCTGCGCCCCTTGCGTGACACCCAGCGCTTTTCGCTGCGTTTTCGGCTGCAGTTGCGAGGTTTCGACCGCCTCAACTTCCGGCTCCTCGGCGAACCGTTTTCGGCGGACCTGCTGATTTGGGGCCACAATCTGCCGGCGTATGACAGCAAACGGACTTCCCGTGTAGACGTAGAGCGCTACCCTGACCGCGTGGAACTGTACTATGACGGCCGCAAAATCGACGAGCGCGCGCTCGGCCAACAACTGACCATCGACGGTTTCCTGATCAAGAGCATCGGCAGCGACTTCACCGTGGAATGGATGGAAGTGGCGCGACCCGGCCGTCGGCCGTTGCTGAGCCACGACTTCGCTTTCCCCTTCCGGCGGCCGTATCAACAATCGCTGGCGATCCTGGCGCTGGTGGCCTTGTTCGTCGTGCTGGCCTTCGCCGTGCGCGGCAGCCTGTCTTTCCCCGCCCGCCTGAACCGGGTGCTGTTTGCCGCGACGCCACTGTGGGCCGGCTTGCTGTTCCCTTTGTCGGTTTCGGTGGGCGATGTAGTCTGGCTGATGTCCACTTTGTCGTTGCTGTTATTGTTTGGCAACCGCCTGGTTCCCCTCACCGGCCGCGGTCGGCGGATCGCAGCCGTCATTCTGCCGATTGCCGCCGTGATTCTGTCGCTATTGTTGCTCCGCACGGCATCCGACAATTCCGCGCGTTGGCTGGTGGTGCCAGCGCTCGCCGGATTGGCGGCGTGGCTGGCGGCGGCCTTGCGGCACGCTCATTTGGATGCCTGGCGCGTGTTGGCGCCCGCGTTTTTCCCGGCGACGGTGGGCCTGGCGCTCTATCCGTGGCTGAAACCCTCTGAGCTCGGCGTGTCGGCCGCACTGCTGCTGGCCACCTTGTTCATGCTGTTCCAGACCTGCCACGCACATCGCCGCGAATTGCCCACCTATGCGGCGCTGATGCTTGCGTTGACCTTCGCCCTGCTCGGCGCGGCAGAAATCAACGCCCGGCTTTCGGAATACAACTCGCGCTGGCAGCCGATGAATCTCGGCAAAACCTTCCGGCCGGAAGACGATTTGCTGTTTGTACCGGCCGGTTTGCTCAGCAACAATACATCGTTCAATGTAGGCCGGTTGCAATTCCGCGGGCGCGTTCCCACAACCGACCCGCATCCCGGCACGTACCGTGTGTTCGCCATGGGCGGTTCGAACACCTACGGCGATTGGATCGAGCAAAACGAGCAAACCTTCTCCGGCCTACTAGAAGCCTGTTTGAACCGCACACCGCGTCAAAAAAAGATCGAAGTCATCAATGCCGGCGTCAAAGGATTCATTCTGTTTCAGCTCCTCAAACTGTTCGAGAACTACGCCCTCGAATACCGTCCGGACATGGTCATTTTGTATGTCAGCCGCAACGATTCGTCGGATTTGCGCGGGCCGTTCACGCTGCATGAACTATGGCGGATGCGCAACGAAGGCAAATTGAAGGCGCTCGAGCAGGAATTGCAAAGCCGCCGCGGTTCAACCGACACCCCGCCGGCATGGATCGCGGCGACCCAAGATCAGTTGCAGGGTTTTCGTTTGTACAACGCGTTGGTGACGAAAGTCATCGGCTGGCGCCAGCGGAATCTGCCGAAGATGCCCTCACGCTTCCAGTTCACCAAAGACGTCAATCCGGTCGCGGACATCACGGCAAACCTTGAGGATTTCGCCGCGGCGTGCCGCCGTTACGGCGTCAAACTGGTGTTGTTCGAGGAATATGACTTCTCCTATCGTGGGGATCCGAACACCAAAGCGTTCAAGGTCCGCGCTGCGATGAAAGCGTTCGCCGCACGGGAAAAGCTGCCGTTCTTGTCGATCAACGATGTGTTCCATGCGCGCGCCGACAAGGCCAAGCTCGTGTTCGACTTCGACCTGGTGCATTTGAGCTACTACGGGCACCAGGAAGTAGCGCGATTGATGTGCGATTTCCTGGAGCAGAACCGACTCGTGCCGCGGTAGGCGGGGGCGCGATGAACCATCCGGCGACCGAGCGAACGCACGCACTGTTTTCCTGGATTGGTGGGGCGCTGGCGTTGGCCATTGTTGCCGGCTTGCTCGTGCTGAATGCACAGCGAGCCTTTCGCGCTGAACAGAACCGGCGCCTGGTCGACCGGCATTGGGTGTTCGGACCGTTGGTCGAGGCTGCGGGCCGCGACGTGATCGGGCGATGGGGCTGGTTGTTCGAGGCGACTCAGCAGGTCGAGGCCCCGATCGATGGTCTGACTACAGTTCAGCGCTTTACCGTACGCTTCCGTTTGTGCATTGAGACGCTCGATGCCTTTGATCTGCGTCTGTTGGGCAAACCCGCGTCGGTCGACCTCACCTTGTCTCGGGCCGCAATTACCGGTGAACCGGCCAAACGGCTGCACACGGTATTGATCGAACGCTACCCCGACCGCGCCGAGCTGTGGTTTGACGGGCGCCAGATCGACCAGCGGCCCATCGCCGCCGACTCGGCGTTCCACGGCTTTTTCCTGAAGAGCTTCGCCAGCCGGGTGACCGTTCAGTCGGTATGGATCACCGGCCCGGGTGGGCGTGTGTTGTTCGCCGACGATTTCGCGTTCCCCTTTCGCTCGCCCCGGTATATGGCCCTGGGTTTTCTCGGAATCGCGGCGTTGTTCGTGCTGGGCGCATGGCTCACCAGCCGCGGCCGACCGTTTGCTCCTCGACTGTCGCCCATGTTGTTCGCGGCCACCCCGCTGTGG